>NZ_JBFAWC010000001.1:0-983288 GCF_040680155.1 Streptomyces sp. NPDC052114 | reverse complement strand
CGTACTGGTTCCTCGAACCGGAGATCGCGACGCCGTCGCGGGCCCGCAGGCTGGCCCGCAGCGCTCTCGCCCGCTGGGACCTCGGGGGGCCGCCGCCTTCGCGCGTGTGCCTACAGACGCACGCCCGCGGACTCAGCTGAAGGAGTCGCCGCAGGCGCAGGAGCCGGTGGCGTTCGGGTTGTCGATGGTGAAGCCCTGCTTCTCGATGGTGTCCACGAAGTCGATGGAGGCACCGCCCAGGTAGGGAGCGCTCATCCGGTCCGTGACGACCTTCACGCCATCGAAGTCCTTGACGACGTCGCCGTCGAGCGTGCGCTCGTCGAAGAACAGCTGGTAGCGCAGGCCCGAGCAGCCGCCGGGCTGAACGGCGACGCGCAGCGCCAGGTCGTCCCGGCCCTCCTGCTCCAGCAGGCCCTTCACCTTGGCCGCGGCGGCGTCCGACAGGAGGATGCCGTCGCTCACGGTGGTGGTCTCGTCCGATACGGACATCTGCTTCTCTCCCGGGTTGTTCGGAGACTGCTTGCCGACGGTTGCAACCGGCGGGGCCGCGGATTCATTCCGGGCCGAGCGCTTTCGTCTTACCCCTTCATGCTCGCACATGGCGCCGCGCGGAACACCGGGCCCGGGAACGGGGAATTCGTCACATGGACACAATCGCCATCGTCAAACTGACACGAAGCGGTTATGATAGATAACGTCAATTAGACGAAAAGGATCGTCTGCAGATTTAGAAAGGGTGCGTGTTGTGACCACCGCCCAGTCCCCCGCGGACCGCGTGAACCTCGATGTTCAGCCCACGCCGCTCGCCCTGCTGCTGCTCGGCCGCGAGGCCGACCCGAGGAGCGAGCGCGGCGTGGAGTGCCCCGGCGATCTGCCGTCCCCGTCCGACCCCGACCTGGTGGAGCGCGCCCGCGCGGCCAAGGAGAAGCTCGGCGACAAGGTCTTCGTGCTGGGCCACCACTACCAGCGCGACGAGGTCATCCAGTTCGCGGACGTCACCGGCGACTCCTTCAAGCTGGCGCGGGACGCGGCGGCACGGCCGGACGCCGAGTACATCGTCTTCTGCGGTGTGCACTTCATGGCCGAGTCGGCGGACATCCTGACGACGGACGACCAGAAGGTCGTGCTCCCCGACCTGGCCGCCGGCTGCTCGATGGCCGACATGGCCACCGCCGAGCAGGTCGCCGAGTGCTGGGACGTGCTGACCGAGGCCGGCATCGCCGAGCAGGTCGTGCCCGTGTCGTACATGAACTCCTCGGCCGACATCAAGGCGTTCACCGGCAAGCACGGCGGCACCATCTGCACGTCGTCGAACGCCCGGCGGGCGCTGGAGTGGGCCTTCGAGCAGGGCGAGAAGATCCTCTTCCTGCCCGACCAGCACCTGGGCCGCAACACCGCCGTGCGCGACATGGGGATGTCCCTGGACGACTGCGTCGTCTACAACCCGCACAAGCCCAACGGCGGCCTGACCGCCGAGCAGCTGCGCGACGCGAAGATGATCCTGTGGCGCGGCCACTGCTCGGTGCACGGGCGCTTCTCGCTGGAGAGCGTGGAGGACGTACGCGCCCGCATCCCCGGGGTGAACGTCCTGGTGCACCCGGAGTGCAAGCACGAGGTCGTGGCCGCGGCCGACTACGTGGGCTCGACCGAGCACATCATCAAGACCCTGGAGGCGGCGCCCGCCGGGTCGAAGTGGGCCATCGGCACGGAGCTGAACCTGGTGCGCCGCCTGGCGAACCGCTTCGCCGACGAGGACAAGGAGATCGTCTTCCTCGACAAGACGGTCTGCTTCTGCTCGACCATGAACCGCATCGACCTGCCGCACCTGGTCTGGACCCTGGAGTCCCTGGCCGAGGGCAACCTCGTCAACCAGATCGAGGTCGACCGCGAGACCGAGCAGTTCGCGAAGCTGGCGCTGGAGCGGATGCTGGCGCTTCCGTAGCCGCCGCTTCCGTAGCCGCGCCCTGGTCGGCCGTGCGCCGATCCGCCGCGTTCCGATCAGGCGTGTCCTGATCTCGTCGGCCACACACCGGTAAGGGGCGTCCGCCGTTGCGGACGCCCCTTACCGCGTTCTACGCTCCTTCAACGCCGCGCCCAGCGCCTCCAACGCGGGGACGGACGCGGCCAGTGCCGCCCGCTGCCCGTCGCTCAGCTCGGCCAGCGCGTCGGCGAAGATCTCCGACCAGGCGTTCTCGATCAGGGCCATGCCCTGCTCCGCCTTCAGGGTCGGCTTCAGGCGCACCACCCGGCCGTCGTTCGGGTCCTTCTCGCGCTCCAGCAGCCCCTGGTTGACCAGGCCGCGGACCGTGGCGCTCACATTGCTCGCGTGCAGGCCCAGTTCGCGGGCCAGGACGCTCACCGTGGTGCCCGGCTCCGCGTGGACGAAGCGCATCAACTCCAGCTCCGAGGGCGGCAGTCGCCACAGCCCGGCCTCGTCCATGCCCTGGAAGCGCAGGACGCGCGCGAGGGCGTACAGCGGCGGGGTCAGCTCCCTGGCCTGCCGGAACAGCTGCCGGTCGGTCTCGTGCTCGGCCTCGGATCGCGCGTGCTGCTTCTCGGTCGCTCTCTCGGTCACTCCCCCATGCTAGCGTTCTTTATAGTTATATAACTATCACCATTCCTCGATCGCCCCCACCCGGAAGGGTTCCTCTGTCATGCCCTTGCTCACCGCGGCCCTCGCGCTGCTGTCGTTCATCGGTCCGCTGTCGACCGACATGTATCTGCCCGCCTTTCCGCGGATGGCCGACGAGTTGGGCACCGACGCCTCGGGGGTGCAGCTCACGCTGACCGCCTTCCTCGTCGGCATGACGGTCGGGCACCTCGTCTTCGGACCGCTGTCCGACCGGTACGGGAGGCGCGGGCCGCTGCTCGTGGGGGCGGCGGTGTGCACCGTGGGGACCGCGCTGTGCGCCGTCGCGCCCTCGCTGGGGTGGCTGGTCGCGCTGCGGTTCCTGACCGGGTTCAGCGGGGCGGCGGGCGTGGTGATCAGCCGGGCCGTCGTCTCCGACGTGGTCCAAGGGGCCGCCGCCGCGCGGCTGTTCGGGGTCCTGATGACGCTCGCCGGGATCGCGCCGATCCTCGCGCCGCTCGCGGGCGGGGCCGTGATCGGGGGCGCCGGGTGGCGGGGCGTGTTCTGGGTGCTCGCCGGAGTGTCGCTGCTCGTGACGGCGGCCGTCGTGGTCGGCGTACCGGAGAGCCTGCCGAAGGAGCGGCGGCACGCGGGCGGGGTCCGGCGCACGGCCGCGGCGGTGCGCGAAGTGGTCGGCGACCGGGCGTACGTGGGGTACACGCTCGCCTTCACCTTCGGGTTCGGGATGCTCTTCTGCTACATCGCCGGGTCGCCGTTCCTGCTGCAGAACGTGCTGGGGCTGGGGGTCGGGACGTCCGCCGTCGCCTTCTCGGGCGGGGCGGTGGTCGCGACGCTCTCCAGTGCGGTGGGGGCCCGCCTGGTGGGGCGGATCGCTGCCGAGGCGCTGCTGCGGGGCGGGCTGACGGCGATGCTCGCCGGGTCGTGTGCGCTGCTCGGCCTCGCGTCGGCGGGGCTGCTGACCGCCTTCGTGTGCCTGCCGCTGCTGGCCGTGGTGTGCGGGGGCTTCGGGCTCGTGGTCGCCAACGCGGCGGCGCTGGCGCTGGCGCGGGTGCCCCGGGCGTCGGGGGTGGGGTCCGCGTTGCTCGGGACGGCGCAGAGTGCGCTGGGCGCGGTGGTCGCGCCGTTGGTGGGGCTCGGTGGGGAGCACACCGCCCTGCCGCTGTTCTTCGGGATGGCTCTGTGCAGCGGGATCGCCGTGCTGTCTCTTCGGCTGTGCGTACGCGGACGGGGTGCCCCTCTGGTCGAGGGGCACCCCGTCGGGTGACGTGCTTGACGCCTCACCTGTCGCTGCTCGGCACCGGTGCGTTGGGGCACCCGTTCCGCCGTGCGGAACGCCTGCCCACAACGCCGCTACTAGACCTTCGCGGGCTCCGGTTCGTCGGACTCCGCGCCGGACTGCGGCGGGATGCCCGCCTTCTTCGCCCTCTTCGCCGCCTTCTTCTTCGCCCGGCGCTCCTTGCGGAGTTCCACCATCGCGTAGAGCGTCGGGACGAGGAGGAGCGTGAGGAGCGTGGAGGTGATCAGACCGCCGATCACGACCACCGCGAGCGGCTGGGCGATGAAGCCGCCCTCGCCCGTGATGCCCAGGGCCATCGGCAGCAGCGCGAAGATCGTCGCCAGCGCCGTCATGAGGATCGGGCGCAGTCGGTGGCGGCCGCCCTCGATGACCGCCTCGACCGTGCCGTACCCCTGCGCGCGGTACTGGTTGATGAGGTCGATCAGCACGATCGCGTTGGTGACCACGATGCCGATGAGCATCAGCATGCCGATCATCGCCGGGACACCCATCGGGGTGCCCGTGGCGATCAGCAGGCCGATCGCGCCCGTCGCCGCGAACGGGATCGAGACGAGCAGGATCAGCGGCTGGACCAGCGAGCGGAAGGTCGCGACCAGGAGCATGAAGACGATCGCGATCGCCGCGAGCATCGCGAGGCCCAGCGAACCGAACGCCTCGTCCTGGTCCTCGGAGACACCGCCGATGGACGCCGTGGCGCCGTCCGGCAGCTTCAGCGCGTCCAGCTTCTTGGTGAGGTCCGCGCTGACCGCGCCCGTGTTGTCGCCGGTCGGCTTCGCCGTGATCGTCGCGGACCGGGCGCCGTCGATCCGGGTCATCGAGACCGGGCCGTCGACCAGCTTCACCTCGGCGATGTCACCGAGCTTCACGTCCGGACCGAGCGGCAGCTTCCGCAGCTCGTCGAGGGTCTTCGCGGGCTTCGCCGACTTGATCACGACATCGCGCTCGGTGTCGTCGAGGGTCGCCTTGCCGCTGGTGGTGCCGCGCACCGCCTGGGCGACGGCCGCGCCGAGGGTGGTGTCGTCGAAGCCCGCCCCGGCCGCCTTGGCGTTGGCCTTGACCGAGATCCGCGGGACGCTCTGGGAGAGGTCGCTCTGGACGTCGGTGACGTCGTCGAGCTTGGCGACCTCGTCACGCACCTGGTCGGACGCCTTGCGCAGCACGTCGCCGTCGGCGGCCTTCACCACGACGCTCAGGTCCTGGCTGCCGAAGCCGTCGCCGGCCGACACCTTGGTCTGGCCGATGCCGGAGAGCTCGGCGAGCTTCTTCTCGACCAGGTCCTGCGTCTTCTCGTACGACGCCTTGTCCTTGAGCGTGAGCGTGTACGAGGCCTGGTTGGTGTCCGTGGATCCGCCGAAGGCGGCCATGAAGCCGGAGGAGCCGACGGTGACCTGGTAGTCCTTGATCTCGTCGATGCCGGAGAGCACCTTCTCGATCTTCTTCGCCGAGGCGTCGGACGCCGCCAGGCTGGTGCCGGGCTTGAGCTCCTGCTTGATGCTCAGGACTTCCTGCTCGCCCTGGTCGAAGAAGTTGGTCTTCAGCAGGGGGGCCATGCCGAAGGTGCCGACCAGGATCACGATCGCGATGCCGAGGCTGGTGAGCCGGCGGCGCGTGGCGAAGCGCAGGACGGGGACGTACAGGCGCTGGAGCCTGCTGCGGGTCTCCTTCTCCTCCGCCTTGCGGCGGGCCTCCTCCGGGTCGACGCCCCGGATCGCCTTGGGGGGACGCAGGAACCAGTACGAGAGGACCGGCACGACCGTCAGCGAGACGAGCAGGGAGGCGAGCAGCGCCGCCGTGACCGTCAGCGAGAACGAGCCGAACAGCTCGCCCACCATGCCGCCGACCAGACCGATGGGCAGGAACACCGCGACGGTCGTCAGGGTCGAGGACGTCACCGCGCCGGCGACCTCCTTGACCGCCTTGATGATCGCCTGCTCGCGCTCCTCGCCGTAGCCGAGGTGGCGCTTGATGTTCTCCAGGACGACGATCGAGTCGTCGACGACGCGGCCGATCGCGATGGTCAGCGCGCCGAGCGTGAGCATGTTGAGGGAGAGGTCGCGGGTCCACAGGACGATCAGGGCCAGGACGACCGAGAGCGGGATGGAGACCGCGGTGACCAGCGTCGAGCGGATCGACGCCAGGAAGACCAGGATCACCAGGACCGCGAAGACCAGGCCGAGCGCGCCCTCGGTGGTGAGGCCCTCGATGGACTTGGAGACGGCCGGGCCCTGGTCGCTCGCGATGGTGATGTCGGAGCCGGCGCCGAGGTCCTTGCGCAGGTCGGGGAGCTTGTCCTTGACCGCGTCCGAGATGGCGACGGCGCTGCCGTCGTGGTCCATCGTGACGGCGACGGCGAGGCTGGGCTCGCCGTTGGTGCGGGTGATGGACGTGGCGTCCGCCTGCTCCTGCTTCACCGTGGCGACGTCGCCGAGGCGCACCGGCTTGCCGGGCTGCTCGCCGGGCGTGGCCTCGGGCGTGACCCGCAGGTCCTGGATCTGCCGGAGGGAGGTGAAGCCGCCGCCGACCTGCACGGTGCGGTTCTTGCCGTCCTCGTCGAAGGAGCCGGCCGGCAGCGTGGCGCCGCCCGCCTGGAGCGCCTTGCCGATCGCGCCGGGGGTCAGGCCCGCCTTCGCCAGCTTGCCGTCGTCCGGGGTGACGTCGACCTGGAGGTCGCGCACGCCGTCGACGGTGACCTGGCCGACGCCGTCGATGTCCTTCAGGGACGGCACGACGGTGCGGTCGAGCTGGTCGGCGAGTGCCTGCTGGTCCTTGTCGGAGGTGACGGACAGGACGACGGTCGGGATGTCGTCGGTGGAGCCCGCGATGACCTGCGGGTCGACGTCGTCGGGGAGTTGGGCGCGGGCGCGGTTCACGGCCTGCTGGACGTCGGCGACGAGCTGCTTGGAGCCGTTGCCGTAGTCGAACTGGGCCATGATCACGGCGTTGCCCTCGCTCGCCGTGGAGGTGATGCCGGTGATGCCGTCGACCGCGTCGATGTTGTTCTCGAGCGGTTCGACGACCTGCTTCTCGACCACATCGGGAGACGCCCCCTGGTACGGGGCGAGCACGGACACCATCGGCAGTTCGATGGAGGGCAGCAACTGCTGCTTGAGCTGCGGGATCGCGATCGCGCCGAAGACGATCGCGATGATCGACATCAGCCCTACAAGTGCCCGTTGGGCAAGGCTGAATCGGGACAGCCAGGACATGGGGGTCTCTCTCTGTGGCGTACGCGGCAGGGGGGCGGACAGAGCCGGACAGGGCCGGGGGCGGTGCCCGAGGCATGCGGATTCTCGCCCCTCACACCTTCAGCCATCGGCATCGCCCGATGCCTCACTCCCAGGACCCCTTCTTGGGCCGCGCATACTGCGGGCGCAGTACGCCCACCCCTCGCGTCACTCCACCCTTGGACGGACCAGGCCCGATTCGTACGCAATGACGACGAGTTGAGCCCGGTCCCGTGCGCCGAGCTTCGCCATCGCGCGGTTCACATGGGTCTTCACGGTGAGCGGGCTGACTTCGAGGCGCTCGGCGATCTCGTCGTTCGAGTGACCGCCCGCGACCTGGACGAGCACCTCGCGCTCGCGGCCGGTGAGCGCGTCGAGCCGCTCGCCGCGCGCCGGGGCGTCGCCGTCCGAACCCTCGCCCTGTGCGAGGAACTTGGCGATCAGGCCCTTGGTGGCCACCGGGGAGAGCAGCGCCTCGCCCGCCGCGGCGATGCGGATGGCGCCGAGCAGTTCGTCGGGCTCGGCGCCCTTGCCGAGGAAGCCGGAGGCGCCCGCGCGCAGCGACTGCACCACGTACTCGTCGACCTCGAAGGTCGTCAGCATCACCACGCGGACGTGGGCGAGGGCCGGGTCGGCGCTGATCATGCGGGTGGCGGCGAGGCCGTCGGTGCCGGGCATGCGGATGTCCATCAGGACCACGTCGGCCCGCTCCGCCCTGGCGAGCGCGACCGCCTCCGCGCCGTCGGACGCCTCGCCGACCACCTGCATGTCGGGTTCGGAGTCGACGAGCACCTTGAACGCGCTGCGCAGCAGCGCCTGGTCGTCGGCGAGCAAAACGCGGATCGTCACGCGGTGCCTCCCTTGGCCGTGATCACCGGCAGGATCGCATGGACGCGGAAGCCGCCGCCGTAGCGGGGCCCGGCGGAGCAGCTGCCGCCGAGGGCGGTGACGCGCTCGCGCATGCCGATGAGGCCGTGGCCGCCACCGCCGTCGTCGGCCCTCTCGCCGGCCGACCCGGCGGCCTTGCCGTCGCCCCGGCCCTTGCCCGGGCCGTCGTCGATGACGGTGACCTCCACGTTCGGGCCCACGCGGACGACGCTCACCTCGGCCTTGGCGTCGGGCCCCGCGTGCTTCTGCACGTTGGTGAGGGCCTCCTGGATGATCCGGAACGCGGCGAGGTCGGCGGCGGCGGGCAGGTCGAGGCCGATCTGGCCGAGCGCGACCTCCACGGGCAGGCCGGCGTTGCGGAAGGTGTCGAGGAGTTCGTCGAGGCGGTGCAGTCCCGGTGCCGGTTCGGTGGGGGCCTCGGGGTCGCCGGTCTGGCGCAACAGGCCGACGGTGGCGCGGAGTTCGTTGAGCGCGGAGCGGCTCGCGTCGCGTACGTGCGAGAGGGCCTCCTTGGCCTGGTCGGGCCGCTTGTCCATGACGTGGGCCGCGACGCCGGCCTGGACGTTGACCAGGGCGATGTGGTGGGCGACCACGTCGTGCAGGTCGCGGGCGATCCGCAGCCGTTCCTCGGCGACGCGGCGCCGGGCCTCCTCCTCGCGGGTCCGCTCGGCCCGCTCGGCGCGCTCCCTGATCGCGTCGACGAAGGCGCGGCGGCTGCGGACCGCGTCGCCCGCGGCGGCGGCCATGCCGGTCCAGGCGAAGATGCCGAGGTTCTCCTGGGCGTACCAGGGCAGCGGGCCCGAGAGCATCGCGACGCCGGTGAGGCCGGTCATGGTGACGAGGCCGACCCGCCAGGTCGTGGAGCGGTCGGTGTGCGCGGCGACGGTGAACAGCGCGATGACCGCGCACATCACGACGGGGGCCCGGGGCTCGCCGGTGAGCAGCTCGGTGAGGGCGGCGGCGCAGGTGGCGGCGAGGACGGCCCAGGGGGCGCGGCGGCGGAAGACGAGGGCGAGGGCGCCGAGGGCCATCAGGAGGAGGCTCGGGGCGTCGGGGGTGCGGGTGCCCCAGGTGGGGCCGTGCTCTCCGTAGGGCTCGGCGAAGGAGCCGACGACCATGCAGACGAGGACGGCGGTGGCGAGCACCGCGTCGACCGCCAGCGGGTGTGTTCTGGCCCAGCCGCGGCCTCGTAGGAGTGTGGTCACTGCTCAACGGTACGGGGCCTTGGCGGGGGCCTGGAGCGGATCTCCGGGGCTCGGTCACTCCGCGCGGGGCGCGGGCCCCTCCTGCTCGGCCTTCGGCTGCGGGTTGGGGGTGGTTGCTCGCGCCGTTCCCCGCGCCCCTATCGGGGCCCTTCCGCTCGGCCTTCGGCTGCGGGTTGGGGGTCGTTGCTCGCGCCGTTCCCCGCGCCCCTGACGGGGCCCTTCCGCTCGGCCTTCGGCTGCGGGTTGGGGGTCGTTGCTCGCGCCGTTCCCCGCGCCCCTGACGGGGCCCTTCCGCTCGGCCTTCGCCTACGGGTTGGGGGTCGTTGCTCGCGGCGTTCCCCGCGCCCCTGGCGGGGCGGGGGCGGCCTCTTGGGGGGATCAGCCGGGGATCAGGCCGTCGTCGCTCAGCATTTGGCGGACCTCGTCGAGGGAGGCGTCCGGGGCGGGGAGGATGAGTTCTGAGGGTTCCAGGGCGTCGTCCGGGAGGGGGGTGCCGAGCTCCCGGACCTTGTCCAGGAGCGCGTGCAGCGTGCGGCGGAAGCCGGGCTCGTCGCCGCTCTCCATCTCCTCGAGCAGCTCGTCGTCCAGCTTGTTCAGCTCGGCGAAGTGGCCGTCGGCCAGCTCCACCTGCCCCTCCCCCATGATCCGTACGATCACGTCGTCCTCCTCGGACGTAGGGCCTACTGCTTGTCGAACCGCGGGGTGTCCTGCGGCTGCTGGGCCTGCGGCGCGCCCTGGCCGGGCTCGATGGCCTGCTTCGGGGTGGCACCCCCGGCGAGCTCCGCCTTCATCCGCTGCAGTTCCAGCTCTACATCTGTACCACCGGAGAGGCGGTCCAGCTCGGACTGGATGTCGTCCTTGGCGAGCCCGGAGGAGTCGTCGAGCGCCCCGGAGGCGAGCAGTTCGTCGATCGCGCCGGCCCGCGCCTGGAGCTGCGCGGTCTTGTCCTCGGCACGCTGGATCGCCATGCCCACGTCGCCCATCTCCTCGGAGATGCCCGAGAAGGCCTCCCCGATGCGGGTCTGCGCCTGGGCGGCGGTGTAGGTGGCCTTGATCGTCTCCTTCTTCGTACGGAAGGCGTCGACCTTGGCCTGCAGACGCTGGGCCGCGAGGGTGAGCTTCTCCTCCTCGCCCTGGAGCGTCTGGTGCTGCGTCTCCAGATCCGTCACCTGCTGCTGGAGCGCGGCACGGCGGGAAAGGGCCTCGCGCGCCAGGTCCTCGCGACCGAGCGCGAGCGCCTTGCGGCCCTGGTCCTCCAGGGTCGAGGACTGCTTCTGGAGCTGGCTCAGCTGCAGCTCGAGGCGCTTGCGGGACGTCGCCACGTCGGCGACACCGCGGCGCACCTTCTGCAGCAGCTCCAGCTGCTTCTGGTACGAGTAATCGAGGGTCTCGCGCGGGTCCTCGGCCCGGTCAAGGGCCTTGTTCGCCTTCGCGCGGAAGATCATCCCCATACGCTTCATGACACCGCTCATGGGCTTCGCGCGCCCCCTTCTGACGGACTTCCAGCTCCAGGTACTGCTCAGAACCCACAGTACGGGCCCTGCATCCATTACCGCACTGTTCGCGTGCGGATGCGCTCATCCCCAAGGACGACTGCGTCCGGCGGTGCTCCGGCGTAAGGAGTAGGTGCACCCCTGTGACCGACCCCGGGTGGCGGGAACACGCGTCCCCGTACCGCCCGCATACCGCCTGCTACGTCCCCTTAGACACGTAAATCAAGACGCCCGGTGTTGCCGGATCGTTCCCCACTCCCCTGGGGTCCATGCCCCGGCACCCCGTACCCTTGGGTTTTGTGTTCCGTAGCCGATCCAAGGACGAGAAGGCCCCGGCAGCCCAGGCCCCGGTGACCGACTCCAAGCAGCCCCGTGACCCGCAGGCCCCCAAGGGCCGCCCCACCCCCAAGCGCGCCATGGCCCAGTCGCAGCGCCGCAGCGTGACGAACACGCCGACGACGCGCAAGGAGGCCGCCAAGCGGCAGCGCGACGAGCGCCGTACCCAGATGGCCAAGCAGCGCGAGGCGCTGGCCAGCGGCGACGAGCGGTACCTGCCCGCCCGCGACAAGGGTCCCGTGCGCAAGTTCGCGCGTGACTTCGTGGACTCGCGCTTCTGCATCGCCGAGTTCTTCCTGCCGCTCGCGGTGATCATCCTCGTCCTGAGCATGGTCCGCGTGCCCCAGCTCCAGAACATCGCGCTGCTGCTCTGGCTCTTCGTGATCGTCGCGATCATCGTCGACTCGATCGCCACGGCGTTCCGCCTGAAGAAGCGCCTGAACGAGCGCTTCCCGGGCGACAGCAAGAAGGGTGCCGTCGCGTACGCCCTGATGCGCACGCTCCAGATGCGTCGACTGCGCCTCCCGAAGCCGCAGGTCAAGCGCGGAGAGCGGCCCTGAGCGGATTCTCCGGCGGGGCCGGCGCCTGGCTGGCGAAGCTGGGCGGCCTGCGTAACGCCGTACGCCAGGAGCTGGTGGCCCGCCAGCTCGACGAACAGATAGCGGCGCGCTTCCCCGTGGGACAGCGGCTGCGCGTGCTCGACGTCGGCATGGGGCAGGGCACGCAGGCCCTGCGGCTCGCCCGTGCCGGACACAAGGTGACGGGCGTCGAGCAGGACGCCGAGATGATCGCCGCCGCCCGTGCGGCGCTCGCCGACGAGCCCGAGGGCATCCAGGGGCGGGTGCGCATCGTCGAGGGCGACGGACACCAGACCGGGGTGCACTTCCTGCCCGGCAGCTTCGACGTGGTGCTCTGTCACGGCGTCCTCATGTACGTCGAGGAGCCCGACGCGCTCCTCGCGGGGCTGGCGCGGATGCTGGCGCCCGGGGGGCTGCTCTCGCTCCTCGTGCGCAACGCCGACGCGCTCGCCATGCGGCCCGGTCTCGCCGGGGACTGGCCGGGGGCGCTCGCCGCCTTCGACTCCGTCGCGTACCGCAACCGGCTCGGGATCGACGCCCGCGCGGACCGGCTCGACGCGCTGACCGCCACGCTCGCGGGGATCGCGGCCCCGCTGCAGGCCTGGTACGGGGTGCGGGTCTTCACGGACACCGTGGGCGACGACCCGGCCATACCGCCGGAGTGGGAGCTGGAGTCCCTGCTGTCCGCGGAGGAGCGGGCGGGGCGGACCGATCCCTATCGGCAGGTCGCCGCTCTGCTGCATCTGTGCGGGGTGCGGGCCTAGGCACCGCTGCCATCCGTGCGAGGTGCGGGCCCAGGCGCTGCTGCCATCCGTGCGGGATGCGGGCCCAGGCGCTGCTGCCATCCGTGCGGGATGCGGGCCCAGGCGCCGCCGCCATCCGTGCGAGGTGCAGGCCCGGGCGCCGCAGGAGGCAGGGAGCGGGGCCGGACGCCGCCGCGCGGTGGTCTCCCCGCTCGCGCACCCGTTCTCCCCGCTCGCCCACCCGTTTGCCCTGCGGCGCGAGCAGTCCGTAGGGGCAAAACAGACACTCGGGGCATGCATCCCTCCCGTACCCGTGCCGTCTCCGTCCCCCTCGCCGCCGCGCTCGCCGCCGTCGCCCTCGTCGGCGGGTGCTCCTCCTCCGGGTCCGGTGACTCCGCCGGATCCACCACGCAGGCCGCCCCCGCCGCCGCGAACGACCTCCAGGACGACTACCAGAAGGTGATCAAGGACGTCCTGCCGTCCGTCGTCCAGATCAACGCCGCCGACAGCCTCGGCTCCGGCGTCGTCTACGACGACAAGGGGCACATCGTCACCAACGCCCACGTCGTGGGCGACGAGAAGCGCTTCAAGGTCACCACCGCCACCGGCGAGCAGGCCCTGACCGCCGAGCTGGTCTCCGCCTACCCCGAGCAGGACCTCGCGGTCATCAAACTGAGCGAGGTGCCCAGCGGGCTGAAGGCCGCCACGTTCGGCGACTCCGGCAAGGCCGAGGTCGGGCAGATCGTGCTGGCCATGGGCTCCCCGCTCGGCCTGTCGTCCAGCGTCACCCAGGGCATCGTCTCGGCCACCGGGCGCACCGTCAGCGAGGGCCGCTCCGGCGGCGGCACCGGGGCCACCATCGGCAACATGCTCCAGACCTCGGCCGCGATCAACCCGGGCAACAGCGGCGGCGCGCTCGTCGACCTCGACGGGAAGGTCATCGGCATCCCCACGCTCGCCGCGACCGACCCCGACATGGGCGACAGCGCCGCGCCCGGCATCGGCTTCGCCATCCCGTCCTCGATGGTGAAGACGGTCGCCGACCAGATCGTCAAGGACGGCAAGGTCACGGACTCGGGCCGGGCGGCGCTCGGCATCACCGGCCGCACCGTCCTCGGCGACGACTACCGGCCCGCGGGCGTGGCCGTCGTCGAGACGCAGAAGGACGGTGCCGCGGCCGAGGCGGGGCTCAGGGCCGGCGACATCATCACCCGGGTCGGTGACGACGAGATCACCACCATCGATTCGCTCTCCGAGGTGCTCGCGTCCGCCGAGCCGGGTCAGAAGACGCAGGTCACGTACGTGCGCGACGGGTCGGAGAAGTCCGCTGAGGTCACGCTGGGCGAGATGTAGCCGGACTGCCCCGCCCCGGACGCGCGGGAGGCGGTGGCCCTTCGGCCACCGCCTCCCTCTGGGCAGACGCCCGGGCGCGCGCTACGCCGACGCCTCCTCCGCGTCCGCGTGCAGGCTCATCGGGCCGTAGATCTCGTTCGCGTCCTCGAAGAGCGTCACCTGGTCGGCGCCGCCCTCGGCGAGCGCCTTCCAGTACTCACCGATCCAGGACTCCGCGTCGCCCTGTGTGGTGAACTCCTCGGGCTGCACCGCGGGCTGGACCTCCGTCCCGTCCGCCTTCTCGAACCGCCACGTCCATGCCGCCATGTCAGCCTCCCGAAGGTCCCGTGGCGGTGTGGGAACCGCCTGAATCCGCTTGAAGCCTAGCCGGGCGCGCGGCGCTGGACCCGACGCGGGAGGATCTTCGTGTGGAACTGACTCTGCTCGGCACCGGCGCCCCCGACGGGCTGCCCGTCCCCGACTGCCCCTGCGCGGCCTGTGCGACCGCGCTCGGCGACGCGGCGCGGGCCGCCACCGCGCTGCTCGTGGACGGCGTCCTGCTGCTCGACCTCACCCCCGGCGCCGCCTTCGCGGCCGCCCGCGCCGGGCACTCGCTCGGCGGCGTGCGCCAGGTCCTGCTCTCCCATCCGCACGACGGGCCCGCCGTCGAGGTCCCCGCGGGGCTTCCGCAGCCCGGACGGGTCGCCGACGGGCGGGAGTTGGCGCTGCTCACCGGGCACCGGGTGCGCGCGGTGCCGCTGGACGCGCCCGGCTCCGGCTACGAGGTGACGGGGCCCGACGGCGAGCGGCTGCTGTACCTGCCGCCCGGTGGCGCGCCCGCGGGGATCGCCGAGGGCAACGGCGACGCCCGGCAGATTCCGTACGAGATGGTCGTCGCCGACGTCGTCGGGCGCCCCGACGGGCTCGCCCGGCTGCGGGCCACGGGCGCGGTCGGGCCGACCACCGACGTGCTCGCGGTCCACATCGGCCACGAGGTGCCGCCGGGCCGGGAGCTGACGCGCCGTCTCGCGGCGGCGGGGGCGCGGGCCGTGCCGGACGGGACGACGCTCACGGTCGGCGCCTACGAGGACGTACCGGACGTGCCGCGCCGCACTCTCGTCCTCGGCGGCGCCCGCTCGGGCAAGTCGGTGGAGGCGGAGCGGCGCCTGGAGGCCTTCCCCGACGTGCTGTACGTGGCGACGGGCGGGACCAGGAGCGGCGACACCGAGTGGGCGCAGCGGGTGAGCCTGCACCGCGAGCGGCGGCCCGGCTCCTGGCGGACCGCGGAGACCTGCGACCTGGTGCCGCTGCTCGCGCAGGACGGGCCGCCGCTGCTCATCGACTGCCTGTCGCTGTGGCTGACCCACGTCATGGACGAGGTGAAGGCCTGGGACGACGCCGAGTGGGCGGGCGGCGGCGAGCGCGAGCTGCGCGGGCGGGTCGCCGGGCTGGCGGCCGCGGTGCGCGGCACGCGGCGCACGGTCGTCGCCGTCTCGAACGAGGTCGGCTCCGGCATCGTCCCCGCGACGGCGTCGGGCCGCCGCTACCGCGACGAACTGGGCCGTCTGAACGCGTCGTTCGCCTCGGAGTGCGAGCACGTCCTGCTCGTCGTCGCGGGCCAGGCCCTGCCGCTGCGCACCTGACGGGAGCCCGGCCGCGCGTCAGCTGTCGTCGCCCCTGCGCGCGACGACCCGGTAGGCGTTGGAGAAGCCGGTGCGGGTGAGCAGCGGCGCCAGCGCCCGGTCGAGGCCGTACGCCGTCGCGAGCAGCGGCGCCGACGCCCACCAGGCCGCCCGGCGCAGCCTGAGCCGCAGCGGGGTCGCGGGCTTGGCGCGCCAGGGCACGTCGGCCTCGGGGAGGCGGCTGTTGAGGAAGAGCGCCACCGCGGGGGCCAGGTCGAACGGGACGTGCGGCGCGCGGCGCTCGACCCCGACGACCGTGAAGCCGAGCTCGGCCAGCTCCGCCCGGAGGTTGGCGAGCGGCACGAGGTGCAGGTGCCGCGGCTGGACGTACGAGGCCCACCATCTGCCGAGCATGCCGGCGTAGCGGCACTCGGGGTCGGGGGCCTCGATCATCAGGTGCCCGCCGGGGCGCAGCACGGTCCGCGCGGCCCTGAGCTCCTCGCGCGGGTCGAGGCAGCGCTCCAGGTAGCGGAACATGCTCATCGCGTCGTAGCGGCCCGCCAGGGACTCCGCGAGGTCGGTGAGGCGGCCGCGGTGGCCCTCCTCGACGCGGCCCTCGCGTACGGCCTTCTCGACGCCCTCGCCCGCGTCGAGGCCGTCGAAGGACGTGTACGGCAGGACCTGCTTGGCCAGGGCCGGGAAGCGTGCGTCGCCGGTGCCGACGTCCAGCCAGCACTCCGGCTCGTCGAACACGCGCAGCGCGCGGGCCCTCGCGAGGTGGCGCCGGGTGCCGGGCTCGGCTCCCAGGATCCGCCCGGTCTCCTTGTCGCCGGGCCCTTCGTGGAGGTCACGGCGGTAGAAGTCCAGGCCCTCGGGGGTGAGGCGGGGGTTCTGGAAGGAGTGGGCGCAGTCGCCGCACTGGTCGAGCGTGAAGCTGCCGGGCTTGTGCTGGACGAGGTCGGTGGTGCGCAGCCGGACCCGCAGCCGCTCGGAGCCGCACCAGGGGCAGTCGGTGCGGCGGGGTTCGTGGAACCGCTCGGTGCCCTGGGCGAGTTCGGCGAGGTAGGCGGGGCGCCGTTCGGCGACCTGCTGGGCGGCGTCCGTGGCCATGGTCGTGCTCCTGGGGTGTGGCGGCGCGGCGGTACGACATTCAGCTGCACAACGGAAAGCAAGGGATCATCCACGCATACACGATCACACTGCGGTTCCCTCGCATCACACGACGTATCCGGGCGACGGGTCGGCCTGACGGGCCGTCATGCGGGCGGGTGCGCGGTCCGCAGGGCCGTTCGAGCGACGGCCCCGCACCTGCCGGTACTGTTCGGCGAATGAGCTCGCTGAATCTCGACGACTTCACCGACCTGATCGAGCGGCCCGACGGCGGGGTGCGCCGGGACGCCGAGGAGCGCAGGGCGCGGCAGGCCCTGCCGCCCGGATCCCTGGGGCGCCTCGACGAACTGGGCGAGTGGCTGTCCGCGGCCCAGTCGTCGGTGCCCGTCAAGCCGGTCGAGCGGCCCCGCGTGGTGCTGTTCGCGGGCGACCACGGCGTCGCCGGACTCGGGGTCTCGGCGCGGCCCGCGGGGAGCGCCGCCGCCCTCGTCCGCGCGGTGGTCGCCGGCGAGAGCCCGGTGGCCGTGCTCGCGCGCCGCCTCGACGTGCCCGTCCGGGTCGTCGACATGGCCCTCGACTGCGATCCGGCCGACCTGCCCGCCGAGGTCGCGGGACACCGCGTGCGGCGCGGCTCCGGACGCATCGACATCGAGGACGCGCTGACCACCGAGGAGGCGGAGCAGGCGGTGCGGGCCGGCATGGCCGTCGCCGACGAGGAGGCGGACTCCGGCACCGATCTGGCCGTGCTCGGCGACGTCAGCGTGGGCGGCACGACGCCCGCCGCGACGCTGATCGCCGCGCTGTGCGGGACCGACGCGTCCGTGGTGACCGGCCGGGGCGGCGAGGCGATCGACGACCTGGCGTGGATGCGCAAGTGCGCGGCGGTGCGGGACGCGCTGCGGCGGGCCCGGCCCGTGCTCGGCGACCAGCTGGAGCTGCTCGCGACGGTGGGCGGCGCGGATCTCGCCGCGATGACGGGCTTCCTGTTGCAGTGCGCGGTGCGGCGCACGCCGGTGATCCTCGACGGGGTCGTGGCGTCGGCGGCGGCGCTGGTGGCCCAGCGGGTCGCCTTCCGGTCGCCGGACTGGTGGCTCGCGGGGCACGACAGCGGGGAGCCGGCGCAGGCGAAGGCGCTGGACCGGATGGCGTTGGAGCCGCTGCTCAGCCATGGGCTCAAGGTCGGCGAGGGTGCGGGGGCGCTGCTCGCGCTGCCGCTGGTGCGGGCCGCGGGGGCGCTGTCGGCGGAGTTGCCGGAGCGGAAGCCTGCGGAGTCTCCCGCCGAGTAGGCACCCGGCGCCGGGGCGACCGCCGGCGCCTCACCGACCGCACCCGGAACCGGGGTTGCGCCCACCTGTTCCGCCCTGCGGAACACCTGCCCACAACGGCGCCCCGCACTTGCCCATATGATCCCTTTTCATGGGAGATGAGCAGGTCGTCGCCGGGCGACAGAAAACACGGACCGCCATACAGCGTCGTGCCGCGGGGTTCGCCGTCTGGTATCTGCGCGCGGTCACCTTCATCAACTTTCTCAGCGCGGTCTGGGTCTCCCTCGGACAGGACCTGCGGCAGCACAACACGGAGAACTTCTTCACGCCGTACCTGCTGACCGCCGGTTTCGCCTCCGGCCTGTTCACGCTGTTCCTGGCGATCACCATGCGGCGCCGCAAGCGCGCCGCGTGGATCCTCAACCTCGTGCTCAGCGGGCTCTTCCTGCTGCTCTTCGCCTTCGCGATGGTCTTCCCCGAGATCCGCCAGTACGCGCAGAACTGGATCTCGCTCGTCCTCACCGCCGCGTTCGTCGCGTCGCTCGTCCTCGGGCGCAAGGAGTTCTACGCCAAGGGCGACCGCTCCAACCCCAAGCTGGCGTCGGTCGTCGCGGTCGGCGGGCTCCTGGTGACCTCGCTGATCGCCACGCTGCTCGTCACCGTCACCAACACCGCGCACGACGACTACCGCTCGACCTTCCTGGACCGCTGGCGCTACGGCGTCATGCGCCTGGTCTCGCTGGCCGCCGACGACAAGCGCTTCGAGGGCATCACCACGCCCGGCTGGGTCAACGTCGCCATCAACATCCTGAGCGCGCTGCTGCTCTGCGCGGTGCTGTACGCCGCCTTCCGCTCGCGCCGGGCCGTCGACCCGCTCACCGAGGAGGACGAGGAGAAGCTGCGCGCGCTGCTCGCCCAGCACGGCGAGCGCGACTCGCTCGGCTACTTCTCGCTGCGCCGCGAGAAGAGCGTCGTGTGGTCCCCCACCGGCAAGGCGGCCGTCGCGTACCGCGTCGTGGGCGGGGTCTCGCTGGCCTCCGGCGACCCCATCGGCGACCCGGAGGCCTGGCCCGGCGCCATCGACCCCTGGCTCGCCGAGGCCCGCGAGCACGGCTGGATCCCCGCCGTGATGGGCGCGAGCGAGGAGGCGGGCACGATCTACGCCCGGCACGGCCTGGACGCCCTGGAGCTGGGCGACGAAGCCATCGTGGAGATCGCCGCCCGAGGCGAAGCCTCCAAGGAACACTTCACGCTGGAGGGGCGGGCCATGCGCACCGTCCGCCAGGCGTACAACCGCGTGAAGCGCGCCGGGTACACGGTCCGCATCCGCCGCCACGAGGACATCCCGCACGAGGAGATGGCCGAGCTCCTGCGGCGCGCCGACGACTGGCGCGACGGGGCGACCGAGCGCGGCTTCTCGATGGCGCTGGGGCGGCTCGGCGACCCGGCGGACGGGCAGTGCGTGATGCTCGAATGCACGGACGGCGACGGCGAGTTGCGGGCGCTGCTCTCCTTCGTCCCCTGGGGCCCGCGCGGGCTCTCCCTCGACCTGATGCGCCGTGACCGGGACTCCGAGAACGGCCTGATGGAGTTCATGGTGATCGAACTCCTCCAGCACGCCCCGGAGATCAGGATCACGCAGGTCTCGCTCAACTTCGCGATGTTCCGGTCGGTCTTCGAACGTGGGTCGCGGCTCGGCGCGGGACCGGTCCTGCGCCTGTGGCGTTCGCTGCTCAGTTTCTTCTCGCGGTGGTGGCAGATCGAGTCCCTCTACCGGGCCAACGCCAAGTACCGCCCGATCTGGGAGCCTCGCTTCCTCCTCTTCGAGAAGAGCGTCGACCTGCCGCGCATCGGCATCTCCTCCGCTCGCGCGGAGGGCTTCCTTGAGGCGCCGGGTCTGCCGAAGTGGATGCACCGCAAACATCTGGAGTCGAGACGATGAGCACCCTGGCCCGCTACGCCCGCGCCGAGTGGGGACCGCTGTTCTCCACCGTGCGCGACGCGCTCGTCGCCCGGCGGCTGCGGGCCGTGCCCATGACGCTGACGGCGGTCTGTCTGACCGCGCTGTTCCAGTACGTCCAGAACCAGCCCTGGGGCTATCAGTTCATCCAGAACATCGGCTCCGTGCGCGCCGAGGAACCGCTCTGGCTGGCGCTGGTCCGCACCCCGCTCTCCCTCTTCGTGCCCGCGCTCGACCTGCCGGTGTGGGGCGCGCTCGCGCAGATCCTGCTCGTCTTCGGGATCGCGGAGATCTGCCTGGGCCGGTGGCGCACGCTCGCCATCGGGTACGCGGCCACGCTCGCCGGCACGCTCTACGCGCGCGTGGGCATCGAGCTGGGCCCCCAGAACCCCATCGGGCTGCCCGCCTCGGACGCGCAGGTCGTCGACACGGGCCCCTCGGCCGCCGTCGTCGGCCTCGCCGTCTTCGTGTGCTGGCGCTACCGGGCGTACGTCACGGCCGCCCTGGTGGTCGCCGTGATGGTCCTCGAAGTGCTGGTCAAGAACAACCTCGCGGGCCGGGAGCATCTGGCGGCGATCGCCGCGATCCTCGTGCTGTGCGCGGTCTCGGCCGTACGTCACCGGGGCGGCGGTGGCGGCACGCGGTCGGGCTCGGGGGCCGACTCGGGCTCGGGGTTCGGCTCCGGACCCGGGGCCGGTCCCGGGTCGGGGGCCGGCTCCTTGAAGCCGCCCACCCAGTCCTGAAATCTGCGGCGCTTGCCCGACCAGCGGCGGTCGTGCCGGTAGGCGCGCAGTCCGGCACGCGCGCGTGCGCGGTGCCGGTTGCGGTAGAAGCGCCGCGCCCACGCCGAGCCGGGCCGGGCGAGCCGGATCGCCCCGACCAGCGCGACGAACGGGATCACCATGCCGATCAGGGCGGTCCGCAGCTTGCCCTTGAGCAGCGCGATCAGGGCGAACCCGCAGTTGATGCCGATGTTCAGCGCGAACAGGGCGCGGTTGTGCCGCTCGGTGACCGTCAGGTCGTTGACCCCGAACGGCGTGAAGCCGGTGAGCACCAGCACCACCAGGGCGGCCGTGAGCATGACGACCTCGACGCTCTTACGGCCCTGCTCGCTCCAGTAGACGTCGTCGAGGTGGAGGATCAGCGCGAACTCGTCGAGCACGAGGCCCGCGCCGATGCCGAAGATGACGGCGGCGTACAGCGGCCCGGCGCCGTGCCGCCCCGCGGCCACCGCCCAGAACCCGCCGACCAGCATGAGGAAGATGCCGGGCACGACGTGGTGGATGTGCACGTCGCCCGAGCTGATGTTCCGGAAGGGCCCCTTGCCCGCCCGGATCAGGCGCGTGATGGTCCGGGTGACCAGGAACGACCCCACGAAGGACAGCAGCGCGAGCAGCAGCGGCAGCTTCCCCGGCTCGACGATGTTCCGGTACCACCAGTCGTTCATGCGGCCATCCTCCGTCCCTGAAGAGCGATCCGCAGGGCGGGGCGTTCCCCCGGGGTAGCCTTCCGCGGTGTCCAGAACCTCCCCCGCCGACGGCATACGCTTCGCCTTCGGCACCCTCACCGCGCTCCCCGTCCGCGTCACGAAGTGGGACCGCGACGCCGCGCGGGGCGGCATGCAGTGGGCGCCCCTGGCCGGTCTCACCATCGGCCTGTTCGCCGCCGCGGTCGGCGGCGCCCTGACGCTCCTCGGCGCGGGCCCGCTCCTGGCCGCCGTGGCGACCGCCGCGACCCCCGCGGCCCTCACCCGCGGCCTGCACCTCGACGGCCTCGCGGACACCGCCGACGGGCTCGGCAGCGCCAAGCCCGCCGACGACGCGCTGCGCATCATGAAGCAGTCCGACATCGGTCCCTTCGGCGTCATCACCCTGCTCTTCGTGCTGCTCGCCCAGGTGGCGGTCCTCTGCCAGCTGTACGAGCGGTCCTGGGCCCAGGGCGCGCTCGCCGCCGTCGTCTCGGCGACCGCGGCGCGCCTCGCGCTGACGCTGGCCGCCCGCACCGGAGTGCCGCCGGCCCGCCCCGAGGGGCTCGGCGCCGCCGTCGCCGGGGTCGTCCCGCGCACTCGTGCCCTGCTGGTCACCGCGGTCGTGACCGGCGGCGCGGCGGCCTGCGGCGCGCTCCTCGGCCCGGCCGGCGCCGTGCGGGGCGCGGCGGCCGTCGTCCTCGCGCTCGGCGCCGCGGAGTTGCTGCTGCGGCACTGCGTACGGCGGTTCGGCGGGGTCACCGGAGATGTGTTCGGTGGCCTCGCGGAGACGGCCGCGACGGCGGCCCTGGTGGTGCTCGCGCTCGGCTGACGAGGGGTTCGGCCGAGGCCCGGGCGTGCCCGACACCCCGTCGAACACGCACAGTGAGGCGCACCGCAGCGCTCACGGGCGTAGGCTCGCGACGGGCTCACCACCCCACAGCCCGTCGAAACTCACTGAAAGAGGACCTCACCACCGTGACTGCTCTGACTCTCAGCACCGCCGCCGCGTCGGGTCTGCGTGCCGACGCGATCGTCGTCGGTGTCGCCAAGGGCGCCAAAGGCGCGGTCGTCGCGTTCGGCGCCGAGGCCGTGGACAAGGCGTACGACGGCAAGCTCGCCTCCGTCCTGGAGACCCTCGGCGCCAGCGGTGCCGCGGGCGAGGTGACGAAGCTGCCCGCGCCGTCCGGTTTCAAGGCCCCGGTCGTCGTCGCGGTCGGCCTCGGCGAGGTCCCGGAGAAGGACGAGACGTACGGCACGGACGCGCTGCGCAGCGCCGCCGGTTCAGCCGCCCGCGCCCTGACCGGCGCCAAGAAGGCCGCGTTCGCGCTGCCCGTCGAGGACGCCGAGGACATCGGTGCCATCGCGGAGGGCGCGCTGCTCGGCGCGTACTCCTTCGACGCCTACAAGGACCAGGGCGACGCCAAGTCCGCGAAGAAGAACGGCAAGGGTGCCAAGGCGCCGCTCGCCGAGGTCGCCCTGCTCGGCGGCAAGCCCCGCGACAAGGCGTACAAGGCCGCCGTCGAGCGCGCCGTCGCCGTGTCCGAGGAGCTGAACCGCGCCCGCGACCTGGTGAACACCCCGCCGAACGACCTCAACCCCGAGGCCTTCGCGGCGGTCGCCACCGCGGCCGCCAAGGAGCACGGCGTCAAGATCCAGGTGCTCGACGAGAAGGCGCTCGCCAAGGGCGGCTACGGCGGCATCCTCGGCGTCGGCGCGGGCTCCGAGGCCCCGCCGCGCCTGGTGAAGCTCTCCTACACGAGCTCCAAGGCGAAGAAGCACCTCGCCTTCATCGGCAAGGGCATCACGTACGACTCGGGCGGCATCTCGCTCAAGCCCGCCGGTCACAACGAGACGATGAAGTGCGACATGGCCGGTGCCGCGGCCGTCTTCGCCGCCGTCATCGCCGCGGCGCGCCTGGGCCTGGAGGTGAACGTGACCGGCTGGCTGGCGCTCGCCGAGAACATGCCGTCCGGCTCCGCGACCCGCCCCGGCGACGTCCTGCGCATGTACAGCGGCAAGACCGTCGAGGTCCTCAACACCGACGCCGAGGGCCGCCTGGTCCTGGCCGACGCGATCGCCAAGGCCTCCGAGGACAAGCCCGACGCGATCGTCGACGTGGCGACGCTGACCGGCGCCATGATGGTGGCGCTCGGCAACCGCACCTTCGGCATCATGTCGAACGACGACGCCTTCCGTACGTCGATCCACGAGATCGGCGAGGAGGTCGGCGAGCCGACCTGGCCGATGCCGCTCCCGGCCGACCTGCGCAAGGGCATGGACTCCCCCACCGCCGACATCGCCAACATCGGCGAGCGCATGGGCGGCGGCCTGGTGGCCGGTCTCTTCCTCCAGGAGTTCGTGGGCGAGGGCATCACCTGGGCCCACCTGGACATCGCGGGCCCGGCCTTCCACGAGGGCGCCCCGTACGGCTACACCCCCAAGGGCGGCACCGGCTCCGCGGTCCGCACCCTGGTGCGTCTCGCCGAGCACACCGCCGCGGGCGACCTGGGCTGATCCACGCGAGCCCGCCCCGGGGCCCCGGACGTCCACACGTCCGGGGCCCCGGGCGATTTCGCCCTCGACGAAATCCGTACGTTCATACGCAGTGGTAACCCCCACAGACGGTGGATCAGACGTCTCACAGCCTGGCCCGGCGTCCCGTCTCCGGCCGACAAGTGCGAAGATGGGTTCTCGGCAGGACAGGGCCCCCACCAAAGGGCCGAAACAAGAGCGGCCGAATACCAGCCGACCGACCGGTCGTCCCCCGCGAAAACAGGGGTCCGGCGTACGGCGCACATGCATGGAGGACGTGACGTGGCGAACGACGCCAGCACCGTTTTCGACCTAGTGATCCTCGGCGGCGGTAGCGGCGGTTACGCCGCGGCGCTGCGCGGAGCTCAGCTGGGCCTGGACGTCGCCCTGATCGAGAAGAACAAGCTCGGCGGCACCTGCCTGCACAACGGCTGCATCCCCACGAAGGCGCTGCTGCACGCCGGCGAGGTCGCCGACCAGGCGCGCGAGGCCGACCAGTTCGGCGTGAAGGCCACCTTCGAGGGCATCGACATCGCGGCCGTCCACAAGTACAAGGACGACGTCATCTCCGGCCTGTACAAGGGCCTGCAGGGCCTGGTGGCCTCCCGCAAGGTGACGTACATCGAGGGCGAGGGCAAGCTCTCGTCGCCGACCTCCGTGGACGTCAACGGCCAGCGCATCCAGGGCCGCCACGTCCTCCTCGCGACCGGCTCCGTGCCGAAGTCGCTGCCGGGCCTGGAGATCGACGGCAACCGCATCATCTCCTCGGACCACGCGCTGACCCTGGACCGCGTGCCGGAGTCCGCGATCATCCTGGGCGGCGGCGTCATCGGCGTCGAGTTCGCCTCGGCGTGGAAGTCCTTCGGGACCGACGTCACGGTCATCGAGGGCCTCAAGCACCTCGTGCCCGTCGAGGACGAGAACAGCTCCAAGCTTCTTGAGCGCGCCTTCCGCAAGCGCGGCATCAAGTTCAACCTCGGCACGTTCTTCGAGAAGGCCGAGTACACCGAGAACGGCGTGCGCGTCACCCTCGCCGACGGCAAGACCTTCGAGGCCGAGGTCCTCCTGGTCGCCATCGGCCGCGGCCCCGTCTCGCAGGGCCTCGGCTACGAGGAGCAGGGCGTCGCCATGGACCGCGGCTACGTCCTGGTCGACGAGTACATGCAGACCAACGTCCCGACGATCTCGGCGGTGGGCGACCTGGTGCCGACCCTCCAGCTCGCGCACGTCGGCTTCGCCGAGGGCATGCTGGTGGCGGAGCGCCTGGCCGGTCTGAAGACCGTCCCTGTCGACTACGACGGCGTGCCCCGGGTGACGTACTGCCACCCCGAGGTCGCCTCCGTGGGCATCACCGAGGCCAAGGCCAAGGAGATCTACGGCGCGGACAAGGTCGTCGCCCTCAAGTACAACCTCGCGGGCAACGGCAAGAGCAAGATCCTCAAGACCGCGGGCGAGATCAAGCTCGTCCAGGTCAAGGACGGTGCCGTCGTCGGCGTCCACATGGTCGGCGACCGCATGGGCGAGCAGGTCGGCGAGGCCCAGCTGATCTACAACTGGGAAGCGCTGCCGGCCGAGGTCGCCCAGCTCATCCACGCCCACCCGACGCAGAACGAGGCGCTGGGCGAGGCCCACCTCGCCCTGGCGGGCAAGCCGCTGCACTCCCACGACTGATCTCAGTCATCGGGCGCGACGACCAGACTTCCGCAATTTCGTAAGGAGCAACTGAAACCATGGCGGTTTCCGTATCCCTTCCGGCGCTCGGCGAGAGCGTCACCGAGGGCACTGTCACCCGTTGGCTGAAGGCCGAAGGCGAGCGCGTCGAGGCCGACGAGCCGCTGCTCGAGGTGTCGACCGACAAGGTCGACACCGAGATCCCCTCGCCGGCCTCCGGCATCCTGGCCTCCATCAAGGTCGCCGAGGACGAGACCGTCGAGGTCGGCGCCGAGCTCGCCGTCATCGATGACGGCTCCGGCGCCCCGGCCGAGGCTCCGGCCCCGGCCGCCGCCGAGGCCCCCGCGCCGGCCGCCGAGGCCCCCGCCGCCCCGGCTCCCGCCGCCGAGGAGCCCGCCGCCCCGGCCGCCCCCGCCGGCGGTTCCGCCGAGGGCACCGACATCACGCTGCCCGCGCTCGGTGAGTCCGTCACCGAGGGCACCGTCACCCGCTGGCTGAAGGAGGTCGGCGAGGAGGTCGCGGCCGACGAGCCCCTCCTTGAGGTCTCGACGGACAAGGTCGACACCGAGATCCCCTCGCCGGTCGCGGGCGTGCTGCTCGAGATCGTCGTCGGTGAGGACGAGACCGCCGAGGTCGGCGCCAAGCTCGCCGTCATCGGTGCGCCGGGTGCCGCCCCGGCCGCCGCCGCTCCGGCTGCTCCGGCCGCGCCCGCCGAGGCTCCGGCTCCGGCCGCTCCGGCCGCCCCGGCTCCGGCTCCCGCCGCCCCGGCCGCGCCCGCCGCCGCCGCTCCGGCCCCGGCCCAGCCCGCGGCTCCGGCTCCGGCTCCCGCCGCGCCTGCCGCTCCGGCCGCCGCTCCCGCCGCCCCGGCCCCGGTCACCCCGGCCGACGACGGTGCCTACGTGACCCCGCTGGTCCGTAAGCTCGCGTCCGAGAACGGCGTGAACCTCTCCGAGGTCAAGGGCACCGGCGTCGGTGGCCGCATCCGCAAGCAGGACGTGCTCGCCGCCGCCGAGGCCAAGAAGTCGGCCCCGGCTCCGGCCGCCGCCGCTGCTCCGGCCGCCTCGAAGGCCCCGGCCCTGGAGGTCTCCCCCCTCCGCGGCCAGACGGTCAAGATGACCCGCATGCGCAAGGTCATCGGCGACAACATGATGAAGGCCCTGCACTCGCAGGCCCAGCTGACCTCGGTCGTCGAGGTCGACATCACCAAGCTGATGAAGCTGCGCGCCAAGGCGAAGGACTCGTTCGCGGCCCGCGAGGGCGTCAAGCTCTCCCCGATGCCGTTCTTCGTCAAGGCCGCCGCCCAAGCGCTGAAGGCCCACCCGGTCATCAACGCCCGGATCAACGACGACGAAGGCACCATCACGTACTTCGACTCGGAGAACATCGGCATCGCCGTGGACGCCGAGAAGGGTCTGATGACGCCGGTCATCAAGGGTGCGGGCGACCTGAACATCGCCGGTATCTCGAAGAAGACCGCCGAGCTGGCCGGCAAGGCCCGTGGCGGTGGCCTCACCCCGGACGACATGTCCGGCGCCACCTTCACGATCTCCAACACCGGTTCGCGCGGCGCCCTGTTCGACACGGTCATCGTGCCGCCGAACCAGGCCGCGATCCTCGGCATCGGTGCCACGGTCAAGCGTCCGGTCGTCATCAACCACCCGGACCTCGGCGAGACCATCGCGGTCCGTGACATGACGTACCTGTCGCTCTCCTACGACCACCGTCTGGTGGACGGCGCGGACGCCGCCCGCTACCTGACCGCGGTCAAGGCGATCCTGGAGGCCGGCGAGTTCGAGGTCGAGCTCGGCCTGTAGGTCACCCGTGAGGCGCTGTAACACTCGTCTCATCAGCGCGTACGCCCCCGTCCGGAGGTTTCCGGACGGGGGCGTCGCCGTATTGTCTAGGGGTCACAAACGCCCTGGGGCGCCTGCCTGCCCCTGCCTGAGGAGCCCACATGACCGCGCCCGTCGTTCACTCGCTGCGCGAACAGATCCGCGAGCACATCGTGGAGGGGATCGTCAGCGGGCGCTGGAAGCCGGGCGAGCGCATCGTGGAGCGCCGGATCGCGGTGGAGCTCGAGGTGTCCCAGACACCGGTCCGCGAGGCGCTGCGCGAGCTGGAGACGCTGCGGCTCATCGAATCGGCCCCCAACAAGGGCGTCCGCGTACGGAACCTGACCGCGGCGGACCTGGAGGAGAGCTACCCGGTCCGGGCGGGCCTGGAGGCGATCGCCGCGGAGCTGGCGGCCGAGAAGCTCGCCGAGGACTGCTCGGCCCTCGAACCCCACGTCGCGGCCCTCTACGAGGCGGACCGCGCCGCGGACGGCACCGGGCAGGTGCGGCACACGGTCGCCTTCCACCGCGAGCTGGTGCGCGCCGCGGACAACTCCGTCCTCCTCCACACCTGGGAGGGCCTCGGCATCGAGGTCTTCACGGCCCTGTCGATCCGCTGGCTCGGCACGGTCCAGCAGTCGTACGCGGAGGAGCACGAGGCCCTCGTCTCCGCCTTCCGCCGCCGCGACCCCGCGATCGCGGACCTGGTCAAGTCCCACGTCCTCGGCTGCGCGCCGCGGGCCTGAGGCCCCTCGGCCGCGGAATGCGCTCATCCGTGGCGCCGCCGTCGCGGATGTGCCCTCCGGATGTGGCGCCAGACACCCTCTCACCTGCGTAAACCCTGGGAATCGAAGGCACCCCGTGCCCAGTTTCATGGCACCCGATGCCGACTTTGTCGATGTCGAGGAGTTTTCGCCTTCAACCCTTTGATCGATCATCGATCACGGAGTTACAGTCTCCGACGGGCTCCCACCAGAGCCTCACGCCCTGTCCTGCCAAGACAACGGGCACCCCCACCCCTTACCGAACAGGGGACCCCCTCCGACTCAGGAAGGCGGCGCAATGACCGACCCCTCCGCAATCCAGCCGAGCGAGCTCGACCAGCTCCCGGACCGCGACCCCGAGGAGACCGCCGAATGGCAGGCCTCCCTGGATGCCGTCACCGAGGCGGCCGGGCCGCACCGTGCCGCGTACCTGATGCGCCGCACGCTGGAGCGCGCCGAGGGCGCGGGCCTGGCGCTGCCCAAGCTGCTCGAGACCGACTACGTCAACACCATCCCCACCTCCGCCGAGCCGTCCATCGACGGTGACGAGGAGATGGAGCGGAAGATCACCGCGTGGAACCGCTGGAACGCCGCCGCCATGGTGACGCGCGGCTCCAAGCACGGCGTCGGCGGCCACATCGCCACCTTCGCCTCCGCCGCGTGGCTCTACGAGACCGGCTTCAACCACTTCTTCAAGGGCAAGGAGGGGGACGGGTCGGGTGACCAGCTGTACATCCAGGGCCACGCCTCCCCCGGCATCTACGCCCGCGCCTTCCTCGACGGCCGCCTCGACGAGGCGCAGCTCGACAACTTCCGCCAGGAGGCGGGCGGCAACGGCCTCCCGTCGTACCCGCACCCGCGCCGCCTGCCCTGGCTGTGGGAGTTCCCGACCGTCTCCATGGGTCTGGGCCCGCTCTCCGCCATCTACCAGGCGCGCTTCAACCGGTACCTCACCAACCGCGGCATCAAGGACGTCTCCGCCTCGCACGTGTGGGCGTTCCTCGGTGACGGCGAGATGGACGAGCCCGAGTCGACGGCGGCCCTCGCGCTGGCGAGCCGCGAGGGTCTGGACAACCTGACCTTCGTCATCAACTGCAACCTGCAGCGCCTCGACGGCCCGGTCCGCGCCAACTTCAAGATCGTGCAGGAGCTGGAGGCCCAGTTCCGCGGCGCCGGCTGGAACGTCGTGAAGTCGCTGTGGGGCAACGCCTGGGACGAGCTGTTCCAGCTCGACACCACGGGCGCCCTGATCCGCCGCATCCGCGAGGTGCCGGACGCGCAGGTGCAGACGTACCAGACGCGCGACGCCGCGTACATCCGCGAGGACTTCTTCGGCAAGGACCCGGCGCTCGTCGAGATGGCGAAGCTGCTGTCCGACGACAAGATCCTGGAGTGCTTCCACCTCTCGCGCGGTGGCCACGAGCCGCGCAAGGTCTACGCCGCGTACAAGGCCGCCCTGGAGCACAAGGGCGCCCCGACCGTGATCCTGGCGCAGACCGTCAAGGGCTTCACCCTGGGTGAGGGCTTCGCGTCGAAGAACGCGAACCACCAGATGAAGAAGCTCACGACGGACGAGTTCAAGAACATGCGTGACCTTCTTGAGCTGCCGATCTCGGACTCCCAGTTCGTCGACGGCGTGGTCCCCTACGGCCACCCCGGCGCCGACGCCCCCGAGGTCCGCTACCTCCAGGAGCGCCGCGCGGCCCTGGGCGGTCCCGCCCCGGCCCGCCGCACGCAGCCGCTGCCCGCGCTGCCGCAGGCCGCCGACAAGACGTTCGCCTCCTTCGACAAGGGCTCCGGATCGCAGTCGGTGGCGACGACCATGGCCTTCGTACGCCTGGTCAAGGACCTCGTACGCGACAAGGAGACCGGCAAGCGCTGGGTCCCGATCGTCCCGGACGAGGCCCGCACCTTCGGCATGGAGTCGCTCTTCCCGTCGCTCGGCATCTACTCCCCCAAGGGGCAGACGTACGAGCCGGTCGACCGCGACCAGCTGATGTACTACAAGGAAGCCAAGAACGGCCAGATCCTCAACGAGGGCATCACCGAGGCCGGTTCGATGGCGGACTTCATCGCCGCCTCGTCGTCGTACGCGACGCACGGCGAAGCGATGATCCCGTTCTACATCTTCTACTCGATGTTCGGCTGGCAGCGCACGGCCGACCAGATGTGGCAGCTCGGCGACCAGCTGGGCCGCGGCTTCCTGGTGGGCGCCACCGCCGGTCGCACCACGCTGACCGGTGAGGGTCTGCAGCACGCCGACGGCCACTCGCCGGTGATCGCCGCGACCAACCCGGCCGCCCTGTCGTACGACCCGGCGTTCGCCTACGAGATCGCCGCGATCGTCAAGGAGGGTCTGCGCCGCATGTACGGCGAGGCCCACGAGGGCGAAGACCAGGACGTCTTCTACTACCTCACGGTCTACAACGAGCCGATGCCGCAGCCCGCGAAGCCCGCGGGCGTCGACGAGGGCATCGTCAAGGGCCTGTACCGCTTCAACACCGTCGAGTCGGCCGGTCTGGACGTGGCCGCCGCCAACGCGCCGCGCATCCAGCTCATCGGCTCCGGCACGGCGATCCACTGGACCCTTCAGGCCCAGAAGCTGCTCGCCGAGGAGTGGGGCGTGGCCGCCGACGTGTGGTCCGCGACGTCCTGGACCGAGCTGCGGCGCGACGCCCTGGAGGCGGACGAGGCGCTGCTGCGCGGCGAGGAGCAGGTGCCGTACGTGCGCCAGGCGCTGCAGGGTGCCGAGGGCCCGGTCCTCGCCGTCTCCGACTACATGCGCCAGGTCCCCGACCAGATCGCGCAGTGGGTCGAGCAGGACTACTCCTCGCTCGGCGCGGACGGCTTCGGCCTCTCCGACACGCGTGAGGCGGCGCGCCGTCACTTCGGCGTCGACGCGCAGTCGATCGTCGTGGCCGCGCTGGCGCAGCTCGCCCGCCGCGGCGAGGTGCCGGCGTCCGCGGTGAAGGAAGCCCGCGCGAAGTACGGGCTGTAGAAGTACGGGCTGTAAGAGCCCACCGCATACGGGTGCGGGCCCCTGCCGTCGGCGGGGGCCCGCATCCGTATGCGCGTCACGGCATCATGGGACCCATGCGCGCTGCCCGCCTCATCAAGATGGTGCTCCTGCTCCAGGCACGGCCCTCCATGACCGCCGCCGAGCTGGCCGCCGAGCTGGAGGTGTCCGAGCGGACCATCACGCGCGACGCGCAGGCGCTGTCGGAGGCGGGCGTTCCCGTCTACGCCGACCGGGGCCGCACCGGCGGCTACCGGCTGATCGGCGGCTACCGCACCCGCCTGACGGGGCTCGGGCGCAGCGAGGCCGAGGCGCTGTTCCTGTCCGGCGTGCCGGGCGCGCTGCGGGAGATGGGCCTGGAGGACGCCGCGTCGGCGGCCCGGCTGAAGGTGTCGGCGGCGCTGATGCCCTCGCTGCGGGACGCCTCGCAGAACGCGGCGCAGCGGTTCCATCTGGACGCGCCGGGCTGGTTCAAGGAGACGCACGCGCCCGAGCTGCTGCCCGCGGTCGCGGACGCGGTGTGGGACGACCGCCGGATCACGGCCCGCTACCGGCGCCAGGAGTCCGAGGTGGAGCGGGAGTTGGAGCCGTACGGGCTCGTCCTCAAGGCGGGTGTCTGGTACCTGTGCGCGCGGGTGCCGGAGTCCGGGTCGTTCCGCGTGTACCGCATCGACCGCTTCACGGCGGTCGCCTCGGGCGAGGAACGCTTCGTGCGCGACGAGGAGTTCGACCTGCCTGCTTTCTGGGACGAGCGCGCCGAGCAGTTCGCGCGGGCGATCCTGCGGGCCGAGGTCGTGCTGCGGCTCTCCGAGGCGGGGGTGCGCAGGCTGCCGTACGCCACCGGTGCCGCGTCCGTGCACGAGGCGCTGGCGGCGGCGGGTGAGCCCGACGCGACGGGCCGGGTGACGGTCACCCTGCCCGTCGAGAACGAGGACGTGGCCTATACGCAGCTCATGGGGCTCGGCCCGGAGGTGGAGGTCCTGGCGCCCCCGAGTCTGCGCACACGCTTCGCGGACGCCACGGCGCGGACGGCGGAGCTCTACCGGTAGCCGGTGACGTCCGCCTCCTTGCCCGCCTGTTCGACCTCCGCGATGTAGCGCCAGGCGTCGGGCCGCGAGCCGTCCACGTCGGTGAAGCCGTACTCCTTGGCGAGTCCGCCGCTGGAGAGGGACGCGCCGTTCCAGCGCCGCACGTCGGGGTCGGCGGCGAGCGCGACCAGGGCCCGGCCCACGAACGTCGGCGTCTCGGAGATCGCGAAGTGCGGGTTCTGCTCGGTGCCGTCGAGCCAGTTCTCCTCGGTCACCTTGAAGGCCGTGTCGAGCATGAACTCCGAGCGCAGCCAGCCGGGGGTGAGGCAGAGCGCCGTACAGCCGTACTCCTTGACCTCCTCGGCGAGGCCGGTCGTCATCCGCAGCGGGGCGGCCTTGGCGAGGTCGTAGTAGAAGGGCTTGCGGTAGTTGGCGCCGTTGTACTCCGCGGTGCCGTCGGTGACCTCGACGACCAGGCCGCCGGGGTTCCTGATCAGCAGCGGCAGCGCGTACCGGCTGGTGACGATGTGGGTCTCCATGCCGAGGCGCAGGATGCGCAGCCCCTTGTCGAGGTCGTGCTCCCACATCTTCTTGTCCCACTCGACGTGGATGTCGCCGCCCCAGATGTCGTTGACCAGGATGTCCAGGCGGCCCTGCTCGCGGTCGACGCGTTCGACGAGGGCCGCGACCTGCTCGGGCTCCAGGTGGTCGGTGGGCACGGCGACGCCCTTGCCGCCGGCGGCGTCCACCAGCTCGGCGGTCTCCTCGATGGTCTCGGTGGTCCGGCCGATCTCGCTGGTGTGCTCGCGGGTGGTGCGGCCCGTGACGTAGACGGTGGCTCCGGCGCGGCCCAGCTCCACGGCCATCGCGCGGCCCGCGCCGCGGGTGGCGCCGGCGACGAGGGCGATCTTTCCGGTGAGGGGCTGCGCGGAGTCCTGCCGCGGGGTGTCCGACTGTGCCGTCTTCGCGGCGTTCGTGGTCGTCATGTGGTCAAAGCTGCCACCAAAACCCGACACCTGCTGTCGGTCTTTCCATCGGCATGTGCACGCATAACGAGACAGCCGCATTCCGGCGCACTCCGCGTGCGCCCCCACTCCCCAGGGCCGATGCTGGATCCGTGATGGACGAGACGGAGTTCTGGGAGATCGTGGACCGCACCCGCGAGGCCGCCGGCGGCGACCCCGAGGACCACGCCGAGCTGCTCGTCGAGAGACTGCTGCGGTCCGACCCGGACTCCGTCCTCGACTTCGCCCGTCACTTCGAGTCCCGCTACAACCGCGCCTACCGCTGGGACCTGTGGGGCGCCGCCTGGGTGCTGCTCGGCGGCGCGAGCGACGACGCCTTCGACTACTTCCGGTGCTGGCTGATCGGCCAGGGCCGGGAGGTCTTCGAGGGCGCGGTGCACGACCCGGACGCCCTCGCCGACCTCCTGGACGACTTCGACGAGGAGCTGGACGGCGACGGCGAGGAGCTCGGCTACGCCGCGGACGAGGCGTACGAGCAGCTCACCGGGGTCGTCGGCCCGGACCTGGGGATTCCGCCCGCGCCGCCGGAGCCGGAGGGCACGCCCCTCGACTTCGAGGACGACGCGGTGATGGCGCAGCGCTATCCGAAGCTGTGGGACCGGTTCATGGCGGACTGAGTGCCGCCCGCGCGGCCCCACGGCCGGTCAGAAGTGCGTGCCGCCGTCGATGCGGACCTCGGTGCCGGTGATGAAGCGGCCGTCGTCCGAGGCGAGCATCGCGACGACGGAGGCCACGGTCTCGGGTCCGGCGAAGCCCTGGCCGAGCGCGGGCGCGAGCTTCACGAACAGGCTCATGTCGGCGTCCTCGGGCAGACCGGGGCCCGTGCTCTGCCTGCTGGCCCCGGAGCCGTCGGTCATCCCGGAGGAGATGGAGCCGGGCTGCACGGCGGTGAAGCGGATGCCCTGCTTGCCGTACTCACTGGCCAGCGCGTGCGTCATGGACTGGATGCCGCCCTTGCTCGCCGCATAGGCCGCCATGTACGGGTGGGCGAACATCGCGGACGTGGAGCTGAAGTTGACGACGGCGGGGCCGTCTCCTTCGAGCAGCGCCGGGATGGCCTCGCGGATCATCAGGAACGTGCCGGTGAGGTTGACGGCGATGACCTGGTTGAAGGCGTCGAGGGTGGTCTCGTGGGTGTGCGAGGAGCGCAGGATGCCCGCGGCGTTGACCAGGACGTCGAGGCCGCCGAGCGCGGCGGTGGCGGCGGCGACACCGGCGCGGACCGAGGCCTCGTCGGCGATGTTCACCACGACGGTGGTGAGGCGCTCCGCGGCGGCGCCGGCCTTGGCGACGGTGTCCTTCAGGCCGTCCTCGCTGACGTCGGCGGCGACGACGCGGCCGCCCTCGGCCAGCATGCGCAGGACGGTGGCCTGGCCGATGCCGGAGCCGCCGCCGGTGACCAGGGCGCGACGGCCTTCGTAACGGTGGGGGTTGTACTGGGCGCTCATGGCCTTCTCCACTTCCGCGGCGCTCGCGTCGCGACTGTCGTGCTTCGACTTCGTACTACACAGTACGCCCGGGTGGCACAATGTGCCACATAGTCCAAACATGCCTTCAGGGCCGCGTGTCGGCGTAGGCTTCGAGGTGTGAGCACTCAGTCGTCCACCCCGCCCCTCTCCCTCACGGAGCGCCGCAAGCTGGCCACCCAGCTGGAGATCGCGCACGCCGCGGCCGAGCTCTTCACCGCGCACGGGCCCGACGGCACGACGGCCGAGGCCATCGCGGGCCGCGCCGGGGTCGCGCTGCGCACCTTCTACCGCTACTTCCGCAACAAGCAGGACGCGGTGGGCCCGCTGCTCGCCGTCGGCGGGGAGCGGTGGCGCGCGCTGCTGGCCGCGAGCGAGCCGGGCGCGGACCTCCCCGGGGCCCTGGAGCGCGCGGTCTCCGAGGCGCTCGCCGCGCCGGACGAGGCCGCCGCGGCCGGGCTGCGGCAGGCCCGCGGGCTGCTGCGCGCCGCCGTGGACGACCCGGCGCTGCGGGCGGTCTGGTACCGCGTGAACCAGGAGTCGGAGGAGCGGCTGCGTCCCGTCGTCGCGGGGCTCGCGGGCGAGGACGCGGACCCCCTGGAGGTCCGCCTGGCCGCCGCGGCGGCCACGGACGCGATCCGCATCGCCCTGGAGACCTGGGCGGAGTCGGACGCGGACGTCACGGGTCCGGGCTCCCCCGCGGACCTCGCGGTGCGGTGCCTGCGGGAACTGATGGGCGGGATGCGGCTGTTGACGCGGGCGCGCGCCTGAGGGCGCGGGGCCGCGAGGACCGGGGCTAGGCGGCGCCCCCGCCCTCCCCTCCCGGGTCCGGCGCGAAGACCATCATCGTCACGTCGTCCCTGATCCGGCCCGCGTGACGGGTCACATCCGTCCAGACGCGGGCCGTGAGCTCCGCCGGGTCGTCCAGGAGCGCCGGGTCGGCCTTGACCAGCTCGGCGAGCCGGCCCACCAGGGGGTAGAACCGGCCCGCCGCGTCCCGCGCCTCGATCACCCCGTCGGTCAGGCCGAGCAGCAGGTCGCCGTCGAGCAGCGGCACCGTCAGGCGCTCGGGCGGGGCCACGCCCGCGATGCCGAGGCCGAGCGGCGGGCCCGGCGGCACGGCGGGCTCGATGACCTCGGCGCCGCGCAGCAGCAGCGGCGGCGGGTGCCCGCAGGACAGGACGCGGACGACGGAGGAGTCGTCGGGGAACTCCAGGAGCACCGCCGTCGCGAACAGCTCGGCGTGCTCCTCCTGCGCCGAGTCCACGACGAGCCTGCGGTCCAGGCGGGCCGCGACGCCCTCCAGGTCGGGCTGGTCGAGGACCGCCTCGCGGAACGCCCCGAGCAGCGCGGCGACCGTGCCGACCGCGGCGAGCCCGTGCCCCTGCACGTCGCCGACCAGCGCGCGGACGCCGCACGGCCCCCGGCGGACGTCGTAGAAGTCGCCGCCGACCAGCGTGCCGCGCTGCGCCGCCCGGTACAGGCCCGCGCAGCGCACCGCCCCCACCCGCTCGGGCAGCGGGGGCAGGACCGCGAGCTGGGCGGCCTCGGCGGCGCTGCGCACGGTCACCAGCTGGGCGTCGCGGCGGCTGCGCAGCCAGGAGAAGAGCACGCTGAGCAGCGCCACGAACGCGACCGTCGCCGCGTCGCTCTCCCCCGGCCGGTCCAGCCCGAAGCCCGGCAGGGCGATCAGCGCGATGGCGGCGCCGCCGAAGACGGCGGTGGCGGCGGGGCCGTACGCCAGGGCGGCGAGCGGCGGGACGGCGGCGAGCAGGAAGCCGAGGTCGACCGGCTTGGGGGTGGCCACCTGGACCACGCAGATCACGGCCAGGAGCACCGGCGGGGCACCCCGCACCCAGCGGGGCGGCGGCGCACCGCGCAGCCAGCCCCACTCCTCCTGGTCCCGACGGCTGGCCGCGGCCCTGGTCACCGGTGCGCTCCTTCCCGCGTACTCTTCACGCTCCTACGCGCGCGGGGCGGGCGCACCCCGGGCCGGTCCGCCGGGTGCGCCCGCGCCACGGCGTCAGAGGGGGCGGCCCATGAGGATGTCGTCGACGTACGCGCCGTCCAGCAGGAACTCGCCGGGCAGCACGCCCTCGACGGCGAACCCCTCCGCTTCGTAGAGCGTGCGCGCCGGGGTGTTGTGGCCGAGGACCCGCAGCGTGATGCGGAGCGCGCCCTGGCGGCGCGCCTCGTCCATCGCGGCCCTGATCAGCCGCTTGCCCACGCCCCTGCCGCGCACGTCCTCGGCGACGACGAAGCCCTGGATCTGGCGGACGTGCGCGTTGACCAGCAGCGGGGTGGGGTAGCCGATCTTCACATAGCCGACGAGCCGTCCGGCCAGCTCGGCGACCAGGTGGTCGCGGGGGCCGAAACGGTCGTCGAAGAAGGGGTCGTAGGGAGGCTGGGGGCGGGGCTGGACCGCGTGCAGCGTGGACCACGTGGCGCGGTCGAGGCGGGCGAGCTCGTCGTCGTCCTCGGGCAGTGCGGTGCGTATGTGCAAGTCCGGCATGGCGCCACTGTACGGCGGCGGGGCCGCGTACCACCGTCGCTTCACGAGGCAGGCCTCACCCCGGCCGCGCGGGGCAGGATGGGCCCATGGAAACCACACAGTCCCGCGTCGCCGTGGCCGGCGCCTCCGGGCTCATCGGCACGGCGCTGACCCGGTCCCTGACCGCCGACGGGCACGAGGTGGTGCGGCTGGTGCGCAGGGCTCCGCGGGCCGCGGACGAGGTGCGCTGGGACCCCGGGAAGGGGTACGTCGACACGGCCGGGCTCACCGGCTGCTCCGCCGTCGTCAATCTCGCGGGCGCGGGCATCGGCGACCACCGCTGGACCGACGCGTACAAGCGGGAGCTCCGGGACAGCAGGGTCCTCGGCACCACCGCGCTCGCCACCGCCGTGGCCGCGCTCGACGAGCCGCCGCGGGTGTTCGTGAACGCGAGCGCGATCGGCTACTACGGAGAGACCGGACAGCGCGCGGTGGACGAGAGCGCGCCCGCCGGGGAGGGCTTCCTGCCGTCGCTGTGCGTGGAGTGGGAGGGCGCGGCGGCCGCCGCGCACGAGGCGGGCATCCGCACCGTCCTCGCCCGCAACGGCCTGGTGATCGGCCGCGAGGGCGGGGCGTGGGGGCGGCTGTTCCCGCTCTTCAAGGCGGGGCTCGGCGGGCGCCTCGGCGACGGCCGGCAGTACTGGAGCTACATCTCCCTGCACGACGAGGTCGCCGCGCTGCGCCACCTCATCGACACGGACACCCTGGCCGGGCCCGTCAATCTCACGGCGCCCGATCCGCTCACCAACCGCGAGGTGACGGCCGCGATGGGGCGGGTGCTGCACCGGCCCACCCTGCTCACGGCGCCCGCGCCCGCGCTGCGCGTGGTGCTCGGCGAGATGGCCGGGGACGTGCTCGGCAGCCAGCGGGTGCTGCCGACCCGGCTCCTGGAATCCGGCTTCTCCTTCGCGTTCCCGGGGATCGACGAGGCGATCCGGGCCGCGCTGCGGTAGCGGCGCCGGTCCGGGGGAAGGAGGGATCGCGGGGACGGGCCGTGCGACCGGCGTGCGACCGTGCCCGGTGCATGCGCGACTGCCGCTGACCGGAACCGCTCCTACCCTCGTCCCGAACCGGGGAGTTCCCGGGCCCTGTCGGGGGCATCAGGACCCCACAACGCCGCGCGACCTCGGGAGGGGCACGTGCCAGAGCCTGCGCACCATGCGGACGTCGTCATCGTGGGAGCCGGGGCCGCGGGGCTCTCGGCAGCGCATCGGCTGACCAGCGCCGGTGTGACGACCGTTGTCCTGGAAGCCGCCCCCTGTGTCGGCGGCCGGATGTCGACCGAGAAGGTCGACGGGTTCCGGCTCGACAGGATCGGGCAGCTCCTCACCACCTCGTATCCGGAACTGCGCCGCACACCGGGGCTCGACTCGCTCGTCCTGCGCCCCTTCGCCCCCGGCCTGCTCGTGCACAGCGAGGGCCGCCACCACCGTGCCGCGGAGCCGGTGTCCGGACGGAGCGCGAGGGGCGCACTCACCACGGCGCGCGCCCTGGCAAGCGCCCCCCTCGGTTCGCGGCCCCCGCGGACCTCCCCCGGAGCCGCCGCCAAGTCGGCCTCGCGCAACGCCCCGTTGGGGAGCGCGCTCGACCAGGCACGGCTCGCCGGCGCCCTCGCCCGGCTCGCCGCCACCCCGCTCCAGCGCATCCTGGCCCGCCCCGAACTCCCGGCGGGCGACGCCCTGTCCGCCCGCGGGCTGCCCTCGCGGACCATCGCCGGCTTTCTGCGCCCGCTGCTCTCCGCCCTGCTCTGCGACCCCGGCCTGACGACGTCCAGCCGGTGCGCGGACCTCGCCCTGCACGCTTTCGCGCGCGGCCGCCTGTGCCTGCCCGAGGGCGGCGCGGAGGCGCTGCCCGAGCGGCTCGCCGCCGCCCTGCCGCCCGGCACGGTCCGCACCGGCGTCCGCGTCACCGCCGTCTCCACGACCTCCGTCACCACCGCCGAGCACGGTGAGTTCCCGTGCCGCGCCGTGCTCCTCGCCACCGACGCGCGCGCCGCCGCCGAGCTGCTGCCCGGCCTGCGCGTACCGCCGTTCCACGAGGTGACGGTGGTCCACCACGCCGCGCCCGAGCCGCCGTTGGACGGGCCGGCGCTGCTCCTGGACGCCGACCGGGCGGGTCCTGTCGCCCACACCGCGGTCGTCAGCCAGGTCGATCCCTCGCGGGCGCCCGCCGGCCGCGTCCTGGTCTCCTCGACCGTGCTCGGCCCGCCGCCCGACGAGCGGGCCGTCCTCGCCCACCTCGCCGCGCTGTACGGCACCGCGACCCACCGCTGGGAACGGCTCGCCCTCCACCACACCCGCGAGGCGGTGCCCGCGATGCCGCCCCCGCACGACCTGCGCCGTCCGGTGCGCCTGCTCTCGGGGCTCTACGTCTGCGGGGACCACCGGGACACCAGCACGGTCCAGGGCGCCCTGCACTCGGGCCGGCGCGCGGCGCACGCCGTCCTCACGGACTTCGGCATCGCCCCCTCGTACACCCCGGAGACCCTGCCCGTCGCGGCCTGACCCGACCGTCCGTCACACCCTGATCCATCGGATCTCTTGTCCCGCTCCCCCAGAAGCCCCCGCGCTCCCCCACGCGGGGGCTTCGCCCTGTGCGGGCCCACCACGAGATCCCGTGGACCTCTGCAACTCCCCTTGCCACACCGGTAGTACGCGGTTACCGTCCCAGCCGGATCGCCAAGCAGCGGGAGGACCGACGTGCGTCGCACCTTGCCGGTGATATCGCTCATCCTCGGCCTAGTCATGGGAGGTCTGGCCTTGCCCAGCGCTCACGCCGACGCCCCGCGCGGGGAGGCCGGAGGGTCAGCGGCGCCGCCGTCCGTGATCCCCCGCCCCACCGAGTGGACCGCGCTGGACGGCCGCACGACGCTCACCCGCGCCACCCGCATCGTCCTCGACCCGCGCACCGCGTCGGCCACCGCGCTGCCCGCCGGGCGCGCCGAACTGCCGGGCCCGGCACGGCAGTCCGTACGACAGCTCGCCACGCAGTTGCGTACGGAGATCGAGCAGGTCACCGGCCTCGCACCCCGCGTCACCAGCGGCCGCAGCCCGGCGCCGGGGGACATCGTCCTCACCCTCACCGACGCGGGCGGCAGCGGCGCCCTCGGCGCCGAGGGCCACCGCTTCGACAGCAGGGGCCCGGTCCGCGTCGAGGCCGCGTCCACGCACGGCCTCTACTACGGCACGCGCACCCTGCTCCAGCTGCTGCGCGCCACCGCCGACGACCACCGCGCGCTCCCCCGCGCCACCGCGACGGACCGGCCCGCGCAGCAGATCCGCATGGTCCACCTCGACGCGGGCCGCAAGTACTGGAAGATCCCGTATCTGGAGAACCTCATCCGCAGGATGGGCGACCAGAAGCTCAACACGCTCCTGCTGCACCTCTCCGAGTCCGAGGGGTTCCGCCTGTACAGCCCGAAGTTCCCCGGCCTCGCCGACCCCGAGCACAGCTACGGCCGCGCCGACATCGAGCACCTGAAGGCCTTCGCGGCCCGCCACCACGTCCAGCTGATGCCCGGCCTCGAACTCCCCGGCCACGCCACCGTGATCAGCGAGACCTTCGGCATCGGCTTCGGCTCGGGGCCGGATCCGTGCACCGGCGCGCACACGCACTCCCACCTCACGCCCGACTGGATCATCGACATGACCAGCGAGAAGGCGGTCGAGAAGTCGAAGGAGATCGTCGACGAGTTCGCGGGCTGGTTCGACGCGCCGCTCTTCTCCATCGGCGCGGAGGAGGTGCCCGGTCAGCTCGCCCAGTGCCCGCGCGTGCAGGACCACCTCGCGGCCGACCCGGACGTCTCCACGCTCGGCGACCTCCTCAACCGCTACGTCAACACCCTGGACGACGTGGTCACTTCGCACGGCAAGCGCACCGCCGTCTACAACGGCTCCGAGCACCTGAGCGCGCCCCAGCAGCAGGTCCACTCCCCCGTCGTCTTCCTGACCTGGGAGGGCACGGGCGCCGAACCGGAGATCCCGGGCCACGACGAGATCGCCATCGGCCCGTTCTACGACACCCCGAACAACTACCACCACAAGTACCCGGACGAGCCCTGGATGTACGACAGTTGGGCGCCGAGCAGCGCCCCCGACATGCTCGGCTCCGGCGTCACGAACTGGGCCGACTACAACTTCTGGGCCGACGACGGCTACTTCGAGCAGCACATGGCGGGCCCCCGCGCGATCCTCGCCGACCGCGCCTGGAACGGATCCGCGACCCCGGACACGCTCGCCGACTTCCGGGCCCGCGCCGCCCGCATCGGCGACCCTCCCGGCACCGCGCCCGCGCCGCTGCCGCCGCGCGTGACGGGGCGCCCCAGCCACCACTGGACCTTCGACGACGCGTCGTATCCGAGCGGCTGGACGTACGCGGGCAGCCCCGGCAACACGATCCTCGCCGAGGACACGGCCGGTGACCTGTCCGGCACCTCGTACATCATCGACAACCCGGCCCCCGTGCCCGGCGTGCGCGGGCAGGCCTGGCGGTTCGACTCCGACCGGGACGGGGTGGGCTTCGGCGGCCTGGACGTCGCCGAACCCTGGACGGTCTCGGTCCGCGTCCGCGCCACCGCGCGGACCCCCGACCAGGTCCTGCTCAGCTCCGGGGCGGGCGCCCTGAAACTGATGCAGCACGGCACGGGCGAGGTCGGCTTCACGCGGTACGGCGAGGCGGACCACAGCTTCGGCCACACCCTGCCGCTCGACCGCTGGACGCGGCTGACATGGGTGGCGACGAAGGGGCGCACGACGCTGTACGCCGACGGGGAGCGGGTCGGGTCGGTCGCCGCGTCGATTCCCCTCCCCCTGCGGTCCATCGGCACGGAGAAGGCGAGCCTGCGGGGCGATCTGGACGACCTGGTCACCTGGGACGAGGCGCTGAGCCCCGAGCGGGTCGCGCGCCTGAGGTGAGCGCGGAAGGGCCGGACCACGTGGGTCCGGCCCCTCTCCGGGTCTCACCCGAGTCCCTCTGCGGGTCTCACCCGAGTCCCTCTCCGGGTCTCACCCCAGCGCCGCGATCCTGTCGCGGTACCCCCGCACCGGCGCCGCGTCCCGGTAGGGCTCAAGGCGCCGCTCGAAGTCGCGCACGTACTCGTGCGCCCGCGCCGACCGCATCTCGCCGGCCGCCTGCGCGGCCTCCGCGCCCAGCTGGCAGGCCTGCTCCAGCTCGCCGAGGCCGAGCCGCGCCGTGGCCAGCACCACCCGGCAGAACAGGCGGCTGCGCGCGAACGCCGGGGCGCGCAGCTGGAGCGAGCGCTCGGCGTACTGGGCCGCGGCCCGGTACTGCTGCAGATCGCGGTAGCTGTGCCCGAACTCGTCGGCCAGCTGCGCCTCGTCGAAGAACCGCGCCCAGTGCGGCACCTCGTCCCCGGGCCGCGACGCCTCCAGCGACCGCTCGGCCCGCACGAGGGAGGCCGTGCAGGCCCGCACCTCGCCGAGCACCCCGTGCCCGCGCGCCTCGGCGGCGTACAGCAGGGACTGCACGACGGGCGGTGCCGAGGAGCCGACGCCCTGCTGGGCCACCCGCGCGAGCTGGACCGCCTCGCGGCCGTGCCCGAGGTAGACGGCCTGACGGCTCATGGTGACCAGGACGTACGAGCCGTACGCCCGGTCGCCCGCCGCCTGCGACAGCCTGAGCGCCTGGACGTAGTACCGCTGGGCCAGGCCGTGCGCCGCGATGTCGTACGAGGTCCAGCCCGCGAGGCGGGTCAGATCGGCGGCGGCCGCGAAGAGCCGCCGCCCGGCCTGCTCGCCGTAGGTGCCGCGCAGCATCGGCTCGGCCTCGTGCTCCAGGTAGCGGACCAGCGCCTGGCGCGCGTGACCGCCGCCGTACGCGTGGTCGAGGGCCCGGAACAGCTCGCCGACGGAGCGCAGCGCCGCGATGTCCCCGCTGGTGACCCGCTGGCCGGGCCCGCGCTCGGAGCCCTGCCGCTGCCGGGGCACGGCGGGGCGCCCCTGCACGGGGACGCGGGCGTGGCCGGGTTCGGTGTCGCCGCGCCCGACGCGTTCGTCGGCCCGGCCGATCAGCCAGTCCCGGCTGGGCACCACGAGCCCGGCCGGGGTGAACGCGATCTTCCGCAGCTCCGCGTGGCTCCCGGAGTCCTTGCGCCACAGCCCGCCGACGATGTCGACGGCCTCCTCGGGGGTGGCCGCGAACTCCAGCCCCGCGTACACCGGCGCGCAGGCGTCGAGACCGAGGTCCTGGGCGGAGAGCCGGCGCCCGAGCCGTCTGGTGAAGACCTCGGCAATCAGCGCGGGTGTGGTGCCTCTGGGCTGCTGGCCGCGCAGCCAGCGAGTCACGGACGTCTTGTCGTAGCGCAGGTCGAGCCCATGCTCGAGGCCGAGCTGGTCGACGCGGCGCGCGAGACCCGCATTGGAGAACCCGGCTTCCGAAATCAGAGCGGCAAGCTGTCGGTTTGGGGTGCGCTGCGGGGGTCGTTCCGTCATCAGCGGTGCGGTCTCCTGCCTTCCGGGCCCTGCTTTGAACAGCCCTTATGGCCTCGTGAACGGCGCGAATGTAACGGCCATCACAGCCTTCATCGCCGCCTTTGCCCCTCATTCATCCGATCGTGTGAGGAACCCGCCCTGGAGTTGCCACTCGGAGGGGCCCGTACAGTGGCAGAGGCGCGATATGTGCACGGTGAACGTTCAGGGAGGCACCTGCCGTGAGTGAGTTTCGGTTCGTCCGACTGGGCTTCGGCCCGGACGCCGTGGAGTACCAGGAGGCGTGGGACGAGCAGCGCCGCGTGCACGCCGCCCGCTTCGCCGACGAGATCCCGGACACCTGCCTGCTCCTGGAGCACCCGCCCGTCTACACCGCGGGCCGCCGCACCGAGGACAGCGAGCGCCCGCTGGACGGCACCCCCGTCATCGACGTGGACCGCGGCGGCAAGATCACCTGGCACGGCCCCGGCCAGCTCGTGGGCTACCCGATCCAGAAGCTGCCGCGCCCGGTGGACGTCGTGGCGCACGTGCGCCGCCTGGAGGAGGCGCTGATCCGCACCTGTGCGGAGTTCGGCCTGGAGACGACGCGCATCGAGGGCCGCAGCGGCGTGTGGGTCCTCGGCGACCCGGTGGAGCGGCGCCCGCTGCTCGGCGGGCTCTCCCTGGACTTCGACCCGCGCCTGCAGGACGACGAATTCGACGCACGGTTCAACGGTCCCGAGTACGCCCCCTCCAACGCCGGACAGCGCCGCGAGGACCGCAAGATCGCGGCCATCGGGATCCGCGTCGCCAAGGGCGTGACGATGCACGGCTTCTCGCTGAACGTGAACCCGGACAACACCTGGTTCGACCGGATCATCCCGTGCGGCATCCGGGACGCGGGCGTGACGTCGCTCGCGTACGAGCTGGACCGCGCGCTCACCATCGCCGACGTGCTGCCCGTCGCGGAGCGGCACCTGCGCGACGTACTGGAGAACGCGGAGCTCAAGCCGCGCGAGATCGAGCAGCCGGCGACGGCCTGACCGGTCCGTGACCGCGTGAACGGTCCGTGACCGGCCGACCGGTCCCTGACCGCATGGCGGGACGACCCGCGTCCGGGGAATGGACCCCGTTGGCCAGAGGTTGGCCAGAAGTAAGCCCAACGACATCACGGGCGTACCCTGGTGTGCGCCGAAGAATCGAAGCTACAGGGAGCCGATGTGTCCGCAGTCGCACCCGACGGACGCAAGATGCTGCGCCTGGAGGTCCGGAACAGCCAGACCCCCATCGAGCGCAAGCCCGAGTGGATCAAGACCCGGGCGAAGATGGGCCCCGAGTACAACGCCCTGCAGAAACTCGTGAAGACCGAGGAGCTGCACACGGTCTGCCAGGAAGCGGGCTGTCCGAACATCTTCGAGTGCTGGGAGGACCGCGAGGCCACGTTCCTCATCGGCGGCGACCAGTGCACGAGGCGCTGCGACTTCTGCCAGATCGACACCGGCAAGCCGCAGGCCCTCGACCGTGACGAGCCGCGCCGCGTCGGTGAGTCCGTCGTGAAGATGGACCTGAACTACGCCACCATCACCGGCGTCGCCCGCGACGACCTGGAGGACGGCGGCGCCTGGCTGTACGCGGAGACGGTGCGCCAGATCCACGCGATGACGGCGGAGCGGGAGGGCGGCTTCACCAAGGTCGAGCTGCTCATCCCCGACTTCAACGCCGATCCGGACCAGCTGGCCGAGGTCTTCTCCTCCCGCCCCGAGGTGCTCGGGCACAACGTCGAGACGGTGCCGCGCATCTTCAAGCGCATCCGCCCCGGCTTCCGCTACGAGCGCTCCCTCGAGGTCATCACGAAGGCCCGCGAGGCCGGTCTGGTGACCAAGTCCAACCTGATCCTGGGCATGGGCGAGACCCGCGAGGAGGTCAGCGAGGCGCTGCGCCAGCTGCACGAGGCGGGCACCGAGCTCATCACCATCACCCAGTACCTGCGGCCCACGCCGCGCCACCACCCCGTCGAGCGCTGGGTGAAGCCGGCCGAGTTCGTGGAGCTGAAGGACGAGGCCGAGCAGATCGGCTTCTCCGGCGTGATGTCCGGGCCGCTGGTCCGCTCCTCGTACCGCGCGGGCCGGCTCTACCAGATGGCGATCGAGAAGCGCGGTTCGTACGTCGCCTCCCAGGCGGTCTGACGCAGGAGGCGTGACCCCGGCACATGCCGGGCGAGCACCCACTGTGTGAATCGGCGCACAAGTGACTACCGACCAGTAGTGGCCGTAACGACGCGGCCCTTACGATCCCCGCAGGTGAAGGGGAACGTAAGGGCCGCGTCAGCGTTTCCGGCGCCCGCATCAAGGTTTCATCGGTGTTTGACCGGTCGGTCACGCCCTGGTAACACCAATCAGTGACCCTGGTATCACCGCACGTACAGCCTTACCCATAGCCGCTCCCCCTACCCGAGCCGCTCCCCAGGAGGGCCCCATCATGCAGGCCGCGCCCGTTCGCGCCACCGCCATCCCGTCCGTCACCGACGCCCTGCGCGCCGTCGAGTCGCTGCTGATGAGCGGCGGCCAGCGCACCGCACGCCGCAACGCCTGGACCTCCGTCCTGGAGGACCGGCGCCGCGCCAAGGACCGGGTCGAGGCACTGCGCGTACTCGAGGAGGCCGTGGCAACCCGCACGTCGTAGTCGCTGCCGGGGGCACGTAGACTTCACGACATGGCGAGGAAGGAAACCACCGCGGCGGATGCGGCCGCGGAGCCAGGGCGACTCAAGCAGATCGCCCTGACCTACAAGATGACCCGGCGGGCCGACTCCAAGATCGGTCTCATCATCGCGGCTGTGGGAATCGTCACCTTTGGCGTCTTCCTCGCGATCGGCTTCTGGCTCGGTCACCCGGTCTACCTGGGCATTCTCGGCTTCCTGCTCGCCTTCCTCGCGATGGCGATCGTCTTCGGACGCAGGGCCGAGCGTGCCGCCTTCGGGCAGATGGAGGGCCAGCCCGGCGCGGCGGCGGCGGTGCTCGACAAGATCGGGCGCGGCTGGACGACGACCCCCGCGGTCGCGATGAACCGCAGCCAGGACGTGGTGCACCGCACCGTCGGCAAGGCCGGCATCGTCCTGGTGGCCGAGGGCAACCCGAACCGCGTGAAGGGCCTGCTGGCCGCCGAGAAGAAGAAGATGGCGCGCATCGTGGCGGACGTCCCGGTGCACGACGTCATCGTCGGCACGGGCGAGGGCACGGTCTCCCTCAAGAAGCTCCGCACGACGCTTCTGAAGCTCCCGCGCGTCCTCACCGGCCCGCAGGTCACGGCGACCAACGACCGGCTGCGCGCGATGGGCGACCTGATGTCGAACATGCCGCTGCCGAAGGGTCCGATGCCCAAGGGCATGCGGATGCCGCGCGGCGGCCCGAAGACGAAGTAGCGTTTCCCTTCTACGAACGAGAACGAGGGCCCGGAACCGATCGGTTCCGGGCCCTCGTTCTCGTGTGTGTCGCGTCAGATGTCCTTGTTACGTCAGACGGTCTTGTTCCGTCAGACGGTCTTGTTCCGTCAGACGGTCTTGTTCCGTCAGACGGTCTTGTTCCGTCAGACGGTCTTGTTCCGTCAGACCCGGATCTGCACGGCGCGCGCGAGGCGGTCGTGCAGGCCGCGGCCGTCGCGGTCCCAGATCAGGGCCGGGATGGCCAGGCAGAGCAGGACGCTGCGGACCAGGACACGGCCGAAGCCGAGGCGGCCGCCGCCCTCGGCGACGACGCGCAGCCGGAAGAGGGCCTTGCCCGGGGTGCAGCCGACCGTGCCGACGGTCAGCACGCTCAGTACGAAGAGGATGCCGAGGGCCCAGTTGCCCATCGCCTGCAGGTCACCGCGGGCGAACAGGCCGTATGCGATGAGCATGCACAGGCCCCAGTCGACGGCGATGGCGCCGATACGGCGGCCGGGGCGCGCGATCGACCCCGGTCCCTCCTCGGGCAGACCGAGCTGCTCGCCCCGGTACCCGAAGTCGACACCGGCGTCCTCCGCGGCCGCGCGCGGGCCGGACAGCCACGATCCGATTGCTTGCCTGTTGTCCACCCGTCCACGGTACTGCGCCCCTTTTGGCACGGGCACGGGCGGGTACCGGGAAAGCGACCACCTGTGACGTCACCCACAGGACCGGGACGGAGCCCCACGCACCCGGGGCGGTTAACTTCGGCGAAACAAATGGGTCATGCTTGAGAAATCCCCCGTCCTTATGGTCGGGTCCCAGCGTGTGCCACCGCACTGGCCGCACCACGAGCTTGCAACCCCGTCCCGCCTCGGGCGGGAGTAGGAGGAGTTGGATGTTGTTCCAGAACGCCGACGACGCGAAGAAGTTCATCGCGGACGAGGACGTCAAGTTCATCGACGTCCGCTTCTGCGACCTGCCCGGTGTCATGCAGCACTTCACGATTCCGGCGGCGGCGTTCGACCCGGACGAGGAGCTGGCCTTCGACGGTTCGTCCATCCGCGGCTTCCAGGCGATCCACGAGTCCGACATGGCGCTGCGCGCCGACCTGTCGACGGCCCGCGTGGACCCGTTCCGCCGCGACAAGACGGTCAACATCAACTTCTTCATCCACGACCCGATCACGGGCGAGCAGTACAGCCGTGACCCGCGCAACGTGGCGAAGAAGGCGGAGGCCTACCTGGCCTCGACCGGCATCGCCGACACCGCGTACTTCGGCCCCGAGGCCGAGTTCTACGTCTTCGACTCGGTCCGCTTCGAGACCTCCGCGAACCGCTCGCTGTACGAGATCGACTCCGAGGCGGGCGCCTGGAACACCGGCGCCGTCGAGAACAACCGCGGCTACAAGGTCCGCTACAAGGGCGGCTACTTCCCGGCCCCGCCGGTCGACCACTTCGCCGACCTGCGCGCCGAGATCTCCCTGGAGCTGGACAAGCAGGGCCTCCAGGTCGAGCGCCAGCACCACGAGGTCGGCACGGCCGGCCAGGCGGAGATCAACTATAAGTTCAACACGCTGCTCGCCGCGGCCGACGACCTGATGCTCTTCAAGTACATCGTGAAGAACGTCGCCTGGCAGAACGGCAAGACCGCGACCTTCATGCCGAAGCCGATCTTCGGCGACAACGGCTCGGGCATGCACGTCCACCAGTCGCTGTGGTCCGGCGGCGACCCGCTCTTCTACGACGAGCAGGGCTACGCGGGCCTCTCGGACACCGCCCGCTACTACATCGGCGGCATCCTCAAGCACGCCCCGTCGCTGCTCGCCTTCACCAACCCGACGGTGAACTCGTACCACCGCCTGGTCCCCGGCTTCGAGGCCCCGGTCAACCTGGTCTACTCGCAGCGCAACCGCTCCGCCGCGATGCGCATCCCGATCACGGGCTCGAACCCGAAGGCCAAGCGCGTCGAGTTCCGCGCGCCGGACCCGTCCTCGAACCCGTACCTGGCGTTCTCGGCCCTCCTCCTCGCGGGCCTCGACGGCGTCAAGAACAAGATCGAGCCGGCCGAGCCGATCGACAAGGACCTCTACGAGCTGGCCCCCGAGGAGCACGCGGGCGTCCCCCAGGTCCCGACCTCCCTCCCGGCCGTCCTCGACGCCCTGGAGCAGGACAACGAGTACCTCCAGGCCGGCGGCGTCTTCACGTCCGACCTGATCGAGACGTGGATCGACTACAAGCGGACGAACGAAATCGCCCCGATCCAGCTGCGGCCGCACCCGCACGAGTTCGAGCTGTACTTCGACATTTAGGAAGGCCGCAGGTCAGAGCGGGGTTCCGCTCGCCTGGGCCGTCTATGGGCCGTCGGCCGTGTTCTCCCCCTCTGGGAGACACGGCCGACGGCCTTTTCAATTTGGCCGCGCAGTCTCCGAAGCAATTAAAAACCGGGTTCCCGTCTCCCATCGGCTAGGGTAGAGTTTTAGGTATCAGATTCGACCTAAAACCTGGGAGTCGATGAGCCACGTGACAGCGAACGACGAATGGGACATCGAGGTAGGCGACGTCATCAAGCGCGTCGACCTTCACGAGCGCTACGGAGGGCGCCGCCAAGGCGGCATCGGCCCTTCACGCGTGTCGAACAACGTGTTCGCGTTCACCGATCCCGCCAAGGGCCACCGTCACGGCTACTTCGACGGATGGGGCGAGGACGGCTGCTTCCACTACGCCGGCGAGGGCCAGATCGGCGATCAGAAGATGACACAGGGCAACCTGTCGATCCTTCGACACAAGGAAGACGGCCGCGCTCTCAGACTGTTCCGCGGCGTTTCCTCCGGCAAGTGCGAGTACGTCGGGGAGTTCACCCTTCCCCAGGATCACCCCTACTACCTGACTGAGGCTCCTGAGACCAACGGAGGCCCGGTTCGCAGCGTCATCATGTTCCGGTTGCGGCCCGTGACGGCCGTGCCCGACATGCGGTCACAGCTCCCGCATACGCCGGCCTCCGAGACAACAGTCTCGGCTCTGGACGTCGAGGCTCAGTACACGGAGCGCATGCTCGTTGAACCATCTCGGGAGCCGTACGAGGCAGAACGAGCCGAAGCCAAACTGTTGCTGGCGTTCGCTGAGCACCTGCGCTTGCAGGGCCACGCTGTACATCGGCAACGAATCGCCCCGTCCGGCGTCGCGAAATTCCTCCTCACAGACCTCTACGACGTCACCCAGAATCGGCTCTACGAAGCCAAGGGGTCCGTGGCGCGGACCTCGATTCGCATGGCCATCGGCCAGCTCTTCGACTACGCCCGCTTCCTTCCTCAGCCCGAGCTCGCACTGCTCGTTCCTTCGCGGCCCGAGGACGACCTACTTGATCTGTGCAAACGGCTACAGATCATCGCCGTCTGGCCGGAGGGAGACGAGTACAAGTTCACTGACGCGGCCTGACCGCGGCATCACTTGATGCCCCTCAAACATGGAGCAGGCCACCCGCGCGCCTGGAAAACGAAGCGGGTGGCCCCTACTCACAGCCCCTCGAAGAGACAGGAGCAATTCAAGTATGTCCGAAACCCCGGAGGGGCGAGAACCCCTGCTCGCGCGAGCAGGGATGTACGCCTGTGCACTTTCGGCAGGCGTGGTCCTCGTACTGTCCGGCAAAGCCACGCCCTACGAGGCCACCGCGTACGTTTCCCCTTTCCTGATGTTCCTCCCGCGGGGCAATGCAGTGTTGCCTCTTGAGAGGCGCAAGGCTGCGTCGACGACTCGCAATGAGGCTCGGAGGTAGCTGAGCTCATCCCTAGGGGGCTGCCTGAGCTTGGGCAGCCCCCTAGGCTGCTTCCGGCCTGGAGACCGCTGGCATCCTGAAGGCGCTATCAATGGCCTGTCGAGCACGGTCTTGACTGTTGGGCATCAGGTGCGTGTATGTCCGGAGGGTGAAGCCCGGGTCCGCGTGACCGAGGTACTCGGCGAGGGCCTTGATGTTCTCTCCCGCATCCAGCAGAACAGACGCGTAGTAGTGCCGCAGTGCGTGCATGCCGTGCTCGCGCGACTGCTTGAACCGCTCCCCCGGCAGACGCTCGGGGATGACGCCTGCGGAGACCAGCGCCGGCTTCCACAGGTACATGTTGAAGTAGTTGCGGTTCAGCGCTTTGTGCTCGCGCGAGTAGAACACCAGCGTTGCCGTAACAGGCGGTCCGTCCGGCGTCTTCCACGGCAGTGTGACCTCGATGGGCGGACGCTGCGTGATGTGGTTGGCGAGCGCGTACGAGACGAGATTGGGCAGCGGCACGTCACGGAGCTTGCCACCCTTGGGCGGAGCGAATACAAGGTGTGAGCCGATCATCTTGACCTGCCGCACGATGTGGACTGTGCCTCCGAGGAAGTCCACCTCGTCGACCGCAAGCCCGAAGATTTCACCTTGCCGCAGGCCGCATCCGGCGCCGACGTCGACGATTGTGGCGTATTGCGCGGGCAGACCGTCCCGGACCGAGAGTACGCGCTCATGCGTCCACGGCTTGAGCTTCCTGGCGTCCAGCTTGGGCGCCTTCACGGAGCCAGCCCGGCAGGGATTCCGAGCGATGATCCCGTCGTCGACAGCCGCAGTGAATACGGCGGACACGTTGGCGAAGATGACGCGTTGGTACGACGACGCGAGCCCGCTGTCCTTCAACGTGCGGGCCAGCGTGCGAATGTGACCCGGTTGGAAGGCGCTGAGGGAGCGCGAGCCGATGTGCGGAAAGGCATGCAGGCGGAACCGGAGCTCCATCGCCACGATGGTGTTCGGATCCGTCGTCTGCGACGCAAGCCACTGCGTGGCGAACTGCTGAAAGGTCACCTTGGCCGCCGTGGGGTCGACGTACTGACCGCGGTTCATGTCGGCCGCGATCTGCGACAGCCATGCTTCGGCAAGGCGCTTTTGCTTGTCGGGGAAAGAGCGGCTGCGCTCTGTACCGTCGGGCGCCACGTAACGCGCCCGATAGCGCATCCCGGTGCCGAAGCGGTCGGTCTTGGTACGTCTCGTCTTGCCGGTGGCGTCAGTTGCGGTCTTGTACCAGCGGTCTTGGATGTGGCCAGCCATCGGGCGGCGTTCCCTTCGCGACAAGAGGAAGGGAGGGCCACGGTGTGGCCCTCCCTAGGGTGTTGAGACTGATCAGGTGCGTGCGCGTGCCGTCAGGCGGCGGCAGAGTCGGCTTGCTGCCGTTCCATGACGTAGGCCCGTACGGCGGCGGGGTCGTAGCGGATGTGCTTGCCGATACGGAAGCCGGGCGGGCCGGTGCGCTTCTTGCGCCACTGGTAGACGGTTTCTTTGGGCACCTCGAAGAGTTCGGCGATGTCGTCGGGGGTGAGGTAGCGGTCAGGGAGGCCGCCCCGGAGGGTGGAGCGGGGGTCAGGTGGCGCGGAACGGGTTCGGCTCATGAGCTCCCCAGGGGTTCGAGTCACGTTGCTGCCGGGTGCGGGAGGCTGCGTGTGTCCGAGGTGCGGATTTCTGCGTCATCGCGTCACCTGCGTCACTGTCTGGTCCTGACCTGCGGTTTTGTGGTGACGCAGACGTTCGGGAGCCTGTCACCGGTGACGCAGGAGCGGGTGACGCGGGTGACGAACGGTGACGCAGGATTCAGCGGTCTGCGTCACCGCTGTTGCGGCAGGTCAGAGGCCGTTTTCTGTCCCGTGGTGACGCAGGTGACGCAGCGTCTCTCTACTTAGGAAAAAGAGAGGGTGTCTGTTGGTAGTGCGCGGCTCTCACGAGCGCGGGGCGGAACGCGAAGGGCGAAGAAGGAGCCGCTTCGCGGCACGACCTTCGCGCGGCGGCGAGCCGCCGAACTGCAAGAGGAGCACTACCGGCGCGGCGTGCTCTTCTTGCTCGTGAAGGCTGGCCCCCGACGCCGCAGGTCAGAACGCCTGCCCTTGCTCGGGCATGAGCGATGCCGGCGGGCGGCTCAGCTCGATGTAGCGAGCGGTCTTGGTGCGGCCCCAGTCCACGAACAGGCCGCGGGCAGCGAGGGTGGGCTGAAGCCGCTTGAGACGGTCGGACAGCACCTTGCCGGTGGTCGGCCACCCCTTGGGGAGGGGACGGCAGTCCTCCCCGACGTACAGCCGTGTGAAGAGGTACAGCCATTCGGCCGACGTCATCCGCTGCTCGGTGCCCGGCTCGATGTCGGCGGCGTGCTGCAGGACGGTCTGCGCGAGCAGGTCGCCCTCGATCACGTCGTCGTTGAGGTCGTCCAGGCTGGCCCGGTACGCCCGCAAAGTTCCGAACCCGGTGGCCGCGTCGAGCTGGGCGCACAGGTGCGCGAAGTCCGCCATGCGCAGGTCGGTGGGGATCTCCGCGTCGGCGGCGCGAACCTTGACAGTGAGATCGAGCAGCGAGCCGAGCACGACGGGCAGGATCTCCTCGTACTCCGCCCACAGCTCCGCCTCGGTACGCCGCACCTTGGGCCGTTCCAGACGCAGCGGCAGCAGCCGTTCGGCGAGGTCGGGGCGGATGACGCCGACGTCGATGCCGGTCATGAGCAGGGGGCGCCGGTAGCCGGTGCGGAAGACGTCCCCGTCGGTGAACAGGGCGCGCTTGACGTCCTCGGCGCCGGTGACGATGCAGCACATGGCGTCCGCCAGGTCCGGGGTCAGGTGGGAGAGGTTGTCCAGGGCGGTGACCCACCCTGCGGCGACGGCCGCGATCAGGTTGGCCTCGTCCTTGGGGGCGCGGCGCAGGTCGCCGCTCATGCCCTCGATGATGCGCACGAGCATCCGCCCGCCGGTGGACTTGCCCGCGCCCTGCGGCCCGGTGAGGAACGGCGCGGGCACCGGGACGGACGGACCGAGGCAGCCGATCAGCCAGGCCAGGGCCAGGCACTCGGTCTCGGCACCGGCGAAGTTGCACAGCCGCAGCAACAGGTCGATGCCCTTGCCGTCGGTGTCCTTGACGGGCAGGGGGAGTTCGCCGGTGAGCTGGGTGCGCCGCCAGCACACTTCGCGCGGGTCGGGCACGGTGATGTCCCAGCCGGTGGCATGGATACGGACCGACTGCCCGTCGTCGCGGCCCAGGTCCAGCCACGTGGACCCGTCAAAGCCGGGCGCGACGCGGATGTACACGGCCTGCGTTGCCTCGGTCAGCGCGAGGGCCTCGATCAGGTCCAACGCCTCCTTGAGCGCGGTGCCGTTGAAGACGCCGCACCCGTCCCTGAACATCGCGACCATGAGTTCCTGGCGGTGGCTGCCCGTGGTGCCCTGGGAACGGATCGGACGGGCCACGGGGTGCCCCTTCTTCTGCGCGTAGACGGTGCCGTCGGCGGTGCGGAAGTAGCGGAAGTGCTCCTGCGCGTAATCGGCGATGACCTCGCGGGCCGGGGTCTTGTCGTCGTCGGACATGGTCACAGTCCCAACTTGGTACGGGCGTTGCTCCACGCCTCCATGCAGTGCCGTGCCGTCTCGCCCTTGGCCTGCGCGGCGGCGAACAGCCGGCCGATGTGGTCCTCTGTGAGGCAGCCGCACCGGCCGTGTGTGGACAGCACGGCGAGAAAGGTGGCGTAGACCGTTGCGTGTACGGCGCTTTGGGCCGCGGTGATGCGCTGCTCGGCCATGGCGATACCGCGCTCCAAGAACGCGGGCGTGCGGTGCCGGCACTGCCCGCCCGAGGCGGCGGGCGCGGTGACGGCCGGCGACGTGGGCCGGGCGGTTGCGCAGGTCCTCACGACCAGCGCGCGCACGGCATCGGGCAGGGGCGTCATGTCGCCGGTGCCGGTGCCGAGCCAGCGGGCGTAGGCCATCGTGGACTTGATGTCCACGCCGGGCCGTACCGCGTTGGCAGACTGCATGCGCCCCCGGTAGAGCCAGTGCTCGCCGCGCGTCGTGGGCACGGTGCAGGTGGCGGGCAGGGTCTCGCGCGCCCACGTCACGGCGTCGACGTCGTCGAGGTCGACGACCGTGAGCCCGGCCCCGCCGGGGTGGTAGGCGACCCCCGCCGCCTGTACCCATACCCGCCGCCACGGTCCGGAGGCGATGACGTCCGGGTCGGTGGTCGCGGCCGCCCATGCATGGCAGGGGCCGGGGCAGATACAAGGGCCGGCGCTCTTCATGTTCGGCCGACCGCCGCACGCGTTGCCCGCACAGCGTCGGCAGTTGCCGAACGGCACCTTCCCGGCCCGCAGCGGCAGTGCTGGGAATCCGGATGCGGCGAGGTGCAGGGCGGTGCGCTGGTGCTCGTTCATGCCGTATCGGCTGAGGTGTTCTCGCCGAATGTCGGCAGGTTGCGTCATGCTGGAGTCCTCCAGTTCGTTAACGCCGTGCTGGATCACAAGGGCGGCCCCGGTTCTTTGGCGAGATGCAGGGGCCGCCCTTGGCGTAGCTAGCCGTAGAACCGGCTGCGCTTGATGACGGCCTTGCGGATGTTGACCGTGGTCCCGCCGCGGCCACCGGTGCGGAAGACCTGCGCGGCGATGAAGCCGCCGAAGATGATCGCGGCCAGGACGATGAGCTGGGTCACGAGGGCCGTGAGCGCGGTGATGAACGCGGCGGCCAGTGCCAGGCCGCCGCAGACGCCGGCGAACCCGATGCCGCCGAGGGCGATGTTCACCGCGGTGCGGCTCACCGCGGGCGCCGTGGCGGGCGGGGTCGGCGGGGTGGGGGTGAGGGGGTAGCCGGTGGCGACCTGTCCGTTGGGCAGGACGACGCTCGCCACCGCGGGCACGTGGCCCGGCTGTACCGGCACGAGCGGCGCGGTGTGCGGGGCGGTGGGCGTGATGGGTACGGGCTGGTGGACGTCGACGGTCGTGGGCCGCTCGTGGTGGTCCATGAGGTCTCCCTCGGATGGCCCGTGGGCCCGCACCGGGTGTGGTGCGGGCCCACGGGGCTTGGGTGTCAGGGCAGGTGTCAGGGTGGGGCGTCACGCGTTTCTGACACCGGGTTTGCCTAGGGGTTTGGGTGTCAGGGCCGCGTGACGGTGTCAGGCGTCAGGCAGGTGTCAGGCGGCGGCCAGGGTAGGGACGATGCGCCACCGGCCGGTCTTGCTGGTCTCCTGCAACCGGCCCTCCCGGTACGCCTCTGCCAGACGTTCGGACACCCACGGGCGGGAGAGGTCGTTGCGGTCGCACCAGTCCTTGAAGTCGACCGGGCCCACGACCATCTGCCCCGCCCGCTCGAACTCCTCCAGCGCCTGCGCGAACAGCCGCCGCGCCTCCTCCGGGCCCGGCTTGCGGCCCGTCTCCTGCCCGAAGATCGGAGTGTCGTCGCCCGGCTCGGGCTCGGGGAGCTCTTCCTCCGGGTCGATGTCCGCATCCTCGGGGTCGACGTTCACAGCGGCGGGGGCGTCGTCCGTGTCCATGTCGTCGTCCTCCACGGCGGCCATGGTGGGCCGCTGTCCGGTGTCGGGGGTGCGGCCGGTGTACGCGGTCCCGGCGACACTGCGGGCGGCGCCGGTGGTGATGGGGTCGGCACTGGCGCCGTTGCGCAGCGCCCATTGCGCGAGCATCTCCATCACCGGCACCGCGCGGACGGTGAACTGGGAGGTGCGGCCCGGGGCGGCGTACTTGGTCTCGTCGATGCCGGGCGAGACCACGTAGCAGTAGCCCGGCCTGCGGTTGCCCCACGCGCCCGGATGCGCCCCGGCATCGAGCACCGTGTCCGGCAGGGAGAACCCCTCATCGCGCGGGTCGCAGCCGAGCGCGACGACGGAGGGGATCGAGGCGCGGGTGCTGGTGGACATCTGGTCGTAGGAGGGCCGCTGCAGCGAGACCACCAGGGAGACGCCGGCGGAGCGGGCTTCCTGGGCGATGCCGGTGAACGCGTCATCGCCCAGGTTGCGCAGCGTGTTGGCGGCTTCCTCGAACCAGGTGACCAGGAACGGCATGCCGGGGCAGCCGCAGGCCCGGCCGTCGCCGCGGCAGGTGTGCTTGCTGCTGGTCTGCTCACGGGCGGCTTCGGGCACCCACTGGCGGTAGCCGTGCGCACCCAGCCAGCGCGTACGGGCGGGGATGGCGGCCTTGACGCCCTCCACCAGGACCTCGGTGTCGATGCCGCCCCCGGCTGCCCAGTCCATGCCCGGCCGCAGCGGGGCGAAGTCCTGGAACTCCTTGGGGTCGGAGAACCAGACGACGACGTCGGTGCGGGAGAGGATTTCGGTGAGCACGTTGAGGGCGGCGTCGCCCTTGCCGGAGCCGGTGCCGCCCGCGATGAGCACGTGCGTGCTGTTACGGCCCTCCTCCGGGTTGCCGGGCAGCCACAGCAGGAGCGGGGAGCCGTCGTCGTAGCGGCCGATGACCAGCGGATCGGCGATCGACCCGCCCACATTCGAGGGGCCCTCCCACTGCACGGTCTCGGCGAGCATGTCCTCGGGCACGATGACCAGGTCGCCGCGGCGCTCCGAGCCCGGATCGGCCTGGTAGCGCACCGCGGACTTGGGCAGGTCCAGCGCGGAGGCGAGCCGGGCCAGCGACTTGGACACGTCGTCGTTGGTCTGCTCGCCCGGCTCCAGCGCCAGCGACGCGGTGACCTTGTTCGGCTCCACCTTCGTCGCCCCGAACTTCGCCCCCGCAAGCCCGACCTTCTCCAGCAGACCACCATCCGAACTGCCCGCAGCGGCCTCGGGGTTGTGCCGCATGAGCATGCGCAGGTTCCACGACAGCGCCAGCGCGGGGCCGCCCATCAGGTAGAGGTCATCGAGCGGCCCCGCGGCCGGTCCGGCCAGGCACGCGGCGGTCAGCCACGCCGACGCCAGCCCCGTGGTGGCAGCCGAGTGCAAGCGCCGCTGCCTGCTGGTCGTCTTGCCGATCAGGTAGGCGCCGCCGGACAGCGCCACCGACGAGAGGGTCAGGCCGACCCCGGCCGCGGTGCTGTCGGCCCACCGCAGGTGCCCCACAAGTCCGGCGAGGCCGACGCCGCCCATGCCCAGCCACGGCGGGACGTGCGGCTTGGCCCGGTGCAGCAGATAGGCGAGCACGCCGCCCCCATCCGCGCTGCCGCGCTGGGCCTCCATCAGTTGCAGGAGAGCCTGCTGTTCGTCGACGTCACTGCGTCGCATCATGACGGTGCCTCCCTTCCTACTGCTGGGCCCAGTTCATGACCGGCTGTGCGGGGCGGCGGGCGCGGTGGCGGACCCGGTTGATCTCTTCCTCGTACTGCTGCTGGAAGGTGGAGTACGCCGCCGCGGCGTTCTTGGCCGCGGACTTCAGGTCGTCGGCGGCTTTGTTGAGCTTGCGCGTCACCTTGGCGGCCCGGATCTTGGAGCCGAACGCGCGGCCCTCGGGGTCGGGCACCGCGGCGAGCACGCCCTTGAGGATCTCCGCGCCCATCGCCACCTCAATGGCCAGCGTCACCCCGGCCGCGCGCAGGGTGTTGCAGTAGTTGCGGACCTGCGCGGGCGAGGTGAACTCCGGCGACGGCAACAGCGATTCCGACCGGGGCTGTCCGCTGTGCCGGGCGGCGTGCTTGGTGTTGTTAACCGTGACGTTGATCGGCGGGACGAAGCTGCCGCCCATGGCGCCGACGAAGCCGCCAGCGGCGGCCCCGGCGTTGGCGAACTTGCCGGTCTTGGGGTCGTTGGCCGGCCGCGGCGGGCGCTGGCCGTTGGTGGTGCGAGCCATGTTCTCTCCTCGGGTCAGTGCGAGCGGCGGATGACGAGCCAGACGGCCTGCGCGGCGATCAGGGTGAGCAGCCAGGCCAGGTCCAGCGGTCCGGCCAGCGGGCCGAAGGCGGCGGCGAGCGCGATCCAGGCCGCGGCGGCGGTGCCCAACGCGGTCAGCCCGGCCCGCCAGGCCCACACGGTGCGGTCGGCGGCCGGGCGGCGGCGCTGGGTGATGAGCAGCCAGGCCAGCGGGCCCGCCGTCAGCGGGGCCAGGGCCAGGCCCGACCACCACGCCAGCACATGCAGCAGCGCGGTGACGGGGAAGGCCACCAGGGCGATGGCGGTGGGGGCGAGCGGGACGCGGTGCGCCCACAGGGCCCCGGCCAGCAGGCCAAGGAACTCGCGGGTCAGAGAGCGGTGTTCGGGGACGACGATGATGAACGGCTGCGCGGAACGCCGTCGGCCACGCTGACGCGGGATACGGATCGTGGTAGCCCCGGCGGGCACCTTCGCGGCACGCGCCCGGGAACGGCTAGGACTGGACACAGCGAACTCCTCCTGTGCAGGTCAGAGGTCGAACAGGCCGCATTGACCTGCCGCCGTGGTGGGCTGTTGCTTCTGTGCCAGGCGCCGGGCCGCGGTGTGGCAGTCGGGGCACCAGGCGCGCAGCTCACTGGCCGGGAGCGAGGCCGCAGCCACGGTGGAGGTGAGCGGGTCGGCGGGGGCAGCCATCAGGCGAACGAGGCGGCCGTGCTTGCTGGTGTAGTGGTCGTGCTCGTGCGGGCAACGCCCCTGCGACTTGGTATGGGGCTGGCCGCACTGGCCTTCGCACTGGCAGCGGCTGCCGGCGGCGTTCATCACGGTGCGGAACAGGCCGGCGCCGACGATGGGTTCGCTCATGCCGCCGTCTCCTCTCCGGCTCCGCGGCACGACCACGGCGAGCAGCCCAGGGACGCACCGTCTTCTGCCGCGGTGTCGGCCGCATCCTCGAAGAGGTCGCCTTGGCGGTCACTCCATTCGCTGCGCGTGACGCGATCGATGGGCGCCTGGTCCAAAGGGAGCAGGCTGCGGTGCAGATACGGCTTCGCTTTGATGCCGCGGTGCGGGATCTGGCGCAGCCGGTGGTCGAAGTCGACCGCGTCGGCCCACTCCGCGGGGTAGTGGTCGCGCAGCTCGCGCCAGGCGCGGTTGCCGTGGAAGGGGCAGCCGATACACGCGGACTTCGGCGTCTGCCCCCAACCGTGGGTACGCAGGTAGCGCAGGCAGTCGTTGCGGGTCCAGCCCTCCCGGCCGTCGGCGGCGCCGTTCAGGTCGAGCAGCGGGAAGACGTTGCGCAGGTAGCGGACGGGGGCGTCCTTGGCCCGCTCGAACTCATCCCGGCTGATCCCGATCGCCTGCTCCACCACCACATCGGCCGGCACCGGCCGCGGATGCGGATAGCCCAGCAGATCGCGGATGGCGATCTTGATGGGCTTGACCTTGTACTCCTCCGTGCACTGCCGCCGCACCGGGGCTGCCCGGGCACCAGAGCGGTCCGCGACGAACACCGGCATCCGCACCCAGGAGCCGGGATCCAGGGAATCGGCGCGTAGGTCTCCCGTGGTGCGGGTCGGGCCGTCCGTGGTGGCTACCTGAACGCGGTAGACCGGAATCCCGGCAGGCCGGGCAACCTCCCGCTCCAGCCGGTCCAGGTGGCCATACACGCGGGCGGGCTCCCAACCGGTGTCCGCGAAGATCGCCGCATCCGGCTTCGACACTCGCCCCTCGGCCGCGAGCAGCAACAGAGTTGTGGACTGCACGCCCGCGCCCAGCGAGAGCACGCGCAAGTTCGGGGTGGATGTGGTGGTCATGGAGTGTTCCTCTCGACCAGCGATCGCACTGAGGGAAGTTGGGCGATTGAGCAAGCGCGCAGTGCTGTTCGCGGCGCCCATTAGCGGCTCGCGATCGCCAGCGCGGCACCACCGGCGCCGGCATCGGGGTCGCGGAGTTCGGCGTAGCGGGTCGAGACCCAGCCCACCGACCAGCCGCACAGTTCCGCGGCCTCGCGCACCTTGACCCCCGCTTCGAAGGCAGCAGCCACGATCCGGCGCGCCTCCTCATCGGGCAGCTTGCCCGGCGCGGGCCCGCGCGCCAGCAGCGCATCGCGTGCACGGGCCAGGCGCTCAACTTGTTCACGCTGTTCACGCGCGGCGGCCTCGGCACGCTCACGGCGCTCAGCTTCCGCCCGCTCCCGCGCCTCGCGTTCACGGCTCTGGCGCTCGTGTTCACGCTGTTCACGCTCACGCGCCAGGCGTTCACGCTCGGCCCGCTCGACAGCCTCGGCCCGCTCCCGCGCCTCGCGCTCCTCCCACCGCCGGCGCTCCTCGCGCTCGGCCTGTTCACGGGCCAAGGCGGCTTCATGCTCGCGCTGTTCACGCGCCAGCAGAGCGACGTGCTCGCGCTCCTCCCGGACTTCCGCACGGGCCCGGTCAGTCCGCTCCCGAGCCGCCTGCTCACGCCGCTCCCCCTCGGCCCGCTCCTCAGCCCTCAGAGCCGCCTGAGCGGCAGCGAGAGCGCGCCGGTAGGCGAGACTGGTCTCCGCCGTGACAATCAGCAGCAGCGGGGCCACCGCGTGAACAGCGACACCGACCAGGTCCTTCTTCAGCGCGGAGTCGGCGCAGTTGAGAGCCAGGGTCATGAGCCCGGTCATCCAGCGCAGCGCGATCGGCCAACGGCCACCGTGTCCGCCCAAGCGGGCCAGCACATCATCGAGCTTCACCACGATGACCACCGCGGCATCCACGACGAGCGGCAGGATTGGCGCCGTCCATGCCCACTCAGGCGCGGTGTGCTGGGCCATCAACGGGGTGACGGTCAGAACGGAGTAGAGCATCGCCCCGCACACGATCGCCCACGTACCGCCCGACAACGCACGCTCTGCTGAACGGGTCTGAACACTGTTCACGCCACACCCCCCACCGGCTCCGGTGCGGGCATGAACACCCGACGGAACCCGCGCGAGGCGGCGTCGTAGGTGAACGGTTCGCACCGCCACTTGGCCGACGCCGCCGGGCGTTCACCGCACGGCTCCCACGCGTCAGCCGACGATGCGCCGTGCGTGGCGGTGTCGGCGTACGCGTCCTCCCGGGAGGCATAGACGGTGTGCGGCTCGCCGTAGTGGAGCAGCACCGTGAGCGTCTGCCCCTCCACCGGCTCACCCTCCAGCTCTTGGCGGAGGCGGCGGATCTCGATGTCCTTCAGCAGGAGTTCCTCCTGCGCTACGGCCAGCTCGGCGAACGCGCGGGCCAGCATCTCGCCGGCCTCCAAGGTGGCGGCCTCGGCCCGCTCCGCGCGGTCGGTGACCGCGAACAGCTCCCGCACGTGCCGCCCGAATGCCGCGTCCGCAGCCCCGGTCACCTCCCGGGCCCGCTCGCGTGCCGCCCCGGCGTCGCGCTCCAGCCGTTCAATACGGGACGTGGTGACGATGCGGATCATGCGGCACCCTCCTCACGCACCGCAGCACCGCGGTTGGCGACCTGGGCGCGTGCGGCCAGCACCTTGGCCGCGGCCCGCCGCAGCCGCCGCTCATCCAGCGGCGACACCGGCCGATCCAGCAAAGCGATCTGCACGTCCAGCAGCTCCAGCTCCGCATCGATCAGCGGCGCCTCGTGCTCGATGGCGTCCAGCTCCGCGTCCGTGGGCTCCATGAACTCAGCGAACGCCGTAACAGCGTCCTGAACAGTGACGATGTGCTCCATGGGTCGTCTCTCCCTAGCAGTAGGTACGGCCCGAACAGCGCCTCCCGGAGTTGCAGCTCCGGGAGGCGCGCGCCGTTGAAGTCGGAAAGGCCCGGCTCCCCTCAACCCCGTCCGTACGGACTCGCCCCGCAGAGGACCCGGACGGACGGAGGAGGCAACCGGCGCGGCGCTAGCCGCCGCGAAACAGTCGAAGGTGACTGGTTGGCCGCGGCGCTCACTCGCGCTCACGGACCGTGAATGGAACAGCGCTGCCATGCCGGTCGATCACGGCCGCGCCCATCGTTTTCGTCGGCTCACTGCCACTCCTTCGTGCCGCTGAACAGGGGATACGCACTGCAAGGGGGACCTCGTCCCCACCCTCCGGCCGTTGCTCGCGGTCACCGGGCCACCTCGCCAGTAGGGCCGAAGCCCCGTTCCCCTGGCCTTTAGCGGGATTGCAGCGTCCCCGCCCTCTGCGTTCGTTCAGGTCAAGCGCTTCTAACTCGCCGTTAGTGACGCCCTTCCGGGTTTCACGTTCCGACCTAACTTCAGATTGACCTAGGTCAATCCGACTGTCAAGAAGGTTCGCCGGGGGATCTGAGATTGACCTAGGTCCGGTTACCCTCGGAGGCATGGATCTGAGTCCCGAAGCGCCCAAGCCAACGGCCAAGGAGATCGCTGCCGAGTACCGCGCGAAGATTGCGGACGCGGACAACCAGGACTACTCGCCGGGGAAGCAGCTGCCAGCCGCTCGCGCACTCGCCAGGAAACTCGGCGTGCAGCTCATGACCGTGCAGAGCGCGTACGGCCAACTCCGCGACGAGGGCTTGGTACTCACCCAGCAGGGTCGCGGAACGTTTGTACGCGACCCATCGTCGCCGCTCGGCACCGAGCCGGGCAGCAGCCCCGCCTTCGCAGCCCTTGCGGGAGAGCTCAGCTCGATCCATGACGCTCTCCGACTGCTCGGTGAGCGTCTGGACCGGCTTGAGGAGATCGTGAGTAGCGAGACGCCACCTTCGCGGTGAGTACGTCGGCGCGCCTCAGTAGCCCTTCGGCCGTGGCGCGCGCCTCGCCCAAACTCGCTTTGATCAGCGCGAGTTCAACGGAAGTGAGGCCCGCTAGCTCGTTCTTTCCCTCATTGATCCCTCGCATGCAAATGAGCATGAGACCGCGAACGACAGAGGACCCGGACAGACTGTCCGGGTCCCCTTTCCTTGCAGGTCAGGGGTGTTGACGATTCGTCACCGGGTGACTTCATCCACGGCATCCAGCACTGCAGCCCATGGAAGTTCCCGCCCTGGCAGCGCGTCCCGGGGCTCATACAGCGGCCATACCTCCGGCCCGTAGACCAGCCGGACACCGGCTTCCCGCAAGGCTTCGATGTGACGCTGCCACGCCGGGTGGCGAGCGTGCGCCGCGTTCACGCGGGGGAAGACGACAACCGGCAAGCCGATAGTCCCGATGGCTTCACCCACCTGCGTCAGAGCCTGGTTGTCCATGAGGCCGCTCGCGAGCTTCGCGACCATGTTGGCCGACGCTGGAGCCACGACGTAGCAGTCACCGGCTGGGTGTGGTCGGGCCTCGCCGGGGAGGCGCGGTTCGTCACGGACGGATAGGCCGGTCAGCTTCTCCAACCGTTCGGCCTCGCCGTTCATCCGAAGCCAGATTCCCGCCGTCGGTGTCAGCGTCACGGCCACCTGCCACCCACGTTCCATCGCGGGCTCGACCAGGCCGGTACGGAGCGACTCCACCCCGCCGGCCGCCGAACCGACGACTCCCAGAACCCCGCGCTTGCTCGAACTCACTGCACCGCCCTGCACCGTTGAGCCATCACGAACACCTCAGAAGAGCGGGAGCCGCCACTCACGGGTGACTGTTTGATCAGGTCCCGCAGCGTCTCGCGCACCCTGGGATTGTTGCGCACGAGCTGCGGCGCCGTGCGTTCGGCGGTACGCAGCTCGGTGAATGCCTCGTCGCCGTGCCCAGCGAGGGAGAGCGCGCGGCTGTAGTCGATGCGGTGCGAGACGCTGCGCTCCTGCGGCATGTGGTCGACGTCGATCCGGCCGTTCTCCACCACGTACGACACGTTGTCCAGGTCAAGCTCGATCGAAAGTCGGTGGAGGATCACGTTCGTGGGCCCGAAGCCGGTTTGCCAGTAGTTCTCATCTGAACCGAGATCGTCAGCGAGTTCCTCGGCACGGTTCAGGAGGCTGGCCGCAGTCGGGCGGTCCTGGTGCCGAGCCGCTGCCACGGCGGCACGTAGGTGGATCATCCCGAGCAAGCTCAGCGCAGACGGATCGCTTTCCGCTACCTGGGAGGCCAACCACGTCGCCGTCGTGTTGCCCAGCTCCATCGCGGCCTCGTAGCGGCCGTTGGCGAGCAGCGCGTGCGTGCCGGACCGTGCTGCGGAGGCAAGCACCAGTGGATCGTCGGCCTCGTCCGCCGCCCGCATCGCGCGCTCCGCGGCCAGCCATGAGACGTCGGACTCTCCGATCTTCGCGAGGGTCGTGGCCGCAAGGTGGTGCGTTCGGGCAGAGACTGCCCAGCAGTCGCGGCGGTCCTCTCCGCGGCGTCCCGCACGGTCCTCCAGCTCCTGTGCGGTCTGGAGAAGCGCCGGAAGGGCCGCGATCACGCTGCCGAGCCGACCGCCCTGATAGTCGTTCCAAGCCTGCTCGACACGCACCGCCACAGGGGCAGGAGTGGGGAGCTGAACATCCGCCTCAGGCCCGAAGAGCAGGCGTGAGAGCCGACGGGGGCTCATGAGCGCGTCTCGTACGGCGGGTACGTCGTCTTGGTGCTTCTCGTCCTCCACCAGAAGGGTCTGACCAAGCAGGTCGCCCAGTGGCACGCGCAGGATGCGCGCCAACTCGGCGAGCATGTCGATCCGCGGCGGTTTCCTGCGGCCGGTCTCCGCCTTCGCGAGCCAATCAGTGCTACGGCCGACCAGTCCGGCCAGCACCTCTTGCGTATAGCCGCGACGCTTCCGGTAGAACGCAATGCGCTCGCCGATGCTGAGGTGATCTCCAAGACCACGCATGGGGTGCTGCCTCCTGCTGATGGTAGGGGCATCTTCACGTTACAGAGCCGGTCAGGCGGGGGGTAGCCACTCCCGGTGCTTCGTCTCTGCTTGTACGAGCTTGCCGGGCACACGAGAATGAGACCCGGACATAGTGTCCGGGTCTCATTTCCAGGTCCTCGGATCGCCCAAGGGACAGACACAGCCTGGCAAACCTTGTCGGCCTCATCGAACGGCGCAGTCCCGCACCGATGTAGTTCGCGGCAGACCACGCCGGACACCCTCTGCCTCTATCCGTCCGGCAACAGCCACTCGTCAGCCGTGAGCTTGGGACTAACGGCTGTCTCACCGTTGGACAGCAGCACCCGGAACCTAAGGTGTTCGCGTTCTTTACTTTCGGCCAAGCGTCCCGTGGGCAGATAGAACCGAGCCGTAGTCCCGTCGACAGCGGGAACCAAAGGGCGCTCTGGGTCGGCCGCCTCGTACCTTTTGCGTTTGACGTATTCAAAATTCTTGGTACGGAACCACTTGGGATATGACACCAACTCAATACGCTCTACCGAAACAGGGTTCGTACCATCGTTAGTGAATCTCAGGATGAACAGGTAATCACTGGCTTCGGGGCTCCTCTCCGTACCGGTTCTCACACCGGCACGCCATAGCCGCACCTTCACCCTGGGTCTGACTCACCGATACGTCATGCCCGTAAAGAGCACGTTGGCGGTTGCTGCACTCGCAGCGCCAATGGCGACTCCCCGCGCCCACCAGTCAGCACCCACACTTCATCCCCTTCCCGTCTAGGTTCCTCTCGCAGGCCGCCAGGTCACATCTCGGGCACCTGAGGGGTACCTTCTACTTGCTCTTCTTGAACGTCATTTGTATTCGGGCAAGCGTGGGAACCGATCCGAGCAGCCTGATCCGCTTACTGAAGCTGCGTAGATTCACCTTACTGAAAGTCGGTAGGTCTTGGGGCAGCTTTTGCTTGCCATCAAACGCAATGGCATAGGTGACGAACTTAGGAGGAAGATGAGATGCCACTTCGGCGAGGTCGATGTTCATTGATCGCACTGCCTCTACAAAGTCATCTCGATATTCAGCGTCCGAGATTAGTGTTTGCGCCGAAACGAACCCCTGCGAGAACAGATGACTGAGCGTCTGACTCCCTGAGTATGGCTTTACGTGTATCAAGTAGCCATCGGAGTGCAGCAAGTCGCAAGACTCAACCTCGTCACCATCAGAATAGAGCTTATGCCTATCCAGACAGACCAGATCGGTGCGACCGTCGGCCGCCTTCTTATTGAAGTGCTTCTCCCAATTCTGTTGCGGCCCCCAGTCGTCCCAGGTTATTAGCTGCAGAATATGGGTGACATCGTCAATCCGCGCGAGATCCTGATCCAACTTCTCCGTGTAGGCTTCCGCCAAGGCGTACCACTTACCAAGCGTCAGAAGATAACGCCTATTCTGATCACCGGCTTCGAATACTACCCAACTCTTGAGCGGCTTGGCGAGACTAGCAGGCTCACCATTGGAGTCGCGGGCCTGAATTTTAATACCCGCAAGACTCGACACCCCGAACTTACCTGGGAATTTCGCCAGGGCGGCACGGAGCGCGTCTATGTGCATTACCTCGAAAACTTCTTCAAGGTCACCCTTGTAGATAACAAAGTCGTGAATATCCTCTACCGACACATCGTCCGGCGGCGCGAAGGAGAGGACATGGACAGTCAATGCGCTAACAGCGAGGTGATCGAGAGGAGTCCCCTGCGGCTTGCGGGCGCGAGTTCCGAACAACTCATCAACAAGTAGCTTTTCCAGGTCCTTGACTATTTCGCTTTTGAGCCTCAAGGGTTCCAGCGAATCAATGAAAGCAAGGTCCTTGCTCGCTGTAGAATTCTCCGTCGTTTCGAGCATCTTCGCCAATACATCACGGACCTTGTTTAGGTCCGTGTCCAGCTTGAAGGAAACTGAATCTGTGGCAACGACGGCTCCGAGGTCAGGAAATGCAACGCCATCATTTAGCTTGCCTACAAGCTTCCGAGTGAACTCGCCGTCCAGCTCGATCTCGAAGTCACCGATAGCCGAATTAGTCGGAATTTGCACCCACTGAGACCGGGCCGCCGCATCAATTCTGCGACTACCAATCCCACTCATCTCTTTACTGTCGAACCGACGAGCGGCGAACTTTAGGCCAAAGTTCGCCTCCACCCATGACCACTCAAGGGTGGAACTCCCATACCCGAAGCAGATCGCAAAGGTGCGCCCTGATACGGGAAGGAATACAACCAGCCTGTTCGAGACGTTCAGTATTGTTTGCAGTTCCGAGAATATAGGGGCTAGCTGCTTAGCCCAAGCAGGAGTCTTCTCCGACATGTCTTTCAGGTACGCCACGCAACCATCTGGGGCCAGAGGCGAGGAATCCAGTTCTCGCATTCCGTTCTGGTTACCTGGGCGGTACTGGGACCTCAGGGCCTCCTTGTATGACCCGAGCCCCTCCCTGAGCAGGAAGCAGTTGAAACGCAGCGCCGGAGCCTTCTCCGCCATAGCCATCACACCCCCCGGTAGATGTAAGTGGCTTTGTACCATAAAAGTGGGCGTTAAGGAACTGGTTCAACTAGTGGAACATTCGCGCGAACAGACATTCGACACACGTGAGCGATCCGGAATCTGAGGCTAGAAACAAGAAGATCACTAGTAGCTCCACCGTCACCCTCGCCGGTCACCACTGGCCCTTTCAGGCCGATTGGCTGAATCGACCGCCCTCCAGAGCTGCAATCGGCACACTCGCGTCATGGTTACTGCAGCTGCTGACCCATGGTGGACTGATTGGCCCAAGTTTGTTCCTGGCTGGCTCGCGTTCGTGTGGACCTTAGGTGCTGGGACCCGCAAGGTATGGCTGCGTCGTCACCAACTCGCCCTTGGGCCCGAGGCAGAGGAAGTACGCAAGCAGCTCACCGACTTCCGAGTTCTGCTGGACGCTGTCACCTCTGGTGGCCGCCGGTCAGACTGGTTCCAGCACGAAGAGCGCCGCGAGACGAGCCGAGCCCTTCAGGACGCAGCCAACCGCCGGGATGACCCAACACTCAAGCTGTCCCTGAACCGACTAGCCGAGGCATGGGCGCAGATTTTCGCGCTAGCTCCGCCTCCCCGTACCAAGCTGCGCTTCCTCGGCGGGGTTGAAGAGGTACGCCAGCAACGGGAATCTGCCCTGCAGGATGCCCGCGATCTCGAACTAATGCAGCAAATGGCGGATCTGGCAAACGTCGCGCAACTCGATGTGCGAACGGCTCTCAACCGACTGAACGAGCTGGAACGCAAGACGCACGGTCGGAGCTAGCGAGACCACGCTGGGCCGCCTGTGGGCCGTCCAAGGGCGCCCCAGGTCGACCGCCAACGACCCGCAACAACCGCTCCCCCGCTGGTCATCGGCGTGCCTGATCGCGAAGCCCGAGGCAGCCGATCCGGCGCATCAGTTCTTCGACATCTAAAGATCAGGTCCGGGCGACCTGGGAGGGTTCTTGGAAGCAAGCGTTGACCTGCGAAAACACTGCTCAGCAGTGCTCGCTGTTGCCACTTGATTTCCGCCCTCTTGTGCACCGCGTGTGCACCGCTCGACTGATTCACTGACGTAGCGTCAGCAACAGTGAGGCCGCCACTCCCATCGGAGTGGCGGCCTCACTCGTTCTATCGCGTGGCCCCACCCGAGGTGCCCCGTCCGTTCGCTCATCGCTCGCGCAGGTCTGCCGAGTAACCGCCGAAACTTCATGGCGCCTCAGTGGCACGTCCATCAGACTGCACAGGTGAGTAGCCCTTACCCCTCTGCAGGCACCGCGTACTCGATGAGACGCCCGACTCGTAGGACATCTGCCCCGTCTGCTTCTGGGAAGACGACGGGTGCAGTTCCGGTGGCCGACAATGACCGGCGGAGCCAACCAAACCTCACTGATCGAGGCACAGCGCAACTATCCGGATTCTGGCGCCTGTGACCAGTACGGCTCGGCCCATGTCCGCCCGTCGACCGCGGACGAGCTGCTTGATCCAGCCTGGCGCCCCGTCACCTATCCCATGACTCTTTTCGAGGACTGTGACGCCGCGAGCCGCGCCCCTTGGCCGGGACGACCGTTCAGTGCTCTGCTGGTGGCTCCCGACTTTCTGGCGTCAGCATCTCCCACTCGCTGAAGGGTGATCAAGTTGCCGTTCCGGCACCCGGCGGAGGCCAGCCACAAGGACGTCATCGATCGCTACGTCACGACAGGCCGGGGACGCACCGCGCCGCTCGGCCGATACGGAGAACGGCTCAGCGGCAGATACGTCCGTCTGGGAGGCGCCGTTCGCTGACGCTTCACCCGCCGCATGATCGACGACGCCAAGGCGATCACCTATGCCGAGCTGGAGGCACTCTTCGCGTACGAGTGGCGCTCCCGGCTCACTGCGGCCTGGCTTGTTGGCGTCGCCCGCCGAGCCGAGTTCCGCCCCCGCATCGCCGAGCTGCTCTTGGCCAGTGAAGTCTGCTAGGCCGGCAAGGGCTACTGCTTTGCCCTAGCACGGCTGGGCACTCACAAGGATGCCGAGATCCTGACCGCTTACCTCGAGCGTTACCTGCCCCAGCATGAACTCCGTTACGACCAACCGGAAGCACTCGGCGCGCTACTGCGTCTGGACGCCCAAATCGGCACCGACCACGCTGGCCCCTTCATTGCCGCCAGCAGGATCTGGGTCCGTTGGGTGACCGCACTCGATCATCTCCGCGGCAACCCCGCCTTTGCCTCTGAGCAACAGCGCCAATGGCTCGATGGACAGGCCGACTTCGCCAACGGTTGGTCACAACCCTAGACACACTGCCGCGACTGCGAGGCAAAGGGGTAAGCCCGAGAAGCGGAAGATTCGCCACATATCACTAGAAACTATCGATGCAACCCCATCGGCATCTCTGCTCTGGAACGATGAGCGATACCAATGAATGGCAGACACAAAGGGGGATCGATGGAACCGATATCTACCGGAATCCTATTGGCGCTCGCTGGAGGCGCTGGAGGCGAGGCCGGCAGACAGATTTTCACCCGGCTCGTGACCTTGGTGCGACGCCCCTCCGGGTCGACCGGGGAAAACGCAAACATCGCTACAGGTGAGGTTGAGCTCGAAGCCTTTCGTCGGCATCCCGCCAGCCCGCAGCTCGCCGAGGCACTCATTGCTGCACTTGTCGGGCGCGCCGAGCGTGATGTGGACTTTCGTCACGGGCTGTACGCCTGGGAGGAGCAGGCCCGACAAGCGCACCTTGCCCCGGGCAACGTAAGCAGCACCATCAGTGGTGGCACCCAGCACGGGCCAGTAATCCAAGGCCGGGACATGAATGGGTTCTCCTTCTCCACATCAGATACGCCGACGAGTGATCGCGAGGCGTGAGTAGCTTGGAGCGGGAACCCAACACGCCCAGAGATTCAGTCTTTAATTCCATCTCTGACGGACTATTTCTAAATGCTGTGATCCAAGGTCGGGACATTACTGTCCAACTACCACGCGAGATCAATCCAGCCCTTGCAGGCCCCCCTCCCGGTTCCGCATTCTTCTCCGGGCGCGAGAATGAACTGCAAGAGTTGACGCGTGCTCTGTCGCCAGAGCGCGAGGCCATCCCTCAACTAATATCAGGACTACCTGGAGCAGGGAAGACGGAAATTGCGCTGCAGTTAGCCTGTCGAGCTCAACGCGATCAGCAGTTCGCTGGTGGTGTCCTATTTGCCGACGTTCACGGCTATGACGGAGATCGGTTTATCACTGCCGAACAGTCCTTGGCTGGCTTCCTCCGAGCCCTAGCTATCCCTCCCGAGCGTATTCCTCACGGACTCGAAGAAAGATCCAGACTATTTCGTGCTGCACTTGCAGCGTACGCAAAGCATGGACGTCGAATCCTCGTGATCATCGACAACGCGTCATCGACTGATCAGGTGCAGGCGCTACTCCCGAGCGATGGAGTCAATTCAGTTCTGATTACATCACGTGACAGTCTGGACCTAAGTGCCCGCCGCCACAACCTTGGAGTTCTGCCCTCAAAAATATCGGTCGAACTTCTACAAAAGGTGCTGCAGACAATTAACGGCAGTGGCGACGTTCGCGTGACAGAGGATCTAGCTACCGCTAAAGAAATTTCTCAACTCTGCGGGCATCTCCCGATAGCGTTGCAGATTTGCGGCGCCCTCTTGGCCGATTTCCCCGATCGACCTTTGTCTTCGCTGAAACGGGATCTGTCTCAGGCCCACACGCGGCTCGGGCACCTTGAACGTGGCACAAGGAAAGTCGCGGCCGCGTTTGATATGTCATATCGGAGACTTACCAGAGACCAGGCCCGCCTATTTCGTCTAATCCCAATCAATCCTGGTGCGGATATCTCAAGTGCAGCCGCAGCACACCTGGCCGATATTGAGGAGTCAGCGGCTGAACGAATGCTCGAAGATCTAGCAAGGATGCACCTCGTTGAACCGGGAGACGTCTGGGGCAGGTGGCGACTTCATGACCTGGTTCGCCTCTATGCCGATAGTCTCGGTAGAGAATCCCAGATTGACGATCAGCGCAGCATTGCATTGGGCCGACTACTGGACCACTACATCCACGGAACACGTGCCGCATCGTCCTATCTGGTTACTGATCTCGCACCTTCTCGTTACTTCAAGAGAAAGAGCGATGCCTTCAGATGGCTTGAGGCAGAGCGTTCTAACCTGGTCCTGGCCGTAGGGCTATCCACTAAGGCCGGCCGATACAAGGATTCCTGCATTCTCGCAAGTGAACTGGCTAACTTTCTGCAAAAATTCCGCTACACGGACGACTTCTTCGCTGTTTCATACACGGCGGCGGCCGCCGCCAATAGGGCTGGGAACAAGTCCCTCACCGAGGATGCGGCTAATAATATAAAGAAGGCGGTGTCGCAACTTAAGTCACTCGAGGAGGCCGTTAGTGGGTTGATTACTGCAGCATCAATATTCAACAAATCTGGGGATCTGCGAAATGAAGCGGCCACGCTAACCCAGGTTGGCAACGCAATGAGCTTGACTGGACGCTTCGAGGAAGCTATAGCCTTCCTTTCCGCGTCGGCCGAGCTGTATCGAGCATCAAAGGATGACAACCTGGAGGGGCTGGCACTTGCCAGCCTGGGGGAGGTTTTGGGTTCGGCTGGCAAAACAGAAGAAGCGATTGACGCCTATTCTGACTCATTGGCCCTGCTCCAACAGGCAGGCGATCGCTACGGCATGGGCATAGTCCTAGGAAATCTTGGTCTCGCTCGAAAAGAAGCCGGCCAGCCAGTCGAAGCTCTTCAGGCGTTCAAATCTGCTCTCGAAATATTCAGGACGGAGGGCTCCAAGGGCGAGGAGGCTGGGGTTCTGAATAACCTCGGCCTCACACTCCAGGACCTAGGGGAACCTCACGAGGCTATCGACTTTCACCTGCGCGCCGCGGCAAACAGCCGAGAGGTGGGCGATCACCTCCTAGAAGGTACTGCACTAGTAGATCTTGGCGCCTGCCTCCAGTCGATATCGGAACTCGAACGAGCAGTGGAGGCATTTTCTGCTGCCGCCTGCGCGTTCGAGCACGCAGGAGACAAAAAACGCAAAGGAAGTGCCCTTCATTCCGAAGGAATCATCTTTACTCATTTGGGTTTGTACCGAGAATCCGTAGACGCCTACACGAGAGCAGAAAACGCATTCCGAATGATTGGCGATGCCCTCGGAGAGGGGATGTCACTTGCCAATCGTGGTGCTGCGCTTCGATCATGGGGAAAGTTCAATGAGTCCATTGAAGTATTGACATCCTCAGTCGATGTTTTGAGTCAAGGCGGCGACGAGGCGGCAGTAACTCCAGCTATTCTGCAGCTTGGTGCGTCCCTCGCAGCCGCAGGCCATACGGAGGAGGCGGTACGGGTATTTACCCGGGCCGTGGCAGAGCTCGCAGCAGCTGGGAACAACTGGGAGGAAGGCAAGGCTCTGCTGGCTCGTGGGGTAGCTCTGCGGAGCTTGGAACGCTTCGATGAGGCCGCTGCAGACCTCTCTCGTGCCATTCCAGCATTCCGCGCGGAGGGCGATAGCGAGCGTGCGACTATGGCACGTGCGTACCTCGACGAGGTTCTCAAGAGATCCTCTGGTGCCCGATAGGATCGCTTTGCTGGCCATGGTGGAATCGGCCCGGCTCTCGGACTCAGTAGTCGTCTTAGCCCCAGCCGTCAAGAGATACCTGCGGGCCTCCTGCCATATAGCGGTGGAGGGCGCTGGCGGTGGTCTCCACGAATGCTTCGGGGATGGCATCACCATCCGTCCACCGCACCTGTGAGTGCTTGCGGGGCTCGCGGTTCTCGGGCTCGCCGGTCCATTCGTGCGCCGCGAAGACGACGGTGAGGAAGCCGTTGGGTGCCTCAACTCCCCAGGCGCCATGGATGATGTGGGCAACCTTCAGAGCCTCCGGTTTAACCGTCAGCCCGGTCTCTTCGTAAAGCTCCCGCACTGCGGTCTGGGTGATCGGCTCCCCGGGCTCACTCTTGCCGACCGGCAAATCCCACATGCCCTGGGCGAACTTGGCGTTCTCGCTGCGCTGCAGCAGCACGACGCGGTTGGTGGTCTTGTCGTGGACGATGACGGCCGCGACCAGCAGGGTCATGGATTCGAGGGCGGGCTTGAGAGCTTGAGGGCGGGCATCGGTCGTCGGCTCAGCCACGGGGTTCCCTTCGTCGACCTGGTTGCTGGGCATGTTAGGCGAGCACCTCACGGGCTCGGCGGGCAAGTTCGACGGCGCCGGGCACCTTGCGGCGCTGGTAGATCGCCAGGGGCGAGCGTAGGGACGAGATGGCCTTGCGGGTGCGGCCGGAAGTCATGCCTTCCATCAGGTTCAGGGCCTGGGACCAGGCGGCTACGGCCTCGTCGGCGCGGGCCTGCGCAGCAAGGCTGTCGCCCAGGTCGGCGTACGTGAGGGCGTGGACGCGCTTGTAGTGGACCGGGTCCCAGCGGGTGAGTGCAGCTCGGTGTTGGACCTCCGTGCCGGGGTGGTCGGCCAGATCGGTGAGGGTGCGGGCCGTGTGGCTGGCGACGGTGCCGGCCGCTGGACCGCTGACGCGGGAGTAGCTGGGCTGCGGGTCGTCCTCGCGGAGGAGTGCGTCCTCGGCTGCGAGGAGGGCGCGGGCGGCAGAGGGCTTCTCTCCGATCGCGGCGTACGCGCGAGCGTGGGTGATGTGCAGGAGCGCTTCGGTCTGGCCGTCGACGCGGCCGAGTCCGCGGGTGAGCGCACCTTCGACGAGGTCGACGCAGTGGTGGGGCTGCTTGAGGCTGAGGGCCTGGTGGGCGAGGGCGCGCATCATCCAGGCGGCGTGGCCGTTCGGGTCGGCTTCGCAGGCGAGTTGGTAGCCGACCTGGTAGTAGCGCTGGGCGGCGCCTTCCTGGCCGAGGTCATGGTGCTTCCAGCCTGCAAGGTAGGCGAGCTCGGCGACCGCGCCGAAGGCTGCTTGGCGTAAGGCTTCGTTCGGGAAGCGGGCGCGGAGCATGGGGGCTGCCGTGTCGGCTAGGTAGGCCGTGACGGTCGTCAGGCCGTGGCCGCCGCCGAGGCGTTCGTCGGCGGAGCTGAACGCGGTGGTGATCTGGCGTACGACGTCGACGTCTTCGACACCGATCAGGACTCCCCCGGTGCGGGCGCGCATCATGCGAGAGGTCGCCTCGTGGTCGTATGCGAGTGGCATCGCGACCCCGGCGGTGGTGAAGGCGGCGATCGCCAGGAAGCGCCGGCGGTCGACGTCGGCGCGGCCCAGCTCCGTTGCGGCGACGACTGGATCAAGGTTCGCGGTGGCGGCCGACGTCTCCGCCTGGCCGCGCAGGCCGATCTCCGTGGGTGTGACTGTGCGTGCCAGACGACGGGACAGTGCTTCGGTCAGGTACTGGCCCATGCGGCCGCTCGGCTCGCGTGCGCCGTTGACCCAATGAGAGATCGCGGACTTGTTGGTCTGGAGGATCTCGCCGTTCTCAGCAGCGATGCGGCGCACGTCCTTCGCAAGGGCGTCGAAGGTGCAGCCGCTGGCAGAGATCACGTCGCGCAGAAGTGAGTTGGGCTGGTTGGGCGTTGGCACGACCTCCCCCGATCAGGAGCTGTAAACCGCGTATACCGCTTCCGCCGCCTCACACCGTACCCACTGTGCGTGACGACCGGTTCACTAATCATCAGCCGCCCGGAATGGTTCCAAGTTCCGATCGACCGTGATCCAGGTTCCCCCCTTCCTGGTCCGGGCGGCCTCACGTTCCGTACGCCCGCTACGGGTTCGGGCATTCCTGTGCCGAACCCGGCCGATGAGAAACGGAGACACCGTGGCCACCATCGATACCGCGGCCATCACGGTCGTGCTGCCCGAGGCGTTCGACGAGCGCTGGAGCCGCCTGTCCGGCGTCCAGGTCGACGGCCGGCGCATCACCATCGACCCGGCCGAGTACTTCTTCCGCTTCGAGTCCAACACCTGGCTCGTCGCCGACTGGGAGCTGGTCAAGGAACAGCTCCTGGGCGTGGACGAGACGACCGAGAGTGCGGTCGAGCAGCTCGCGCTCGACTTCATCAAGGAGCACGCCCGCTCCACCTCGGACGCCGCACACGTCCTGGCCACGGCGTACGAGGTGTACGCCTACCTGTTCCGCGAGGAGCACCTCGCCTCGCTCGGCCTGCCGCAGATCACCGCCGAGCATCTGCGGGTGCTGCGCGAGGCGGCCACGCTCATGGCCCTGAACAAGGTCGAGTTGGACGGGCACATCTCCAACGTCGGCCCGTGCTGGTTCTTCCCCGCCGCCACCTCCGTCGTCTTCGACCTGGACGTCGACATGGGCGGCCTGCTCGACGAGGTCTACCACGGCGGCTGGTTCAACGAGTACCGCCGCATCGAGTCCATCAAGGCCCACGCTGCCCTCGGTGGACGCCTGGTCCACGGCTGCCAGTCCGTGCCGGACCAGACTGGCGGGGTCGTCGCGCCCTACGGCGCTTCGATGGCCAACTTTCGTGACGACCTTGCCCAGTTCAAGGCTGGGTGGATCGAGCAGGTCTACTCCCACCGCGTGACCGGCAACCCGGCCGCGTAGCCCTTCGACGAGGCTCCGGGGCGGGATGCCACCGCAGCACTCCTCCCGCCCCGGACGCCTTCATCCCCGTACAGGAAATCCAGGAGCACTCCCCATGGACGAGTCCCTCACCGCCGAGCTCCTCCACAACCTGTGCACCGCCACAGGCCACCCCCACCCCACCCGCGAAGCAGTGCGGGTGTGGTCGATGTCCGGCGTCGAACGCGTCACCTTCCCCGACCGCACCACCGCGATCTTCAAGTACGCCAAGCGCCCCTTCGACAGCGAGGACCAGGCCCTGCGCCTCGCACACACCCTCGGCATCCCCGTGCCCAAGGTGTACGCCTCTGCCGTACGCGACGGCTTGCTCGGCCTGCTCCTCGAAGACCTCGGCGCCGCGACCCGCGAGGCCGACGACCTCGACGGTGTCGCGGCAGCGGTCGTCGTGCACGGCGCCCGCACCGCACCGGCGCTCTCTCTCATCGACGAGGAGCGACTGCGTACCCTTCCATCCCGCGCCATCGACCACCTCCACGCCCTGCGCAAAGCCGACCGCTGGGTAGCCGAAGGCACCGACGACATCGAGCAGGCCCTCGACCTCCTCGCCCGGGCCGCACCGCACCGCGCGATCGGAGCCAACCTCGCCCCGTTCGGCTGGGTGCACTCCGAGTTCCACCCCACCAGCCTCCACATCGGCCATGGCAACACCTGGCGCCTACTCGACTTCGCTCGCGCCTTCACCGGCCCCGGCCTGCTCGACCTGGCCAGCTGGCACGGCACCGTCGAGAACCCCGACCCCGTCCGTCTGCGCGTCTTCATCGAGCAGTACGTGGCTGCGGGCGGCTCGCCTGATGCTCTCGCCCGGCGCGGTGAACTCCCACCTGCGCAATGGGCGTTGGGATGGCAACGCATCTGGAGCGTGGAGTGGTTCATGGAGCAGGCGATCCGTTGGATCAACGACCCTGCCACCGACCCTGCGTACATCAAGGTCGTACGCCGCCACCTCACTGACGTCCTCCGGCTCCTGGAGGTCTAGATGCCCACGGCAGCAGCGCCCTCCCCCTGGCACGCCCACGCCCTGCACCGCACCGTCACCACGCCCGCCGGGCCTCTCCCCGTCCCCGCCCGGATGGAGTGGACCACCCGGCCGGGTCTCGGCCCCGGCGCGGAGATCCTCGGCACCGACCTTGCCCACCGCCGCATCCTCGAACTCGGCTGCGGCCCCGGCCACAACGCCGCCCATCTCGCCACCCGCCGCGGCGCCCGCGTCACCGGCGTCGACCTCGTCGACATCCAGATCCGCCGAGCCCGCACCCACTACGGCCGCCTCTCCGGCCTCACCTTCGCCGCCGGCCACGCCCTTCATTACCTCCAGGCGACCGAAGAGCACTTCGACGCAATCTATTCGGTCTTCGGCGCAGTGGGCCTCGTCCCGCCGAACCTCCTCCTGCCTGCTGTCGCCGCCCGACTCAAACCCGGCCGCACTCTCGCCTTCTCCACCCCTCACCCTCAGCGCGGGGGACGGCGACCAGCCATCGATGACTGGCCCCGCCGCGATCACGTCACCCTCCCCGACCGCACCCGACTCCCGCTGGTGCGCTGGGAGTTCGATGCCCGGCGCTGGGAACAGCACCTTTCGCGCGCCGGCCTCTGGCTCACCTCCGCACAGGACTTCCACGACCCGCGTCACGGTCCGTGGCCGACCACCCTCCTGATCACCGCGCGCAAGCTCTGACCCACACCTCGCCTGAGCCGGAGGACCCCATGCGCCTGCCCTACCTGCTGATCGACATCGACGGTGTCCTCATACCGTTTCCGCAGGCGGACGGAGCCACTCCGTCCAGCCACGTCCGCTACGACGTCGTGCCTGCTGGTCGCCCACCGGACGCGCCCGTCCCGGTGTGGCTGAACCCGGCACACGGACCGATGCTCACCCACCTCATCCGCACGAGGCTGGTCGGCCCAATGTGGTGCACCAGCTGGCGCCGCGACGCCACCACGCTGATCGGTCCTCTTCTCGGGCTCCCTACCTTCCCGTACGTCGACCTGCCCCGTCCCAATATCACCACCAGCCACCCCAACGGCTACCTCTGGAAGCGCGATCACGTCGATGCATGGCTCGGCGACGCGCCGACCGCGTGGATCGACGACGACTTCACCGACCTCGACCACGCCTGGGCGACCGAACGCGTCGCTCGTGGGCTTCCAACCTTGTTGGTTCAGCCCGACCCCTGCATCGGCCTGTTGCCCGAGCATCTGACGGCAGTGCGGGACTGGGCAACGGCCCTGAACTCGACGGAACGGGTCGTCTAGGGCCTGTTGCGAAAGTGGATCTTGGTCGTAGACGATCACTTTCTGTAGGGAGTGGGGATCTGACGAACGGCCAGTGGGCCCGGATCGAACCGTTGTTGCCGCAGGGCATCAAGCCGGGCCGGCCGCGAGTGTGGACGCGGCGGCAGTTGATAGACGGCATACGGTGGCGGACCCGGACCGGTACTTCCTGACGGGATGCGCCCGAGCGCTATGGGCCGTGGGACCGGGTCTTTGGCCTGTTCCGGCGCTGGCAGCGGGACGGGACCTGGGCGAGGGTCCTGTCCTAGCTCCAGGCTGAGGCGGATGCGAAGGACCTGATCACCTGGGAGGTGAACGTCGACTCCACCGTCTGCCGGGCCCATCAGCACGCCGCCGGCGCCGTGAAAGGGGGCTCCAGAAGGAGCCGCCCGGCGGGATCTTCGTCGAGGCGGCCGACCACGGCCTCGGACGCTCCTGCGGCGGGCTGACCAGCAAAATCCACCTCTAAGAGGGAGCAGCGGTCAACAGCAGCGCAACCCGGCCCACACGACCACCCAAGGTCCAGGTATCTGTGCTGGCCAAAGCCATGGAGCCCATCCAAGCGCCGTCGCTTCTCAAGATGAGAGCGCGAGTTCGATTCCCGTCACCCGCTCCACTTTGAGCCCCCAAGCCCGTCGGTCCGGGGGTTGTCAGCCTTCCGGGTGACCTCGGCGACGGGTCCGCACCGGACAGGCCACCGTGACGCCGACGCCGCGGCGCGAGAGATCGACGACGTGGAGGATAAAACTCCTCGTAGTGTTGCCGTGCACGTGTCAAAGTGAGGGAATCCCGCACCGTACGGCTCGATCCTCCCGTTATCTCGGACGGAGAACCGTGTGTCTGCCACCCCTGACAGAGAAGCCATGAGGCCGGGCAACTTACCGGCGCCCGACAGCACCCCGGACACCGAGCCGACGACCACTGAGCCCACGTCCACCGTTCCCGCCGCTGCCGGCTCCGCCTCCTCGGCTGATCTTGATCCTGCGGCAACGACTGATCCCGCTGCTCCCACACCTCCGGCTGCGCCCACCGACGAACCCTCCTCCAGCGGCAACGGCTCAACCACCAGCACCGCCCCCGATGAACCGGCTCCCACCACCCGGAGCCGCGTGAAGACGGTCTTCGCCGCCGCGCTCGGCATCGTCCTGAGCACCGTGCTCGCCAGTTTCGTCACGACGTACTTCGACGTGTGGAGCAGCAGCCGTTCGCCGGTGCCCGTCGGCAGGGGGGTGCACGCCGAGTCGGAAGTCTGGTGGGATCTGACCCGGGACAACAAGGCGGTCAGGCTGAAGGGCCCCGTCGACACCGGGAAGCTGGAACGGAACTACCCGGACGGCGACGCGGCCCTCGACGGGCTGGTCGAAGGCGGCGGGGTCTACGCCGGCGCGGTGCGGATCCGGCTGACCCTGATGAACTTCACGAAGGTGCCCGTCTCCATCACCGGCGTACGGGCCCGCGTCACCGCCGAAGAGCCGGTGCCGGAAGGCTCGTTGCTCTCCTGCGGCGGACCGCAGGGCGGGATCGACATCACGCGCGTACGCATCGACCTCAGCAGCCCGACCGGAGCCGCCCAGGAGTACGACGGGAAGGCCCTCGTCGGCCAGTACCCGACGCAGCAGATGCAGTTGGCGAAGCAGGACGAGCCCGCGATCTTCGACATCCTGGTCGTGGCCGGCAAGACCACCGCGTCCTACGTGCTCGACGTCAACTACCAGCAAGGCACGGACAAGGGCCGCATCGTCGTCGACCAATCCGGCAAGCCCTTCATGCTGGCCCCGGCCGAGGGCGACGCGCGGGCCAAGTACCACTGCGACAACGCGACGACCAGTTGGAAGAAGAACCGATGACGACCCGTCGGATTTTTCTGCTCGCATTCCTTCTCACCACCGCCCTGCTGGCGGGAGCGGTGACCGTCCTGGCGATGCAGGACTCGCGCGACACGACATCCCGGAGCCCCGCGCCGGATTCAGTCGCCCCCTCCGCCCTCACCCCTTCCGCCCAGTCCCGCACCACGAGGGCGCGCAGCAAGGCGGCAGGCAAGGCGATCATGGGGAACGCTTGGTCCAGTACGTGGTCCGCCACCGTCCCCTCGAGCACGGCCGTACCCGCGCGGGCGCTCGGCTCAGGGCGCTGCGCTGCGCTGTACGGCTGGGCCACCGCCCGGTCCGCCGTCCCGCGGGGCACGGCCAGCGCGGCGTTCACCTTGTCCGCGCCCGACGACTCCCCCGTAGTGGTGCGTTCACTGCGCATCGTCAAGGGACGGACCGTCCCCGCGCCTCAGGGACAGGACGTGGAGTGCGTGGGGGCCGTCGACCGGACGGTCGGCCGGAACCTGAACGAATGGGGGGAATTGAGCCTCGATGCCCCACGGGACGTGCGGCTGAGCCGCTATGTGCGTCCGGGCGGCACCACCGGGGGAATCGTGGACGCCCGGACCCTGGGCTGCTCCTGCGAGTGGTGGATCGAACTGGAGGTGCTGGAGGACGGCGCGGCACGCAGCGTACGGATCGACGACGCCGGGCGGCCCTTCACCATCGCCTCTCCCGTGGCCAGGATCGGGACGCCCGCCGACGACGGCGCGCAGAGATACGGAGCGCCGGACCTCGCCCTCGCGCGCGGCGACGGCGGCGCAGGCGCTGACGCCCGCGCCACGAACGGTCTCTCTGTGAGCGGGACACGACTGTTCTCCGGTCGTAATCAGGAAATGTGGGCGGTGACGAACCGGAAGGTTCGTGGCCTCGCGCGGATCACCGCAGACCTGGACGTCCCGGGGGCCGTCTGTGAACGCCTGGAACGTTCCCTCATGGCCGCCGACGCCCGTCCGGCAGCCCACGCCACGTACGCCGTGCTGTTCGCCGACAAGTCCCCGAACATGGACGCCGAAACCGTCACGGACATCTCGCTCCACGTGGAGAGGCCGAGGCGCCTCGACGCCGAGCCGATGGGCTACGCCTGTTATCCCGACGACTGGGACCTGCAGATGAACACGTCGAGGGAAGGAGCAACCGTCCTGATCGACCGGGCCGCCCAGGGCGACTCCGATCCCTCCGCTTCCTCCGATCTGCCGGTTTTCACCGGAGAGCCCGTGACGTACTACCAGGAATCCGCCCGTGGCCCGGCCGCGGATGCACTCTTTTTCGGCGTCACCGCGACAGGCCCCGCCGACGTCGAGTACCGCTTCACCATCGAAGTGACGCTCAAGAGCCGCTCGGGAAAGGTCACCCACTACACGCTGGACGACGCCGGCCGCCCGTTCGCCATCGCCGCGCGGCCCGTCGGCGAAATCCCCGGACGGGGGCAACATCTCTACCGTGAGGTCGGCAACAAGGTTGGCTGAAGAGCCGTTTCAACTCTCTTTACCACAAGGCCATTTCGGTGCACTACATGAGTGATCATGACATCGGGTGGGTGTCCCGGCTGATCGGTGAGGGCGGGGTCCTTACCTTCGTACGCGGGGTCAGCAGCCGCGAGTTGGCGTGGATGATCGCGCCCGAGCACGGTTCCGTCCTGGTGCCGGAGGTGTTCCGGCAGGTTCAGGAGAGTGCGCGCGGGGTCGGGCCGCTGCCGGCCCACGCGCTCGTCGGCGAGACGGGGACCGGCTGGGCCTTCGCCGTCGAGCGGGCCGGGGGGCCGACCGCGTGGTACCGGCACGACCGCGTCCGGCACATGTGGTCCACCGTCACGGGCGTCGAGATCAGCGACAACGGCATGGACCCGCCCAGCGTCGGCGCGGTCGTCGACGGCAGACCCGACTGGTCGTACTACGAGGGCGAGGTCGGTGAGGGCGACGCGGACCATCCCCTCACCCGGCGGCTGGTCGCCGAGGCGGGGCTCGGGAAGGTCCTCCAAGATCCGGACCACCCGGACGACCCGGACGAGTGCGAGCTGTTCATACCGGACGAGGCCGACGTCTACCGGATCATGAGCGAGCACTACGGTCTCGCCCTGCCCCACGAGGACATCGAGGCCTCCCGGCTCTCGGTGGTCCTCACCGAACCGCGCGTCTTCCGCCACCCCGTGCGCAAGGTGCCCGGCGGACCCTATGACCCGTGTCCCAAGTGCGGCGCGGAGCTGGTGAAGTGGAACGGGGACGGCGTCTGGGGGCCGCAGTACCGGCTGGCGTGCTCGCGCGCGGAGAGCGACGGCTGCGCCGGGCAGCGCGTGGGACCGCTGGTGCAGGTGGGGGTGCGTGAAGAGCCCAACAGCAAGTGGGACAACGTGCGTTTGCCCGGGTGAGGGAGGGGTGAGGGCTCTGATCCGGAGTCCCGGGGCGGCGGCTGCCCCGGGACCGGGAGGGTCAGGAGGAAGTCACCGGCACCGGGCGGTAGTGCGTGGTCAGGCGGCCCCCGTCGTCCAGGACGTGGAACGCGAGCGCCGGGGGCAGGTCGCGGTGGACGTGGTGGGACGGGTCGTTCTGGTGCTCCCAGGGGAGGCGGAGGGTGGAGACGACGCCCGGGGCGACCAGGAGGGGCCTGCCCGCGAAGGTCGTCGCCGCGGGGGTGTGGGCGTGGCCGGCCAGGAACGCGGTCACGTTCGGGTGGCGTGCCACCAGATCGGCCAGGCGGTGCTCGTCGAACTGGCGGATGGGGTCCACGTGGGGGGTGTTCAGCGGGACCGGCGGGTGGTGGAAGCCGATGAGGACGGGGCGGTCCGGCGGGGTGTCGGCGAGGAGGCCCGACAGCCACGTCAGCGTCTCGTCCGTCAGGCGGCCGTGGTCCTCGCCGGGGACGGAGGTGTCGCACAGCGCCAGGACGACGCGATCGGTGACGTACGACCGGTCGACCGGCGCCGTACCCGCCGGTTCGCCCAGGAGGTGCTCGCGGAACGCGGCGCGCCCGTCGTGGTTGCCGGGACAGATCAGCGTCGGGTGCCGGGACTCCAGCACCTTGCGGGCCGTCTCGTACTCGGCGGGCGCGGCGTGGTCGGCGATGTCGCCGGTGACGACGACGGCGTCCAGGTCGTACGGGAGGCCGTTCACGTAGTCCATGACGGCCTGGGCCCGTGCGACGCTGCGCCCGCCGTCGTCGGTGTCGATGTGAGGGTCGCTGAGGTGCGCGATCACGATCATTGTGCTGCGCCTTTCTCTCGTGGGGCGCCGGAGCCGCCCGTCGCGCCTGCCTCCAGAGGGCCGGGCATCGCGAAGCCCAGGGCCCCAAAGTAGTGCAGTCGGCACCGGAATTGATCTCTCCGTATGCCGCTCCGCACTCACCCCCGCAGAAAGCGCACCGAGGGCCGTCCCCCCTCGGGCCCGCCGTCCTCCCCCACCCCCGGGGTCACCACCGCCCGCACCCCGTACACCTCCGCGATGAGCTGTTCGGTGATCACTTCGGCGGGGGTGCCGGCCGCGTACGCCGCACCCTCCTTCAGGACCAGGAGGTGGTCGCAGAACATCGCCGCGAGGTTGAGGTCGTGCAGCGCGATCACGCTGGTGACGGGGAGGTCGGCCACCAGGGACAGGAGGTCCAGCTGGTGCTGGATGTCCAGGTGGTTGGTGGGTTCGTCCAGGAGGAGCTCGCGCGGCTCCTGGGCGAGGGCGCGGGCGATCTGCACGCGCTGGCGCTCGCCGCCGGAGAGCGTGTGCCAGGACTGGGCGGCGCGGCCGGTCAGACCGGTGCGCTCCAACGCCTCGCGCACGGCCCGCTCGTCGTGGGCCGAGGGCGCCGACCACGCCCGGCGGTGCGGGATGCGGCCCAGGCGTACGACATCGCGTACGGTCAACTCGACCTGTGTCGCCGCGTGTTGCTCCACCACGGCGATGCGGCGCGCCACCGTGCGGCGGCCCGTGTCGGACAGCGGGCGGCCGTCCAGCGTGACCACTCCGGAGGCCGGGGCGAGGACGCCCGCGAGGATGCGCAGGAGCGTGGACTTGCCGGAGCCGTTGGGGCCGAGGAGGCCGACCGTGGCACCGGCGGGCGGGGCGAGGCTGACACCGTCCACGACGAGCCGCCCGCCCGCCTCCCGGGCGACGCGGTCGGCGCGCAGCCCGGCGGCGGTGGCCGCAGCGGGGTCCGTGGCGGTGGCCGCAGCCGGGCCCGTGGCGGTGGCCGCAGCCGGGTCCGTGGCGGAGTGCGTGTCGGTCGCCTCGTGCGTCATGCCGCCCTCCTCGTCCGGTAGAGCACCGCCACGAACGCCGGTACGCCGATGAGCGAGGTCACCACGCCCACCGGGACCTCCTGCGGGTCGAGGACCGTGCGGGCCAGCGTGTCCACCCAGACCAGGAAGACCGCGCCGGCGAGCGCGGTGACGGGGAGCAGCCGTGCGTGGCCGGAGCCGACGAACGCGCGGGCCGCGTGCGGCAGGACCAGGCCGACGAAGCCGATGGCGCCCGCCGAGCTGACCAGGGCCGCGGTCAGGAGCGCCGTCGCGCAGAGCAGCACGAGCCGGGTGCGGGCCACGCGGACGCCCAGGGTCGCCGCCGCCTCCGGGCCGAAGGCGAACGCGTCGAGCGTGCGGGCGTGGGACAGACAGATCACCAGCGCCGCGGCGAGGACCGCGCCGCACAGCCACACGTCCGTCCAGCCGACCCCGCTGAGCGAGCCGAGCAGCCAGAACAGCACGCCGCGGGTGGTCTCCGCGTCGCCCGCGGTGAGGATGACGAACGAGGTCAGCGCGGAGAAGAGCTGCATGGCCGCGACGCCGGAGAGGACGACCCGGTCGGTGGTGCCGCCCAGGGTGTGGCTCAGGAGCAGCACCAGGGCGAAGGAGAAGAGCGCGCCGACGAAGGCGCCCGCGGAGACCGACACCACTCCCCCGCCGACGCCGAGGACGACGACCGCGACCGCGCCGGTGGACGCCCCCGAGGAGACCCCGAGCACGAACGGGTCGGCGAGCGGATTGCGCAGCAGGGACTGCATGACCGCCCCGCAGACCGCGAGCCCGGCGCCGCAGACGGCGGCGAGCAGGGTGCGGGGCATCCGCAGGTTCCAGACGATGCCGTCCCGGATCGGCGTGAGCCGGGCCTCGCCCCAGCCGAGGTGGGCGGCGACGGCCGACCAGACGTCGGGGACGGAGATGTCCGCGGGCCCGATGGTGACGGCGACGGCGATGGACAGCACGAGCGCGAGGCCGCCTGCGGCCCAGCACGACACCTGCCGCACGAACGCCCCACGCGGGCCGACCACCGCCGGGCCGACCGCCGCCGGGGCGTCGTCCATCGCCGGGGCGGTCCCGGGGACGGCCTCCCCGGCAGGCTCGCCGAGGGGCCCCGCGACGGCCTCGCGGCCGGTCTTCCCCGCAGGCTCGCGGACGCGCTCCGTCACTTGGTGAGGCCGAACTTCTTCAGGCCCGCCGCCACTTGTTCGATGCCGTCCACCGTGCGGACCGTGGGGTTCATGGCCTGGCCGCTGAGCAGGACGTACCGCTTCTTCTTCACCGCGGTCAGGTTCTTGGTCGCCGGGTTGGTCTCCAGGAACTTGATCTTCGCGGCGGCGCTCTCCGCCGACTGCGACTTGCGCGTGAGGTCGCCGATGACGAGGACGTCGGGGTCGCGGTCGGCGACGGTCTCCCAGTTGATCTGGGGCCACTCGTCACGGGTGTCGTCGAAGACGTTCTTCGCGCCGAGCTCGCGGGTGATGATGCCGGGGGCGCCGCAGCAGCCCGCCATGTACGGGGCGTCGGAGTTGGCGAACCAGTACAGGAGCCTCGCGTCGGAGGCGTCGATGTCCTTGGTGGCCCTGGTGATCCGGCCCTTCATGTCGGCGATCAGCCGCTCGCCGCGCCTCTCGACGCCGAACACCTTCGCCAGGTCGCGCACCTCGCCGTAGACCGTGTCCATGGTGAGGGTCTTCACGCGCTTGCCGTCGCCGCCGCCGTCGTTGTCCTTGCCCGCGCAGTCGGTGGGCGAGACGTAGACGGGCACGCCGAGTTCGGTGAACTTGGCGCGGTCGGCGACGCCGCCCTTGCCGACCGTGTAGAGGAAGGACGCGCTGACGAAGTCGGGCTCCTTGGAGAGGACCTTCTCCAGCGCCGGGTAGCGGTCGGAGAGCCGCTCCACCTTCGCGTTGTCCTTCGCCAGGTTCTTCAGGACGGGGTCGGTCCAGGTGCCGGTGCCCACCATGCGGTCGGCGAGACCGAGGGAGAGCAGGATCTCCGTGGACCCCTGGTCGAGGGAGACGGCCCGCTGCGGCGGCGCCTTGACCTCGGCCTTCTTTCCGCAGGAGGTGACCGTGACGGGGTAGCCGTCGGCGCGGTCGCCCGCGGACTTCGACGAGGAGCCGTCCGTGGAGCCGCCGCACGCGGTCAGCGCGAACGCCCCCGCGCACAGCAGGGCGGACAGACGTACACGGGTACGTATACGGGTACGGGTACGGGCTGTGGAGGACACACGATCCCTTGAGTCTCACGGCTCATACGCGGAGCCTGGCCTGCGTCACGACCCCCGTCGCCCGGTGCGCGAGCGGAGGCGCCAGCAGGTCTTCGGACTCGGGATCGGCCGGACGGGGCGCCTTCCCGGGCGTCCGAGGACGCCCAGTGGCCGTGGCCCCGCCCGTCCCCCTCACCGCTGCGCGTCAGTTCCGGACTTCCACCGGATTCCCTGGCCCAGGTGTGGGTTTGACTGGCTTGCGCAAGTTATCACGCTGCCGGTCGGGGGCCTGCGCGGCCTCAGGCGGCCGGAAGGGGCCTCGGCTCGCCGCGGTAGGTGCCGAACGACCAGCGGTTTCCCTCCGGATCGGCGATGGCGAACTCACGGCTTCCGTACGGCTTGTCCTCGATCTCGCCCGTGATCTCGACGCCCGCCGCGACGAGCCGGGCGTACAGGGCGTCGACCTCGTCGGTGACGATGTACGCCCCGGTGGTGCCCGGCGTTCCGCAGGTGCCGGAGGCCGTGGCCGGGTCGTACGAGCCGAGCATGATGCCGCCGCCCTCGGGCCAGTCGAGCTGGGCGTGGGCGACGCGGCCGCCGTCCTCGTAGACGGCGGTGCGCAGGAAGCCGACGGTGCCGACGAGGAAGTCGATCAGGGCGAGGGCGTCGCGCGCCTGGACGCCGGGCCAGATCGCGGGGGCCGGCGTGTGCAGCCGTCGGCCGGCCGTGGCGTCGGACGTGGTGTCGGCCGTGGCGTCGTGGGTGGTTCCGTGCGTGGTGTCGGGTGTGGTGTTCATGGCTCTCAGTCTTCGTCCGTGCCGTGCGCCCCGGCTTGGATATTCCGGCACTCCTCGGCCAGCCAGCGGGTGGGGCTCGCGCCCGTGTACTGCTGGAAGTCGCGTACGAGATGGGAGTGGTCGTAGTACCCGGAGTCGGCCGCGATCCGGGCGAGGTCGCGCGGGGTGTCCGCCGCGGCGGCGCGGACCACGGCGGCCTTGGCGTGCTGGAAGCGCATCAGGCGGGCCGCCTGCTTGGGGCCGAGCCCGGTCTCGGCGCGGAAGAGCGCGGTCAGCCGGCGCTCGCTCAGCGCGACGTGCCGGGCCAGGCCGTCCAGGGTGCCCGCGCCGCGGTGCCTGGCCAGCCAGGCCCAGGCCTCGGCGACCTCGGGGCGCACGGGTGCGGCGGCCCGGTCGGCGGCGGCGCGGTGGCGCAGATACGCGGCGAGGAGGGCGAAGCGGTCCGCCCAGCGCTCCAGCGCGCAGAGCCGCTCGCGGATCTCGGCGGCGCGGTCGCCGAGGACGTCCGTACCGGCGGTGACGAGCTGCCCCGCCAGCTCGGCGGCGGGCAGGCCGAGGAGCGCGCGGGCCGCCAGGGGGTGCACGGCGAGCTGGATGCCGGCCTCGTGCTCGGGCTGGGCGACGTAGGCGGGGCTCTGGTGCAGGCCGCCCAGGACGATGTCGGTGCGCACCGCGTCCGCGCCGGTGGCCTGGCCGGGGGTGGCACCGGTGGCGATGGGCCCGTCCAGCGAGAAGATCACGGTCAGATACGGCGAGGGCAGGCCCCGGTGCAGGGTGGGCCGCATCCCCGTGGTGCGGTAGCCGACCGCGGAGACGACCATGCCGTCGAGCCGGGGAACGGCCCGGACGAACTCCTGGCTGCCCATGGCTCCCAGTATGCGCGAGGCCTCCCGGGCGGGCGCGGCTCTCCGGACGCGCGGGGCTCCGGGCGGCCCGGCGGCACCCCGACGGCAGCCGCCCGGCGTCGGCCAGGGGCCACCCCGGCTTCGGCCGGGAGCCGTCCCGGCGTCCCCCACGACTACCCCTGTTCACCTGCCCCATGCCCCCTGTGCACGGTGACTTCGATCATGGGAAATGACCGCGCCGCCTCATAGCATGGCGCGCCGCTCCGGACGGGGCCGCGCATCGCTTCCAGGAACGGCAGGGACGTAGAGACATGGCAGTACGGGCAAAGAGCAAGCTGGCCGTCATCGGCGCGACGGGCGCGCTGGCCGGCGCGGTCCTCGCGGGCGGCGCGCTGTGGCCGACCGGCGAGGCGAGCGCCGCCGACACCTCGGCGGCCACCGCCCGTGAGCTGTCGCACTGGCCGAAGCCCGTCGCGAAGAAGCTCGGCAAGGTCATCGCGAAGAACGACCACAAGGGCGCGTACGCCGTCTTCGACGCGGACAACACGACGTACCGCAACGACCTGGAGGAGTCGCTGCTGCCCTTCCTGGAGATGAAGGGCGTCCTGACCCGCAAGACGATGGACCCGTCCCTGAAGACGATCCCGTTCAAGGACACGGCCACGCACAAGGAGAGCCTGTACAGCTACTACAACCGGCTGTGCGAGATCGACGACCAGGTCTGCTACCCGTGGGCCGCGCAGATCTTCTCCGGCTTCACGCTGAAGGAGCTCAAGGGGTACGTCGACGAGCTCCTCGCGTACAAGAAGCCGATCCCGGCCGAGTACTACGAGGACGGGAAGCTCACCAAGACCGAGGTGAAGGCGCCGGAGTTCTCGCGCGGCATGCAGCAGCTCTACAAGACGCTGCAGGCGCACGGCATCGAGGTGTACGTGGTCAGCGCGGCCAGCGAGGACCTGGTGCGCATGGTGCTCGCCGATCCGAAGTACGGCTACGGCGTGAAGCCCGAGAACGTCATCGGCGTCTCCATGCAGCTGAAGGACCGCAGGACCGGTGAGGTGACCAGCTCCCGCAAGGAGATCGCCGAGGGCCGCTTCGGCGAGAAGGACCGCGAGAAGCTCGCCGGGCGCGAGCTGACGCCGAACCTGTGGGCGCCGCTGACCTGGTACGAGGGCAAGCCCGCGGCGATCAACACCTACATCGACGAGTGGAAGAAGCCGATCCTCGCGGCCGGTGACACCCCGGTCAGCGACGGCCCGATGCTGTTCCACTCGGCCGACGTGGAGCACGGCGGTGTACGCGTCTGGGTCAACCGCAAGGACTCGTACATGAAGCAGCTCGACGGGATGAAGAAGAAGAACGCCGAGCGGCAGCGCGAGCTGGGCCAGAAGGTGACCGCCGACAAGCGCTGGCTGACGGTCACCCCGGAGCAGATCGGCTAGCGGGCGGCCAACCGGCCGAAGGCGTCGGCCACTTGGGCGTGGCCTGCGCCGTCCGCGAGGAGCGCGTGCAGCAGGAGCCTGGCCTTCGGCGCGTCCAGGTCGCCCGCGGGGAGCAGGCCGCGCCCGAGCATGTCGTACTCGGAGCCGGGGCCCTTGTAGGTCTCGGCGAGCAGCGGGCCCGCGCCCGTGCGGGAGGCCAGGACGACCGGGATGCGGGCGGCGAGCGCGGCCAGGGGTTCGACCAGCCAGGTCGGGACGTGGCCCGCGCCGAAGGCCGTGACGACCAGGCCGCCGAAGCGCGCGTCGACGGCGTCGAGGAGTTCGCCGCGGTCGCCGAGCGCGAGCGTGACCAGGGCGACCCGGGCGGGTCCGCGCAGGCTCAGCGGGCGGGCGACGGTGGGCGCGGCCGGGCGGAGCGCGATCCGCGCCCGGCCCTCGACGACCCTGCCGAGCGGCCCCGCGCCGGGCGAGGCGAACGTCGCGACGGACGTGGTGTGCGTCTTGCGCACGTGCCGTGCCGCGTGGATCTCGTCGGCGAGGACCACGAGGACGCCGAGGTCCGCGCAGCCGGGGTCCGCGGCCACCGCGAGGGCGGCGGCGAGGTTCGCCGGACCGTCGGCGCCCGGCAGGTCGGGGCGGCGCATCGCCCCGGTCACCACGACGGGGGTGCGGGGCGTGCGGGCGAGGTCGAGCAGGAAGGCGGTCTCCTCCAGGGTGTCGGTGCCCTGGACCACGACGACGCCGTGGCCCGCGGCGCTCGCCGCGTCGACGCGCTCGGCGAGGTCGGCCACGTCCTCGACGGTCAGCGAGGAGCTGGGCAGCCTGCGGACGTCGTGGACCTCCGCCTCGACCCCGGGCGGGAGCGCGCCGGTGTCCGCGAGGACCTCGGCGCCGCTCAGCCGGGCCGAACCGCCGCCGCCCCGGGCGGAGATGGTGCCGCCGAGCGTGAACACGGACACGGTCCTCGCCATGCGCCTCGCCTTTCCTGTGTGCCGGTGGGCCCCGTCAGCGCCCGGTGTGCCCGGCGCGTTCCTCGTGGGCGCTCGCCCGGATGTGCTTCGTGGCCGTCCGGGCGGGATCGAGGATAGGCGGCATGACTCAGGACTCCTTCACCGCACCGGCGCCCGAACCCGCCCTGTCCGCCTTCTCCTTCACCTGCGACGGCGAGCTGCTCAGCTGTGCCGAGGCGCCACCCGTAGGGCAGCCGCGCTCCCCCGCCACCACCGTCGTCCTGCTGCACGGCGCGGGCAGCGGCGACAAGACGCGGCTCGCCGCCCTCCAGGCCGACGCCGCCGCGCGCGGCTGCCGGGCGCTCGCGCTCGACTTCTCCGGCCACGGCGAAAGCTCGGGCGCGCTGCGGGAGTTGAGCCTGCGGCGGCGGTTCGAGCAGGCCGCCGCGGTGGTCGGGAAGCGGGTGCCCGCCGCCGACGGCCTGGTGTTCGTCGGGTTCAGCATGAGCGGGCAGACCGTGGCGGACCTGGTGGCGCACTTCGGCGCGCGGGTCACGGGCATCGGGCTGTGCGCGCCCGCCGTGTACGCGGCCGAGGCCTGGCCGCTCCCCTTCGGCGACGGCGACGGCCGCTTCACCGAGGTCATCCGTACGCCGGAGCGCTGGCGCGAGTCCCCCGCGCTGGACGTCTACCGGGGTTTTCGCGGGCGCGCGGTGCTCGTGGTGCCGGGCACGGACGCGGTGATCCCGGCCGCGGTGACGGCGGCCGTCGACGCGGCGCTGGCCACGCGGGCACGGTACGAGCGGCTCGAACTGCCCGACGCCGACCACGCGTTGGGGGCGTGGCTGCGGGACCACGCGGCGGACCGGCAGCGCCTCCTCGACGCCCTGCTCGGCCGGGAGGACAGGCCCTAGACCCCGCTCGCCGCGGCGATCACTCCCGAGCCGATCGCCGCGGTGAGCGCCGCGTGGTCGTGGGTGTTCTGGGCCGCGTAGCGCAGCGCGAAGTCGGCCATGGCGCGGTCGAAGGTGTCCGAGCCGCCGAGGTAGGCGGCGATGGCGATGCGGTCGCCGGAGCGGGCGTGGGCGCGGGCCAGCGCCGTGCCGCACAGCCCGGCGTAGGCGCGCAGCTCGGCGGGCACCATGGCGGCGAGGTCCGCGGAGCCCTTCATGTCGCGCAGCTGACGCCAGTAGAAGGCGCGGCCCTGCGGCCCGGTCATCCACCCCAGGAAGATGTCGCTCGCCGCCTGGAGCAGGCGCTGCCCGGCGACGACGCGGTGCCCGGGGTGGACGTACGGGCCGGTCGGCAGGTGGTCCTCGACGACGGACCGCACCGCCTCCTTGATCTGCAGGAACAGCGGGTCGCCCGCGTCGCGCCCGGCGAGCAGCACGATGAAGCAGCGGGTGCCGACGCTGCCGACGCCGACGACCTTGCGGGCCGCGTCGACGAAGCGGTAGCGGTCCAGGAGGAGGCGGCGCTCCTCGGCGAGCGTGGAGCGGTAGTCGCCGAAGATCTTGCGCAGGGCGGCCATGTCGGGGGCGCCGACCGGTTCGAGGAGCGGCGGGTCGTGGATGATGCGGCGCTCCCCGGCCACGACCTCGGTGAGCTTGCCGAGCGCCTGGAGGCTGGTGCGGCGGCGGGCGCGGTCGAGGTGCGCGGCGACGCGTTCGCGGGCGGGACCGGGGTGGACGAGGGGGAGCAGGTCGCGGGCGTCGATGCGCTCGTACCAGACGGCGAGTTCGCCGAGGCCCGCCAGGCGCCGCATCGCCTTGCGGTACGCGGCCGAGGCGGCCTGCGCGGCGTCGCGGGCGCCGTTCTCGGTGGCGCCGTGCTCGCGGGCGGCGACGGCGACGCTGGCGGCGAGCCGTTTGACGTCCCACTCGAAGGGGCCGGGGTAGGTCTCGTCGAAGTCGTTCAGGTCGAAGAGGAGGGCGCGTTCGGGCGAGGCGAACACGCCGAAGTTCATGAGGTGGGCGTCGCCGCAGAGCTGCACGGTGAGGCCGGTGTGCCGCTGGGCGGCGAGGTCGCCCGCCATGACGGCGGCGGCGCCGCGCAGGAAGGCGAACGGGGAGGCGGCCATGCGGCCGTAGCGGATGGGGAGCAGGTCCTGGACGCGGTCGGCGCCCTGGCGCTCCAGGACGGCCACCGGGTCGGGGCGGTCGGCGGACGGTATCCACGCGCCGTGGGAGGAACGCGAGGCGCGCTTGCGGGCGGCCTTGCCCGCCGCCGCGCGCGCCTCCGGGGTCGTCATGCCCGCCTCCCCTCTCACCCTCGCGTCACCTCACCAGCAGCCAATGCGTCCGGGCCCCGGCACGCATGCCGGGTACGGCGAACGGGTGACGGCTCCTGCCCCGCCGCGCGGGGCCGCGACGTGCGATCTCGCGTCGACCGGTCGGTGCGCGGCGCGGGCTCCCGGAATCCCGGGCCGCCACGGTCCCGGTCCCGGCCGCCTCGCACGCGCCCGACGGCAGGCCCCGGGAGCACACGCACAGCCCCGAACGCGACACGCCACCGGCCGGACCGGCCCCGCGCCCCTCCCCCCAGGCACAGGCGCCGCACGCCACGGGGACGGGGCGCCGACTCGGACACCCTCCGAAGGCGCCCCTCGCGACTCGCACGAGGCATGGCGCCGGACGCGCGGGGGCGTGGCACGGGGCCGGAGGGGCAACGGCGCCCCCGCGCACCTCGCGCGCGGCGCGGTGCCGGGTGCCCGGCGTGGTGGGCCCGCCGGGCAGGGCGGGTCGCACGGGGTCAGCGGCGGCCGGGGCGGGGGCCGCCGCTCGGTGGTTCCTGGTCGGCCGCCCACGCCGCCACCTGTTTCGCCAGCGCGCCGCCCGCGCGGGTCCACGCGAAGTGGTCGAGACGGCCGCCCGCCTCCTGCGCGGTGTAGTGACGGCGCGTCACGCGGGCCTTGGGAACCTTGGAGAGCAGGTGGTCGACGGCGGAAGCCGGAGCGTACGTGTCGTGCTCGACGGTGACCGCGAGCACGGGCAGCTCCAGGGCGGCCAGCGCCGCCTCGTAGTCGAGTGCGGAGCCCTTGGCGGTGTAGCGGCCGGTGCGCCCCTGGCGTGCCCAGTCGCGCATGACGCCCTTGGGCTGGTCGCCGCCGAAGCCGAGCCGCGTGCCGGGCCAGCGGCCGAGCACCGTCGCCGTCGCGGGGATCAGCAGCTCGGCGAGGAAGAGGCCGGGGACGCGCGGTCCGCCGTACGCGCGGAACCAGACCGATCCCGAGGCCACCAGCGCCACGCCGTCGACGCCGGGCCCCACCCCCAGGGACGCGTGCACCAGGCCGAGTTGGCCGCCGAGGCTGTGGCCGAGGAGGTACAGCGGCGGTTCGGGGCCGAGCTCGGCGCGCACCGCCGCGAGGACCGCGGGGAGGTCGTCCTCGACGATCGTGCGGTAGCCGTGGTCGGCCGCCGCGCGGTCGGTGACGTGCGGGGTCGCCTCGCCCTGTCCGCGCAGGTCGGTGGTGAGCACCGTCAGGCCCTCGTCGTGGAGGGCGTGCGCGAAGCGGCGGTAGTAGCGGGCGGGCGTGCCCATCGCGGGCAGGACGAGCACCGCGGGGGCCGGCGGCGGCCCCGGCGCGGGCCCCGCCCCGGACGGCAGGAAGCGCTCCGGTTCGGGGGCGCGCAGCGCGCGCACGGGAAGGCGGGCGCCGTCCGGGAGTTCGGCGGTCGTCAGAAGCGGCAGTTCGCCGGTGGAGGCCGGTCCGGTGCCGACGGGTTCCTGCTGGGTCATGGGGCACAGCATGTCCCACCGCGCAATTGTCCGCCCAGCCCCGGGCGCACATCCCTGGCGCCCCGAAAGGAACGCGGGGCGCCCGGGGCCAAGACGCCCCGCGCACCCCGCACTTGATCACCGGCTGTAACGCATCAGCGCCCGCACCATGTGACAGGTGATGTCGGACGGCGGATGGATCCCGACGTCCTCCGCCATGCTCCGTATCGTGCTGTTCTTCGCCTGGTTCGGCAGGTAGACGCCCGAGTCGAGCAGGGCGATGGCGAGGCGCATGGCCTTGAGGCGGCGGTTGTGGTTGATGTACCACTCGCGCGGACGCCCGGCGGGCAGGGCCTTCTTCGCCGGCAGGCTGTACGGCAGATCGATCAGTACGGGCTGGGACACTCCCCTGGACGTGGCCTTGGACGCGGACTTCGACTTGGACGCGGACTTCGATACGGGCTTCGCGGAAAGTGCGGCAGCGGGCACAGGCATCCTCCTGTCGCGGTCAGGACCCCCGTCGGGCGCCCTCGAACACTACTGTGATTCTACTGCGGACCACTGACAATCGCCGCTGGCCAGAAGGGCTTTGAGGTATTCGAACAAGGCGCCCGCGAGCCCCCTGGGACGGATGGTTCGCGGGGTAGCGTGTGGGCATGGAGATCTGGATCAACCCCGCCTGCTCGAAGTGCCGCGGCGCCCTCGCCCTGCTCGACGCGGAGGGCGCCGACTACACCGTGCGCCGCTACCTGGAGGACGTCCCCACCGAGGACGAGATCCGCGCCGTCCTCGACCGCCTCGGCCTCGAACCGTGGGACATCACCCGGACCCAGGAGCAGGCCGCCAAGGACCTGGGCCTCAAGGACCGCGAGGCCTGGCCGCGCGACGCCGCCGGCCGCGCCCGCTGGATCACGGCGCTCGCCACGCACCCGAAGCTGATCCAGCGCCCCATCATCACGGCGGACGACGGCACCGCCGTGGTGGCCCGGTCCGAGGAGGCGGTGCGGGACGCGCTGTCCCGCTGACGGCGGCGGGCCGGACGGCGCGCGGTCGATCGCGGACCGATGGACGAAGTCCGGCAAACCGTTACATATGCCCGCCTAGCGTGGAGTGCTCCACAGGCCGACACCGGACGGACGTTCCGGCAGACGGAGAGGAGCGCGCCGTGCGGAGCTGGACGTTCGGGGGCGTATACGGAACGGTCCTCGCGAGCGCCCTGCTGGCGGCGCTCCAGTCGGAGGGAACTCCCTATACGCCCTATTACGACGCGGCCTGGGTGATGGTGACCGCGGGGACCGCCGCGCTCGCGCACGGCTACGCCCACCACATGTCCACGCACCGGCCGGGCTCGGGAATCCACCGCTGGCGGCAGCTGGCGCGGGCGCTCGTCGACGAATGGCCGGTGATCATCGCGTGCTGGCCGACGGTGATCCTGCTGGTGCTCGCCGGCACCTTCGACTGGCCGGAGTCCCCCGTCACCACCACCGGGCTGCTCCTGAACGCGGCGCTCCTCTTCGGCTGGGGCACCTTCGCCGCGCTGGGCGTCGGCTACCGGCGGCGCTCCGCCGCCCTCATCGGCGCCGCCGACGCGACGATCGGCCTGGCCATCGCGGCCGCCAACGCGGTCATCAAGTAGGCCCCCGGGCGGCCGTCGGGCCAGGCACCGGCGGCCGTCGGGCGACGCACCGGCAGCCGCCGACCGACGACATCCGGCCACCGCCGGGTGATGTGAACCACACTCGCCCCAGGTAACACGGGGTTCACATAAGAGCAACGGTCGGGAAATCGCCGGTTGCCAGGCTGCGACACATCACCACGGCACCGCAGCACCCGCACGTTCTGCGCCGTACCGAGCGTTATGAGGATGAGGCCCCGTGACCTTCAAGGCTGAGTACATCTGGATCGACGGCACCGAGCCGACCGCGAAGCTCCGTTCGAAGACGAAGATCCTGACGGACGACTCCCAGCACCCTGCGCAGGGCGCCGAGCTGCCGCTGTGGGGCTTCGACGGATCCAGCACGAACCAGGCCAAGGGCCACGCCTCGGACCGCGTGCTCAAGCCGGTCTTCACCTGCCCCGACCCGATCCGCGGCGGTGCCGACGTCCTCGTCCTGTGCGAGGTCCTCAACACGGACATGACCCCGCACGCGTCCAACACCCGCGCCGAACTGGCCGAGGCCGAGGCCCGCTTCGGCGCCCAGGAGCCGATCTTCGGCATCGAGCAGGAGTACACCTTCTTCGAGGGCGACCGCCCGCTCGGCTTCCCCGTCGGCGGCTTCCCCGCCGCGCAGGGCGGCTACTACTGCGGCGTCGGCGCGGACGAGATCTTCGGCCGTGACGTCGTCGAGGCGCACCTGGAGAACTGCCTCAAGGCCGGTCTCGGCATCTCCGGCATCAACGCCGAGGTCATGCCGGGACAGTGGGAGTTCCAGGTCGGCCCGCTGGCCCCGCTGGAGGTCTCCGACCAGCTGTGGATCGCCCGCTGGCTGCTCTACCGCACCGCCGAGGACTTCAAGGTCTCCGCGACCCTCGACCCGAAGCCGGTCAAGGGCGACTGGAACGGCGCCGGCGCGCACACCAACTTCTCCACCAAGGCGATGCGCGCGGGCTACGACGCGATCATCACCGCGTGCGAGGCGCTCGGCGAGGGCTCCAAGCCGATGGACCACGTCAAGAACTACGGCGCGGGCATCGACGACCGCCTCACCGGCCTGCACGAGACCGCGCCCTGGGACGAGTACAAGTACGGCGTCTCCGACCGCGGCGCCTCGGTCCGCATCCCGTGGCAGGTCGAGGTGGACCGGAAGGGCTACATCGAGGACCGCCGCCCGAACGCGAACGTCGACCCGTACGTCGTGACGCGGCTGCTCGTCGACACCTGCTGCGCCGCCCTGGAGAAGGCCGGGCAGGTCTGATCCCGCGCCCCGCACGCCACTTGAGGAGGCGCCCGCCGGTTCCGGCGGGCGCCTCCTCATGCCGTCGGCGGCCTCTCGCGCCGTCGCCGGCGGGCATCCCGCTACGCCGTCGGCCGGCCTCCCGCGCGTGACCTGACCCACTCCGGCGGGGTCCGCGGGGGTCCATTTCACGCCAAGAGCCACCAAGGGGCCGTATCGGTGGGCGAGAGGGAACTGCCAGTAACCCACCCATCTGATTCAATGGGGTCATGGGAAGCCACCGGAACGCCGCGACGGGTCGTCACGACCTCGAGCCCTTCTGGCCTTCCCGGCAGCACCATGACTTCGACCGGGTGTGTTGCCGCGCGATGAACGCGCGGGCCCTCTAAAGCCGTTCACCCGGCCTTCGCCTGACGCGCACGACGTACGTCTCGTTCTCGACGACTCCTTCTTCGCGCGAAAGAGCTGACCTCACCATGGCGAACTCCCGTACCTTCACTGCCACTGCCGCCACCGCCGCTGCCTCCGGTGGCTCCCCCGTCTCCCCCGTCCCCGGAATCCCCGCCGCCCGGGGGCGGCTGCGGGCCGTCGCGCCCGACGAGGTGGTGCAGATCACCGACTTCCTGCCGCCGGGCGCCACCTGGGTGCCCGCGCCGCAGCACACCCTGCCGGCCCTGCCGGGGCAGCCGCCGATGGTCGGCTATCTCGTCCTCGTGCCGGCCGGGCAGGAGCCCGTCGCCGCGGAACCCCTCGTCCCCGAGGAACGGGCCGTCCCCGACACGGGGCCGGTCAGGATCGACACCGTGCAGCGCGCCGCCGAGGTCGACGGGCGCCTCCTCGACCTCACGTACCTGGAGTTCGAGCTGCTCGCGCACCTCGTCGCGCACCCCCACCGGGTGCACACGCGCGACCAGTTGGTGACCACGGTGTGGGGGTACGGCCACGTCGGCGACGGCCGGACCGTCGACGTCCACATCGCGCGGCTGCGGCGCAAGCTCGGGGCCGAGTTCCGCAGGACGATCCAGACGGTGCGGCGGGTCGGGTACAAGTACGCGCCGCCGACGCCCGCGCGCTGAGCCGCCCCCGTCCTGAGATCCGGGGATTCCGGGGATTCCGGGGATTCCGGGGATTCCGGGGATTCCGGGGGGTGTTCCGTCTCCGGAGACGTTCTGCCTCCGGCAGATTCCTGTTCCCCTCGCGCCGCTCGGACGTGCAGAGTCCTTCCATGAGACTTCTGATGCTGGGTGGTACGGAGTTCGTGGGGCGCGCCGTCACCGAGGCGGCGCTCGCCCGGGGCTGGGAGGTGACCGTCTTCCACCGCGGCCGCCACGAGCCGCCCGCCGGGGTGCGGTCCCTGCACGGCGACCGCACCGCCGAGGACGGCCTCGCGGCGCTCGCCGAGGGCGAGTGGGACGTGGTGGTCGACACCTGGTCGGCGGCGCCCCGGGTGGTGCGGGACGCGGCGCGGCTGCTCGCGGGACGGGTGGGGCGGTACGTGTACGTCTCCAGTTCCTCCGTCTACCGCTACCCGAGCGCGGCCGGCTCCGACGAGGACTTCCCCGTGGTGGACGGCGATCCGGACGCGGAGGCGTCGGCGTACGCGCAGGACAAGCGGGGCGGTGAGCTCGCCGCGCTGTCCGCGTTCGGGGACGAGCGGACGCTGCTGGTCCGGGCGGGGCTGATCCTGGGTCCCCACGAGAACATCGGGCGGCTGCCATGGTGGCTGAACCGCGTCGCGCGGGGCGGTCCCGTGCTGGCCCCCGGGCCCCGGGACGCGGGGATCCAGTACATCGACGCACGGGATCTGGCCGAGTGGATCGTGGACGCGTCGGCCGCGGGGCTGCACGGTCCGTACAACGTGGTCTCGCCGATCGCGCACACGACCATGAGCGGACTCCTGGACGCGTGCGTGGCCGTGGCCGGGGGCCCGGGGGCGGAGCTGCGGTGGACGTCGCCCGAGGTGATCGCCGGGGCCGGGGTCGAGCCGTGGATGGAGCTGCCGGTGTGGGTGCCGCCGGGCGAGCTGTACGAAACGCTGCACGTCACGTCCGTGGAGAAGGCGGTGGCCGCGGGGCTGAAGGCGCGGCCCGTCGGCGAGACGGTGGCCGATACGTGGGACTGGCTCCGGAGCCTGGGAGGGGTTGCCCCGCAGCGGCCCGACCGGCCCGTGGTCGGGCTCTCCCCCGAGAAGGAGGCGAAGGCTCTGGGGCTCTAGGGCTCCAGGGCTCCAGGCGTGCGGACTCCCCGGTGCGGTGTGTGCCCTGCACCGGGGAGTCCGCTGGTACTTCGCTAACGGCCCGCCCGCACCGGGGCGTTGTGCCCGCCCGTCCCGCCGTGCGGAACGCCCGCCCACGACGGCGCCTGCTCTTCCGGCTCGCCGTGTTCCACCTTCGGGAGCCAGCGCAGCCAGCGCGGTGTGTGCCAGTTCCTGTCGCCCAGGAGGGACATCAGGGACGGGAGCAGGATCATGCGGACCACCGTGGCGTCCAGGAGGACCGCCACACCCAGGCCCACGCCCATCTGCTGCATGTCCTGCATGGACAGCGTGCCGAAGACCGCGAAGACCGCCACCATGATCACGGCCGCGCCGGTGACCGCGCCCGCCGTGCGCGTGAGGCCCTCACGGATCGCCGCGCGGTTGTCCAGGCCCCGGTCGCGGGCCTCGCGGATCCGGGAGACCACGAACACGTGGTAGTCCATGGAGAGTCCGAAGAGCACGACCAGAACGAACAGCGGCATCCAGTTCTCGATCGCGCCGACCTTCTCCGAGCCGATCAGCTCCGCGCCCCAGCCGTGCTGGAAGACGGCGGTCATGACGCCGTAGGCGGCGCCCACCGACAGCAGGTTCAGCGCGATCGACGTCACCGCGATGACCACCGAGCGGAAGCTGAAGAGCATCAGGAGGAAGGTCACCGCCGCGATGAAGGCGAAGACCGGCACGATGCCCCGGCCCAGCTGGTCGCTGAAGTCCTCGGACGAGGCCAGGTCGCCGCCCACGTACGCCTCGGCGTCGACACCGTCGAAGGCCGCGGGCACCGTGGTGTCACGGAGTTCGCGCAGTGCCTTCTTCGCCTCGGCGTCGGTGCCGTCGCCCGGCAGCGGGACCGCGATCTCGGCGACGTCCGCCGCCTTGTGGGTGGTGAGTTCGGCGCCGTCGCCGGCCTTCGCGGTCAGCGTGGCGAGGGCGGCCCGCACCGGCTGCGCGCCGATGTCGTCGGCCTTGACGACCACCCGGGCCGGGGCCGGACCGCCGGGGAACTCGTCGGTGATCTTCTGGTACGCGACGGAGAGCGGCGCGTCGGAGCCGAACTGCTTCTCCAGGCCGAGCTGTTCGGTCTTCATGCCGAGCGCGGGCGCGGCCAGCGCGAGCAGCAGGACCGCCGAGCCGACGGCGAAGACCTTCGGGCGGGCGAGGACGGGCCGCAGGACCTTGCCGGCGACGGCGCCGCCGGCGTGCGCGCCCTTCTTGGCGCGGCGGTTGAGGAAGGGGATGCGGCCGGCGTCGATCCGGTCGCCGAGCCAGGCGAGCAGCGCGGGCAGGACGGTGACCGAGCCGAGCATCGCCACGCACACCACCAGGATCGTGGCGAGGGCGAAGCCCTTGAAGAGGAGGAGGCCGGAGAGGAACATGCCGGCCATCGCGACCATGACCGTCAGGCCGGAGACCAGGACCGCGCGCCCGCTGGTGGCCGCGGCGATCCGCAGGGCCGTCTCGGCGTCCCGTCCCGCGGCCCGCTCGTCGCGCTCACGGCGCAGGTAGAACAGGCAGTAGTCGACGCCGACGGCGAGGCCCATCAGGAACATCACGGAGTAGGTCGTCTCGAACAGGTGCAGCTGGTGGCTGGCCAGGGAGAGCAGTCCGAAGGCCGCGACACACGCGGTGAGCGCGAGTCCGACGGGGAGCAGGGCCGCGACCACGGCGCCGAAGGCGATCAGGAGGATGCCGAGCGCGAGCGGCACCGCGGTGAACTCGGCCTTCTTCAGGTCGTCGGCGAGCAGGTCGGACAGGTGCTTCTGGGAGCTCGCGTCGCCGAACTGGTGGACGGAGATGCCCTTCGCCGCCCCGGCGTCCCGTGCCTTCGCCACGGCGTCGAGGACCGGCTGGACGTGGTCGGACGCCTCGTCCGACGGGCCCTTCATCGTGAAGCGGAGCAGCGCGTCCTTGCCGTCCTTCGAGGGCAGCGGCGGCTGGAGACCGCGCACCTCGCCCGTCGCGGTGAGGGCCTTGGACAGGTCGGCCGCCGCGTCCCGCCAGCCGTCGGTGGTCCGCGCGGTGACCATGACGAGTTCGCCCGCGGGCTCGTCGATCCCGGCGTCGTCGAGGATCTTGGCGGCCCGGCCCGAGTCGCCGACCCCCATCTCGTCGTCGGACGCGGTGACCGTGCCGAAGGCCCCGCCGATGACCGTGGCGAGGACCACGAAGACCAGCCAGCCGAGAACGGCCGTCTTGCGGTGGTGTGCGCTCCACACACCCAGTCGTGCCGCGAGGTTTCGCCTCATGGCGTCTCTCCCCCATCGTTCTGCGTCGATAAGCGTCGTGCAATCCGTGACTCACGCTAGAAACCGGGGGCTTCCCGCCCCAGCCGCCGAGGCCCCCTCTCGGCGAAGCACAGGGCGAGGCCGGGGGTGTCGTCAGGTACACCCCCGGCTCGGGTGGCGGGCCCCATGACCGCGCCGGACGGCACCGGGGAGACTGTTCTCGTGCCGGACGCACGGACCGCGTACGGCAGCATGCGGGTGACGAGGGGACTGATGACCATGACGAGGCTGAAGGACGCGCTGCTCGCGGGGGCCCAGGGGCTCTATCTCGCGATCGTGTCGCTGGCGGGCTCGATCATCTTCTTCGTGCTCTCGGTCCTGTCGATCGCGTTCATCCTGCTCGGTGTCGGGCTCCTGACCACGCCGGTCGTCCTGACGGGCCTGCGCGCGTTCGCCACCGCGCACCGCGTGAAGGCGGGCGCGTGGGCGGACGTGACGGTCCCGATCCCGTACCGCTCCTTCCCCGCCGATCTGCGGCCGGGCCTGACCGGGCAGGTGGAGCGCTGCACGCTGATGCTGAAGGACCCGGCGACCTGGCGGGACCTGCAGTGGCTGCTGGTGAACATGACGGCAGGCACGGTCGTCGCGGTCTTCGCCCCGGCGCTGATCCTGTACATGGTGTACGGCTGGGTCCTCGCGCTCGGCGTGTGGGAGCCGATCTACCACGCGGGCGGCGGCGAGTGGTACGGGTTCATCCACGTCACCTCGCAGACCACGGCGAACTACGCGGCGGCGCTCGGCATGGGCCTCTTCGTCCTCGGCGTCTTCGTGAACCCGGCGCTCGTCCGTACGCACTTCCTCCTCGCCCGTACGTTCCTCGCGCCCACCACGAGCATGCGGGAGCGCGAACTGGCGCTGCGCGTGGACCGGCTGACCGAGACCCGGCACGACGCCGTGGACAACTCCGCCGCCGAGCTGCGCCGCATCGAGCGCGATCTGCACGACGGGGCGCAGGCCCGGCTGGTCGCCATGGGCATGGACCTCGGCACCGTCGAGGCGATGATCGACGCCGATCCCGCCAAGGCCAAGGAGCTGCTCGCCAAGGCCCGGCAGAACTCCGGCGAGGCGCTGAACGAGCTGCGCGACCTGGTCCGCGGCATCCACCCGCCGGTCCTCGCCGAACGCGGCCTCGGCGACGCGGTGAAGGCCCTCGCGCTGCGGCTGCCGGTGGCCACCGAGGTGGACGTGGAGCTGGCGGGCCGGGCCGAGGCGCCGGTCGAGTCGGCCGCGTACTTCGCGGTGAGCGAGACCCTCACCAACGCGATCAAGCACGCGGGCGGGGACCGCATCTGGGTGGACATCCACCACGCCGACGGGATGCTGCGCATCGCCGTCACCGACAACGGCAAGGGAGGCGCCTCGGTCGGCGCCGGCTCCGGGCTGAGCGGCGTCGAACGCCGACTCGGTACATTCGACGGCGTACTGGCCGTCAGCAGCCCCGCGGGCGGTCCGACCATGGTGACCATGGAGATCCCTTGCGAGTTGTCCTAGCCGAAGACCTCTTCCTGCTGCGCGACGGCCTGGTGCGGATGCTGGAGGCATTCGACTTCGAGATCGCGGCGGCCGTGGAGAGCGGGCCCGAACTCACCAAGGCCCTCGCGGAGTTGCAGCCGGACGTCGCCGTCGTCGACGTCCGGCTTCCGCCGTCCCACACGGACGAGGGGCTTCAGTGCGCGCTCGCCGCCCGCCGGGCCAGGCCCGGCCTGCCCGTCCTGGTGCTCTCGCAGCACGTGGAGCAGTTGTACGCGCGAGAGCTGCTCGCCGACGGCAACGGCGGCGTGGGCTATCTCCTCAAGGACCGGGTCTTCGACGCGGCGCAGTTCATCGACGCGGTCCGCAGGGTCGCGGCCGGCGGTACGGCGATGGACCCCCAGGTGATCCAGCAGCTGCTGTCGCGGCGCTCCGCGGACCAGCCGCTGGGCGCGCTGACGCCGCGCGAGCGCGAGGTGCTCGAACTCATGGCGCAGGGACGGTCGAACGCGGCCATCGCCTCGCAGCTCGTGGTCACCGAGCGGGCCATCGCCAAGCACACGTCCAATATCTTCGGGAAACTGGACCTGCCGGTGTCCGACGACGACAATCGGCGCGTGCTCGCGGTCCTCGCGTATTTGGACCAGGAGCGCTGAACGCTTCGGGTTGCTGATGCGTATGTAGCCCCATGGGACGCACCTCACGAAAACGACCTAGGCTGGCGCGGCGCATGGTCGCCGCGTCCGCAGCGTTGATCATGGGCGGCGGCGGCCTGATCGCCGTGAACGTCTACGCGAACGCCGAAGAAGGCGCGGACCGGCCTCCGCCGCAGAGCGCCGGGCAGCAGGCCTCGACCATCGACTGCCCGGACGTCGCCACTCGGCTGCCCGACGTGCCGGAGGCGGCACGCGGTGAGGTCGATCGGCGGCTCGCGGAACTGGACGGCCAGATCACGCGGGCCTACGACGAGTTCAGCAGGGCCGAGAACAAGGAATCCGTACTCGGCCCGCTGGAGGAACAGCGGCGGGGCACTCTCGGCGAGATCTCCCGCTCCATGGAGCGGGCCGGTCAGCGGCCGGACGGCCTCGACGGCATGGCGCCCTGCACCTTGCGCGCCGCCGACCAGGAGCAGGGGCAGGAGCAGCCACAGGGAGAGGGGCAGGAACAGGGCCAGAAGCCGGGGCAGAGCGGCAACGGTCCCGTCGCCGAGGACTTCGTGAAGATCCGGTCGGTCCGGCCCAACGTGAACCGCCCACGGCCCCAACAGGGCGCCTCCCGCGGCACGTTCACCACGAAATGCGGGCGGAACGAGAACGGCAAGTTCAATCCCGACAACGTCATCGTCGCGCCCGGCGTGAGCAATGGCGCCCACCATATGCACGACTACGTGGGAAACCAGGCGACGGACGCCTTCTCCAGCGACGACGAACTCGCGAACGGCCGGACCAGTTGCCGCAATCAGGGCGACAAGTCGACGTATTACTGGCCGGTCCTGCGGCTCCAGAACGGAAAGAACGAGGACGACGCCCAGGCGGACGGCGGCGGAAAGGACCAGAACGTCGGAGAGATCCAGACGCCCGCGGCGGTCACCCTGACCTTCGTCGGAAGTCCGGTGGGCAAGGTCGCCGCGATGCCGCGATTCCTGCGGATCATCACCGGTGACGCCAAGGCCTTCACGAACGGCGACGCCAATGCCAACGCCTCCTGGAGCTGCACCGGATTCGAGAACCGGCAGCTGAAGGACAAGTACCCGATCTGCCCGAAGGGCAGCAAGGTCGTGCGGACGTTCAACTTCCAGAGCTGCTGGGACGGCCGGAACACCGACAGCGCCAACCACCGCACCCACGTCGCCTTCGCCGACCCGCGCACCGGCGCCTGCCCGCAGGGCTTCCGCGCCATCCCGCAGCTGGTGCAGCGCATCGTGTACGACGTGCCGCCGGGCCCCGGCTTCGCCGTCGACTCGTTCCCCGAGCAGCTGCACAAACCCGTCACCGACCACGGTGACTTCATCAACGTCTTCGACGACGGCCTGATGCGGCGCGTCGCGAAGTGCCTCAACTCCGGGCAGCGCTGCTCCTGACCCTCCGGGCAGCGCCGCCCTCCCCGGCCGCGGAGCCGTCAGCCCCCGTCGTGCTCCATGCGGTCACCGTGATGGTCCCCGCCGTGCCTCCCTGCGGCGGGGGCCACCACGGTCCCCCCGAGCCGCTCGCGCAGCGCCGCGATGTCGGCTGATCCGCCGACCGCGACCCAGGTGCCGCCGACGAGGTACGTGCCGCCGTAATCGTCCGCCTCGTCGAGCCATTCGGCCTGGCCACGGGCGTTTGTAAAGGTTACGAGGATGTAGTTGCGGGCACCACCCACACAGGTGGCCTGCCGCAGCTCGGCCGCGTCCGTCTGGATGTCGGGCCTGCATCGCGCCTTGGCCGCCAGCTGCTCCAGGCTGCCGCTCGCCGTGTCCGGTGTGCCGTCACCCCCCGAGCCGCATCCCATCACCAACAGCAGCCCTCCCACAGCCATGCCCGAAAGCGCGCTCCGTGCCGCCCTCATCGCCTTCACCGTCTCCCACCAGCCCCTTCCGGCGAGCCCGGCTCGCCTTCTCCGGATGCCCCGTTGAGCACCGGGGGCGACGCGGATACCGTGCGCCGCAGCCTTCAACCCAGGGGGTACACATGTCCGAACCGTCCCGACGTACCGTGCTCGGCACCGCGGGAGCACTCGGCCTCGGCTCCGCCGTCGGCGGCCTGCCGGGTGTGACCGGCACCGCCGCGGCGCGTCCCGCCGAGGCCCCCGCCTTGGATACGGGCGCCGCGCGCTCCGTGCTCAACAGACTCCTCCCGCACCACGCGGAGCAGATCCGGCTCAGACTCGTCCCGCCGCGCGGGCGCGAGGACCGCTTCCGTGTCACCGGGACCACCGGGCGCATCGAGGTGTCCGGCACCACGCCCGCCGTGCTGCTCACCGGCGTCCACTGGTACCTGAAGTACGTGTGCGGAGCCCATGTGGCGTGGAACGGCGACCAGTTGGACCTGCCGCGCAGGCTGCCCGCGCCTACGCGGCCCCTTGAGCGCTCGACCTCGCTCCCCCACCGCTTCGCCCTGAACGACACCAACGACGGCTACACCGCGCCGTATGCCGACTGGGCGTACTGGGAGCGGATGATCGACGTGCTCGCCCTGCACGGCTGCAACGAGGTCCTGGTGATCGCCGGCACCGAGGCCGTCTACCACCGCGTCCTCAAGGAGTTCGGCTACTCGGACGCGGAGGCCAGGGCCTGGCTGCCCGCGCCCTCCCACCAGGCGTGGTGGCTGCTGCAGAACCTCTCCGGCTACGGCGGCCCCCTGTCGGCCGAACTGATCGACGACCGGGCGGCGTTGGGGCGGCGCATCGTGGACCGGCTGCGCGCGCTCGGCATCGCGCCGGTGCTGCCCGGCTACTACGGCCATGTGCCCGACGGCTTCGTCCAGCGCAACGGCGGCGACGCGCGCGTCGTGCCGCAGGGCACCTGGCACGGCTTCGCGCGGCCCGACTGGCTCGACCCGCGCACCGACGCCTTCGCCGAGGTCGCGGCGTCCTTCTACCGCCACCAGGAGCACCTCTTCGGCCCCGCCGGCCTCTTCAAGATGGACCTGCTGCACGAGGGCGGCACCGCCGGTGACGTACCCGTACCCGCGGCGGCGCGGGGCGTCGAGACGGCCCTGCGCACGGCGCGCCCCGGCGCGACCTGGGTCATCCTCGGCTGGGAGGCCAACCCGCTGCCCGTGCTGCTCGACGCCGTCGACAAGAAGCGGATGCTGATCGTCGACGGCGTCTCCGACCGGTACGCGGCCGAGCCGGACCGGGAGAAGGACTGGCACGGGACCCCGTACGCCTTCGGGACCATCCCCAACTTCGGCGGGCGCACCACCATCGGCGCCCGCACCCACCTGTGGAACGAGCGGTTCTTCGCCTGGCGCGACAAGGAGAACAGCGCGCTGGTGGGCACCGCGTTCATGCCGGAGGCCACCGACCGCGACCCCGCCGCCTTCGAGCTGTTCTCCGAACTGGCCTGGACGAAGGGCCCGGTGGACCGCGCCGCGTGGTTCTCCTCGTACGCCGACTTCCGGTACGGCGCGCGCGACCGCGACGCGCGGGCCGCCTGGCGGGCGCTCCACGACACCGCCTACCGGCACACCGCCGTCGAGCGCAGCGACCCGCACGACTCGCTCTTCGCGGCGCGGCCCGACCTCGCCGCCGCGCGCGCCGCGGAGTACGCGCCGCGCGCCCTCACCTACGACCCGGCCCGGTTCGACGCCGCGCTCACCGGGCTCCTCGGCGTGGCGGGCGCCCTGCGGGGCAGCTCCGCCTACCGGTACGACCTGGTGGACGTCGCCCGGCAGGCCCTCGCGCACCGCAGCCGCCAGCTCCTGCCGCAGCTGCGGACCGCGTACACGCGCGACGACCGGGAGACCTTCGCCGCCCTGTCGACCCTGTGGCTGCGGCTGATGCGGCTCTCCGACGAGGTGACCGGCACCCACGCCGCCTTCCTGCTCGGCCCCTGGGTCGAGGCCGCCCGGCGCATGGGCACGAGCGACGCCGAACGCGCCGAGTTCGAACGGACCGCGAAGGTGCTGATCACCCTGTGGGGCGGCCGCGCCACGTCCGACCCGGGGCGGCTGCACGACTACGGCAACCGCGAATGGCACGGCCTGACCGGCGACTTCTACGTGCCCCGGTGGCAGAAGTGGCTCGACGAGCTGGCCGACGCGATGGCCGCGGGGCGCGAGCCGAAGGCGGTCGACTGGTACGCGTTCGAGGAGCCGTGGACCACGGAGCGCAAGGACTATCCGCTGCGGCCCGTCGGCACGGCCCATCGGACCGCCGCGCGCGTGCGGGACGTCCTGGCGCGGGCGCCGTACCAGGGCACCCTGGAGGTCACCGCGGCCCCTCCCTCGATCCCGCCGGGCGGCCACGCGCGCGTCTCGGCCGCCTTCCGCAACGTCAACGGGCTGCGCGCCACCGGTCGCGTCGACTTCGCGCTGACCGGCGTCGACGCGGAGCCGACCGGGCCCGTGTCCCTGCCGAGGGTCGAGCCCTCGGGGACGGGCGAGGTCGCCTGGCGGGCCGCCGCGCCGGACACGCCCCTGGACCGGCCGCTGCGCCCGCTGCCGTACGAGATCGCCGTGACGTACGGGCCGTCGGGCGAGCGGCGGGTGCGGTCGGTCCACGACGGCACGCTGTTCGTGGCGGGGCCCGTGTCCGGCGCGTGGCAGACGTACTCCGACAACGACGCCGTGTTCGGGGAGCTGGACGGACGGTACGGGATCCACGGGGGCGGGGCGGATCTGTGGAAGGGGACGACGGAGTTCGGGGCGCTGTACCGGGAGGGGGCGCTGCGGGACGGGGTCTCCGTGGTCGTACGCGTCGACGCGCAGGCGGTGACCGGGCCGTGGGCCCGTGCGGGCCTCATCAGCCGCGCCTCCCTCGGCCGGGCGGGCTCCCTCGGCTTCGTCGACCTCGCCGTGACGCCGGCGAACGGGGTCGTGCTGTCGTACGACACGAACGGTGACGGCACGCTGGACACGTACAAGCGGATCACGGGGGTGAAGGCGCCGGTGCTGCTGCGGCTCACGCGGCGCGGGGGCTCGGTCACGGGCTCCTGCTCGACGGACGCCGGCGCTACGTGGCGCGACGTGGCGACGGTGCCTCTGACGGGCGGCACGGCGGCCCAGGACGTGGGGCTGTTCATGAGCGCGACGAACGGGGGTGACGGGGGGCGGGGCCTGGCCGAATTCAGCGACTGGCACCTCACGGGCTGAGGCGCCGGGCTCGTGGGCGTCTGCGCCTTGTCGGGTCTGCGCGCCCGCTTCGCCCGTGGGGCGGGGCCGCGGGCGTCTGGCGGGGCGCCTTGGGCTGGTCCGCCTTCGCCCGTCTGTGGGGCGGGGCCGCGGGGGTATGTGCGTACTCGCCATCCCTGCGCCCCGCCCCAAGTCCAAAGACGCCAGCGCCCGCTCAGTGCTCCGTTCGCACATACCCCCACGTCCCCTCGGGAGCGCGTGCGCCTGCCGGCCGGTGGGGGTCCCGCCGCTGTGTGCGGCGGCACGGTGGGCATGTGGCCGTCCCCGCTGTGGGCAGGCGTTCCGCAGGGCGGAACGGGTGGGCACAGCCCCCGGTGCCGGGCAGCGATAACGAGGGCACCCGCCCCGGCGCCGGGGAAAAAGGCGTGACGCACGAGGGCAGGGATGCAAAGGTGGCCGTATGAGTGATGAGTGGGAGGCGCGGGTCACCGCCGCGTGGGGGACGCTGGACGCCTACGGCGAGACCCGCGCCGAAGAGTTCCGCGCACTGATCGACCAGTTGGTCGCCGAGTTGAAGGACGACGACCCCGCCGGCCCCTTCGAGAGGGCCTGCGCCTTCGACTCCACCGGCCACTCGGACCTCGCCGTACCCCTGTACCGGGAAGCCCTCGCCAAGGGACTCCACGGGTACAGAAGGAGGCGCGCCCTCATCCAGCTCGCCAGCTCCCTGCGGAACGTGGGAAGGGCCGAGGAAGGCGTCAGCCTGCTGACGCCCGAACTGGACGCGCCCTCGGACGAGTTGGACGACGCCGTCCGCGCATGCCTCGCCCTCTGCCTCGCGGACCTCGGCCGCGAACGAGAGGGCCTCTCCCTGGTCCTCGGCGCCCTCGCCCCCCACCTGCCCCGCTACCAGCGCTCCATGGGCAACTACGCCCGCCTCCTCGTGGCACCCGACCCCGCATGAGGTGACCATCCGACGATTCGCTCGTTTTGCTGAACGTGTCGTCGAATGTGCAGTCTCCGTCCCAGTCCCCGAGCCCCAGCGACCCCGCTCCCGTCGACGTGGAGCAGGCCGAGGCCGCCCTCGTCGAGCACTACCCGCGGCTCGTCCGGCTGGCCTATCTCGTGCTGCCGCCGAGCCTCGGCCGCAACCGCCGGGTCCTGACCGCCCACGCCCTCACCCAGCGCGCCCTGCCGCGCGGCCGCACCTCGGTCGACGCGGTCGCCTTCCCGGCGCAGCGCGGCGCGGCGGGACGCCACGGCGACCCCGGCTACGGGTACGTACGCCTCAAGGTGCTGCGCGGCGCCCTCGACGCGGGGCTCCCCCTGAAGCGGCGGGCCTGGCCCAAGCGGGCCCAGCTGCCGCCGCTGCTGCCGCAGGTCCGGGGCCTGCGGCTCTTCCCCCGCTCGGGCGGCGCCGACGAGATCGCCCTGGACCAGCGGCTGTCCGCGCTCTCCGGCCCGGCCCGCGCGGCGTACGTGCTGCGGGGCCTCGAAGGTCTCGACGAGCACGGGACGCGCGCCGTGCTGTCCGCCGCCGGGTGCGCGAAGCCCGGCGCCGCCCTGGCCGAGGCCGACGGGATCGAGGCCCGCCACGACCTGCTCGCCTCCCCCGAGTTCGACCCCTGCTCCCTCCAGGCCAGGCCCACCGACCTGATGCGGCGCAGGCAGCACCTGCGGGCCGCGGGCGTCGCGGCCGCCGCCGCGCTGGTGTGCGGGGCGCTGCTCGGCCTGCCCGGCGACGGCTGGGGCCCGGACGGCGCCGCCGCTCCCCCGTACGCCCAGAACCCGGCCGGTCAGGCCGCCCTGGACCCGGGCAGGCTGACGACGGTCGCCGCCGGGAGCTGGAAGCGGTCCGCGCGCACCGATTTCTCCGCGTGGCCCGCGCGCGGCGGTCTCACCGGCGACAAGGCCCTGCTGCGCCGCGCCCTCGCCGTCTGGGCGCGGCCCGGCGAGTCGGTGCAGGTCTCGGCGACGCCCGGCACGGCCGCCGGGGCGCCGCCCGGTCCCGCCCAGCTGCTCTTCGCCGGTGACGTCGACGCCGCGCGCGTCGTGCTGCTCTACGACGGACTGCGCATCGTCCGCTACGCCGAGCCCCGCGAGGGCACGGGCGGCGCGGCCCTCGACTTCGCCCGTGTCGACGGCGCGACCGGCACCGAGGCCAACGCGGTCGTCCTGGACCGCGCCGACGGCAACATCCGCTATCTGACCGCGCCGTGGATCGCCTCCGCCGCGGTGCAGGACCTGTTGAAGCCCGCCGCGAAGGCCACCGCCCTGCGCCGCTCCGCGGACGGCGTCACCGACCCGTTCACCGGCCCCGCGCAGGACGGCCGGTGCACGTCGTGGAACGCGCTGCGGCTGCGCGACAACACGGGCGCCGCCCGTATGTCGACCGACCTCGGCGAGCTCATCCCCGCGCATCTGACCGCGGGCCGCCCGCAGGCGCCGCGCGAGGCCACGGCCGCGCAGTGGACGAAGTCCGCGTGCTCCCTGGCCGCGGTCCGCTCGCACGGCGTGCGGTCGGTGAACTCCTGGACGTACGCGCGGCAGGCGCTCCCCGAGGCCAACGGCACCGCCGACTGGGTCTGCACCCGCGCCGAGACCTGGCGGGGCGGCGGCAGCCGGGTCCTCGCCCAGTTCCAGACGGCCGAGGGGCCCGCGGGCGCCGTCGCCGCCAAGGCCGAGGACACCCCCGCGTGCGGCACCCGCGACCCGCGGGTCCTCGCGGGCGTCCTGTGGAAGTCCCGCGGCGGCAACTGGTACCTCCTGGGCGCGGGCAGCAAGGACGTCACCGCGATCACCGCCTCCGGCGGGGAGCGCGCGGCGGGCAACCTCCTCGCGGCCAGGACCGAGCGGACCGCGCGGGCGCGGCTGAGCGGCGAGCTGGCCGACGGCGGAAAGCTGGCGACGCTGCGGTGACCGGCAGAAGTTCCCCGCGCAGACCCCTGTACCCCCCGGGCTACCCCTCAGTACATTGACGCCATGTCTAATACGCAGAACCGGGTGCCCCAGCCCGTCGCGTCCGAGCACATACCGCTCAAGGCACGCAACGTCTCCTTCTCCTGGGAGAAGACCCCGCTCCACTGGCTCCCGAACGACCCCTTCACCACGCACACCATCAACGTGCTGCATCTGCTGCTGCCCGCCGGTGAGCGCTGGTTCGTGCACGTCTACAAGCAGGTGCTGCCGCACATCCGCGACGAGCGGCTGCGCGAGGACGTCATCGGGTTCATCGGCCAGGAGGCCATGCACTCGCAGGCCCACGACGAGGTCCTGCCGCACCTCAAGGAGCAGGGGCTCGACCCGACGCCGTACACCGCGCAGGTCGACTGGCTCTTCGAGAAGCTGCTCGGCGACCGGACGCTGCCGCCGGGAAGGGCACGCCACTGGTGGCTGATGGAGCGCGTCGCGATCATCGCGGCCATCGAGCACTACACCGCCTTCCTCGGCAACTGGGTGCTCAACGCCGACGAGCTGGACCGCAGGGGCGCCGACCCCACGATGCTGGACCTGCTGCGCTGGCACGGCGCGGAGGAGGTCGAGCACCGCTCCGTCGCCTTCGAGCTGTTCATGCACGTCGACGGCGGCTACCGGCGCCGGGCGAGGACCTGGGCGACCGCGTTCTCCGCGCTGGTGTTCCTGTGGCAGCGCGGGGCCCGGTTCTTCATGGAGAACGACCCGACGCTCGTCGACGGCAGGGCGAGCTTCAAGGACTTCTACCGCAGCGGCCGCGCCGGGACCCTGCCCGCCACCGGCGACATGATCCGGTCCATCCCCCGCTATCTGAGCCGGAGTTACCACCCCTCGCAGGAAGGCAGCACGGAGCAGGCCATCGCCTACCTCGCCTCCTCGCCCGCCGCCCTCGCCGCCGAGAAGGGGACCGCCTGACATGCCCCGCATCCGCACCGTCGCCCTCGCCGCGGGCGCCGCCCTGCTCGCCCGGCGCGCCCTGCGCCGCCGCATCGGGGCCTCGCCGCTGTGGCCGCTGCCCGCCCTGGAGGAGCCCATCTCCGGGCAGCCCCGCACCCGGGCGCTGCGGCTGCGCGTGGCCCGGCACGAACGCGTCGCCGACGGCGTCGTCCAACTGCGCCTGGAGGGCGAGAACCTGCCCGCGTGGGAGCCCGGAGCCCACCTCGACCTGGTGCTGCCCTCGGGGCTCGTGCGGCAGTACTCGCTGTGCGGCGACCCCGAGGACGCGTCCTCGTACACCGTCGCCACCCGTCTGATCGCCGAGGAGCTGGGCGGCAGGGGCGGTTCGCGCGAGGTGCACGAGCGGCTCGCGGCGGGCGCCGAGGTCGAGGTGCGCGGGCCGCGCAACCGCTTCCCCCTCGCCGACGCGGCGTCGTACGTCTTCGTGGCCGGCGGCATCGGGATCACGCCGATCCTGCCGATGCTGCGGGCCGTCGAGGCCTCGGGCGCCGACTGGCGGCTGCTGTACGGCGGGCGTTCGCGGGCCTCGATGCCCTTCCTCGAAGAGGTCGAGAAGCTCGGCGGCGCACAGGGCGGGCGGGTCACCGTCGTCGCCGAGGACGAGGACGGGCTGCCCGACCTGGCCGCCTTCCTGGACGGGACGCCGCGCGGCGCCGCGGTCCACGTGTGCGGCCCCGAGGCCCTGATGGACGCCGTCGGCGCCGCACTGCCCGAGGGCTGCTCGCTGCACCTGGAACGTTTCGCGCCACGCGCCGCCACCGACGGCGACGCGGCCTTCGAGGTCGAACTGCGGCGCAGCGGACGCACGGTGGCCGTCGCCGCGGACAGCACGGTGCTCGCCGCGGTCCGTGCCGAGCTGCCGAACACCGCGTACTCCTGCGAGCAGGGCTTCTGCGGCACGTGCCAACAGCGCGTCCTGGAAGGGGAGATCGACCACCGCGACGAGCTGCTCACGGACGAGGAGCGGGGCACCTCGATGCTCATCTGTGTGTCGCGGGCGCGCGGCGAGCGGCTCGTGCTCGACATGTGAGACCGGGGCGGGGCACCCGCGGGGTCCGTGCGGGACCGGCTCTCCGGCGGGCCGGTTCTGCTCGGTAAGGTGTTCGCATGACGACCGGGGTGCGCCGCAGGATGGGTGTCGAGGAGCGGCGGCAGCAGTTGATCGGGGTCGCGCTCGACCTGTTCAGCCACCGCTCGCCCGACGATGTCTCCATCGACGAGATAGCAGCGGCCGCGGGCATCTCGCGCCCGCTGGTCTACCACTACTTCCCCGGCAAACTCAGCCTGTACGAGGCGGCGTTGCGCCGGGCGGCCGACGATCTGGCCGGGCGGTTCGTGGAGCCGCGCGAAGGGCCGCCCGGGGCGCGGCTGTTGCGGGTGATGGGCCGCTTCTTCTCCTTCGTCGACGAGCACGGGCCCGGTTTCTCCGCGCTGATGCGGGGCGGCCCGGCGGTCGGCTCGTCGACGACGAACGCGCTGGTCGACTCGGTGCGGCAGGCGGCGTACGAACAGGTCCTCATCCAGTTGGGCGTGACCGACCCGCCGCCGCGGCTCGAACTGGTCGTGCGGTCCTGGATCTCGCTCGCCGAGTCCACGGCGCTGATCTGGCTGGACGGGCGCAAAGTGCCGCGCGCGGAGCTGGAGTTGCAGCTCGTGCACGACTTCGCGGCACTGGCCGCGGTGAGCGCCGCCCATGACGAGGAGATGGCCGCGCTGCTGCGCGACGTCCTCGCCGAGGAGCCGCCCGACGGTCTGTTCGCCCAGCTGATCGGGCGGCTCGCCGCGCTGGCGCCTCAGGACTGGGGCACCGACTTGAGGTAGGAGGCGTCCAGGTCGCGGATCTCGGCCGAGGCGTGCACCTTGATGCCGTCGGCGGGCTCCAGGTACGTGTGCAGGAGGTCGAGGACGGCGGCCGTCGTCCGCGCCTTGGTCCGGTCCGAACGGCCGGGCAGCAGCCCGATCATGACGTGGACGATGCCGTCGTCGCCCGTTCCGTCGCCCACCACGCCGTCCTCGGTCCGCACGAACCGGGTCTTGCAGGCGCCCGGCGTGGCCTCGGCCAGGTCGGCGAGCAGCGCGGGCAGGGCCAGCGCGAAGCCCTTGCGGTCGAAGGTGCCGGCGAGCTGCTCGGAATAGTCGACGGTGATCTGCGGCATGGGCCACCCCTTCTCGATGCGGATGTCATGGACACCTTTACGGTGATCACCATGACGGCACAACTCTCCATCCGCAGGGCCGGCCCCGGCGACACGACCACTCTCGCGGGGCTCTACGACGACGCGGCCCGCTGGATGCTGGCGCGCGGCATCGACCAGTGGCAGCCGGGCGGCAAGGACGAGCGGCACTTCGGACGGCTGATCGACTCGGCCGTGGAGGAGGTGTGGCTCGCGCACGAGGGGGACGAGGTCGCCGGGGCGTACGAGGTGTGGTGGGACGACGAGCCGGCGTGGGGGCCGCAGCCGCCCGTCGCGGGCTATGTGCACCGCCTGATGGTGCGGCGCGGGGCGCGTCCCGGCACCGGGCGGGAGATGCTCGCGCGCGCCGAGCGGCGGATCGCGGAGGCGGGGCGTGCGCTGTGCCGCCTGGACTGCGTGTCGTCGAATCCGCGGCTGCGCGCGTACTACGAGGAGGCCGGGTACGCGCTCGCCGGCGAGCTGCCGGGGAAGGTCGCCGCGGACGGCAGCACGTACGGTGTGCTGCTGCTGGAGAAGCCGCTGGGCAGGGAACGGGCCTAGCCGGTCAGGCGCAGCGCGAGCAGCGCGATGTCGTCGCCCCGGTCGTGCCCGAAGCACGCGAGCAGCGTGTCGCACAGGGCGGCGGCACCGGGCGGCGCGCCGGCGGCGATGCCGCGCAGGTGCTCCATCGAGTGGGCCAGGTCGGTGCCGCGGGTCTCGATGAGCCCGTCGGTGACCATGACGAGCCGGTCGGTGGGGACGAGGACCGTCTCGGTGGGCGGCGGCCTGTCGAGGCCGAGGCCGAGCAGCGGGCCGCGCGCGGGGAGGTAGGCGGCGGTGCCGTCGTGGGCGACGACGAGCGGCGGGATGTGGCCGGCGTTGGCGACGCGGGTGCGGCCGGTGGCCGGGTCGACGAGGGCCAGGCAGAGGGTGGCCGTCACCTCGGGGTGGTAGAGCTGGAGCATCCTGTCGAGGCGCCCGGCGAGTGTCCTCGGGTCGGACTCCTCGACGCAGTAGGCGCGCAGGGCGTGCCGGATCTCGACCATCACGGTGGCCGCCTCCAGGGAGTGGCCGACGACGTCGCCGATGGCGGTGAGAACGCCCTGCGGGGTGGGGATCGCGGCGTAGAAGTCGCCGCCGATCTCCGTGTCGCGGGAGGCGGGTTCGTAGCGCACGACGATCTCCGTGCCGGGCACCTGCGGCACGTGCGTGGGCAGGAAGCTGCGCTGGAGGGTCAGGGCGATGTGGCGTTCCATCTCGTACAGGAGCAGGCGCTCCGCGGCGTGGGCGGTGGCGTGGGCGAGCCGCTCCACCAGACGCCCGACGTCGGGCAGGAACCCCCGGTCGTACGCGGGGGTGGCCAGGCACACGGGTGCCGTCCCCTCGTGGGCGCGGGCCAGGACGAGCCGGGCGCCGTCGGGGAGTCCGGTGCCGCCGGGCCGCTCGGCCGGGAAGAAGCCGGGCGGCCACAGCGGGGCGGGCACGTCGATGCCGCGCACGCCGACGCGGCCCGCCATGGTGCGCTGTATCAGGCGGGCGACCGCCTCGTGCGCGCCGTCGTCGGGCAGCGAGGCGGTGGCTCTGCGCCGGGACAGGCCCCGGTGCAGTTCTCCGTCGGCGCTGAGGACGAACGCGGCGGCGGGGCCGTAGGTGAGGCGTCCGGCGCCCGCCGCGGCGGCGTCGACCAGTTCGCGCGGGCAGCGGGCCGACTGGACGGAGAGGATGGTCTCGGCGAGCTGCGTCAGGTGTCCGGCCTGCGCCTCGGCGTCGCTGCGGTGGCGGGCTCCGCGCGCCGCGGCGCGTACGACGGCCTGGATCTCCTCGGGTTCGGCGGGCACCGTCAGATAGGCCTCGCCGCCCGCGTCGAGGCCGAGGCACCGGTCGGCGGGAGCTATCCGGGCGGCCGAGAAGTGCACGACGGGCAGGGCGGCGGTCGGCGGGGACTCCTTGAGGCGGCGGCACAGTTCGAAGCCGCTCATGTCGGGCAGGCCGACGTCGACGAGCGCGACGTCGGGGAGTTCGCCGGAGCGTCCGCGCACGTCGAGTTCGACGAGGGCCTCGCCGGCGCTGGCCACGAGGACGACGCGGTGGCCGTCCCTGCGCAGGACCGCGCCCAGCGCGTATCGGCTGGCGGCGACGTCGTCGACCACCAGGATCGTGGTGGCTGCCTTGCCGTTGGCACTCACGCGGGGCCGCCCCTCTGGGGCTGGTGGGACAGACCCCCCTCGGGCCTGCCCGACCAAGTTAGCGCTCTATCGGACGCTCCGGGAGAACACGGCGACGGTCCGACCGGGAACGGTGAAGATCCCGGAACTCTGCTCGTAAGCAGCGGACTTGACGATAGGATCTGCGCCCTTCCGTTGCTCCGGATGCAAGTGGTACGGGGTTCCGCTTACCGCCTCGACCCGCTGTTCCCGGCTCTCCGGGGTGGCGTTGACGATCACCACGAGGTCGCCGAGCCGCATGGTGACGACACCGGGCGTCTCGTCCGGTCCCGACAGGGGGAAGCTCAGCGTCCGCTGCACGTCGGCCGCCGTGCGCCGACTGAAGGCGGGTTCGGTCGTACGGATCCTCAGCAGGTCCCGGTAGGCGGCCGAGGCCGCCTCGATGTCCGCGCAGCCGACCCGTACGGACGTCAGCAGCGGTTTCGCGTAGGGCCACTTGTCCTTGTTGTCGGCGGCCGGGGGCAGACCGCGCCCGAAGCCGTTGCCGTCACGGCAGTCCCAGTGCAGGGCGTTGAACCAGTCGCCGCTGTCGTAGGAGTTGCGGTCCAGGGACTTGGAGCGCAGCCGGTCGGTGCCGGCCTGGGAGAGCGCGGGCCCCTGGGAGAGCGCGGCCGTGGCCATCGCGAGGACCTGCATCCGCGCACGGGCCGCCGGGGTGGTCGACTCGGGGAGCTTGAAGGCGAGGGCGTCGAAGAGGGTCTCGTTGTCGTGGGCGTCGGCGTAGGCGAGGGCGTCACCGGGCGCGGCCGCGTAGCCGGCGGGCGCGCCGTTGTAGTCGACGTCGGAGCCCTTGACCGTGCGGCCCGAGGAGTCGGTGAAGGTGTAGTCGGCGAGGTTGCCGGTGAGGCCGACCTTGATGAGGTCCTGGTAGTGCAGGAGCCGGGCCCGCTGCTGGGCCGGGGTGCCGTTGGCCGACGAGGAGTTGGGGTCGGTGTACAGGCCGCTGGCGAAGCCCTGGACGCCCGGGTCCTCGTCGAAGGGGCCGCCGCCGCGCACCGCGTCGCGGGCCCGGTCGGAGAAGGTGGCGATGCCGGTGCCCGCCATGTTCTTCTGGGTGGCCTGGACGAAGCGGGCGTCGTCGGCGATCTCGCCGAAGTTCCAGCCCTCGCCGTAGAGGATGATCCGCTTGCCGTCGACGCCGTCCTTCTTCGGGGTCAGGGCGTCCAGGGCCGTGCGGACGGCGAGGATGTTGGCCTTGGGGTGGTGGCCCATCAGGTCGAAGCGGAAGCCGTCGACCTTGTACTGCTTCGCTCAGGTGACCAGGGAGTCGACGACGAGCTTGCCCATCATGGCGTTCTCCGGCGCGGTGTTCGCGCAGCAGGTGGAGTTCGCGACGCTGCCGTCGGCGAGGAGGCGCTGGTAGTAGCCGGGCACGATCCGGTCGAGGACGGACTTCGCGTCCTGGCCGCTCGCCGCCGTGTGGTTGTAGACGACGTCCATGACGACGCGCAGGCCCTCGCCGTTGAGCGCCTTGACCATCTTCCGGAACTCGACGGTGCGCCGGGTCCCTTCGGGGTCGGTGGCGTACGACCCCTCGGGCACCGTGTAGTGGAAGGGGTCGTAGCCCCAGTTGTACGCGTCGTCGGCGGCGACGGCCGCCACGCACTCCTGCTGCTTCGCAGAGTCCGCGGGGTGGGCGGCGAGATCGCAGTCGGGGCTCTTTTGGTCCTTCGCACGCTCGGGGATGGTCGCGATGTCGAAGGCGGGCAGCAGGTGGACGTACGAGGTCCCGGCCCGCGCGAGCTTCTTGAGGTGGCGTGTGCCCTTGCTGCGGGCGTCGGTGAAGGCGAGGTAGGTGCCGCGGTGGCGGGCCTTCGCCGTGCGGTCGGACGCGGAGAAGTCGCGGATGTGGAGTTCCTGGATCTGCGCGTCGCGCAGCGGCACGGCCTTCGGTTTCTTCAGCGTCGACCACCCCTTGGGGGCCAGGGACTTGGCGTCGAGGTCGACGACGACGCTGTGGGTGGAGTCGGCGGTCAGGGCGAGCGAGTAGGGGTCGGTGACCGTGTTGGTGACGACGGCGCGGGCGCTCGGGGACCAGACCTTCACGACGTACCGGTAGGGCTTGCCGGTCCAGCGCGCGGGGCCGGTGGCGGACCAGACGCCGCTGGTGTCGTCGCGCCGCATCGGCAGGCGCTCGCCGTCGAGTTCGAGGGCGACGGAGTGGGCGGTGGGCGCCCAGACGGAGAGCGTGGGGCGGCCGTCGCGGTACACCGGGCCGAGGGCGGCCCGGGTGGCGCGCCCGGCGTAGAGGTCGTCGAGGACGCCCTGGGTCTGGACGCCGGTGGCGGTGACGAGCGTGCCGTCGGAGGTCTGCTGGGTGAGGACGACCTGGCCGGTGAGGGCGTCGGCGGCGCAGTGCCGGTCGCGGGCGTCCACCGCGTAGGCCGTGTACGCGGCCAGGTGCGGGAACTTCTTCCGCTGGGGGGCGGAGAGGCCGCCGGGGATCCGGTGGAGGCGCAACTCCTGCCCGCCGCCCGCCAGTTCTCCGTCGCGCACGGCGAGCCTGCCGTCCCGGTCGGCGACGAGCCGGGTGGTGGCCGCCTCGCCCGCGTCGCGCCGGACGGCGACGGTGGCGCGGTCGATCCACTGGGCGGTCGACTTCGTCAGGTCGACCGGATCGCCGTCGTCCGGGGGTGCCGCCCCGGCCGGTATCGCGACGAAGAGGGCCGCGACGAGCGCGAGGACGATGCCGGTGACCGCCACGGTGCGGTGCCTGAACTCCTGGGCCATGACCGGGGAACGTACCGTCAACTCCACCTTGCAGCAAGACATTGCAAGAATTTCCAGTCCACGCATTGACGGGGCCTCATCCGCCCCTCCAGGCTCACCGGGACACGCAACTTGGTCCGGACGGAGCGGAGTTCTCCGTCGCCCCCCACCGTGAAACCCCAAGGAGCCGCAGCATGTCGATACCCCCGCGACCACGACCACGCCGCCGCCGCGCCGCGCGCCTGCTCGTGGCGGGCGCCCTCGCCCTCGGCGGCGTCGCCGCCCTCCCCACGGCGTCCGCGCAGGCCGCCGACACCGGCGTCCCCAACGGCGACACGATCGCCAACCTCTGGGAGTGGAACTGGACGTCGGTCGCCGCCGAGTGCACCGACGTCCTCGACCCGGCCGGCTACGGCGCCGTCCAGGTCTCCCCGCCCGCCGAGTCCCTGAAGGCCGAGGGCCTCGAATGGTGGGACGTCTACCAGCCCTACTCGTACGGCCTGACCAGCCGCTTCGGCACGGAGAAGCAGTTCGAGGAGATGGTCGCCACCTGCCACGGCGCGGGCATCGAGGTGTACGTCGACGCGGTGATCAACCACACCTCGGCGCAGCCCGGCACCGGCTACGGCGGCACACGGATCACCAACAAGTACGACACCCCGGACTGGGACCCGGGCGACTTCCACCAGGCGGACGACTGCAAGGACGAGGACCTGACGATCGACGACTGGTCGAACCTCGCCGAGGTCCAGAACTGCGAGCTGCTCGGCCTGCCCGACCTGGAGACGGAGGAGGAGGGCGTCCGCAAGAAGATCGCCGGGTATCTCAACAGGCTCACCGGCATCGGCGTCGACGGCTACCGCATCGACGCGGCCAAGCACATCCCGGCGGCCGACCTCGCCGCCATCGAGGGGTACCTGGAGCCGACCTCCTCCGGCGGCAAGCCCTACGTCTTCCAGGAGGTGTACCCCGGCGCGACCCCCGCCCCCGGCGACTACACCGGCACGGGCGACGTCCTGGACTTCACGTACGCGAGCAAGCTGAAGGACCAGTTCAAGGGCGACATCTCCCACCTGGAGACGTTCGGCGAGAGCTGGGGCCTGCTGCCCGAGGACAAGTCGGCGACGTTCGTGACCAACCACGACACCGACCGCAACGGCTACACGCTGGGCCTCAAGGACGGCGCGGTCACCACGCTCGCCACCGTCTTCCAGCTGGGCCGCGGCTACGGCACGCCGTCCGTCTACGCCAGCTTCACCTGGTCCGACGCCGACGGCGCCCCGCCGAACGCGGACGGCGCCGTCACCGACACCGACTGCGCGGCCGGCTGGTCCTGCCTCGACCGGGATGCGGCGGTCAAGGGAGCGGTGGCCTTCCACAACGCCACCGACGGCGCGGAGTACACGAACTTCCAGGCCAAGTCGGGTGACGTCATCGGCTTCAGCCGGGGCGACAAGGGCTTCATGGCCCTGAACAACTCCTCCGCGGAGGCGACGTACACCTTCGCGACGAACCTCGCGGACGGGACGTACGAGAACGTGCTCGACGGCGGCGCGAGCAGCGTGACGGTGTCCGGCGGATCGGCCGAGATCACCGTGCCCGCGATGGGCGCGGTGGCGATCCACCGCCCGTAGCCGCGGCGAAGTCACGCAGAAAGTGCCCTGCAAGGTCTTTCGCAAGACCTTGCAGGGCTGTTAGCTTCCTGCCAGCCCGGCGGCCGTCGAAGGGACGGACGGCACAGCGGGTCCATCCCTCAGGAGTTCACTATGCGACGTGGCATATCGATCGCCGCCGCGGTCACCGCTCTCGCGCTCGGCGCCACCGCCTGCGGCAGCAGCGACGAAGGCTCGACCGGCAACGCGAAGTCCGCCAAGGACATCTCGGGTTCCCTCACGTACTGGGACACCTCGGACGCCACGACCGAGGCGCCGGTCTACAAGAAGCTGATCGCCGACTTCGAGAAGAAGTACCCGAAGGTCGAGGTCGACTACGAGAACGTCGAGTTCGCCTCGATCGAGCAGAAGTTCAAGTCCGCGGCCAAGACCGGCAAGGGCGCCCCCGACGTGATGCGCGCCGACGTCGGCCTGATCCCCGAGTACGCCTCGCTGCACTACATCGCCCCGCTGGACGGCACCCTCGCCCTCAAGGGCGGCACGGACGACTTCACCGAGGGCCCGCTGGACACCACGAAGTACCAGGGCAAGACGTACGGCGTCCCGTCGGTCACCGACACCCTCGGGATCCTCTACAACAAGAAGCTCTTCAAGAAGGCCGGCATCGAGAAGGCGCCCACCACCTGGGACGAGTTCATCGAGACGTCGAAGACCATCAAGAAGAAGACCGGCGTCGAGGGGACCTACCTCAACCCCGACTCCTACTTCCTGCTGCCCTTCCTCTACGGCGAGGGCACCGACCTGGCCGACACGAAGTCGAAGAAGATCACGATCAACTCGCCGGAGGCCGTCAAGGCCGTCACCACGGCGAAGAAGGTCTACGACCAGGCGTCCGCGAAGGTCGACTTCGCCAACTCCTACGACAACATGCAGACCTCGTTCAAGAACGGCGAGGTCGCCATGTTGATCCAGGGCCCCTGGTCGGTCACCGACGACCTCTCGGGCAAGGCCTTCAAGGGCGACGAGTCCAACCTGGGCTTCGCCCCGGTCCCGGCCGGCTCCACCGGCAAGCCGCAGGCCCCCACCGGCGGCCACGACCTCACCGTCTACCAGGGCTCCAAGAACCTGGACGCCGCCTACCTCTTCACCCAGTTCATGACCACCTCGCAGAGCCAGCAGAAGATCGCCGCCGAGACCGCGACGCTGCCGACCCGCGAGTCCGCGTACACGCCCGAGGTCCTCAAGGACCCGCGCATCAAGGGCTTCCACCCGATCATGAAGAGCGCCCGGCCGCGCGTCGCGCTCCCGCAGGTCGGCAGCCTCTTCACGCCGCTCGTGCAGCAGTACACGAAGATCCTCCAGGGTGACATCTCCGTGCAGTCCGGCCTGGACGCGGCAGCCAAGGACTTCAAGAAGCTGCTGCCCGGCTACACCATCGGCGGCTGAGGCGAGCTGACGTGATCACCGCACTTCGCCGCTCCTGGCAGAAGTACTGGTACGCCTGGGCGATGGTGGCTCCGGTCACCATCGTCCTCGCGGTACTGGTCCTGTATCCGCTGGGCTACGGCTTCTACCTCTCCCTGACCAACGCCAACGAGGCGAACGTGGCGCGCGACATCGGCGCCTTCCACGCCCCCGCGACGTACGAGATGGTCGGGCTCGACAACTACTGGTCGGTCCTCTCCGGCGCGGACGGCGACTTCTACCCGCGCCTGATCTGGACGGTCGTCTGGACCGTGTCGTGCGTCGCCCTGCACATCGCCATCGGCATGGGCCTGGCGCTGCTGCTCAACCGCAGGATGCGCGCCAAGCTGCTCTACCGCGCCCTGCTGATCCTGCCGTGGGCGGTCCCCGCCTTCGTCGGCGTCTTCGCCTGGCGCCTGATGCTCAACTCGCAGTACGGCGTCTTCAACGACATGATCACGGCGGTCGGCCTGCCCGCCCAGAACTGGCTGGCCACCCCGCTCGCCCAGAAGACCGCCGTCATCATGGTCAACGTCTGGATCGGCGTCCCCTTCAACATGGTGGCGCTCCTCGGCGGGCTCCAGTCCATCCCCAAGGAGCTGTACGAGGCCGCCGAGATGGACGGCGCCTCGCCCTGGCAGCGGTTCGTGAACGTCACCCTGCCCGGCCTGCGCCCGGTCACCAACACCGTGGTCCTGCTCGGCTGCATCTGGACGTTCAACATGTTCGCGGTGATCTACCTGCTGCTCGGCCAGAACACCACCGGTGAGGCGGACATCCTCGTGACCTTCGCGTTCCGCAAGGCGTTCACCGGAGTGTCCGACTACTCCGGCGCAGCCACCTACGGAATCGTGATCCTCGCCCTCCTCCTCGCCTTCTCGACCTTCTACCGCCGCCGCCAGCTCAAGACCGAGCAGGCCTGAGGGGGCCCGCCACCATGACCTCAGCAACCACCCACTCCCCGGCCTCCGTCGCGGCCCCGGCCGCGGCGAAGGCGCCGCGCGCCAAGAAGGTGCGCCGCCGCGAGGAGCGCTCGACGCTCGCCTCGGTCGCCCTGCACGGCACCCTGATCCTGGCGAGCGTGATCGCCGCGTTCCCCGTCGTGTGGATCGTCTTCATCTCGCTCGGCCCGAAGACCGCCTGGCAGAGCCCCGGCGAGGTGCTCGACGGGCTGAGCCTCGACAACTACGCCAAGGTCCTCACCGACACCGACTTCCCGCAGTGGTTCGGCGCCTCGGTGATCGTCGCGGGCGGCACCACGGTGCTCGGCGTCTTCCTCGCGGCGAGCGCGGGCTACGCGGTCTCCCGGATGCGCTTCCCCGGCCACAAGCAGCTGATGTGGTCCTTCCTGGTCACCCAGATGTTCCCGATGGCCGTCCTGATCGTGCCGCTGTACGAACTCCTGGCCCGCTTCGACCTGATCGACAACTACCTGGGGCTCATCCTCACGTACGCGACGACCGCGGTCCCCTTCTGCGCCTGGATGATGAAGGGCTACTTCGACACCATCCCGCACGAGATCGACGAGGCGGGACGGGTCGACGGCCTCACCCCGTTCGGCACGTTCTGGCGGCTCATCGTGCCGCTCGCCAAGCCCGGCCTCGCGGTCACCGCCTTCTACAGCTTCCTCACCGCCTGGGGCGAGGTCGCCTACGCCTCCCAGTTCATGGGCGCCGACCACTACACCCTCGCCGTCGGCATCCGCACGTTCGCCACCGAGTCCCGCGCCGACTGGGCCATGATGACCGCCGCCTCGGTGATCATCCTGATCCCGGCGACCCTCGTGTTCCTCCTGGTCCAGCGCAACCTGGTGTCGGGCCTGACGGCCGGCGGCACCAAGTCCTGACGCCTCTCACGTCCTTGTAACTCCCCGCACTCCTAAGGGACTTCATGACCCAGCACGTCACCGCCGCGCCCGCCGCCACCGACTCCGCGCCCGTCCGGGAGTGGTGGCGCGACGCGGTCATCTACCAGGTCTACCCGCGCAGCTTCGCCGACGGGAACGGCGACGGCATGGGCGACCTGCCCGGCATCACCGCCCGCCTGCCGCACCTGCGCGACCTGGGCGTCGACGCCGTCTGGCTCTCCCCCTTCTACTCCTCGCCGCAGGCCGACGCGGGCTACGACGTGGCGGACTACCGCGCCGTCGACCCGATGTTCGGCACCCTCACCGACGCCGACGACCTGGTGCGCGAGGCGCACTCGCTGGGCCTGCGCGTCATCGTCGACGTCGTGCCCAACCACTGCTCCGACCAGCACGAGTGGTTCAAGCAGGCGCTGCGCGAGGGCCCCGGATCGCCGCTGCGCGAGCGCTTCCACTTCCGCGCGGGCCGGGGCGCGGAGGGCGAACTGCCGCCCAACGACTGGGAGTCCATCTTCGGCGGCCCCGCCTGGACCCGCGTCGAGGACGGCGAGTGGTACCTCCACCTCTTCGCGCCCGAGCAGCCCGACTTCAACTGGGAGCACCCCGCCGTCCACGACGAGTTCCGCTCCGTCCTGCGCTTCTGGCTGGACCTCGGCATCGACGGCTTCCGCATCGACGTCGCGCACGGCCTGGTCAAGGCCCCGGGCCTGCCCGACATCGGCCACGACGAGCAGGTCAAGCTGCTCGGCAGCCAGGCCGTGCCGTACTTCGACCAGGACGGCGTGCACGAGATCTACCGCGACTGGCGCAGGATCCTCGCGGAGTACGGCCCCGACCGCATCGCCGTCGCCGAGGCCTGGACGCCCACCGTCGAGCGCAGCGCCCTGTACCTGCGCCCCGACGAGCTGCACCAGGCCTTCAACTTCGAGTACCTGACCACCGACTGGGACGCCGCGGCGCTGCGTGCCGTCATCGACCGCTCCCTGACCGCGATGAACGCCGTCGGGGCGCCCGCGACCTGGGTGCTCTCCAACCACGACGTCGTCCGCCACTCCACCCGCTTCGCCGGCGGCGACGAGGCCCGCGGGCTGCGCCGGGCCCGCGCCGCCTCCCTGCTGATGCTGGCGCTGCCCGGCTCCGCCTACCTCTACCAGGGCGAGGAGCTCGGCCTGCCCGAGGTCACCGACCTGCCGGACGAGGTGCGCCAGGACCCGGCGTTCTTCCGCTCCGCCGGGCAGGACGGCACGCGCGACGGCTGCCGGGTGCCGCTGCCGTGGTCCGGGGAGCGCGCGCCGTTCGGCTTCGGTCCCGCCGAGGGCGGCCCGAGCTGGCTGCCGCAGCCGGCGGACTGGAAGGACCTGTCGGTGGCGGCGCAGACCGGCGACCCGACGTCGACGCTGGAGTTCTACCGCTCCGCGCTCGCCGTGCGCCGTACGCACCCGGCGCTCGGCGCGGGCCACGACCTCGCCTGGCTGCCCGCCCCCGAGGGCGTGCTCGCCTTCCGCCGCACCACCGCCGAGGGCTCCTTCGTCTGCACGGTCAACCTCACCGCGCGTCCCGTCGCCCTGCCCACCCCCGGCACCCTGCTCCTCGCGAGCGCGGACGTCGCGCCCGGCACCGCCGAGACGGAGCTCCCGGCCGATTCAACGGTCTGGTGGGCAGCCTGAGATGCGACCGGTACAGTCCAATCCTGTGACCGCACGGCTAGCCGACATCGCAGCCCAGGCGGGGGTCAGCGAAGCGACAGTAAGCCGCGTGCTCAACGGCAAGCCGGGCGTCGCCGCGGCCACCCGCCAGTCCGTGCTCGCCGCGCTCGACGTACTCGGCTACGAACGCCCGGTGCGGCTGCGCCGGCGCAGCGCGGGCCTCGTCGGGCTGATCACCCCGGAGCTGGAGAACCCGATATTCCCCGCGCTCGCGCAGGTCATCGGGCAGGCCCTGACCCGCCAGGGGTACACGCCGGTGCTCGCCACGCAGACCCCGGGCGGCTCCACGGAGGACGAGCTGACCGAGATGCTGGTGGACCGGGGCGTCGCCGGGATCATCTTCGTCTCGGGTCTGCACGCGGACACCTCCGCGGACATGCAGCGCTATGAGCAGCTGCGCGCCCAGGGGGTGCCCTTCGTCCTGGTGGACGGCTTCTCGCCGAAGGTGCAGGCGCCGTTCATCTCGCCCGACGACCGCGCGGCGATGCGCCTCGCGGTCACCCACCTCGTCTCGCTCGGTCATACGCGCATCGGGCTGGCCCTCGGCCCGAAGCGGTTCGTGCCGGTACAGCGGAAGATCGAGGGGTTCGTACGCACGATGCAGGACCAGCTGGACCTCTCGCCGCACGAGATCGAGGCGGATCTGGTCCAGCACTCCCTCTACACGCTGGAGGGCGGCCAGGCCGCGGCCTCGGCGCTGATGGACCGGGGCTGTACGGCGATCGCGTGCGCCAGCGACATGATGGCGCTCGGGGCGATACGGGCGGCACGGCAGCGGGGCCTGGAGGTGCCGGACGACGTCTCGGTGGTCGGCTTCGACGACTCCCCGCTGATCGCGTTCACCGATCCGCCGCTGACCACGGTGCGCAAGCCGGTGCCCGCGATGGGGCAGGCGGCGGTGCGGACCCTCCTGGAGGAGGTCGGCGGCACCCCCGCGCCGCAGAGCGAATTCGTCTTCATGCCGGAGCTGGTCGTTCGAGGTTCAACCGCTTCCGCGCCCCGGCGCCCCTAGGGGCTTCTCGGGGTCGGGGACTCGTTCCTGCGGCGTAGGGAATGCGCCCCGAACCCGACCAAGGGATGATCGGGCGAGGGGTGGGGATCTGGCAGACTCTGTCCCTATGGGTGAGACGACCGTGACGACAATCGAGGGCCGGCAAGGGCCCGCCGCATCACCCATCGCGGGCGAGCAGGACGACCGCCATGGGCACGGTGCACCGCGGCTCCTGCAGCGGCTGCGCACGCCCCGCCGTCCCCGGCTGTGGTTCGAGATCCTGCTGATCGCGGTGAGTTACTGGACGTACTCCCTGATCCGCAACGCCGTGCCGGAGCAGAAGGCGCAGGCGCTGCGCAACGCCGACTGGATCTGGCGCGTCGAGCACGACCTGGGCATCGCCGTCGAGAAGAGCGTCAACCACGCCGTGGACTCGGTGACATGGCTCATCGTCGGCATGAACTACTACTACGCGACGCTGCACTTCGTGGTGACGCTCGGTGTCCTGGTGTGGCTGTTCCGCAAGCATCCCGGGCGGTACGCGGCCACGCGCCTGGTCCTCTTCGCGACGACGGCGGTGGCCCTGGTCGGCTACTACCTGTATCCGCTGGCCCCGCCGCGGCTGATGAACGGCACCCAGTTCATCGACACGGTCGTCGTCCACAACACCTGGGGCTCGATGGCCTCGGGCGACCTGAAGAACATGTCGAACCAGTACGCGGCGATGCCGTCGATGCACATCGGCTGGTCCCTGTGGTGCGGCCTGACGATCTTCGCCCTGGCGTCGGTGCCGTGGGTGAAGGTGCTCGGCCTGCTCTACCCCACGGCGACCCTCGTCGTGATCGTGGCGACCGCCAACCACTTCTGGCTGGACGCCGTGGGCGGCATGATCTGCCTGGCCTTCGGCTTCGCGGTGGCCCGCCTCTGGTACGGCTCGATGCCGTACGCGCTGCCGCGCGAGGTGGCGGTGAAGGGCGACGCGGGGTCGCTGTCGCCTCTCAAGGCATAGCCACGACGCCTTCGAGGGGCCGCACCGGGGCATCCGGTGCGGCCCCTTTCGCGTGCGTGGGCCCTTTCCACGTGCGTCGGGCCCCGCTCGTACGTACCTCAGGCCCCGCGGTGCGTGATCCGGCCTCCGGCGACCGTGAGACGGACCGGCGCCTGCGCCACCTCGTCCGCCGGTGCCTCCACCGGGTCGAGGGCGAAGGCCGTGAGGTCGGCCCGGTACCCGGGGGCGATCCGCCCGGCCACGTCCGCCTCGCCCGCGGCCACCGCGGCGTGCGTCGTGCACCCCTCCAGCGCCATGAGCCCCGTCAGCCCCTGCGCGGGCCCCGCCGCCCCGCGCGGGCTCCGGGCCGTCGCGAGGACCTGACGCACGTCGTGGTGCGCGATCGGCCAGTCCGAGCCGAGGGCCACGTACGCCCCGGCGTCCCGCAGGTCCCGCATGCGCCAGGCCCGGCCCGCGCGGGCGTCGCCGAGCCGCCTGGACCACTCGTCGCTGTGGTCGGCCCGCGTGTACGCGGTGTGCGGCGGCTGCATCGAGGCGATGACGCCCAGCTCGGCGAAGCGCGGCACCGTGTCGTCCGGCACGGTCTCGATGTGCTCGACGCGGTGCGCCAGGCGGCCGCCGGGGCCCAGGGACGCCACGGTGTCGAGGACGTGCCGCACGGCCGCGTCCCCGATCGCGTGGGTCGCCGTCCGCACCCCGGCCGCGTGCAGGTGGCGCACGGCGTCCGCGTACGCCTGAGGGTCCGGCCAGAAGGCCTCGGTGCCCTGGCCGTGGCAGTCCGCGTGCTCCAGCCAGGCCGTGCCGCCCTCGACGGTGCCGTCCATGAAGAACTTGGCGCCGCCGACCCGCCACAGCCGCCCCGCCGCCGACTGCAGGGCGACGATCCCGTCGAGCCCGTCCCGCCCGGTGCCGGGCATGCACCAGGGCGCGAGCCGCAGCCGCAGCGGCAGGTCCCCGTCCTCCTCGACCGAGGCGAGCAGCTCCGGTACGTCGCCGCCGCCCATGTCCATGACGTGGGCGCCGGTCAGTCCGGTGGCCGCCATCGCGGAGAGCAGCTCGACCAGGCGGGCGCGCCGCTCGGCGTACGGGGGCCGGGGCAGCACGGCCTGGACGAGGTCCATGGCGGCGTGCTCGACGAGGTGGCCGGTGAGGCGCCCGTCCGCGTCGCAGACGACGGTGGAGCGCTGGGCGAACGCGCGCGGCCCGGTGATCCCGGCGGCGCTCAGCGCGGCACCGCTGGCCAGGGCGGAGTGCCCGTCGTAGAGGCGGAGGAAGGCGGGCGCGCCGTCGAGGACGTCCTCGACGAGCACCCGGTCGACGGGCCGCCCGCCGAAGACGTTGTGGTCGAGCCCCCAGCCGGTCACCCAGCCCCCGGTCCGTGCGGCGCCGCGCAGCGCGCCCCGCAGCGCGTCGAGGTCGCGCACGGCGGTCAGGTCGAGGCCGGTGGCCATCTCCAGGCCCCACACCGGGTGGCTGTGGGAGTCGACGAGGCCGGGCGTGAGGGTGGCGCCCCTCAGGTCGATCCGCTCGGTGCCGGGACCGCTCAGATCGCGTACGTCGGCGGGGTCGCCGACGGCGACGATCACTCCGTCGCGGACGGCGACCGCGGTGGCGACGGGCCGGTCGGGGTCGAGGGTGCGGACGTGGGCGCCGGTGAGGAGGAGGTCGGCTGCGGGCACGGGGAGGGCTCCGTTCGGGTGGGGCACTAGGCGTGTGCGGACGGGGTCGGCGAGGCCGGTGACGGCGGCTCCGTGGGGGTGGCGGGCGCGTCCTGCGGTTCGGCCGCGAAGTTCTCGTACACCTCGGGCCGCGAGTGGCGCAGGCGCAGCGCCAGCGCGACGCCCAGGACGAGCACCGCGGGCACGAGCGCGACGAGGACCGTGTTCACCAGGGGCGAGGCGCCGGTGAAGAGGTCGACATGGCCGACGACGAGGACGAGCGCGGCGGTCAGCAGCACCGTCGCGGCGAGGGGCGCGACGACGGTGCGCAGGGTGCCCTCCTGGTGGCTGATCCGCCGGAAGTAGCAGGGCACGGCGATCGCGGCGAGCAGCTGGAGCGTCAGCAGGCCGATCATCCCGGGGGTGTTCACCCACAGGAGGAGCTGCTGGTACGGGTCGGCGTCGGCCGCGGCGAAGGCGAGGACGACGGCCGCGCCCAGGGCGGTCTGCGCGGCGCCCGCGACGTGGGGCGAGCGGTGCCGGGGGTGGACGCGGCCGAGGACCTCGGGCAGGACGCCCTCCTCGGCGAGGGAGAGGGTGTAGCGGTTGATGGCGTTGTGGAAGGCGAGCAGGGAGGCGAGGACGCTGGTGACGATGAGGACGTGCATCAGGTCGGCGGCCCAGGCGCCGACGTAGGTGGTGATGGCGGTGAAGAAGAGTCCGGCGGGGTCGGACGCGGCGGCCTTTACGACCTGCTCGTCGCCGAAGGCCTGGACGACGGTCCAGACGACGAAGGCGTAGAAGAGGCCGAGGAAGGCGACGGCGATGTAGGTGGCGCGGGGCACGGTGCGGTCGGGGTCGCGGGCCTCGCGGCGGTAGATGACGGTGGACTCGAAGCCGGTGAAGGCGGCGAAGGCGCAGGCCAGGACGGCGGCCGTGCCGGGGACCAGGACGTTGCCGGGGGCGAGGCCCGCGAGGCCGAGGCCGTCGGCGCCGCCCTTGAGCAGGACGCCGCCGGCGAGCAGGACGAGGATGCCGGTCTCGGCGACGAGCAGCACCCCGAGGAGCTTGGCGCCGAAGTCGATGGACCGGAAGCCGCCGTACCAGATGAGCAGCAGGCCGGCGAGGGAGACCGGGAGCCAGGGGATGTCGGCGCCGAAGAGGACGCCCGCGGTGTCCTGGGCGGCGGTGCCGAGCAGGCCGTAGACGCCGATCTCCATGCCGTTGTAGCCGAGCATGGCGAGCAGGGCGGCGGCGATGCCGGCCGGGCGGCCGAGGCCCCGGGTGATGTACGCGTAGAAGGCGCCGCCGCTGCGGACGTGGCGGCTCATCGTGGTGAACCCGACGGCGAAGACGGTGAGGGTGAGGCCGGCCAGGAGGTAGCCGACGGGGGCGCCGATGCCGCCGAGGGTGAGGGCGATGGGGGCGACGCCCGCCATGACGGTGAGCGGGGCCGCGGCGGAGACCACGAAGAAGGCGATGTCGGCGGTGCCGAGGGAGCCGGTGCGGAGCGTGCTGGCCATGGGGAGGCAGCCCTTCTGCGGCAGGCGGGAGCAGGGCATGGGGCGGGGAGTCCGAAAACCTAAAGGCTTTCGGTTTCGGCAATGTAGCCTCACCCTGGGCAGTTCGGGAAGGCTTCACAGGGAGATCGGGACCATGGGACGGCCGCGCACACCACTCCTCGACCGGGAGCGCATCACCACGACCACGCTCGAACTCGTCGACGAGCAGGGCGACTTCAGCGTGCCGCAGGTCGCACGGCGGCTCGGCGTGCAGACGGGCTCGGTGTACCACCATGTGGACGGCCGCGACGGCATCGTCGAGCTGCTGCGCGAGCGGGTGTCCGAGGCGATCGACACGGCGACGCTGACGGGCCCGTGGGACGGGGCCCTGGCGGCCTGGGCCCGCTCCTACCGCGCGGCCTTCGCGGCCCACCCCAAGGCGATCCCGCTCCTGATGGCCTCACCGGTGCGGGCCCCGCGGGTGCTCGCCCAGTACGAGCGCGCGGTCACCCTCCTCCTGGACGCCGGGTTCGCCCTGCCCGACGTGATGCCGGTGATCATCGCCCTGGAGAACGTGGTGCTCGGCTCGGCGCTCGACCTCGCGGCGCCGGAGGCCATGTGGGACCTGGCGGACGAGACGGCGACCCCGGCACTGGCCCGCGCGCTGGACGCGGTGCCGCCGGGGCGGGCGGACCGGGCGTTCGAGCTGGCGCTCGAAGGGTTCCTGGCGCACGCGCGGGAGATGCTCGCGGCCTACGACGCGCCCCGCTGACCCCTCCCCCGAAGCCGCCCCCTACGCCCCGTAGAACCTCTCCTCCACCACGGCCCGCGCCCGGCGCGTGATCCGGCGGTAGTCGTCGAGCATGTCGCCCACGTGCCCGGGGTCGTAGCCCAAGTAGCGCCCCACCGCGGCCAGTTCGCGGCCGTCGGAGGGGAAGGTGTCGCCCGCGCGGCCACGGACCAGCATCACCGCGTTGCGCACCCGGGTCGCGAGCACCCACGCCTCGTCGAGGGTCGCCGCGTCCTCGGTCGGGATCAGGTCCGCCGCGCAGGCCGCGGCGAGGGCCTCGCGGGTGCGGGTCGTGCGCAGGCCGGGCTCGGCCCAGGCGTGCTGCAACTGGAGGAGCTGGACGGTCCATTCGACGTCGGAGAGGCCGCCGCGGCCCAGCTTGGCGTGGAGCGTCGGGTCGGCGCCGCGCGGCATCCGCTCCGACTCCATGCGGGCCTTGAGCCGGCGGATCTCGCGGATCGCGTCGTCGCCGAGGCCCTCCGCCGGATAGCGCAGCGGATCGGCCAGCTCGATGAAGGCGCGCCCCAGCTCCTCGTCGCCCGCGACCGGTTCGGCGCGCAGCAGCGCCTGGGACTCCCAGACCAGCGACCAGCGGCGGTAGTACGCGGCGTACGACTTGAGGGTGCGCACCAGCGGGCCGCTCCTGCCCTCCGGGCGCAGATCGGCGTCGATGAGCAACGGCGGGTCGGCGGAGGGCAGTTGGAGGAGCCTGCGCATCTCGGAGATCACCTTCGCGGCGGCCTTGGCGGCCTCCTGCTCGTCGGCGCCCTCGCGCGGCTCGTGCACGAACAGGACGTCCGCGTCCGAGCCGTAGCCCAGTTCGTGGCCCCCGAAGCGGCCCATGCCGATGACCGCGAAGCGGGTCGGCAGGGTGTCGCCCCAGCCGTCGCGGACCACGGCGCGCAGCGTGCCCGCGAGCGTCGCCGCCGTCAGGTCGGAGACCGCGTCGCCCACCCGGTCCACCAGCGCGCCCGGGTCCTCCTCGGCGGGGCCGTCCTCCGTGCCGTACGAACCGATGAGGTCGCCCGCCGCGGTACGGAACAGCTCCCTGCGCCGGACCCCGCGCGCCGCCGTCACCGCCTGCTCGGCGCCGTCCGCGCGGCGCACCGCCGCGAGGATCTCCTGCTCCAGGTGGGCGCGGCCGCGCGGCTCCAGACCCCGCTCGTCGCCGAGCAGGGCGACCGCCTCGGGGGCGCGCAGCAGCAGGTCGGGGGCGAGCCGTCCGGCGGACAGGACGCGGGCGAGGTTCTCCGCCGCCGCGCCCTCGTCCCTGAGCAGCCGCAGGTACCAGGGGGTCTTGCCCAGCGCGTCGGACACCCTGCGAAAGCCCAGGAGGCCCGCGTCCGGGTCCGCCGAGTCGGCGAACCAGCCGAGCAGCACGGGCAGCAGGGTGCGCTGGATGGCCGCCTTGCGGGTGACCCCGGACGCCAGCGCCTCCAGGTGCCTGAGCGCGGCGCTCGGGTCGGCGTAGCCGAGGGCGATCAGGCGCTCGCGGGCCGCCTCGGTGCTCAACCGGGCCTCGCCGGGGGCGAGTTGGGCGACCGCGTCGAGCAGCGGGCGGTAGAACAGCTTCTCGTGCAGCCGGCGCACCACGGACGTGTGCCGCTTCCAGGCGCGGTTCAGGTCGGTGATCGGCTCGGTGCGCATCCCCAGGGAGCGGCCGATGCGCCGCAGGTCCGCGTCGTCCTCGGGCACGAGGTGGGTGCGGCGCAGCTTGTAGAGCTGGATGCGGTGTTCCAGGGAGCGCAGGAAGCGGTACGCGTCGTCGAGCTGGACGGCGTCCACGCGCCCCACGTACCCGCCCTCACCGAGCGCGTGCAGCGCCTCCAGCGTCGACCCGCTGCGGATCGAGGGGTCGCTGCGGCCGTGCACCAACTGGAGCATCTGGACGGCGAATTCGACGTCCCGCAGCCCGCCGGGCCCGAGCTTCAACTCCCGCTCGACCTCGCCGGCCGGGATGTTCTCGACGACCCTGCGGCGCATCTTCTGCACGTCCGTCACGAAGTTCTCGCGCTCGGCGGCCTGCCAGACCAGCGGGGCGAGCGTGGCGACGTACTCCTCGCCGAGCGTGAGGTCGCCCGCGACGGGGCGGGCCTTGAGCAGCGCCTGGAACTCCCAGGTCTTCGCCCAGCGCTGGTAGTACGCGAGATGGCTGGAGAGGGTGCGCACCAGCGGGCCGTTGCGGCCCTCGGGGCGGAGGTTGGCGTCGACGGGCCAGATGGTGCCCTCGACGTTCGTCTCGGAGCAGATCCGCATCATGTGCGAGGCGAGCCGGGTCGCGGCGCGCAGGGCCTTGCCCTCGTCGGCGCCCTCGACGGCCTCGGCGACGAAGATGACGTCGACGTCGGAGACGTAGTTCAGTTCGTGGCCGCCGCACTTGCCCATCGCGATGACCGCGAGCCGGCACTGCGCGGCGTCCGAGGGCGCCGCCGCGCGGGCCATGGCGAGCGCCGCCCGCAGCGTCGCGGTGGCGAGGTCGGCCAGCTCGGCCGCCGCCTCGGCGACGTCGGTCGTGCCGCACACGTCACGGGCCGCTATGGCCAGCAGGCAGCGGCGGTAGGAGACGCGCAGCTGGACGGGGTCGGTGGCGTCCGCGAGGCCCCGCTCGAACTCCTCGACGCCGGGGTGCAGGTCGGCCGCCTCGTACGTGACCAGGGCCCGCCAGTCGCGCGGGTGCCTGGCCAGGTGGTCGGCGAGGGCCTCGGAGGCGCCGAGCACCCCGAGCAGCCGGTCGCGCAGCGGCTTGGCGGTGACGAGGGTGTCGAGCAGCTCCCGCCGGCTGAGGTCGTCCTCCTGCCCCTCCACGAGCCGGACCAGGCCGAGCAGCGCCAGGTCGGGGTCGGCGGTGGCGCCGAGCGCGTCCAGGAGCAGCGGGTCGGAGCGGACGGCGCTCAGCGCGGGGTCGTCCAGGAGCCGCTCCGCGGTGGACGGGTCCGTGAAACCGTGCCGCAGCAGCCGCGTGAACGTACTGCTCCTGCGCCCTTGCGGCACCGTCATGGCCTCGCGCCTCCGTTCGATCACTCCTGGCCCCGAGCCTACGGCCTCACCGATGAGTTCCGCCCGCGTGCGCGGTCCGTCCTTCACACGGAGCCTTGACGGAACGACGGAAGGACGGACCATGCCGAGCGGAGAACCGCGTACGGAACTCGACGCGAGGTACAGCAGCCCCGGCGCCGAGGCGACGCCGTGGGAGGAGGCAGCGGCCCGGCTGAGGACGGCCGAGCTGTTCTGGATCTCGACGGTGCGCCCCGACGGACGCCCCCACGTCACGCCGCTGCCCGCCGTCTGGCTGGACGGCGCCCTGCACTTCGCGACGGGCCCGGAGGAGCGCAAGGCCCGCAACCTCGCGGCCAACCCGGAGACGGTCCTGACCACCGGCGTGAACCTCTGGGACAAGGGCTACGACCTGGTCGTGGAGGGCACGGCGGTGCGGATCACCGACGAGGCGCGGCTGCGGCGCCTGGCGGCGGCCTGGGAGGAGAAGTACGGCAGCTTCTGGCACTACGAGGTGCGGGACGGCTGCTTCCACCACGGGCCCGGCCACGCGTACGTCTTCGCGGTGGCGCCCCGCACGGCGTTCGGCTTCGGCAAGGGCGAACCGTTCAGCCAGACGCGGTGGCGTTTCGGGGACGCGGCGCGGTGAGTACGCGGATGGCGCAGACAGCGCTGACAGGCGGCCGACCGCCTGGTGTACTGCGCCCATGGAATACACCCTCGAAGTGATCCCGCTGCCGGTGAGCGACATCGAACGGTCCAAGGAGTTCTACCGCGACAAGCTCGGCTTCCACGTGGACATCGACACGGAGGTCATGCCGGGCCTGCGCATCGTCCAGCTGACCCCGCCGGGCTCGGGCTGTTCCATCGCCCTGGCCGACGCGCTCTGGGACACGATGGACGGCCCGACGCCGCCGCCCGGCTCCTACCAGGGCCTCCAGCTCTGCGTCGCCGACGCGAAGGCCGCGCACGCGGAGCTGGTGGCGCGCGGCCTGGACGTCAGCGAGCCGGTGCAGCACGCGCCGCAGGACGGCGGCACGTTCATGTACTTCAAGGACCCGGACGGCAACGGCTGGGCGATCCAGGAGTACCGGGTGAGGGCGACGACGTCTTTGCGGGACGCGATCGTGAGTGCCCCGTAGGGGGCGCGAGGAACTGCGCGAGGAACTGCGCGAGCGACCAAGGAAAAAGCCGCAGCCGCGCCTGACCGGCAACCCGGCGGACGCGTCTGCGGCTTTGGCAGGAACTACAGCACCGGCAGGTTCTTCCGCAGCTCGAAGGCCGTGACCTCGCTGCGGTACTCCTCCCACTCCTGCTTCTTGTTGCGCAGGAATTGATGAGGTCCAGTGGCCACCTGCCGCAACCAGAATTCCATCCCTCGTGACCAGCGGCCGGAAGGTCGTGGACGGTCGTTGTTGGTCGCCCTTGACGGCCCAGAGACGGCCCGAGCAGAGTGACCCGCCGTCGCGGACAGCGGCAGATTTACAGCGGGCCGCCACCGCGCCCTCCGACCTGCGGTTACTCACAGCTAAGGCCTGTTTGGGGAACACCCTCACCGACGCCAATGACGCTTCGACACACCTCATGCAGCCCAGCCACTCCCCCGAAGTACCTGGTGCACATCCACTGGGCTCGCACCGGGAGTGGGAGAAGGTGTCCAAGCTCGCGGTCAAGGTACAGGCAACGATCGACTCCAACGAGCCGGACACGGATGAGGTCGATGAGAAGCCAGACGTTGACTGATCGCTAGCTCCCCCACGCAGATGCGCCGTGCCTCGACGTCGCTGCACGGCGCATTTGCGTGGGAGCAGGGCCACGACTCCTTCGTCCCGAACGCGATAGCGACGGTATTTGACCTGGCGAGGCCCCTCGTTGACCACTATGACGTCGTGAGTTCTGTCCATACGTGCCTAGGGGAGTACACGGCAGGCTGCGAGGTATGGCCCCCTGTTTGGCCCCGGAACTAGGACAGCCTTGGCGCGAGACCCGCTCACCCGCAGCGGCTCGATCAAGAGCAGGTGTGCGTTGGCCTGCTCACCGTGCTGCCTTTTGAAGCCAGTCGAAGTGGGGTCCACAGAGCCCCGATCACCGGAGGCTCGCTCACAGACCATGATGACGCCGCAGCAGGGCACCACAACCCTCGCTGAGCCTGCTTCGACCTGCCGACTGAGGAGGTCAGTCGGGCTAACATCGGATAGGAGCCCCTGGTGAACGGGTCGATGAAGGGGTCTGCCGTCGCATGCAAGGCGATCTACATTCCCTTCGAGGAGAAGTAGGATGCCAAAGCAATCTGCGTCTTTCCGTCCGGCAAGATTGTTGTGCGCACGATATCTAGAAGTTCTGCTTCCTTGAACTTTTTCATGACAATACGCTCCTTATCCTTTACCGATCGATCCGCAGGGGAAAAGTCGGTTGCCACAAAACAGTGAATCTTTTCCGTGCTCGCCCCGACGGATGAGTAGAAAAAACCCAGTGAACGTAGAGTTGCGGGACGGAGGCCAACTTCCTCCGACAATTCTCGACGGAGTCCCATTTCCGGAGTTTCACCCGCCTCCACCTTCCCCCCCGGGCATTCCAATAGGGTTTGACCAACAAGGGGCCTCCATTGCTCCACGAGCATAATGCTGCCGTCCTGGAGGATCGGAACGGCGATAGCTACACCGGGTTGATCGATGTAAGAAATCTTGCGAATCTCCCCGGAGTTGGGAGTCGAAAAGGATTCCGAGTACAGTGCGAAATTCTTTGCTTGATGGATCTTCTCCTTGTTCATAATGTGACCTCCTGCGCTTGCTTCCAGGCCAACTGGTAGCTCTTAATGACCGCGTGAGCAATTTGCTCTTCGGATTTTTTCATCGAATACTGATCCGCCTCGGTGCCGCGCCTTCCAGGCAGGAAGACGCTAACGTGCACTTGCTCTCTGTCAACGATGATGGCGCGCCAAACTGGGTAGGCGGAGGAGAAACGCAATCGGATGTCCAGATTCGAGCTGTTCTTGTGCGAAGCGAGACGAGAAATTGTCGTTTGCATGTCCGCCCGCCAAGCCTCTGCCGATTCACCTTCATCTCGGGCCCGTTGACCGAAAGCATCGCATGACGGATCGAGTAGCAGAAATCTTATCCTTAGGTTGCGATTTTCCAATTTCTCCAATGATCTTCTGAATCCATCTTCGGTAACTGTGCGCTTTCCGCTGACGCCGAAAAAAACAACTTCCTCGCGCGCCGTTAGAATCACGTCGGACAGGGATACTCGATCCGCTGGTTTTACCTTCCCTATCGCGCTCACGGGGGTGCCGGATGACCTTCCTGCTGACCTTATGGAAAACAGGACGCGGATCAACACCAAGAGCGCGATGAAGAGAATCACGGTTAACACGTAAAGCCAGTCAGCTTTCCTGGATGACAGCGCTTCAGATATTGAGTCGGAGAGTAGTCCTGCTGGGATTCCTAACAATGCTGCAATCAATGCCGAATCTCTCGCAGCCCTAACGGCACGACGATCGATCACGCAACCACCTTCATGACTTCAAGAAGTTGCTTCCGAAGTGGGAAATTCAGAACGGAATCGATAGTCGTGAAGTGCAACTTCACTGATGGTCGCCGAATTAGCCGCAGAGACCAAGCGTCCAGCGATGGGTGCCAGCCTGCGCGCTCTATGATTCCGCTCTCAGTGACTTCTTTCTCGATGTCCGAAACCGTTACATAGCAGGTGTGATCATCCTGCACATGCGAGGGGTTTCTTGCACTGCTACGAAAAGGTAGTTCACGCTTGATGGAAAGAACCGGGTAGCCTAGGGCGTCGCCCATCAGCAGCGACAGGGAATCACTAGTCGTCGCTCCGGAGATCCTAGAACTGCTAACAACTGTGTGATATTGCTGCAGAAGAGTTCGCAGGTCTTGGATATTTTTTGCAGGCCTTGGGCAACAAGGGTGACTATCAATTGCGCGAGCTAGGTGATCGGCCATGATGCTCGCGCCGATATCGATCAACGAGCACCCAATGTCATTCATAAGTGCGTCTGAGCATCCGACGTGGCGCGCCCAGTCGAGGAAAACATTCCCGCCGACTCCGCCGGTAACCAAGGCAATCTTGAGGTCAGCACTCATGCATTCTTGGACTAGGGAAATTATGCCGTCGAGAGATTCCCTGTCGGCTCCTTCCATCCCCCTGGGGGTTAATACATTTCCCCCGATCCTAATCACTAATCCACCGCTCTGAGATACGAGTGCAAGAGGGTTTGGCACTTCTTCTCGCAATCCTTGAGGCAAGGAATCCCGGCAGGCGTCGCGCTAGCTGAGTGAACTATCTGAGACAGGCTAGCTTCGTTTGTGCACCAGCAGAAGGTCGCATGCGTGCCGCACAAGTGGGAGGATCTGAGGGCGCGCACGTCCCGTGGGACGTTGGACATGAGTGAGAAAACGGACGAGACAGGACCACATGCCGACACCTAGGCCAGCCGAGATTCCGACGGAAGCTCCATAGCAATCTCCCCGCCTTGATCTCCTTGCGTACGGCGTCTGCGAGCAGCACATATGTACCGCACCACCCGCGCGGCCCGCTCCCGCCGGCATCGCCGCATCTACCGCTGAACGCAAAGAACCCCTGGTCGGATTGCATCCGACCAGGGGTTCCAAGGTGAGCCACCTTCGAGAATCGAACCTTAGACCTACGCATTACGAGCTGTCCGGGCTTGTTCCAGTGTGGTCCAGGATCGTTCGCGGATGGGTTGGCGTACCGCCCCGGATTGAGCAGCAATCGACACTAGAACTGAGACTGGCACCAGCCGTCCGGCCTGGCAGTTGTCCATCAGCGTTCGCCTGAGTCGATGTCAGGGCCCTTCCTGCGCCCGGAAGGCTCTTGGGCGAGCCCTCTCTCCCCCGGCCTGGAGGGCTGGGGGCCCGCCCAGGCCGCCTCAGGGCTCCCCTTGGGCAGTCGGTACGCCTCATAGTCAGTCCACGCGCGCTCAAGCGTCCGACAGCCTCCGTGATCGCGCCACACTCTTCGAGGTAGTCCAGCTGGCCCTGTCGTCCCTTGTTTGAGGGCCAGTCGGGATCAGCGGAGACGTCTCGGGCAAGGTCCCCGATCGCATTGCGCTAGTCGGCATGGGTCTTCAACCACACTGTGAAACTCTTCGACTTGGGCATGCTCGCATCCTTCCGCCTCCGTCTGCCGACCGCGCAACTTTTGGTGTCTCCCATGCTGAAGAACTGCCCCTCACCCGACTCCCAAGTCTCTTGGCTGCCTGCCGGGGCCCCTTCCTGCTGCTGGCACCGAAGAGTCACCGCGTCAGCTTCTGGGCAACCGGTGGAGCCAACGGTGCCAACTGGGCGAAATCGGATGCATGGACATGGCGGATGATCAACTGGCGCTTCTCACTGGGTGGATCGCGCTTCTGGAAGCCCGCCCTCATGGCGGCCGACATCATCCCGGAGCCCCAGCCAAGCGAACGCCACCAGGCCGCCTGCGAGCACGGCATGCACGCCCTGAGGTACTTCCATGCGTCCGTGCTATTCGGGGAGCCGCGAAGTGTCATAAGCCGATGTCCCCTCACCGTCTGCGGCAGCATCGAGCATCTGCATGCCCCGGAAGGGCGAGGTAATTGCCGCAACCGTTTCCATCACCTTGGTCGCTTGAGGCTCGAGCAAACTCGGACCGTCGAGAATGACACCCCGCCCGCAGCGACTCACGTCGTCCGCCAGCTCGACAGCGCGAGGGACAAAGCCGTCCTTGAAATCCCCCTGCTTCACGACGACCACACCGTCCCAGGAACCGGGGGAGGTCTCTGACGGCAGCTGGAAATGACGACCGAAAGTGATCCACGGCGCCAGGTGGTCACGCAAGGCAGCGGCAGCGAAGGACTCATATGAGGCTCTGCGAGGGGCTCTGCCCTCCCGGATCAGCTCGACCCTCATCTGCATCTTGGCCACGGAACGTGAGACCCATCCCGTCGTGACCTGCGAGCGCTCCCAGCACCGCAGCTATGCCAGCATCCATGCGAAGAATGATCGCCCAAACTCCGCCCCTGGGGACAGGCGATGCAGATCGCCTCAGCCTCCTGCCTGGGGCCGCACGGCCCACAGACGGCCCAGCCGTAACCGGACAACCGAAAGGGCCCGCGGTCGATGACCGTGGACCCTTTCGTGAAAGTGGGCAGAGAGCCCTCTGACCTACGCCTACAGCACCGGCAGGTTCTTCCGCAGCTCGAACGCCGTGACCTCGCTGCGGTACTCCTCCCACTCCTGCTTCTTGTTGCGCAGGAAGAAGTCGTACACGTGCTCGCCGAGCGTCTCGGCGACCAGTTCGCTGCGCTCCATCAGCGCGATCGCCTCGCCGAGGTTCTGCGGCAGCGGCTCGATGCCCATCGCCCGGCGCTCCGCGTCGGACAGGGCCCACACGTCGTCGTCGGCGCCCGGCGGCAGCTCGTAGCCCTCCTCGATGCCCTTGAGGCCGGCGGCGAGCAGTACCGCGTACGTCAGATAGGGGTTGGCGCCCGAGTCGATCGAGCGGACCTCGACGCGCGCCGAACCGGTCTTGCCTGGCTTGTACATCGGGACGCGGATGAGCGCGGAGCGGTTGTTGTGGCCCCAGCAGATGTACGAGGGCGCCTCGCCCCCCGCGCCGGCCGTGCGCTCGGAGCCGCCCCAGATGCGCTTGTAGGAGTTCACCCACTGGTTGGTGACCGCCGAGATCTCCGCGGCGTGCTTCAGCAGGCCCGCGATGAAGGAGCGGCCGACCTTGGAGAGCTGGTACTCGGCGCCCGACTCGTAGAAGGCGTTGCGGTCGCCCTCGAAGAGGGAGAGGTGCGTGTGCATGCCCGAGCCGGGGTACTCCGAGAACGGCTTCGGCATGAAGGTGGCCTGCACGCCCTGCTCCAGCGCGACCTGCTTCATGACCAGGCGGAACGTCATGATGTTGTCCGCCGTGGAGAGCGCGTCCGCGTACCGCAGGTCGATCTCCTGCTGGCCCGGCGCGCCCTCGTGGTGGCTGAACTCGACCGAGATGCCCATCGATTCGAGCATCGTGATGGCCTGGCGCCGGAAGTCCATGCCCACGTTCTGCGGGGTGTGGTCGAAGTAGCCGGAGTTGTCCGCGGGGGTGGGCCGCGAGCCGTCCAGCGGCTTGTCCTTGAGGAGGAAGAACTCGATCTCGGGGTGGGTGTAGAAGGTGAAGCCGAGGTCGGAGGTCTTGGCCAGGGCCCTCTTCAGTACGTAGCGCGGGTCCGCGAAGGACGGTGAGCCGTCCGGCAACAGGATGTCGCAGAACATGCGCGCGGTGCCGGGGGCCTCCGCGCGCCAGGGCAGCACCTGGAACGTCGACGGATCCGGCTTCGCGATCATGTCCGACTCGTACACACGGGCGAATCCCTCGATCGCCGAGCCGTCGAACCCGATGCCCTCGTCGAAGGCCTGCTCCAGCTCGGCCGGGGCCACGGCCACCGATTTCAGGAAGCCGAGGACATCCGTGAACCACAGGCGTACGAACCGGATGTCGCGCTCCTCCAACGTACGGAGCACGAATTCCTGCTGCTTGTCCATCTTCCGCTTCCACCCATCCTTGCTGGTCAGGCCGCCTGCACCCGCGCAACGGGACACATCGGGCACCGAGCATCCCACTCCGCGGTTTCGAGCGCGTTGCGTACCCCCTGCCACCGCGTTCCGCGCCGGGCCGCGGGCCGCTCCGCTTGCCGCTCTGTGCCCATAGTGCCTGCTGATGGGCGGCTCTGTAACGGCGGGCCGGTCCCGCCCCGCCCGCACCCCCGCCGCTCCCTCTTAATTTGCATCTTAGATGCAAGTTTTCTACCGTCAGATCCACAGACAAGGGAGACGTAAGGCCCCCTGTCGGCCTTACCGGCTTCTCGGGCCTTTCCGGCTTCCCCGGCTTCCGGCTTTGAGGAGTCCCGTTGCTGTCCGAGCAGTCAGCCGCCACCGTCCGCGCCACCCTTCCCGTCGTCGGGGCCGCCATCGGCGACATCACCGAGCGGTTCTACGAGCGGCTCTTCACCGCCCACCCGGAGCTCCTGCGGGACCTCTTCAACCGCGGCAACCAGGCCGCGGGCACCCAGCGGCAGGCCCTGGCGGGGTCCATCGCGGCCTTCGCGGCGTACCTGGTGGACCACCCCGACGAGCGGCCCGACGCGATGCTGCACCGCATCGCCCACAAGCACGCCTCGCTCGGTGTGGCCCCCGAGCAGTACGGGACGGTCCACGAGCACCTGTTCGCCGCCATCGCCGAGGTGCTCGGCGACGCGGTCACCCCCGAGGTCGGCGCGGCCTGGGACGAGGTCTACTGGCTGATGGCCAACGCCCTCATCGCCGTCGAGGCCCGCCTGTACGCCGAGCAGGGCGCCGTGGGCCACGACACCTGGCGGGAGTGGGAGGTCGTCGGCCGCATCGAGGAGGCGGCCGATGTCGCCACGTTCCAGCTCCGTCCCCTCGGCGAGGCGCCCGCGCCGGGCTTTCGCGCGGGGCAGTACGTGTCCGTGCAGGTCCGACTGGACGACGGCGCGCGGCAGATACGGCAGTACAGCCTCTCCGGAGCGGGCGGGACCGGCTCGCCGGTACGGCAGATCAGCGTGAAGCGCGTCCCGGCCGGTGCCGGGGCGCCCGAGGGCGAGGTCTCCAACCACCTGCACGCGCGCGTGCGCGAGGGCGACGTGCTGCGGCTCTCCGCCCCCTACGGAGACCTCGTCCTGGACCCCGCCGACCGGGACGCCCCGCTGCTGCTCGCCTCCGCCGGCATCGGCGTCACCCCGATGATCGCCATGCTGGACCAGCTCGCCGCCGACGGGCACCGCGGCCCCGTCACCGTCGTGCACGCCGACCGCTCCCCCGCCGAGCACGCGCTGCGCGCCGACCACGCGGCCTACGCGGACAAACTCCCGCACGGCGCCGCGCACTTCTTCTACGAGCGGCCGGACGAGGGCCACCCCGCGGAGCTGACCGGGCTCGCCGACCTGACGGCGCTGCCCCCGCTGCCGGCCGGCACGCGGGCGTATCTGTGCGGGCCGCTGCCGTTCATGCGGGCCGTGCGGACGCAGCTCATGGAGGTGTGCGGGGTCGGGGCGGCCGACATCCACTACGAGGTGTTCGGGCCCGACCTCTGGCTGGCGCGGGGGTAGTCGGAGGGCTTTCGTACGGGAGCGGTCACGTACCGGCTTGCGGGGTGGCGGTCACATACCGCCCGTGCCGGGTGGCGGTCACGTACCGCCGAGCGGGGTGGCGTTCACGCGTCGCCCCGCTTCGTGATGTCCAGGAGCAGGGGGCCCGTCGGCGCCGCCACGATGTCCGCCACCGTCAGCGGGTCGAGCGACGCGTAGAACGCCTCCTGCGCCCTGCGCAGCGCGCCCCTCAGCCGGCACGCCGCGTTGAGCGGGCACGGTGTCGCGCCCTCGCACTCCACCACGTCGCCGTCGCCCTCGAAGGCCCGCACCAGCGCGCCGACCGACGCCGTGCGGCCCGCCTCGGTCACCGCGAGCCCGCCGCCGCGGCCCCGGCGGGCCTCCAGCAGGCCCATCTTCTGGAGCTCGGCGACGACCTTCGCCTCGTGGGTGTAGGGCACCGCCATGTCGGCGGCCACCTCGCGCGTCGTGGGGGCCGTTCCGTCCGGCACGGCCAGGCGCATGAGCGTACGGAGCGCCAGATCGGTGGATCGCATGAGCCGCATGACGTCGAGCCTAGATAATGCGCATCCGCGCCTCAAATTTTGCGGGCGTGCGAAGGCGGGTCCTCGACGGGCGGTGGCCGGATCCGGCACCGGGCCCAAGAACCCCACGGACGCCCTGTGTGCGGGCCCGCTCTCCCATTACGATCAGCGGACTCTCGTTCGTCGTCCCGTCCGTCCCTTTCCCCAGAAGGACACACCATGGGTTCCGCCAAGAACACGAGCAACGCATCCCGCAAGGCCCGGATAGAGGAGATGCGCCGGGCCGACCGCGCACGCGAACGCCGGGGCCGGGCCCTGACGATCACGGTCAGCGCGGTCGTCGTCGCGGCGCTCGGCGTGGGCGGATTCCTCCTCTTCGACAAGGCGTCCGACGACTCCGGCTCGAAGGACGACGCGAAGGCCTGGCCGAAGTACAAGGTCACCGAGGACGGCGAGAAGGTCTGGGGCAAACTCGGGCGTACGCACGTCACGAAGACCGTGGACTATCCGATGACGCCGCCCGTGGGCGGCGACCACAATCAGGTGTGGATGAACTGCAACGGCGACGTCTACAAGAAGGCGATCCCCGAGATGAACGCCGTGCACTCCCTGGAGCACGGTGCCGTCTGGGTCACGTACAACGACAAGGCGGAGCCGGCCGACCTGAAGAAGCTGGAGGCCAAGGTCAAGGCCACGCCGTACTCCCTGATGAGCCCGGTGAAGGACCAGAAGGCCCCGGTCATGCTGACCGCGTGGGCGCACCAGCGGACGGTCTCGGGCGCGGACGACCCGAAGGTCAAGGAGTTCTTCTCCACGTACGTCCAGGGCAAGCAGACCCCGGAGCCGGGTGCGGCGTGCACCAACGGGCTCGCTCAGTAAGGCGGCGTGAGTGGTGAGTTGGCGCGAAAGGCCCGCGATGACGGCGACGGCGCGTACGAAGTGGCTCTTCGGATCCCTCGCGGCGGTGGTGGTCCTCGCGGGCGGGATCACGGCGGCGGTGGCCTCCACGGGCTCCGACCCGGGGGGCGGTACGCCCGCGAGCTCGTCGGCCGACGCGGGGTTCGCGCAGGACATGGCCGTCCACCACCAGCAGGCGGTGGAGATGTCGTACATCGTGCGGGACCGGACCGACGACGAGGAGGTGCGGCGCCTCGCGTACGACATCGCCCAGACGCAGGCCAACCAGCGCGGGATGCTGCTGGGGTGGCTGGACCTGTGGGAGCTGCCGAAGGTGCCGGAGGGGGCGCCGATGGAGTGGATGGGCATGGGGGACATGCCGGCCGGCGAGGACGGGGCGCTGATGCCGGGCATGGCGACGCGGACGGAACTGGACCGCCTCGGCAAGCTGAGCGGCAAGAAGGCGGAGGTCCTCTACCTCCAGCTGATGACGCGGCACCACCGGGGTGGGGTGCACATGGCGGAGGGCTGCGTGAAGCGGTGCGAGGTGCCGGTGGAGCGGAGGCTGGCGCGGGGGATGGTGGAATCGCAGGAGTCGGAGATCGCCCTGATGTCCACGATGCTGAAGTCCCGCAACGCGAAACCGTAGTCGGGCGGGGCGCCTTGGGGTGCGGGGCGCCTTGGGTCCGCGTGTGGAACGGGTACGTGGGCGTCTGCGCCTTGGCGGTCTGCGCGGTTGCTTCGCCTGTGGGGCGGGCTCGTGGGCGTCTGCGCCTTGGCGGGTCTGCGCCTTTGTCCGTCCCGGGGGCGGGGCCGCGGGGGTATGTGCGTACTCGCCATCCCTGCGCCCCGCCCCAAGTCCAAAGACGCCAGCGTGCGCTCAGTGCTCCGTTCGCACATACCCCCACGTCCCCTCAGGAGCGTCTGCGACCGCGGCCCGGTGGGGGCCGGTGCGCCCGCGCCGCGGCGGACGGGACCGTGCCGCTCCGCTGTGGGCGGCGACGCGGTGGGCATGTGGCCGCCCCCGCTGTGGGCACCGGCGCTGCGGTGGACGGGACCGTGCCGCTCCGCTGTGGGCGGCGGCACCGGCAGGGTAGCCGCTCCCGCTGTGGGCAGGCGTTCCGCAAGGCGGAACGGGTGGGCACAGCCCACGGTGCCGGGCAGCGATAAGTGTGGCTCCAGCCCCGGCGCAGCCGGACCGTGCCGGGCGGCGATGAAGGAGGCTCCCGGCACGGTGCAGGCGGGGCACTGGCACGGGCCGCGCGGCGATGAGTGTGGGCCCGGTCCCGCGCACGCGGAACGTCACGCCAGGCGGGGCAGGTCCTCGCGGAGGAGCCGCCCGCGGAGCCCCGCCCCGGCCACGTACCGCTCGACCTCGCCCACCGCGTACTCCCCGAGCCTGCGCACCTCACTCCCCTGCGCCCCCGCGACATGCGGTGTCACCAGCACATTGGGCAGCCCCAACAACACGTGCCCCGCGGGCAACGGCTCAGGATCCGTCACATCCAGGAACGCGTCCAACCGTCCCGCCCCGCACTCCCGCGCCAACGCCTCCGTATCCACCAGCGCCCCCCTCGCCGTGTTGATCACGGTCCCCCCGTCAGGGATGAGCCGCAGCATCCGCTCGCTCAAGAGCCCCCGCGTCTCCGGGAGTTGGGGAGCGTGGACCGTGACGATGCTGCTGCGCCCGCAGAGCTCGGCCAGCTCCACCAGCTCCACCCCCAGCCCCGCCGCCTCCGCGGGACCGACGTAGGGATCCGTGAGCAGCACCCGGAACCCCGCGTCCGACGCCCGCAGCGCGGCGATCACCCGGCGCCCGATCCGCGACGCCCCGATGACGCCGATCACCCGCGCGTCCGCCCCGGCCCGCGCGGCGAACGGCGGCCACCCGGCCGCGTACCCCGCGGCGGCGGACAGCGCCCCCTTCGCCGCGAAGGTGATCGCGGCCAGCGTGAACGCCACCACCGGATCCGCGTTGGCGTCCGCCGCCGACGAGACGACGATGCCCCGCTCCCACACCGCGTCCGTCACCATCGGCTTGACCGAGCCCGCCGCGTGGATCACCGCGCGGAGACGGGGCGCGGAGGCCAGGATCTCCGGCGTGAGCGGCGGGCACTCCCAGCCCGTGACCAGGATCTCCGTCCCGGCGAGCACCGCCAGGGACCCGGGCGCCGTGAGCGGTCCCGACAGCGGCTCCGGGGCCAACCGCACGCTGCGGGCCAGCCGTTCGCGCAGATCCGGGGCGAACACGCGGTCCGCGACCTCGGCCCCCATGGCGAGGGCCGCCGTCGGCGGCCCCTCGCCGCCCCGCTCCCGCTGATCCGCCTGCACTGCCTGCTCTGCCACGCGTGACCATCCCTCGTAGTAACCGGTTACTCACCAGCGCTTGGAGGCTAGGACCAAGCCGGGAGGGTGGTCAAGAGACAGGCAGGCGAAGGGGGTTGACCAAGGGCAGTAACCGCTTTAGATTCCGGGCACCTTATTCCGACGACGGAGGGGTTGCCGTGCCGACGGTGACGAAGGAACGGGCGGAAACCGAGGCGGTGAAGCCGCCCGACGGGCGCAACAGTGGGACAAAGGGCGGGAAATCAGGGCGTGATGCGCGGTGGAAACGGTTTCAGCGCACCCGCGTCCTGGTGCTGCTCATGGTGCCCGGACTCGTGTACTTCCTGGTCTTCCACTACGGCGCCTTCATCGCCAACGCGGTGGCCTTCAAGGAGTACGTCCCCTTCGACGGCCTGTGGGCCAGTCCCTGGGTGGGCACGGAGAACTTCGCGCGGATGTTCGGCGATCCGGACTTCTGGCACGCGACGTGGAACACCCTGTTCATCGCCGTGCTCCAGCTGGTCTTCTTCTTTCCGGCGCCGCTCGCCCTCGCACTGCTCCTGCACAGCCTGACCTCGGACCTGCTGCGCCGCTTCACGCAGTCCGTGATCTACCTGCCGCACTTCCTGTCGTGGGTCGTCGTGGTCGCGCTCTTCCAGCAAGTGCTCAGTGACACCGGCCTGTTGAACACCTTCCTCAGCGACTCCGGACTGCACACCGTCGACATCATCGGCAATCCGGACGCGTACAAGCCGCTCGTGGTCATCGAGGTGATCTGGAAGGACGCGGGCTGGGGGACGATCATCTTCCTCGCCGCCCTGATGCAGGTGGACGAGCAGCTCTACGAGGCCTCGGCCATCGACGGGGCCGGGCCCTGGCGGCGGTTCTGGCACGTCACGCTGCCCAGCATCCGGCCCATCATCATCCTGCTGCTGATCATGCGGCTCGGCGACATCCTCTCCGTCGGCTTCGAACAGATGCTGCTCCAACGGCAGTCGGTGGGCCCGGAGGTCGGCGAGGTCCTCGACACCTTCGTCTTCTGGCAGGGCATCGTCGGCGGCGACACCGGATACGCGGCGGCCGCCGGTCTGTTCAAGGGTGTCGTCGGCGCGGCACTCGTCTTCACCGCCAACCGGGTCGCCCACCGGCTCGGCGAGCAGGGGGTCTACAAGTGAGTACCGGTCATGTCACCAGGCCCGCCTGGATGGAGAAGCCGCGGTTCGCGACCAAGGCCGCCAAGGCGGTCGCCGTGGTGATCGTCCTCGCGCTCGTGCTGATTCCCTTCCTCGTCATCGTCTCGACCTCGCTCGCCTCCAACCGCGAGGTCGTGGACAACGGCGGCTGGGTCCTGTGGCCGAGCGATCCGACACTGCGGGCCTACCGCACCATCCTCAGCGGCGGCATCGTCACCAAGGCGCTCGGCGTGAGCGTCGGCCTGACCCTCGTGGGCACGCTGTTCTCGCTGGCGTGCACCACCTTCCTCGCCTACGCGCTGGCCCGCCCCGGCGTCTTCGGCGGCAAGCCCGTGCTGCTGCTCATCCTGTTCACCTTCCTCTTCCCGCCCGGCATGATCCCGGCGTTCCTGCTGGTCAAGGGAATGGGGATGATGGATACGTATGCCGCGCTGATCGCACCCGTGCTCATCAACGTCTTCAATCTGATCGTGCTGCGCGGCTTCTTCCAGGGCATACCCGAGGAGCTGTACGAGGCGGCCAGGCTCGACGGCGCCGGCGACTGGCACATCCTGTGGCGGATCGTCCTGCCGCTGTCGAAGGCGGCCCTCGCCGTGGTCTCCCTCTTCTACGCGGTGAGCTACTGGAACGCCTGGTTCCATGCCTCGATCTACATGGAGTCCGGCCACTGGCCGCTCTCCCAGGTGCTGCGCACGTACGTCATCGGCGGCTCCCAGATCGCCGACACCGGCCTGAGCGAGGCGGGCATGGTCTCCGCCCCGCAGACCACGCAGATGGCGGTCCTGGTGATCGCCACCGTGCCGATCCTGCTCGTCTACCCCTTCCTTCAGAAGTACTTCACCAAGGGCGTGCTCACCGGCGCCATCAAGAGCTGAGCTTCTCTCCCACTCGTCGTCCTGAAGGGTTCATTCACGTGTCCGGTTCCTCGATGTCGCGGCGCACCCTGCTCCGCTCCATGGCCGTCGGCGGCGCCGCCCTGGCCGCCCCCGCCGTCCTCACCGCCTGCTCGACCGACTCCAGCGGCGGCGGCAACGTCTCCAACGCCGGGAAGAAGGCGGTGCCCTGGCCCACGTACACCCCCGCGAAGGGCCCCGCTCCCGACCTCGCGCCGACCGCCGAGGGCGTGCAGCCCGGGTACACGAAGTACCCGGAGAGGCTCGTGCGGGCGATGTCGGAGAAGCCGGGCACCGGCAAGCAGAAGATCAAGGTCATGACCATCACCTACGGCACCCCGCCGAAGCCGGTCGGCCGGAACAAGTACTGGCAGGCGGTGAACGAGGCGCTCGGCGTGGAGATCGAGTTCACCGTCGTGCCCGACGCGGACTTCCGCGCCAAGATGTCCACGCTGATGTCCGGCGACGACCTGCCCGACATGATCAACTTCGGTGGCGGGTACGTGCTGCCGCGCGAGTCGCAGTTCGTGAAGTCCCGCTGCGCCGACCTCAGCGACCACCTCTCCGGCGACGCGGTCAAGGACTACCCGAACCTCGCCAATATCCCCACGTACGCCTGGGAGGGCATGGGCCGCATCGCCGGGCGCATCTACGGCCTGCCGATCGAGCGCGCCAAGGTGCAGGGCGCGATGTTCATCAACCGCGAGGCCTTCGACAAGGCCGGCTACCGGCCCGGCATGTCCGCCCCGGACTTCCGCGCGATGGCGAAGGAGGCCTCGCAGGGGAAGAAGTTCGCCCTCGGCGCGTCCACCGTCGGCTTCTACGGGTACCTCTACCACGCGATGTGGCACGGCGCGCCCAACCAGTGGCAGATCAAGGGCGGCAAGGTCACCGACATGTACGGGACCGACGCGTTCAAGGCCGCCCTGGAGTACATGTCCACGATGCGGGGCGACGGCTCGTACAACCCGGACGCCACCTCGATCTCCCAGGTCGACCTGAAGACCCAGTTCTACAACGGCACCGTCCGCTCGATGACCGACGGCTGGGGCGCCGTCATCTCCAACGCCCAGGGGATCAAGGACGAGTTCACCCTCGACGTCGCCGAGCCCTACGCCGTCGACGGCGTCACCCCCGTCTACCAGCAGAACCGCGGCTGCTTCGGCTACACGGTCATCAAGAAGGCCTCCAAGGAGCGCGTCCAGCTCATGCTGCGCGTACTGAACTGGCTTGCCTCGCCGTTCGGTTCGAAGGAGTACGAGCTGATGCACTACGGCGTGGAGGGCACCCACTTCACGTACAACAAGGGCGGCGACCCGGTCGCCACCGAGCTGGGCCTGATCGACTCCAAGACCAACCTTCCCTTCCCGTACCTCATGGACGCGCCGCAGCCGCTGTACTTCCCCGGTTTCCCCGACCTCACCGAGCGGCTGCACGCCTGGGAGAAGAAGGTCGTGCCGCTGCTGGTGCCCGACGACCACTGGGGCCTGATGTCGGACACGTACAACCGCCAGGGCGCCTCGATGCAGCAGATCATCGAGGACGGCGTCACCGCGATCGTCTCCGGCCGCAAGAAGCTCTCCGAGTGGGACTCCATCCACCAGAAGTGGCAGTCGCAGGGCGGCAAGAGGTCCGCCGAGGAGTTCCTGAAGGAGTACGAGGCCGCGCACTGAGCCGGGGTCCGGGCGCGGGATGATGGGTCCGGGGCGGCGACTGCCGTGGGGGCAACTCCGCCCCGGATCCGCAGGGTTGGCCGGCCGACAGGCCGCTGGGTGAGGGAGACACAGGTGGGTGAGCGGGTCACGATCCGCGACGTGGCCGCGCGCGCGGGGGTCTCGGTGGCGACCGTCTCGCGGGTCCTCGCGGGCAACTACCCGACGTCCACGGCGTCGCGGGCCAAGGTGCTGCGGGCGGTCAAGGACCTCGACTACGTCGCCAACGCGCACGCGCGCGCGTTGGCGGGCGCGGGCCGCAAGACGATAGCCGTGCTCACCTACGACGTGGTGGGCGCGTTCTACGCACAGGTCGCGCAGGGCGTGGAGATGGAGGCGGCCCAGCACGGGCGCCTCACGCTCGTCGCGTCCACCGGCAGCGATCCGGCGCGCGAGCTGGCGCTCGTGCAGATGATGCGCGAGCAGGCCGCCGAGGCCGTCGTCCTGGTCGGCGGCGCGGTCCAGGACGACGAGTACCGCCAGCGGATGGCGCGGTACGCGGAGGCGCTCGCCGCGGCGGGCTCCCGGCTCGTCCTGTGCGGCCGCCCCGCCCCCGCGCCGGACGTGCCGGCGCTCGTGGTCGAGTACGACAACGAGGCCGGCGCCCACGCCGTCACCAGCCACCTGCTGGGCGCCGGGCACCGGCGGATCGCGCTCCTCGGCTACCAGCCGGGGAACACGACCGGCGAGGACCGCCTCGCCGGCTACCTCCGGGCCCTCGACGACCACGGCGTACCCCGGAGCGAGGCGGTCCTCCACGGGGTCGGCTTCGGGCAGAACTGCGGCTACCGGGCGATGCGGGACCTCCTGGAGAAGGCCGACGGGAAGCCCGACTTCACGGCGGTCTTCGGAGGCGACGACCGGGCCGCCGCGGCAGCGGTCATCGCGCTCCGCGAGTACGGGATACGGGTGCCGCAGGACATGTCGGTGGTCGGCTACAACGACGACCCCGTGGCGGCGGACATCACTCCCGGCCTGACGACCGTGCACATCCCCGCCGAGGAAATGGGCCGCACAGCGGTCCGCCGCGCCCTGTCGGGCTCCCCGAGGACAGGCCAGGAACGCCACGTCCTGGGCACACACATCGTGATCAGGGACAGCGTGAGGCCGGTACGGGGGGTGGCGGGGTAGCGAGGGGGGCTTATGGCGGCCGGTCGGGGTCCCCCGGGAGGAGGAATGGCCTGCGGGGGTTCGCGCAGTGGCCGGTCGGGGGCGGGGGACCGGCGGCGGGGGTTACCGCAGTGGCCGGTCGGGGCGGCGCATTTCCGGTGGGTGGCGGGTTCTTGCAGCGGCGGACCGGGGTCGGGGGCATCGGCTGACGAGGTTCCTACGGTGGGCGCTCGGTGCCGGGTATACGGGTGGGTGGGACGATCCGCCGCGGAGCGGCGGGACAGGGATGCCACACACCGGCCGTCAGCCGGAAGCGACAGAAGCGACCGTGGAGAGCACCGCCTCCGCCACGTCCGCAGGACGATCCCGCATGACCAGATGCCCCGAAGGCTCCGCGACCCGGAACACCCCACCAAGGCCCCCGGCCAGCCCCCGCTGGCGCTCGACCCACCCCCGCGAACCCCCCGCGTGAGCGGCCAGCACCGTCACCGGCACCCCCTCCGGCAGAGGGCGGCCACGCCGCACCGCGGCGAGCCCGACCGCCACGTCGCCGTACGTCGCGTACTCCATGAGCGCCGCCCGCCACACCCGCCCGCTCCCGTACACCCGCGCCCAGGGAGTCGGCGCCACAAGACCCCGCAGCGCGGGCCCCACCGCCCGTGGCAGCCCCGCCGCACACAGCACCGCCCCGCACGCGCGCGTGGCGCCCACCCGCACCCCGCGCGGCACGCGCACCCGGGGCCGCTCCTCGACGCTGGAGTCGACCAGGACGAGCCCCGCCGTACGCTCCGGATACAGCCGCGCGAACGCCTCCGCGTGGAACCCGGCGAGCGAGTGCCCCACCACCGTCACCCGCTCCCCGCCGAGCCCCACGGCCGCCAGGACCCGCAGGATCCGCTCCGCCTCACCGCGCACGGTGGGCGCCTCGCGCGCGGGGCCGCTCAGTCCCAGACCGGGCCGGTCGAAACGGACGACGGTGCGGTGCGGCGCGAGCCGCGGCACCACGGGGTCCCAGTCGAACCAGCCGAGCCCGAGCCCGGCACTCAGCACGCACACCGGCCCGCTCCCCGTCACCTCGACGTGGTGCGGCACTCCCCCGATGCGTACGAAGGTCACCCCCGCCGCTCCCGGGCGGTCGCCAGCGACCACGCGAGGACCGTGATCCACACCGCGATGCACAGCACCTGGAGCCGCTGCCCGACCCCGAGCCCCCAGGTGCCGCGCCCCGCCTCGAACGCGGCGACGGACGCCAGCGTCCAGCAGGTGGCGGCCAGTTCGAGGACGACGAGGGCCGGTCCCGTGCGGGCGAGCGCGGGCCACGTACCGGCGAGCGAGCACCGCGCGGCGACCGTGAGCAGCACCATGCCGACCAGCGCCCCGGTGACCGCGAGGCTGCTGCTGACGGCGTGCGCGGAGTGCGTCCAGGGGACATCGCCCGCCCGCTCCCGCGCGAGGCACGCCGCGTCGGCGGTCGGCGTGCAGCTCAGCGGCAGCCGCGCGTCGGCCGCGGTGGCCGCCCCGAACAGCGCGAGGCCCGCCCAGCCCGCCGTGGCCCACCGACCCCGGCGCGGCAGCCGGACCAGGGCGCCCACGGCGGCCACGAGGACGAACAGGCCCGCGAGGAAGTCCGCGGTGCGGAAGAACGTGCCGTACGGCTGGTCCTCGGCGGCGAGTTCACTGACGTACGCCGAAAGGGGCGAGAGGCCGGTCGGCAGGAACGCCTCGGCCGCCCAGGTGCTGTACCCGAGGGCGCCGAGCAGCAGGAGCACGGCGAGGACGCGCGGCCCGGCGGACCGGCTCCGGCTCCGCGTGGAACCCGGCTGCGACTGCTCAGTGGCCATGGATGCGGCTGCCGTCGTAGATGCGGACATCGGTCGACAAATGCTATTCGGACGCATGGGACGGGCGGTGATCGGGGTGGATCCAGCTCGGTCTGCGGTACTTGAGGAACGCCGCGGGCGCCAGCACCCCGAGGGCGAGGAGCCCGCCGCCGACGATCAGCAGATAGCGCCACAGCGGCCCCTTGCCGAACTGGTCGGGCGGCACGAAACCGATGGCGAGCGCGACGAGCGAGGCGACGAAGCCGACGCCCGCGACGAGGGTCACGGCGGGGACCACGAAGCCGCGCGGCACCTGCGGCTTCGTCTTCCGCAGCCGCACGACGGCCACGAACATCAGCAGGTAGGCGATCAGATAGATCTGCACGGTGATGACGGAGAACATCCAGTAGGCGCTGGAGACGTCGCTGCTGAAGGCGTAGAGGACACCGATCAGGGTGGTGACGACGCCCTGGGCGACCATGATGTTCCGGGGGACGCCCGCCTTGTTGAACTTCTGCAGGAAGGGCGGCAGGTAGCCCTCCTGCCGCGCGAGCGTCACCAGCCCCTTGGCGGGCCCGGCGAGCCAGGTGAGCATGCCGCCGAGCGCCGCCATGACGAGCATGATGCCGACGATCTTCGTCATCCAGCCGATGTGGAAGTGGTCGAAGAACGCCTGGAAGGCCTGCATCAGACCGGCGGTGAGGCTGAGCTCCTCCGACGGCATGACCCAGCTGATGGCCAGCGCGGGAAGGATGAAGATCAGCAGGACGAGGCCGGTGGCGAGGAAGATCGAGCGCGGGTACTCGGCGCGGGGGTGGCGCAGCGACGAGACGTGGACGCCGTTCATCTCCATGCCCGCATAGGAGAGGAAGTTGTTGACGATGAGGACCAGGCTGGCCAGGCCGGTCCAGGGCGGCAGCCAGTGGTCGGCGCTCATGGGCGCGGCGGAGGCGTTTCCCTGCCCCAGGAAGACGATGCCGAGGACGACGAGGACGACTCCGGGGATGAGGGTGCCGATGATGAGCCCGAGGGAGGAGAGCCCGGCGACCGTCCTGGTGCCGCGCGAGGTGATCCAGACGCCGGTCCAGTAGATGACGACGATGACGATCGCCACGTAGGGGCCGTTCTCGGCGAGGCTCGGGTGGACGACGTACGCGAACGTCGAGGCGACGTAGGCGAGCAGACTCGGGTAGTACGCGATGGTCATGGCGAACTGGCACCACACGGCGACGAACCCGAGCGGCTTGCCGAGGGCCTCGCTGACCCACCGGTAGATGCCGCCGGACCACCCGGAGGCGAGTTCCGCGCCGACGAGGGCCGTGGGCAGCAGGAAGACCACGGCGGGCAGCAGGTAGAGGAAGACCGCGGCGAGGCCGTAGATGGCCATCGAGGGCGAGGGACGCAGACTGGCCACGGACGCGGTGGTCATGAGGGCGAGCGTCACCCAGGAGATGACCTGCCGCGGCATGGCGGGGTCCGGCTCCGGCAACGTGCCGGTGCCGGTCTGCTCCGGTTCGTCCGTAGTCGTCATGCGCTCATGATCGTCGCAGTGCCCGGGGCCCGCATGTCGCCGGATACCCGGCGGGGGTAGGGTTTCCCCCATGGCGAGGACGAGGAGCCGCACGGGGCACGGGCAGTTGCTGCTGCTCGCCGCGCTGCTCTTCGGGATCGTGACGATGCATACGTTGGGGCATCCCTCGGGCGGTCATGACGGCGGCCACGGGGGCGGGGCCGCGGTGGCCCCGCCGCCGACGGGGCACGGGATGCCCGCCGGACACGGGGGCGGGGCGGGACCCCGCGCGGGCGCGGACGCCATGGGCGTGACCGCGTCCCATCGCGGCGCGAATGCCGTGGGCGTGGCCGAGCCCCGTAGCGGCGCGAATGCCGTCGGTCTGACCGCGTCCCATCGCGGCACGGACGCCATCCGCCTGGCCGAGCCCGCCCACCGCACCGACGTCGTGAGCACGCCCGCGCCCGCGCACGGCGCCGACGTCGTCCGCGTGGCCCGCGCCGCCCCCTCCCCCGAGCCGGGGCACGGCGGGACGGGGATGGATCCGCTGTCCGTGTGTCTCGCGGTGCTCGGCGCCTTCACGCTCGCGCTGCTCGTGCGCGCCGGACTGCTCCGGCCGGGCGGGACCCTCGCCCACGCGCCCGGACTCCGGCGGCTCCTGCTGGTCCAGCGGCCGCAACCGCCGCCGCCCCGTGCCCTGCTCTCCCGTCTGTCGGTACTGCGCATATAGGCCCGCGCACCGGCTGCTTCGCGCTGCCCGCGCACCTCGTGCGGTTCCGGAGGGAACCCGAGGGCGTCGAGCGGTGTACCAGAAGCAGCGGATGCGCCCACCTGCACGCACCACCAGACGAGGTGTCACCCAGTCATGCGTCAACACACTCTGCCCACCCCCTCGCGCCGCACCCTGCTCGGCGCCGCTGCCGCCGTCGCGGGGACGGGCGTCCTCACGGCGTGCTCCGGCTCGGACTCCGGCGGGCACGGCGGTCACGGAGCGGGCGGCTCGGCCGGCGCCGGGGACTATGTGGACCCGGCGGGCAAGGAGGTCGCGGCCGCCGAGAAGAAGCGCGCCCGGGGCGGCCGGGTCCGCGAAGTGAAGCTGATGGCGATGGAGACCAGGCTCGACCTGGGCGGCCCCACGGTGAGGACGTGGGCGTACGGCGACCGCCTCCCCGGCAAGGAGGTCCGCGTCACCGCGGGCGACACCCTCGCCCTCACCCTCGCCAACCACCTCCCGCAGGCCACCTCCCTGCACTGGCACGGCATCGCCCTGCGCAACGACATGGACGGCGTGCCCGGCCTCACCCAGAAGGACATCAAGCCCGGCGCGGACTTCACCTACCGCTTCGCGGTCCCGCACCCGGGGACGTACTGGTTCCACCCCCACTCCGGCACCCAGCAGGACCGGGGGCTGTACGCACCGCTGATCGTCGACGACCCGAAGGAGCCCCTGAAGTACGACAAGGAGTGGGTGATCGTCCTCGACGACTGGGTCGACGGGGTCGACGGCTCGACCCCGGACGGCGTCCTCGCGGAGCTGAGCAAGGGCATGGCCGGCCACGACATGGGCGGGGACGACATGGGCGGGGACGACATGGGCGGCGACGGCGGCTCGGGCGGCATGGACCACGGCGGTTCCGGCGGCATGGACCACGGCGGCGGGCACGACATGTCGAACATGTCGCACGCGGCGGCGCGGACCGAGCCGTCACCGAAGCCGTCCGGCCCCTCCCGGATGATGATGGGCGCCAAGAGCGACCTGCTGGGCGGCGACGCGGGCGACGTGGCCTACCCGTACTACCTGGTCAACGGGCGTACGGCGAAGGAGCCCTCGCAGTTCCGCGCCCGCCCCGGGGACCGCATCCGCCTGCGCATCATCAACGCCGGGGGCGACACCGCCTTCCGCGTGGCGCTCGGCGGCCACGAGATGACGGTGACGCACACGGACGGCTTCCCCGTGGCCCACGCGAAGACGGACGCCCTGCTCCTGGGCATGGGCGAGCGGTACGACGTGCTGGTCACCGCCAAGGACGGCGTCTTCCCGCTGACCGCGCTGGCCGAGGGCAAGAAGGCGTCGGCGCTCGCGGTGCTGCGCACGGGCGGCGGGGCCGCGCCGACCGCCTCCACCCGCCCCGAGGAGCTGACGGGCCGCCTCCTGACGGCGGACAAGCTGAGGGCGCACGAGTCCGTGGCCCTGCCCTCCGGCAAGCCGGACCGGACGATCAGGATCCAGCTGACGGGCGGCATGGCCAAGTACGACTGGGCGTTCGACAAGAAGCCCTACTCCCCCGGTCAGCGCCACCCCGTGCGCGCGGGCGAGCGGGTCCGGCTGACCTTCGCCAACTCGACGTCGATGTGGCACCCCGTCCACCTCCACGGCCACACCTTCGCCCTGGCGAACACGGCGGGCGGCCCCCGCAAGGACACCGCGGTCATCCTGCCGAACGGCACGCTGACGGTGGACTTCGAGGCGGACAACCCGGGCCTGTGGATGATCCACTGTCACAACGTCTACCACGCGGAGGCGGGCATGATGACGGTCCTCGGCTACCGCCGCTAGCCGCACGGGGCGCCCCCACGTGGGGCGCCCCACACCCTTCCGGGAGGGCATCGCGTCGCTTTGACGATTACACTGGGCCGCGTGCCTCAACTACGCCTCGCCCTGAATCAGATCGACTCGACCGTCGGCGATCTCGCCGGGAACGCCGAGGCGATCGTCCGCTGGACCCGGCACTCCGCCGAGCAGGGGGCGCATCTCGTCGCGTTCCCCGAGATGGCGCTGACCGGGTATCCCGTCGAGGACCTCGCCCTGCGGTCGTCCTTCGTCCACGCCTCGCGGGCCGCGCTGCGCGCGCTCGCCGTGCGGCTCCAGGACGAGGGCTTCAGCGAGCTGCCGGTCGTCGTCGGCTATCTCGACCGCACCGAGGAGGCCAAGCCGAAGTTCGGCCAGCCCGCGGGCGCCCCGCGCAACGCCGCGGCCGTCCTGCACCGCGGCGAGGCCGTCCTGACCTTCTCCAAGCACCACCTCCCCAACTACGGCGTCTTCGACGAGTTCCGCTACTTCGTGCCGGGCGAGACCCTGCCGGTCGTGCGGGTGCACGGCGTCGACGTCGCGCTCGCCATCTGCGAGGACCTCTGGCAGGACGGCGGCCGCGTCCCGGCGACCCGCAGCGCGGGGGCGGGCCTGCTGCTCTCCATCAACGCCTCGCCGTACGAGCAGAACAAGGACGACCAGCGCCTGGACCTCGTGCGCAAGCGCGCCCAGGAGGCCGGCTGCACCACCGCCTACCTCGCGATGATCGGCGGGCAGGACGAGCTGGTCTTCGACGGCGACTCGATCGTCGTCGACAAGGACGGCGAAGTCATCGCGCGCGCCCCGCAGTTCGCCGAGGGCTGCGTCGTGCTCGACCTGGAGCTGCCGGCCGCCGCGCCGGTGCCGCCGTCCGGCACCGTGGACGACGGCCTGCGCATCGAGCACGTCACGCTCTCCGACGAGCCCCTGCCCGCGTACGAGCCGGAGCTCACCGGCGGGTACGCGGAGCGGCTCGACGACGCCGAGGAGGTGTACTCCGCGCTGGTCGTGGGCCTGCGCGCGTACGCCGCGAAGAACGGCTTCAGCAGCGTCCTGATCGGGCTCTCCGGCGGCATCGACTCGGCGATCACCGCCGCCATCGCCTGCGACGCGCTCGGCGCGCAGCACGTGTACGGCGTCGCCATGCCGTCCCGCTACTCCTCCGACCACTCCATCGGCGACGCCGAGGAGCTGGCGCGGCGCACGGGGCTCAACTTCCGTACCGTGCCGATCGCCCCGATGTTCGACGCGTACATGGGGTCGCTCGGGCTCACCGGTCTCGCCGAGGAGAACCTCCAGTCGCGCCTGCGCGGCACGATGCTGATGGCGATCTCCAACCAGGAGGGGCACATCGTCCTCGCGCCGGGCAACAAGTCCGAGCTGGCGGTGGGGTACTCCACGCTGTACGGCGACTCCGTCGGCGCGTACGGCCCCATCAAGGACGTCTACAAGACGTCGATCTTCCGGCTCGCGAAGTGGCGCAACCGCGCGGCCCAGGAGCGGGGGCAGACGCCGCCGATCCCGGAGAACTCCATCAGCAAGCCGCCGAGCGCGGAGCTGCGGCCCGACCAGGTCGACACGGACTCGCTGCCCGACTACCCCGTCCTGGACGGGATCCTGGAGCTCTACGTCGACCGGGACCAGGGCGCGGACGCGATCGTGGCGGCCGGCTTCGACCGGGAGCTGGTCACGAAGACGCTGCGGATGGTGGATACGGCGGAGTACAAGCGGCGGCAGTACCCGCCGGGCACGAAGATCTCCGCGAAGGGCTTCGGCAAGGACCGGCGGCTGCCGATCACCAATCGGTGGCGCGAGTCCGCTGCCGGCTGACGCAGGCGTCCGGTGAGGGATCCGCGGGCCGGTGAGGACCGGTCGCGCGGTTCCCCGCGCCCTTCACGGGGCGCGACGCCGCCACCACCGGCCGCCGCATGTCGACCACGTAGGCGACCCCGGCCACCGCGAGGCCCAGCACCGCGAGGCCCGCGCCCGCCACCGCCGGGGACGTCACGCCGAAGCCTGCCGCCAGGGCGAGGCCGCCGATCCACGCGCCGCCCGCGTTGGCGAGGTTGAACGCCGCCTGGTTGGCGGACGAGGCCAGGGACGGGGCCGCCGCGGCCTTCTCCATGACCATCAGCTGCAGCGGGGACCCGGTCACGAACGCCGCCGTGCCGAGCAGCACCACCGCGAGCGCGGCGCTCCACGCGGCGCCCATGAGCAGCGGGAACAGGACGAGGACGAGCGCGAGCGCGGCGAGGCCGCCGAACAGCGTGCGCCGCAGGGAGTGGTCCGCGAGACGGCCGCCCAGCAGGTTGCCCGCGGTCGCGCCGACGCCGAACAGCGCGAGCAGCAGGGTGACGCTGGACTCGGCGTAGCCCGCCGCGTCCGTCAGCATCGGCGTGATGTAGCTGTAGGCCGAGAACAGCGCGCCGAAGCCGGCGACGGTGGTGCCGAGCGCCAGCCACACCGGGACGCTGCGCAGGGCGCGCAGTTCGCCGCGCAGTCCGACGGCGTCGCCGTGGCCGTGGTCGGCCGGGACGAGGAGGGCGAGCGCGGCGATGGCCGCGAGGCCGATCGCGCTGACCCCGAGGAACGTGGCACGCCAGCCGAGCTGCTGGCCCATCGCCGTGCCGACCGGGACGCCCACGATGTTGGCGACGGTCAGGCCGAGGAACATCAGGGAGACCGAGCGGGCCTTGCGCTCGGGCGCGACGAGCCCGGTGGCGACGACGGCGCCGACGCCGAAGAAGGCGCCGTGCGGCAGCCCGCTGAGGAAGCGCGCGGCGAGCAGCCAGTGGTGGTCGGGGGCGGCCGCCGACAGGGCGTTGCCGACCACGAACAGGGCCATCAGGCCGATGAGGACGCGGCGGCGCGGCAGCCGTGCGGTGAGGGCGGCGAGCAGCGGGGCGCCGATGACGACGCCGAGGGCGTACGCCGAGACCAGGTGTCCGGCGGTGGGAATGGATATGTGCAGGTCGTCGGCGACGTTGGGCAGCAGGCCCATCATCACGAACTCGGTCGTACCGATGCCGAAGGCGCCCACGGCGAGGGCAACCAGGGCCAGGGGCATGGAGAAGTACCTTCCACGGAAAGGGGGGCGTGCGGCGGGGCCGGACGGCCGGCGGCGGTGGCGGCCTGGAACGGCGGGGGTGCGGAGCCCGCGGGACAAAGCGGAACCCGCAATTCTACGTGCCGAACAAGGCCGCGCGGCCCGAGTATTCCGTGGGGTCGGGACCCCGGGGTCAAAGGCGGACGACGGGGGCGTTACGAGGAGAGGTCCACCCGTGCCGCGATCGGCAGGTGGTCGCTGCCCGTCTCCGGCAGCGTCCAGGAGGAGACCGGCTCGACGTCCTTGACCATGATCTGGTCGATGCGGGCCATCGGGAACGACGCGGGCCAGCTGAAGCCGAAGCCGTTGCCCGCCGCGCCCTGGGTGGAGCGCAGCTGCGAGGTGACCGCGTTCAGGGCGCGGTCGTTCATCGTGCCGTTGAGGTCGCCGAGCAGGACGATCCTGCCGATCTTCTCGTCGGCGATGGCCTCGCCGAGCGCGTCGGCGCTGTTGTCCCGCTGGTTGGCGGTGAAGCCCGCGTCGAGCTTCACGCGCACCGACGGCAGATGCGCGACGTAGAAGGCGACGTCGCCCTTGGGGGTGGCGACCGTCGTGCGCATCGCGCGCGTCCAGCCGAGCTTGATGTCGACGGGCTTGGTGTCGCTCAGCGGGTACTTGCTCCACAGGCCGACCGTGCCCTGCACCGAGTGGTACTTGTACTGGCCGGCGAGGGCCTTCTCGTACGTGGGCACGGCATCGGAGGTGAGCTCCTCCAGGGCGATCACGTCGGCGCCGGACGAGGCGACGTCCTGGGCGGTGCCGGTCGGATCGGGGTTGTCCGCGTTCACGTTGTGCGTGGCCACGGTCAGGTCGCCGCCGGAGCCCGACTTGTCGGTGATCAGGCCGCCGAACGAATCGGTCCAGACGATCACCGGCAGCAGCAGGGCGATCAGCGCGCTGGCGGACTTGCGCAGCACGGCGACGACGAGCAGCACCGGCAGGAAGAGGCCGAGCCACGGCAGGAACGTCTCGGTCAGGCTGCCGAGGTTGCCGATGTTGTTCGGGATCTGCGCGTGGAAGATCATCACCAGGGCGATGAAGAGCGCGATGCCGGCCGTGACCAGGCCGCGCCGCCAGATGCCCGGATCGTCCCGCCAGCCCTCGATCAGGCGCCGGAACCGGGACCCCGGGCGCTCGGGGCCCGAGCCGCCGCTGCCCGTCTCCGTCATATACGCCTGCGCCATGCTGTCGTCGCCTCACTGCCTGCCGTGCACACCGTCTGTCCCGCCCTCGGCAAACCCTAGGCGATGATCGGGTGCGTCTTCGCCGTCCGCGACGGCCGTACAGGCACCAGGACGAACGGCGCGGCGCGAGGGGTTCCTGATCGGACCCCGTGAACGTCCTCTGTGACAAAACGCGCACAACCCGGCGCGGCGGGCCGCTTCGGGCGCGCGAGCAGGCAGAACGCCCGTTCGCCGGGCCCGGTCGGGGCCCGGCCGGTGGGCCGGTCGATGGGCCGGTCGGGGCTCAGCCGGGGGGCCGCAGCCCTTCAAGGACGGTGTCGACGATCCGGGCCGCGAGATCCTCGTCGAGCGGGGCGTCGGGCCGCATGACCGTGCGCAGCAGCATGGGTCCGACGAGGAGGTCGTTGGCCGTCTCGATGTCGACGTCGGCGCGCAGTTCGCCGTTGGCGACGCCCCGCCGCAGCACCTCGTACATGGTGCGGCGGCGGGGGTCGACGACGGTGCAGTGGTACGCCTCCCAGAGCTTGGGCAGGGCCTTCATCTGCGCGAAGACGTTGTGCAGCATGGCCGAGGCGCGCATGTTCAGACCGCGCCGGCGAAGCCCCTCCAGGAGGCAGACCAGGTCGTCGCGCATGGAGGTGCCGGGCAGTTCGGCGTCGGGCTCCTCGAAGACGCGCAGGACGTCGACGAAGAGGGCCTCCCTGCCGTCCCAGCGCCGGTAGATGGTGGCCTTGCCGACGCCGGCGGTGCGGGCGATCCGCTCGATGGACAGCTCGGCGAGCGGAACGCCGTCCTCGATGAGGCGCACGACGCCCTCGATGATCGCCTGCTCGACGGCCTCGCTGCGGGGACGGCCCCGGCCGCCCTTCGCGGTCGACGCACCGGCCGCGCTCCCGACGCCGTCGTCGGTACGCACGCCCCTGTGGCTCACGTCGTCTTCCTCTCTCCGCGCGGACTGCCGGGCCGATTCTCCCCCAGCGCTCTCAAGTGCCTGATCAGCGCCCTGCGGCACCCACCGTCTCGGGGCGCTGCTCCTCGCCCTGCTCCTTCGGCGTACGTCCCGGCAGGAACAGGAAGACGATCGCCGCGCCGATCAGCGCGACGCCCGAGCCCCACAGCGCCGTGACGTGCATGGCGTGCAGGAAGGAGTCGTTGGCCGCGCTCACCAGGGGCTCGCCCTTGGGGCCGAGCTTCTCGGCGACGCCGAGGGTGGCCTCGATGGACTCGCCCGCGGTGTGCCGCACGCCTTCGGGCAGGGCGGTCAGCTCGTCCTCGACGCCGCTGCGGTAGGCCGTGGACAGCACGGAGCCGAGCACCGCGATGCCGAGGGCGCCGCCGACCTGGCGGAAGGTGTTGCTGAGCGCGGAGGCCGAACCGGCCTTCTCCCGCGGCAGGGCCTGCATGATCACGACGCTGGTGGGCGTCATGATGTGCGCCATGCCGGTGCCCATGAGGAAGAAGATGACTTCCAGGAGCCAGATCGGCGTATCGGTGTCGAAGATCGTGAAGGCCGCCAGGGTGGCCATCACCAGGAGCAGTCCGCCGGTGCACACGGCCCGCACGCCGAAGCGGTCGACGACGAGCCGGGCGCGCGGCGCGAAGATCAGCTGGGCCACGGCCAGCGGCAGCATCAGCAGGCCGGTCTGCAGCGGCGTGTAGCCGCGCACGCTCTGGGTGTAGAAGACCGAGAAGAAGGTCACGCCCATCAGCGCGAAGAAGACGAGCGCGATGGCGCAGATCGCCGCGGAGAAGACACGGTTCTTGAAGTACGTGATGTCGATGGAGGGGTGGTCGCTGCGCTTCTCGTACAGCACGAAGGCGGCGAGGACGGCGAGACCGGCGGCGATGGTGCCGAGGACGGCCGCGTCGGTGAAGTCGGCGAGCTGGCCGCCCTTGATGATGCCGTAGACGAGCAGGACGAGACCGACGACGGAGAGCAGGACGCCGAAGAGGTCGATCCGGCCCGGCTTGGGGTCACGGGAGTCGGGCACCAGCCAGACCATCAGCGCGACCGCGATGATCACGATCGGTACGTTGATGAGGAAGACCGAGCCCCACCAGAAGTGGTCGAGCAGCACGCCGCCGGTGATGGGGCCGATGGCGATGGCGAGGCCGACGCCGCCGGCCCAGATGCCGATGGCCTTCGGCTGCTCCTCGCGCTCGAAGACGTTCATCAGGACGGCGAGGGTGGCGGGCATCACGAAGGCGGCGCCGAGGCCCATCACCGCACGGAACGCGATGAGTTCGACGGGCGACCCGGACTGGGCGGCGAGCGCCGATCCCAGGCCGAAGACGACGAGGCCGGCGAGCAGGACCTTCTTGCGGCCGAGCCGGTCGCCGAGCAGGCCCGCGGTGAAGAGCAGGCCCGCGAAGACGAGCGTGTAGGAGTTGATCGCCCACTCCAGCTCGCTCTGGGTGGCGCCGAGGCCGGTCGGTTCCGGCGTGGAGATCGTCTTGATGGCGACGTTCAGGATCGAGTTGTCGAGCACCACGATCAGCAGGCTGAGCATCAGCACCCCGAGGATCGCCCAGCGGCGCCGGTGGACGGCCTCCGGTATGCGGGGCGGGGTGGGTGCGGCAGATATGGACATGCCGTCCAGCCTAGATCGATTTCGATACGAGACCGTCTCGTATTGGAAAGGCTTTACCGATCCCAGACCGAAGCCGGACCGAAGTCACAGGGGTGCGGGGCGGCGCCGCACGCCGCGCACGCGGGGTGACCGGCGACGCACTAGCCCCGGCAGGGCACGTGATGCCACCATGGAGGTGATCCGGGGACGCCGTCAGGGCGCCTCGAGATGACAGAAGGAGCCGTTGCGATGACGCAGCTCTCGGCTGCCCACAAGAGCGCCGACACCCCGAAGAGCCCCGACAGCAGCAAAGCGCTGTACGGCGGCAAGGGCACCCGGCGCATCACCGTGCGCGACATCACCGCCGCCAAGGAGCGCGGCGAGAAGTGGCCCATGCTCACCGCCTACGACGCGATGACCGCGTCCGTCTTCGACGAGGCGGGCATCCCCGTCATGCTCGTCGGCGACTCGGCGGGCAATTGCCACCTCGGGTACGAGACGACCGTGCCCGTCACCCTCGACGAGATCACCATGCTGTCCGCGGCGGTCGTACGGGGCACGAGCCGCGCCCTGGTCGTCGCCGACCTGCCCTTCGGCTCGTACCAGGAGGGCGCCGTCCAGGCGCTGCGCTCGGCGACCCGGCTCGTCAAGGAGGCGGGCGTGGGCGCGGTGAAGCTGGAGGGCGGCGAACGCTCCCTCCCCCAGACGGAGTTGCTGGTCCAGTCCGGCATCCCCGTCATGTCCCACCTGGGCCTGACCCCGCAGTCCGTGAACACCATGGGCTATCGCGTGCAGGGCCGCGGCGAGGAGGCGGCCCACCGGCTGATCAGCGACGCGAAGGCGGCGCAGGACGCGGGCGCGTTCGCGGTCGTCCTGGAACTGGTCCCGGCGGAGCTGGCCGCCGAGGTCACCCGCTCCCTGCACATCCCGACCGTCGGGATCGGGGCGGGCGCCGAGTGCGACGCGCAGGTCCTCGTCTGGACGGACATGCTGGGCCTGACCGGCGGCAAGATGCCGCGCTTCGTGAAGCAGTACGCGGATCTGCGGGGCGTCATGTCGGGCGCGGCGAGGGCGTTCGCCGAGGACGTGGTGGGCGGCGCGTTCCCCGCGGCGGAGCACGCGGTCCACTAGGCCTGGGCGGCCGCCGAAGCGGGGCGTGGCGGCTTCGCCTCGGGGGCGCCGAAGCGGGGCGTGACCTCGGACCACCGAGGCGGTACGTCGCCTTGGGGTCGGCTCAGGGCCACGGGGGCCTCGGGACCACCGAAGCAGGGCGTCGCCTCGGGGGCGGCTCAGGGTCATCGAAGCCGTACGTCGCCTCGGTGGGCCGAGGGGGCATCAGACCAACACGGCACCACGGCAGCCCGTCGGACTCCCCCACCGGCGGGCTGCCCTCTTCTCGCCCCTGGGCGTTCGGCGGTGCCTACTCGTCCTGCGCCGCCAGGTTGCCGCGTGCCCGCTGCGCGGGCTTGTCCCCACCCACCCGCCCGACTATCCCCTCCCGCCCACGGCACGGTGCTGTGGGGAAGGGCGGGTGGGTGGGGAGGAGGCCCCGGCAGCGCGGCTGGCGAAGCGGTGTGGCGGGCGGGAAGGCGCCCCGGGCAGCGCGGTCGGCGGAACTGTGTGGCGGGCGGGGAGCAGGACCGGGCAGCGCGGCTGGCGAAGCGGCGGGGTGGGGGGAAAGTGGCCCGCACAGCGCGGCCGACGGAGCGGCGGGGTGGGCGGGGAGCGGGACCGGGGATGCGTACCGGTCAGGTGCGAGGATGCGTGCCGGTCGGGTGCGGGGCCGACAGGGGCAGGGGGGCGCTGTCAGTGGGATGTCGGTGGTTTGTCGGTGGGGTCTGGCACCTTTGGCCGCATGACGCGAATCGACATGACCCCCGGCGGCGCAGGAAGCGCCGTCACCGTGAGGGGACTGGTCAAGCACTACGGCGAGACCAAGGCACTGGACGGCGTGGACCTCGACGTACGCGAGGGCACGGTCCTCGGCGTGCTCGGCCCGAACGGCGCCGGCAAGACGACCCTCGTACGCTGCCTCTCCACCCTCGTGACCCCGGACTCGGGCTCGGCGTTCGTCGCCGGGTACGACGCGATCCGCCAGCCCCGCCAGCTCCGCCGCGTGATAGGCCTCACCGGCCAGTACGCGTCGGTGGACGAGAAGCTGTCCGGCCGCGAGAACCTGTACATGATCGGCCGCCTGCTCGACCTGTCCCGCAAGGAGGCCAGGTCCCGGGCCGACGGCCTGCTGGAGCGCTTCTCCCTCACCGAGGCCGCCAAGCGCCCGGCCAGCACCTACTCCGGCGGCATGCGCCGCCGCCTCGACCTCGCGGCCTCGATGATCGGCCGCCCCGCCGTCCTCTACCTGGACGAGCCGACGACCGGCCTCGACCCGCGTACGCGCAACGAGGTCTGGAGCGAGGTCCAGCGCATGGTCACCGACGGCGTGACCGTGCTGCTCACCACCCAGTACATGGAGGAGGCCGAGCAGCTGGCCTCCGAGCTGACGGTCATCGACCGCGGCAAGGTCATCGCCAACGGCGGCATCGACGAGCTGAAGGCGAAGGTCGGCGGCCGCACCCTGCGCGTCCGCCCGGCCGACCCGCTGGAGCTGCACCCGCTGGCGAACGCCCTGGACGACCTCGGCCTGACCGGCCTCGCGACCGCCACCCCGGACGTCGAGACCGGCACGGTCCTGGTCCCCATCCTCAGCGACGAGCAGCTGACCGCCGTGGTCGGCGCGATCACCGCCCGCGGCATCACGATCGGCTCGATCGCCACCGAACTGCCCAGCCTGGACGAGGTGTTCCTCTCCATCACCGGCCAGAAGGCGAGCGCCCCGCAGGACGCCCGCCCCGAGCTCGAGGAGGTCGCCGTATGAGCGCCACCACTCTCACGCCGCCTCCCCTGACCAAGGGAGAGGCCGACGCCCGCATCGGTCTGCGCGCGCACGTGCGCCACACCGGCGCCCTGGTCCGCCGCAACCTGCTGTGGATCCGTCAGGACCCGGAGTCGATGTTCGACGCGATCCTGATGCCGATCGTCTTCACGCTCCTGTTCGTGTACGTCTTCGGCGGCTCCATCGGCCAGGCCCTCGGCGGCGGTCAGGACCAGTACGTGCAGTACGTGGTCCCGGGCATGATGGCGATGATGAGCATGAACATCGCCATGGCCGTCGGCACCGGCTTCAACCAGGACTTCCAGAACGGCATCATGGACCGCTTCCGGACCCTGCCGATCGGCCAGGGCTCGGTCCTCTTCGCCAAGATCGTGGTGGAGCTGATGCGGCTGCTCATCGCGACGACGATCATGATGATCGTCGGTGTCCTGGTGGGCTTCGACATCACGAACTGGGGCGGCCTGTTCGCCTCCGTGGGCCTCGCCGCGCTGTTCGGCACGTCGATCATGTGGATCTTCCTGGTGCTCGGCGTCGCGATGAAGAGCGCCCAGTCCGTGCAGGCGATGGGCTTCCTGGTCCTGATGCCGCTGCAGTTCGGTTCGTCGATCTTCGCGCCGACGCAGTCGATGCCCGGCTGGCTCCAGGGCTTCACCGACTACAACCCGCTCTCCTCGCTCGCCGACGCGGCGCGCGGCCTGATGGTGGGCGGCCCGGTCGCCCACGACCTGTGGGTGACGATCGGCTGGTCGGTGGTGCTCACGCTGGTGATGGCGCCGATCGCGATCCACAAGTTCCGTACGAAGAACTGATCGCACACGGGTCGAACCGGTCGGACCGGTCGGACCGGTCACGGAGAAACGATCACCGGTGGTCCTCCTGGGCCATCCGGTGCACCAGGGCGGTGACCTCGTCGAGCGTGAGGTCGCCGCCCTGTGCGTACGCCGCTTCGTACGCCTCGTCGTCGAGCGCGGCCCGCACCCGTCGCTCCGCGTCCGCGCGGATCTCCCGCTCCATCGTGCTCGCCACGTGCGCCGGGGGCAGCTCCCGGTCGGCGGCCCCGAGGAGCCGGGCGGCGTCGTCCGCGCGGGCGCCGTCGGTGGTCTGGGCCAGGGCGAGGGCGGCGATGCACAGATGGAGCGAGGCCATCTGCGGGGCGACCATCCGCGACAGCGGGTCGAGCGCCTTCTCGAAGGACTCGCCCACCCGGGCGAGGCTCTCGGCGTAACGCCCGCCCAGCGCGTTCAGCCAGGCCGTGATGCCGAGCACGGAACTCTCGAAGACCGCGTAGCCGATGGCGCTGAACTCCTGGCCGAGGAGCCGCATGTGCTCGTGCGCCTCCTCGACCCGGCCGGTGCGGCCGAGCGCGAGGGCGAGGAAGAGCCGGGCCGCGGGCATGGCCTCGGCCGTGTGGTGGCGGCCGGGATTGTCGATGATCTCCCGCAGCATCGCCTCACCGCGCGCGAAGTCCTCCCGCCGCTGCGGGTCGTCGGTCAGGAGCGAGCCGAGACGGGCCCGGAGCAGGGCCACCTGGGCATGGGCGCCGACCTGTTCGGCGTACGCGACGGCGGCGTCGAAGTCCTCGGCGGCCAGGGCCGGTTCACCACGCCGCTCCCTCGCCTCGCCGCGCGCGGAGAGCGCCTCTGCGAGGCCCCACGCATCACCCAGGTGCCGGAAGAGGCGCAGTGACTCGTCCGCGTCGCGGATGGCGTCGCCCGACCAGTCGGTGCGGTTGGCCAGCATGTTGGCGCGCATCTGGAGGGCGGCGGCGAGCTCCCACTCGTAGCCGAGCTCCCGGCAGGTCCCGACGGTCGCGTCGATGGTGACGCGCAGCAGCTCCATGTCGCCGCCGAACATCAGGGCGAAGAACCAGAGGTTGCCGGGCGGCCGGCAGGTCTGCGGGAGACCCGGGCGGTAGGCGGTCGTGATGCCTCGCAGCTTCACCTCGGCCGCCTCCGTCTGCCACTCGGCCACCTCCAGGTCCATGCAGGAGAGATGGATCAGGTGCACGCCTCGGCGGGCCTCCACCAGGACCTCGGGGCGCATCGGCGGGGGCGTGGCCGTGCACGGCTCGTACAGCGGAGGCGCGGGGGCGACGGGCGGGGCGAACGGGTCGGGGCCGAGGGCCATGGCGGCGCGGGACCAGTTGCGCGTCTCCAGGCGCAGACCGCGGATCTGCCAGTACCAGGACAGGGACAGGACGAGGCAGAGCGCCTCCTGCTCGTCCTCGGCGGCGACGGCGTGCCGCAGGGCGGTGCGCAGGTTCTCGTACTCGGTCTCCAGCCGCGCCACGGCGGCGAGTTGCCGGCGGCCGCGCAGCTCGGGGTCGACGGTCCGGGCGACCTCGCGGTAGTGCACGAGGTGCGCGCGTGCGGCGGCGGCCCGGTCGCCGGCCTCGCCGAGCCGCTCGCCCGCGTACTCGGCGACGGTCTCCAGCAGCCGGTAGCGCATGCCGCCGCCGGACAGCGGCGAAGGGGCCGCGACGACAAGGGACTTGTCGACCAGGGAGCCGAGCAGGTCGGCGACGTCGTGTGTGCCGTCGCCGGTCGCGCACACCTCCTCCGCCGCCGCCAGGTCGCAGCCGCCCGCGAAGACCGCGAGCCGGCGCAGCACGGCCCGCTCGGCCTCGCCGAGCAGCTCCCAGGACCAGTCGACGACGGCGCGCAGGGTCTGCTGGCGGGGCAGGACCGTGCGGGCTCCGCCGGTGAGCAGGCGGAAGCGGTCGTCGAGGCGGTCGGCGATCTGGCGCGGGGTGAGCAACCGCAGGCGGGCGGCGGCCAGTTCGATGGCGAGCGGCAGACCGTCGAGACGTCGGCAGATCTCGGCGACGGCCTCGGCGTCCCCCTCCGGGGCGAAGCCGGGCCGCACCGCCATGGCCCGCTCGGCGAACAGCCGGACCGCGACCGGCTCCGGCAGCGGCTCGACGGAACGGAGCAACTCCCCCGGTACGCCCAGGGGTTCGCGGCTGGTGGCGAGGACCGTCAGCCCCGGGCAGCGGGCGAGCAGCTCGTCGGCGAGGTGCGCGGCGGCCCCGATGACGTGCTCGCAGTTGTCCAGGACGATCAGCATGCGGCGCGCGGCGCAGTGCTCGACGAGCCGGACGAGGGGGTCCTCGCCGTGCCGGTCCGACATGGCGCGGATCTCCTCGGCACCGGCGCCGCGCAGCACGGTCTCGCGGGCGCCGAGCGCGGTGAGGACCGCCGCGGGTACGTCCGCGGGGTTCTCGACCGGGGCGAGCTCGGCCAGCCACACCCCGTCCGGCAGGCCCTCGGCGACGGCCTCGGCGGCCTCCTGCGAGAGCCGCGTCTTCCCGGCGCCGCCGGGGCCGATGAGGGTGACGAGCCGGGCCCGCGCGAGGTCGTCCCGCAGGACGTCGATGTCGGCCTCGCGCCCGACGAAGGAGGTCAGCCGGGCGCGCAGGTTGCCGAGGGCGCGGGGCGCGGGCGGGCGTTCGGCCGGGCCCTTCAGCAACTCGCCGTGCAGGGCGCGCAGTTCGGGTCCCGGGTCGGCGCCGAGCCGGTCGGCGATGTCCCGTCGTACGTCGTCGTACGCGGCCAGGGCCGCCGCGAGGCGGCCCGTGTCGCGCAGCGCGCGCAGCCGCAGGGCCTGGAGCGGTTCGTCCAGGGGGTGCGCCTCGCACAGCGCGGCGAGCTCCGGCAGGGCGCGCTCCGCGTCGCCCAGGGCGAGCGCCGCGGTCATCCTGGCGCGGCGGGCGTCGAGGTGGCGGGCCGTCCAGCGGACGGTGTCCGCGGTGTGGTCGGGGAGGTCGGCGAGGGGCTCGCCGGTCCACAGGGCGAGCGCCTCGTCCAGGGCGTCGGCGGCCTTCCGGGCGTCGCCGTCCGCCAGGGCGCGACCGCCCTCTCCCACGAGCCGGTCGAAGCGGAACAGGTCGACGTCGTCGGGGCGCGCGCGGAGGCGGTAGCCGCCGTCCGCCGAGACGACGGCGTCCGCGCCGAGGGTCCTGCGGAGCCGGGCGACGAGTGCCTGGAGGGCGCCGGTCGCGTCCGCCGGGGGTTCCGTCCCCCAGACCTCGTCGACGAGGGTCGGTGCGGGGACCGTGCGGTCCGGGTGCAGGGCCAGGGCGGTCAGGAGGGCGCGGAGGCGGGGGCCGCCGAGGGGTATGGGGGTGCCGTCGGGGCGGGTGGCCCTCGTCGGGCCCAGGAGGCGATAGCGCACTGGCCCATTCTCCGCCAAGCCTGGCCGGGGGCCTCCGACCGTCTCCCCTCCGCCCCGGGGCCGGGTTCTGTGCCCCGCCTGCGCCGGGGCGGGCGCCACTTTCATCGCGGCCCGGCACGGTCCGGCTGCGCCGGGGCTGGAGCCACCTTTCCCGCCGCCCGGCACCGTCCGGCTGCGCCGGGGCTGGAGCCACACTTGTCGCCACCCGGCACCGGGGGCTGTGCCCACCCGTTCCGCCCTGCGGAACGCCTGCCCACAGCGGGGAAAGCCACCGGCCCGCCCCCACCGGGCCGCGCCCGCAAACGCTCCCGAGGGGACGTGGGGGTATGTGCGAACGGAGCACTGAGCACACACTGGCGCCTTTGGACTTGAGGCGGGGCGCAGGGATGGCGAGTACGCACATACCCCCGCGGCCCCGCCCCACAGACGGACAAGAGGCGCCCCAGCCCAAGGCGCCCCGCCAGACGCCCACGGCCCCGCCCCACAGACGAAGCGACCGCGCAGACCGCCAAGGCGCAGACGCCCACGCACCCGCCCCCAAGACGAACCCAAGGCGCCCCGCCCTAGGCGCCCCCGCCAGGCTCCGCGGCCACGCCCGGTGCCGTGACCTCCAAGGACACCAGTGCCCCCACCTCCTCCCGTCGCCGCCCCCGTGCGTCCGGGGGCTGGGGCTTGAACCACTTCGGGCAGCGGTCCACCCGGCGCAGCGCGCGTTCGCCGGGGACGCGTGTCGCGTCGGCGAAGGTGTGGGTCACCACCTGGATGCCGCGGACGCGGCCCACCGTGTCCGGCCACTTCCCCCCGTGCCGTTCCACCGACAGCAGCCCCTCAAGACGCGCCCGCGGAGGCCACTTCTTCCTGCCGCCCACCGGCAACGGCACCGGCACCGTCACCCCGTCGACCCGCACCACGGGCCCGCCCCCGAGGGACTCCACCGCGCCTTCGAGCACGGTCAGCTCGGCCGCCCACTCCGCGCCCCACCCGGACGTGTCGACCCGCAGCGGCCAGGCCACCTCGTCCCCCACCCCGAACGGCTCCCCGCAGCACTCCATCTGCCAGTCCTGGTACATCACGTTCACGTTCATGTTCACGGTCCGCAGCGCCATGCCCCCAGCCTGCTCGGAACTCCACGGCATGTGCGAGACGTTTTCGCCAAGAGCCCGGTACGGTCGGCACGCCGACCGCCGTCACCCAGGAGCCCCACCCCATGACCACCGCCCCCACCCGCCGCAGCGACCGACGGATCAGCCCCGTCTTCCTGGGGATCGCCGCCGTCACCGCGGTCTCCGGCTGGGCCACCTGGACCGGCTTCGCGGACAACCCCGGCGTCGCCGTGTTCCTGTTCGTGACGGCCGCCTGGATCGTCTCCCTGTGCCTGCACGAGTACGCGCACGCGCGCACGGCCCTGCACGGCGGCGACATCTCCATCGGCGCGAAGGGCTATCTGACCCTCAATCCGCTCAAGTACACGCACGCGCTGCTCAGCATCGTGCTGCCCGTACTGTTCGTGATCATGGGCGGCATCGGCCTGCCCGGCGGCGCGGTCTTCATCGAGCGGAGCCGGATCAGGGGCCGCTGGAAGCACAGCCTGATCTCGGCGGCGGGACCGCTGACGAACGTCGTCTTCGCGGTCGTCTGCACGGCGCCGTTCTGGCTGGGCGCCCTGGACGGCGTCCCGGACGCGTTCCGCTACGCGCTCGCGTTCCTTGCGCTGCTCCAGGTGACGGCGGCGATCCTGAACTTCCTGCCCGTCCCGGGCCTGGACGGGTACGGCGTGATCGAGCCCTGGCTGTCGTACAAGGTGCGCCGCCAGGTGGAGCCGTTCGCGCCGTTCGGGCTCCTCGCGGTCTTCGCGGTGCTGTGGATCCCGGAGGTCAACCACGTGTTCTTCGACGCGATCGACGCGGTCCTGCGCGGCCTCGGCGTCAGCGAGTGGGACAGCTACTGGGGCCAGAAGCTGTACAGGTTCTGGGACGGCCCGGCGGAGGTCCCGCCGTCGCTCAGCCAGTAGCCGGGCCGGAGGCGGCCCGCCGCGCCTTCTCCCTGCGCAGGTAGAACCACGCCATGTTCGAGGAGAGCCCGGCCAGCAGCACCCACACGATGCCGAGGAAGCTGCCCCGCGTGAAGGAGATCACGGCCGCGGTGACGGCGAGCGCGCAGACCACGAGGGCGTACAGAGCGAGGCGGGGCATGGGGTCGGCTCCTGTCGGTTCCGGATTACGGCGTTCCGTACGTCGTATTACGGCGTTTCGTACGCCGTCCAGTGTCCCCCATGCCCCGCCCCCGCCCGCACGTGGCTAGACGTCGGTGACCCGCAGCCCCGCGTGCGCCTTGTAGCGGCGGTTGACGGAGATGAGGTTGGCGACCAGCGACTCGACCTGGTGGGCGTTGCGCAGCCGCCCGGCGAAGACGCCCCGCATGCCGGGGATGCGGCCGGCGAGCGCCTGCACCACGTCGGTGTCGGCGCGGCTCTCGCCGAGGACCATGACGTCCGTGTCGATCTCCTCGATGGACGCGTCCTGGAGGAGCACCGCCGACAGGTGGTGGAAGGCGGCGGTGACGCGGGAGTCGGGCAGCAGGGCGGCGGCCTGTTCGGCGGCGCTGCCCTCCTCGGGCTTGAGGGCGTAGGCGCCCTTCTTGTCGAAGCCGAGCGGGTTGACGCAGTCGACGACGAGCTTGCCGCTCAGCTCCTCGCGCAGGGACTCCAGGGTCTTCCCGTGGCCCTCCCACGGGACGGCGACGATCACGATGTCGCTGCGCCGCGCGCACTCCGCGTTGTCGGCGCCCTCGACGCCGAGGCCCAGCTCGTCGGCGGCGGTCCGCGCCCGCTCGGCCGCACGCGAACCGATGATCACCTTCTGGCCCGCGCGGGCCAGCCGGTAGGCGAGCCCGCGCCCCTGGTCACCGGTGCCGCCGAGCACGCCGACGACGAGCCCGGAGACGTCGGGCAGCTCCCAGGGGTCCTTGGCGGGGGCCTTCTGCACACTGTCGGTAGAGGTCATACCGCGACCTTACTCAGCCGTACGGAATCCTTGGACACCTGTGCGTCACACCAGGTCCGCGACCGGTATCCGGCGGAACGAGATCGTCTCGTACGCACTGAAGTCCCCCGTCTCGTAGAGCAGTCCCACGGTCTCCTCGTCGAGGCGCACGAGGTCGGAGTACGCGGCCGGGAGTCCGTCGACGGTGTGCGCGACCTGCCAGGTGGTGCCGGCGTCGGTGGAGCGGCGCACGGTCATCAGGGCGCGGAAGCCCGGGTCGGCGGGGCCGGAGAAGAGGAGGACGTCGGGGTCGCGGAGCTGCAGGACGCTGCCCTCGACGACGGGGCCGGTGAGGCAGGCCTGGGGCCGGAAGCGTTTGACCAGGCTGCGGCCGCCGTCGGCGGAGTGGGCGTCGGCGCGGTTGCCGGGGGCCGGGGAGTCGTTGCGGGTGTTGAAGTAGAGCCGTCCGTCGGGGAGTTCGGCGGCGGTGGTCTCGTTCACGTTGATGTAGTTGTCGGGGTTGTCGTCGATGTAGCCGATGCGCCAGGTCGCGCCGGCGTCGTCGCTGAGCAGGCAGTGGCCGCCGTTGTACTTGCCCTCGGTGCCGTTGTCCGAGCCGGTGGGCGGCAGGGAGTGGTTGGCGGGCACCACGACGCGGCCGGTGCGCCCGCCGTGCTCGCCGGCCAGTTGCAGGGCGTGGCCCGGCGTGGTCGCGTACCACCGCCAGGTGGCCTTCTTCACCTGCGCGGTGATCTCGCGGGGCGTCGACCAGGTGAGGCCGTCGTCGTCGCTGTGCTGCACCCAGACGCGGCGCCCGTCGGCCGCGGAGACGGTGCCGCGGCGGATGGCGTCCTCGGTGGCCGAGGCGGCGTTCCTGACGTGCACGAGGAGGACGCGTCCGGTGTCGAGGACGACCGGGGCGGGGTTGCCCGCGAGGTCGGCGCCGTTCTTGCCGACGATCTGGAGCGGGCCCCAGGTGCGGCCGCCGTCGGCGGAGCGCTTGAGGACGACGTCGATGTTGCCGAAGTCCTCCTGGGAACCGACGCGGCCCTCGCAGAAGGCGAGGACGGTGCCGGCGGCGGAGGTGACGACGGCGGGGATGCGGAAGCTCGCGTACCCCTCGCGGCCCGCCCGGAAGGGAACAGATGTCTCAGCAGTCATCCCCCGCCCTTCCCCGGTGCGGGGGAATTCCGGGTGAACTCCGGGTCACGAGTGGTGTGTTGGGGCAGGATGCGGCGCCATGGACGCCGTACGGGTCGCGCTGCTGCGCGAAGTGCTCGCCGGGACCGAGTGGCTGGGGGCCACGCGCCGCTTCGCGGGGGCGCTGCGCTCCTCCGTCGTGCCGCACGGCGGCGGGCTGCTGCTCGTGGGGACGCGGGCGTACGAGCCCTGGCACCTGGCCGCGCATCTGGTCGACGAGGCGGCCTGGTCGGGTACGCCGGAGCTGACCCCGACGCTCGTACGGCACCGGGTGCTCGCCGAGGACCCGGCCCATCTGTCGACCGGGCTCGGCCGGATCGAGGCGGCGCGGCGCGGCGAGACACTGCTCGTGGTGGCGCCGGACGCGCCGGGCGAGGAGCTGCTGGCGCGCGTGCACGACGCGCGCCAGGCCGGGGCGACGGTCCTCACGCTCGACTCCGGGGACCGGGACCTGGCCGCGCTGGCGCACGAGGCGCTGTCGGTGCCGCCGAGCCCGGACCTCGACCTGGACACGGTCCAGCACTTGGTGAGCGCGGCGGCCGGGGAGAACGCGCTGCCCGAGGCGCGCGGCCGCAGGCGGCTGCGCGACCGGCTGTCCCGCCTGGCCGACCAGCTGACCGCGCCGCCGCCGACGCGGTGGTGAGGAGAGCGCCGGTGAAGGGGGCGCCGCGAAGGGGACGGCGTGAAGGGAGCGCCGGTGAGCTGCGGTGAGTGGCGCGCTCCGCTCGTGGAAATTGATTTGCCCGGTACACGGGTCGCAGCTGAGCATGGCTTCTCGTGCCTCTCTCCGCGATACTGCCCGACCTCTCGCCCTGGCGTTCCACCCGTGACTTCCGGCTGCTGTGGGTGCAGGGTCTCGTCACCTACTTCGGCAGTTTCATGGCGATGGTCGCCCTGCCGCTCCAGATCAAGGAGCTGACGGACTCGCCGGTCGCCGTCGGCGCGATGGGCGCGGTGGAACTCGTACCGCTGATCGTCTTCGGGCTCTACGGCGGCGCGCTCGCCGACGCCGTGGACCGGCGCAAGGTGATCCTCCTGACCGAGGCGGCGCTGGGCGTGCTGGCCGCGGTGCTGCTCGTGAACGCGCTGCTGCCCGACCCGCTGCTGTGGCCGCTGTACGTGGTCGCGGCGGGCGTCTCCGCGCTGGCGGGCCTCCAGCGGCCCGCGCTGGACTCGCTGATGGCGCGGATCGTGCCGCACGACCAGCTGACGGCGGCCGCCGCGCTGAACTCGCTGCGCTGGAACGTGGGCGCCATCGCGGGCCCGTCCCTGGCGGGCCTGGTCGTCGCGTACGCCGGGCACGCGTCCGCGTACGCGATCACCATCGTCGGCTTCGCGGTCTCCGTGCTCCTGTGCACCCGGCTCTCGCCCGCGCCCGCCGCCCACGACGCGGAGAAGCCGTCGCTGAAGGGGCTCGCCGAGGGCGCGCGGTACGCGTGGTCGCGGCCGGTGCTGCTCGGTACGTACGCGATCGACATGGCGGCGATGTTCTTCGCCTTCCCCAACACGATCTTCCCGTTCCTCGCGGACGAGCTGGACGCCGAGTGGTCGCTCGGCCTGATGTACGCGGCCGGGGCGGTGGGCTCCCTGATGCTCAGCCTCACCAGTGGCTGGACGTCGCGGGTGCGGCGGCACGGGCTGCTCGTGGTGTTCGGGGCGGCGGGCTGGGGCCTCGCGATCACGGCGGCGGGCTGGTTCTCGAACGTGTGGGTGGTCCTGGCGTGCCTGGCGGTCGCGGGTGCGGGCGACATGCTCAGCGGGCTGGGCCGCTCCACGATCTGGAACCAGACGATCCCCGACGAGCTGCGGGGGCGCCTCGCCGGGATCGAGGTCCTCTCCTACAGCGTGGGGCCGCAGCTGGGGCAGGTCCGCGCGGGCGCGGCGGCGGGCTGGACGGGGACGCGGCCCGCGATCTGGTCGGGCGGTCTGGCCTGCGTGGCCTCGGTCGGCGTGCTCGCGGCGGTGCTGCCGCGGCTCATCTCGTACGACGCGTCGACGGATCCCGATGCGGTGCGGCGGCGGGCGCGGACGGATACCGGTGAGCCGGAGCCGGCCGCGCCCTGACCCCGCGCCGTGCGCGGCACCCCACTCTGACCCCACGCCGTGCGCCGGCGCCTCGCTCTGACCCCACGCCGTGCGCCGGCACCTCGCTCTGCCCTCACGCCACGTCCCCGGCGCCTCGGCGTGCCGCCCCTGTGCAGCTCGATGCCCGGCGCCTCGGCGTGCCGCCGCTGTACGACGCGGTGCCGTCCGACGTCGCGGACTCGGCGCCGCGTCACGCGCCCGGCTCCTCCACGCACCCTGCCCCGCCGCTCCGCGGCGGATCCTCCCCACCCACCCGCCCTTTCCCACCCACGGCCCGTGGTGGGCGGGTGGGCAGGCGAGTGGGCAGGTGAGTGGGTGGGTGGGCAGGTGAGTGGGTGGGTGGGCAGGTGAGTGGGTGGGTGGGCAGGTGAGTGGGTGGGTGGGCAGGTGAGTGGGCGGGCGAGTGGGCGGGTGGGGATCACACTGTGGTGGGGACCCACCAGTCCCTCGCGACACATCACCACGCGAGCCCACCCGGCCTCTACGGCAACCGAACGTCGCGGCGCGGGCGGCCGGGCCCCACAGCACCCGAAACCTCGCGGCGCGGGCCGCCGGGCCCTACAGCACCCGAACCTCGCGACGCGAGCCCACCCCGGCCCCTGCACAGCAACCGGGCAGCGGCAGGCGCCCCTCCCCCGGCCCCTGCGACGACCAGGCGTCGCGGTGCAGGCCCACCCCGTGCCCCTACCGCGGCCAAGCGGTGCCGGGTAAACGGGTGGGTGGGCGGGGAAACCGCGGCGGAGCCGTGGGAGGTGCCCGGCCGCGCCGGGTTAGGAGGCGTCGTCCTCGCCCCGCGCAGCGGAATCGTGCCAGCGCGGGTCGTTCTCCCACTCCAGGTTCCGCTCCCGAGCGGTCTGCATCGCGTGCTCCGCCTCCTCGCGCGAGGCGTAGGGGCCCATGCGGTCCTTGCCGGGACAGTCCGGGCCCTCCTCGACCCGCCGGTGCTCCAGGCAGTAGTACCACTCGCCCGGCTTGCCGACGGTCCTCTTCTTGAACAGTGCCATGCCCCGCTCCTTTCGTCCCGCTCTCTGAGGCCATGCTGCCCCACCACGGCTGGCTAGACTCGCTGGCATGTCTGGCCAGTCACTGCTCGTACCAGGGGAGCTCTCTCCCATCCGTTCCGTACCCGGCAACATCAGGCGCCCGGAGTACGTCGGGAAACCCGCCCCGACCCCGTACACGGGTCCCGAGGTGCAGACCCCCGAGACCATCGAGCTGATGCGCACCGCGGGCCGCATCGCCGCCCGTGCGATGGAGGAGGCCGCGAAGCACATCGCGCCCGGCGTCACCACCGACGAGCTGGACCGCGTCGCGCACGAGTACATGTGCGACCACGGCGCCTACCCCTCGACGCTGGGCTACCGGGGCTTCCCGAAGTCGCTGTGCAGCTCGCTCAACGAGGTCATCTGCCACGGGATCCCGGACTCCACCGTCCTCAAGGACGGCGACATCATCAACCTCGACGTCACGGCGTACATCGGCGGCGTGCACGGCGACAACAACGCCACCTACCTCGTCGGCGACGTCGACGAGGAGTCGAGGCTCCTCGTCGAGCGGACCCGCGAGTCCCTCGCCCGCGCCATCAAGGCCGTCAAGCCGGGCCGCCAGATCAACATCATCGGCCGCGTCATCGAGTCGTACGCCAAGCGCTTCGGCTACGGCGTGGTCCGCGACTTCACCGGCCACGGCATCAACTCGTCCTTCCACTCCGGCCTGATCGTCCCGCACTACGACAGCCCGCACGCCACGACCACCATCCAGCCCGGCATGACGTTCACGATCGAGCCGATGCTGACGCTCGGCACGCACGAGTACGACATGTGGGAGGACGGCTGGACCGTCGTCACGAAGGACCGCAAGCGCACCGCGCAGTTCGAGCACACGCTGGTGGTGACGGACACCGGGGCGGACATCCTGACGCTGCCCTGACCCTGCTCCGAGACAGTCCCGGAGCCCCGGAGCCCGGTCCGGAGCGCGCCGCGGAGTCCGCTCCGGAGCGCGCTCCGGACCGCTTCTCGGGAGATCCAGTTCCTTACGGTTCCCTGAACCGTGAGCGGGTAGCTTTTTTACCGACAGGACGTCGGGAACCAGTTGACTTAGGTAAGCCTAACTTGCCATGATCTGCGGCAGGGGTCGCGCCGGTTCCCGGCCATCCCGTCATTCCTCGGCTCCCTCCTGGAGGTCCCGCATGGACACGCCGCTCACGCCCTTCTCGACGGTCATCCGCACCGCGTCCCACGAGCAGCACACCGAAGCGGAGACCTCGTCCTTCATGAGCGACCTGCTCGGCGGCAAACTGGGCGTCGACGCCTACGCCCGCTACACGGAGCAGCTCTGGTTCGTGTACCGCGCCCTGGAGGACGGCGCCCAGTCCCTGCGCGAGGACCCCGTCGCGGGACCGTTCATACAGCCCGAGCTGGAGCGCGTGAGCGAGCTGGAGCGCGACCTCGCGCACCTGCGGGGCGCCGGCTGGCGCGACGGCCTGACCCCGCTGCCCGCCACGGCGGCGTACGCCGCACGGGTCGCGGAGTGCGCGCGCACCTGGCCCGGCGGCTATGTCGCCCACCACTACACCCGCTACCTCGGCGACCTCTCCGGCGGCCAGATCATCCGGGGCAGGGCCGAGCAGACCTGGGGCTTCGCGCGCAAGGGCGACGGCGTGCGGTTCTACGTGTTCGAGGGGATCCCCAACCCGGCCGCGTTCAAGCGGGGTTACCGCGAGCTGCTCGACGGCGTCGACGCGGTGGTCACGGACGAGCTGGAGAAGAAGCGGATCGTCGACGAGTGCAAGCGCGCGTTCGCTTTGAATACGGCAGTGTTCCGTGAGCTGGGGGACGAGTTTCCGCTGACCGCCTGACGGTGTGCCGTCCCGGGGGCGCTGCCCCCGGACTCCCGCTCCTCAAACGCCGGATGGGCTGACATTCCCGATGCGCCGGAGGGGCCGAATCCGAATCAGCCTGCTTCCGCCAACCGCACCCGTCCCCCCACCTCGATCAACCCCTCCGGCCCCGGCGCCGTCAGGATCTGTGAGCCGCGTCCTTGCGTGATGTTGAGGGCGCGGCTCAGCTCATGGGTGAGCAGCAGCGCCGCCGCGCCCGTCGCCTCGTCCTCGTCGATGCCGTCGTCCCGGCCCGGGAACGCCCTCGCCCGCACCCGGCCCGCCGCCTCGTCCTCCCACGCCCAGGCGTAGATCCACTCCCCCGGCGGCGGCACGTCGAGCGCGTCGACCTCGGCGGCCGTCCCGTACCGGCGCAGCGTCCTGGGCGGCGCCCACTCGGCGCGGGCCGTGATCCAGCTGAACTCGCCGTCCTGGCGGGCCTCCACCACCCCGGCGGGCGTGACCAGTTCGGGCACGTCGAGGAGCCAGGACGTGCCGACGCAGGGGTGTCCGGCGAAGGGCAGCCGCAGGGTCGGCGTGTAGATGTCGATGACGCCGCGCTCGGGGTCGTCCACGAACACCGTCTCACTGAAGCCGAGTTTGCCCGCGAACGCCTGCCGGTCCTCCCGGACGGGCAGGCGGGCCCCGTCGCGCACGACACCGAGTTCGTTGCCGTGCCGACCGTCGGGCCCGCAGAAGACGCGGAGGACGTCGAAGGGTTGTACGTCGAATGGTTCAGTCACCCGGGCATTGAAGCATCACGTCTCCGCGCCCCCGCGACGTCACACCGCCTCGGCGTCCCGGCGCCGCCGTGCCACGACGACCGCGCCCGCGCCCGCCGCCAGCGCCACCCCGGCCACGCCGAGCAGCGCGACCGAGGGGACCGACGCGCCGGTGGACGCCAGCGCCCCCGAGCCGCCGACCGTCCCGCCGCCGCCCACCGAGCCCGCGCCCGTGGTGCCGGTGCCGGTCCCGGAGCCGCCCGCCGCCTCCTCGCCCGCCCCGCCGCCGGACGGCAGTTCGGCGCCCGCCGACGAGGACAGCGCGACCGTGACCGGGTCGATCTTCTGGCCCTCCTTGTACATGGAGCCGACGGCTCCGTTCGCGAACTGCCGCGCGCCGGCCGCGGTGAAGGCCGCGGGGACCTTGTCGAGCAGGACGACGCCGTCCTTCTTCTCGTACGACACCTTGGAGAGGTCGAGCGTCGCGAACTCCACGTCGTTGTTGGTCCCCTTGGGCGTGGTGACGTCGAGGAGCAGCGTGCCCTTGGCGCCGTTCGCGCGGACCTTGAGGTCGCTGAACTTCATGTCGATGCCGTGCGCCTGGTACGCGAAGCGCACGCTGCCGCCGAAGGACGCGTCGATCTTCTTGGCGTCGGCGTTTACGTCGGCCTTGGCGTAGGGGAACGAGAATCCGCCGGAGACCTTCTTGGCGCCGCCCGCGACGGTCACCTTGCCGCCGCTGGAGATGTAGGTGCGGAAGGACTCCTTCAGGCCCCAGGAGAGGCTGCCGTCGACGATGCCCTCCGCGGGCTTGCCGGTGCCGCCGTCGGTCGGCTCGCCGGTGGGGTTCCCGGTCGGCTTCGCGGACCCGGTGGGACCCTCCGTCGGCTTCGCGGACCCGGTGGGCTTCGCGGACCCGGTCGGCTGCCCGGTCGGCTGCTCCGTCGGCTTCCCGGTGGGCTGCGGCGGCTTCGTGGGCTGCTCGGTCACCGGCCCGCCCGCCGTCACCGTGAGCGTCGCCGGGTCGAGCTTCTCGCCCTCCTTGTACATGTTGTTGAAGGCCTTGGCGCCGTCCGCGGTGAGCGCCGCCGGGATGTCCTTGAAGGTCATCGCGCCGCCCTCGCCCTGACCGGGCCGGACCGCGCTCAGGTCGAGCGTGGCGAGGTCGATGTCGTTCTGGGTGGCGCCGTTGAGGGTCACGTCGGCCTGGATCGCGCCGGCCTTGCCCTCGGTACGGACCTTCACGTCGGCGACGCTGATGTCGAACCGGTGGGCCTTGGAGGTGAAGCGGACGCCTCCCTTGAAGGCGGTGTCGGTGGCGTGCGTCCCGGTGTCGTACGTCCCCTTGCCCCCGGTGAACGTGAACACCCCGTTGCCCGGGGCCTGCTCGGCGCCGTCCGTGGTCTCGATCGTGCCCAGGGCGATGCCCGTGACGTACTTGCGGAAGGACTCCTTCACGCCCCACTCCAGCGTGCCGTTCTTGAGTTCCAGCTTCGGCGGGGCGGCCTTGTCCCCGTCGGCGGCGAGCGCCGGCAGGGTCAGGGCGCTCGCGCCGAGGGCGACGGCGGTGGCGACGGCTGCCGCGAGAGTTATGGGGCGGCGGGTGGCGGCCATGATCAGGGTTCTCCTTGGGGTGTGAGAGGGAGAGGGAGGGGCGGGGGAAGTGACGGCGGTCGTCGCGTCTCAGGCGTCGGAGGGGCCCGAGGCACCACTGGAGCCCGCGGTGCCCGTGGAACCCGAGGTGCCAGTGGAGTCCGAGGCGCCCGTGGAACCCGAGGCGTCCTGCGCCGTGCGCCTCTTGCGTACGACTCCGAGGGCGACCGCCGCGGCGAGCAGCACCGCGACGCCCGCGCCCACCGCGATCGGGACGGCGTTCGAGGAGGAGTCGGAGGACCGCGCGGCGTTCTCCGTCCTCGGCTCATCGGACTTCGCCGGGCGCGGGGCGGCCTCGGCGGACGAGCCGAGGTCGGGCAGCGCGGGCAGCTTCGCGTCAGAGTCGAGGGCCACGGCGAGCGAGAGCGGGTCCATGGCGGAGCCCGCCTTGTACATGCCGCCGAACGCCCTGGCCCCGTCGGCGGTGAGCTTCGACGGCACCTCGGTGAGGGCGACGAGGCCGTCCTCGGGCTTCAGCTCCTCGGCGGCGAAGGTGATCAGCGGGGCGTTCTTGAGGGCGACACCGCGGTCGCCCCTGCTGTCGACGTCCGCCGAGAGCGTGCCCTTGCCGTCCTTCACCTCGACGGCGACCTCGCTGAGCGTCAGGTCGAGGCCGTGCTTCCCGGTGAAGCGGACGGCTCCGGCGAAGTCCGCGTCGAGGGTCTGCCTCTTCTCGTCGTACGACCCCTCGCCCGCGGGGAAGCGGAAGAGCGCGCCCCCGTCGCGGGCACCGGCGGACAGCTTCCACTCGCCCTTGGCGATGGGCCCGGTGACGTACTCGCGGAAGGTGCGGCGCACGCCCCAGTCGACGGCGGCGTCCTCGATGCGGCCCGCCTTCGTCCTCTTCCCTTCGCCGGACTTCTCGCCCTTGCCGTCCTTCTTGTCGGCGGGCTTCCCGGACGGCTTCGCCGGGCCGGATTTCGCGACGAGGTCCGTCGACAGGCTCACGGGGTCGAGCGCGGTGCCGGCCGTGTAGTACCCGGCGAAGGCCTTGGCGCCCTGTGACGTGAGCGTCGCGGGCAGGTTGGTGAGGGCGATCGGTCCGGTGCCGCCCTTCATGTCGATGCCCGAGATGTTGAGCGAGGCGAGCGGCACCTGTGCCGTCGAGGTGACCTTGCCGGTGCCCTTCGCCTTGCTGACCATGTCGGCGTAGAGCGTGCCGGAGCCGCCGGAGATCCGGACCGTGGGGCGGCTGATCGTGAGGTCGAGCTCGTAGCCGCCGCCCTTCTTGTGCCCGGTGAAGCGCACCCCGCCCGAGAAGCCGGCGCTGAACGCGCCGCTGTCCGGGTCGTACGCCCCCTTCGCCGAGTGGAAGCGGAACTGGCTGCCGCCGACCGTGGCGGCCCCGCCCTGGAGCGTCGAACCGCCTTGTGCGATGGGCCCGGTGACGTAGCTCTGGAAGGAGGATTTGATGCCCCAGTCGAGCCGTCCGCCCTGAACCGTGCGGCTCTCGGCGTGGGCGGCGGCCGTCGGGAGCAGCGCTCCGACGAGTGCGGTCAGCACGGCCACGGATCCGGCGCGTGCGAGGGCGCACGCCTGTCTCGACGAGGGCATGGGGGACCCCTCCAGGGCTAGCCAATAAGGTAAGGCTAACCTAAACTACGATCACTCCGGACTGGAACCCCGCCGACCGGATCCCGGACATCCCGGGCCCCGAACGACGGAGGCGTCCGACCCCAACCGCACGACAGGACGGTGGACTTCGGTGCGCATGCCGCGCTCACTCCGTATCGCCGGCGCGTGGGCCGCCGTACTCGCCCTCGGTCTCACCGGATGCGGGACCTCCGACGACGGCGGCGGAACGCGGTCGCCGAAGGCCGGCACCCGGGCGGCCGCCCACTCCCCCGACCGCGTCGAACCGCTCAGCACGGCCGCGAAGCCCGCGCTCCCCGCCACGGTCACCTCGGCCGACGGCCACGAGGTGACGGTGAAGGACACCCGCCGCATCGTGCCGCTCACCGGCAGCCTGAACGAGATCGTCTTCACCCTGGGCCTCGGGAAGAACGTCGTGGCGCGCGACATCACCGCCACCTTCGACCAGGCCGAGAAGCTGCCCGTCGTGACGCGGGCGCACGACGTCTCGGCGGAGAGCGTGCTGTCGCTGAAGCCGACCGTCGTCCTCGCGGACACCACGACCGGGCCCGCCGAGGCCGTCGAGCAGATCCGCGACGCGGGCATCCCCCTCGTCGTGTTCGACCCGGCCAAGAGCCTCGACGACGTGGGCCCGCGCATCGAGGCGGTGGCGAAGGCGCTGGGCGTGCGGAAGTCGGGCGCCGAACTGACGCGCCGTACCGAGCGGCGGATCGACGAGGTCCGCGCCTCGGTCCCGGCGGCCGCCCGCGAGAAGAAGCCGCGGGTCGCCTTCCTCTATCTGCGCGGCTCGGCCTCCGTCTATCTGCTCGGCGGCCGCGAGTCCGGGGCGAGTTCGCTCCTGGAGGCGGCGGGCGCGGTCGACGCGGGCAAGGCGTCAGGACTGCGGAAGGACTTCACGGCGATCACCAGCGAGGCGCTCGCCAAGGCCGCGCCCGACGCGATCCTCGTGATGACGAAGGGCCTGGAGTCGGTGGACGGCGTCGACGGCCTGCTGAAGGTGCCGGGCGTCGCCGAGACCCCGGCCGGCCTGGACCGCCGCATCGTCTCCGTCGACGACGGCGTGCTCCTCAACTACGGCCCGCGCACCGACCAGGTCCTGAAGTCGCTGGTGGCGCAGCTCTACGGGGACGCCAAGTGACCGTGCTCGCCAAGGAGTCCGTGGCCGACGACGCGCCCCCGGCACCCTCCCGGGACACTCCCCGCCGTCGCGGCGCCGCGCTCCCGCTGACCGTGGCCCTGGTGGCCGCCCTCGTCCTGCTCTGCCTCCTCTCCGCCGGCATCGGCGCCTACGACATCCCGCTCGGCGACGTCCTCTCCTCCCTCCAGCACCGCATGGGCCTCGGCGGGGCCGCGCTGGACCGGGTCGGCGAGAGCGTGCTGTGGAACGTGCGGCTGCCGCGCGTCGTGCTCGCGCTGCTCGTCGGCGCCTCGCTGGGGTGCGCGGGCGCCCTGATGCAGGGCGTGTTCGGCAATCCGCTCGCCGAGCCGGGCGTCATCGGGATCTCCTCCGGCGCGGCGGTCGGCGCCGTCGCCTCCATCGCGCTCGGCCTGAGCTTCCTCGGGAACTGGACGGTGACGGTCTGCGCGTTCGTCGCCGGGCTCGCGACCGTGCTGCTCGTGTACGTGATGTCGCGCAGCGGCGGCCGCACCGAGGTCGTCACGCTGATCCTCACCGGCATCGCCGTGAACGCCTTCGCGGGCGCGCTGATCGGTCTGTGCATCTTCTTCGCGGACAACGCGCAGATCAGCCAGATCACCTTCTGGCAGCTCGGTTCGCTGGCGCAGGCGACCTGGCCGAAGGTGCTCGCCGTGCTGCCGTGCGCGCTGCTCGGGCTCGCCGTGGCACCGTTGTACGCGCGCAAGCTGGACCTGCTCGCGCTCGGCGAGCGGCCCGCCCGGCACCTGGGCGTGGACGTCGAGCGGCTGCGGCTCGTCCTGGTGCTCGTGGTGGCCCTGCTGACCGCGGCCGCCGTGGCCGTCGCGGGGATCATCACCTTCGTCGGCCTGCTCGTGCCGCATCTGCTGCGGATGGCCGCGGGCCCCGGGCACCGCTTCCTCGTGCCCGGCAGCGCGCTCGGCGGTGCCCTCGTCCTGGTCGCGGCCGATCTGGCCGCGCGGACGGTGGCGGCGCCCGCCGAGCTGCCGCTGGGCGTGCTCACCGCGCTCTTCGGCAGCCCGTTCTTCTTCTGGCTGTTGCGCAGGACCCGTCGCAGGCAAGGAGGCTGGGCATGACCGGGCGGTGGAGCAGGCGGCTCTTCACGGGGCGCGAGCGGGCGCTGCCCGGACCGACGCGGGCCGGGGAGGTGCTCGCCGAGGCCGAGGGCCTGCGGGTGCGGCTCGGCGGACGCGACGTCCTCTCGGGGGTGTCGCTGGCCGCCCGCGCGGGCGAGGTGCTCGCCCTGGTCGGCCCGAACGGCGCGGGCAAGTCGACGCTGCTGGCCGCGCTGGCCGCCGACCTGGCGCCCGACGAAGGCGTCGTCCGCGTCTGCGGCCGCCCCGCGTCCGGCTGGCCCGCGCCCGAACTGGCGCTGCGCCGGGCCGTGCTCCCGCAGTCCGCCGCGCTCTCCTTCCCCTTCGTGGTCGAGGAGGTCGTACGGATGGGCCGCGCGCCGTGGGCCGGCACGCGCCTCGCGGACGACGACGACCGGATCGTGCGGGAGGCGATGGCGGCCACCGAGGTGGGCGGCTTCGCCGCGCGGCCGTTCTCGGCGCTGAGCGGCGGCGAGCGGGCCCGGGTCGCGCTGGCCCGCGTCCTCGCCCAGCGCGCGCCGCTGCTGCTGCTCGACGAGCCGACGGCCGCGCTCGACCTGCGCCATCAGGAGCTGGTCCTGCGGATCTGCCGGGAGCGGGCGGCGGCCGGTGACGCGGTCGTGGTGGTGCTGCACGACCTGGGGCTCGCGGCGGCGTACGCGGACCGGGTGGCGGTGCTGCGCGGCGGTGCGGTCGCGGCGGAGGGCGCACCCGGCGAGGTGTTCGAGGAGGGGCTCCTGTCGGAGGTGTACCGGCAGCCGGTCGAGGTCTTCCCGCATCCGCGCACGGGCGCTCCCGTGGTCGCTCCGCTGCGCGGTCCCGCGGCCGCGGACGCCTCCGCTTGACCGTTGCTTTGCCTGGTCATGGGGGGTCCATCAGCCGTCCGTGATCGGGCTGTGAGCGCCCGTGAAGCTTGAGAGCTGAATCACGGATCGGACGGGTATCACCGAGGTAAGGCTCGGTTAAGTTAGGTCCGCCTCACCGGCTTGCGGTGTGGTCGGCGCCCGTCCGTGAACCATTTCTTGGAGCCCTCTATGCGACTCGTGCGCCCCGTGCGACCTGCCCGCCTGTCCGTCGTGACCGCCATCGCCACGGCCGCGGCCCTGACCGCCGTCACCGGCTGCACGGAGAAGAGCGACGCCAAGGGCGGCGGCGCGCGCACCGTGAACGTGACCGCCACCGACGACACGTGCGAGGTCTCCAAGAAGGAGCTCCCGGCGGGCCACGTCGAGCTGGCCATCGAGAACAAGGGCTCCAAGGTCACCGAGGTCTACATCCTCTTCCCCGACGACCGCATCGTCAGCGAGCGCGAGAACATCGGCCCCGGCACCAAGCAGAAGCTGACCGCCGAGGTGAAGGCGGGCACGTACGACATCGCCTGCAAGCCCGGCATGAAGGGCGACGGCATCCGGCAGAAGGTCACCGTCAGCGGCGGCGGCAAGACCGCGAAGCGTGACCCGCGCCTGGACAAGGCCGTCGCCGAGTACCGCGCCTACGCGCAGGCGCAGGCCGACGAGACGCTGCCGAAGACGAAGGCGTTCACCGACGCCGTGCGCGAGGGCGACCTGGCGGCGGCGAAGAAGGCGTACGCCACCTCCCGCATCGGCTGGGAGCGCACCGAGCCCGTGGCCGAGTCCTTCGGCGACATCGACCCGAAGGTCGACGTCCGCGAGGACGGCCTGGAGGAGGGCCAGGACGTCGAGAAGGACTGGACGGGCTGGCACCGCCTGGAGCGGGCGCTGTGGAAGGACAAGAAGATCGGCAAGCGCGAGAAGGAGCTCGCCACGCTGCTCGACAAGGACCTCGCGGACTGGCAGAAGCGGGTCGGCAAGGCGGAGATCACCCCGACGTCCATGGCCAACGGCGCCAAGGAGCTGCTCGACGAGGTCGCCACCGGCAAGGTCACCGGCGAGGAGGAGCGCTACTCGCACACCGACCTGGTCGACTTCAAGGCCAACGTCGAGGGTGCCCAGAAGTCGTACGAGCTGCTCAAGCCCGTGGCCGCGGAGAACGACCCGAAGCTCGCCAAGGAGCTCGACAAGCAGTTCGCGGCCCTCGGCAAGCTCCTGGACAAGCACCGCGTGGGCGGCGCCGACTCCTATGAGTTCACGTCGTACGACAAGGTCGGCAAGGCGGACGTCAAGGAGTTGCAGGACGGCGTCAACGCGCTGGCCGAGCCGCTGTCGAAGCTGGCCGCGGCCATCGTCAAGGCCAAGTAGAGGGGGACGGATGTCCGAGGACAACTCCCGTACACCGTCGCGGCGTTCGCTGCTCGGCTGGGGCGGTGCCGGGCTCGCGCTCGGCGCGGCCGCGGCGGGCGGCGCGGTGGCGATGGCCGGTTCCGGCGACGAGGCGGCGCCGGTCGCAGAGGCCGGATCGGCGGTCGCCTTCCACGGCGCGCACCAGGCCGGCATCGCGACCGCCGTCCAGGACCGGCTGCACTTCGCGGCGTTCGACGTGAAGACGGACGACCGCGCGGAGTTCGTGGCGCTCCTGAAGGAGTGGACGGCGGCCGCGGCACGGATGACGGCGGGGCACGCGGTCGGCGAGGGCGCGTACGGCGGGCTCGCCGAGGCGCCGCCGGACGACACGGGCGAGGCGCTGGGCCTCAAGCCGTCGCGGCTGACGCTGACGATCGGCTTCGGCCCGTCCCTGTTCGAGAAGTTCGGGCTCGACGACAAGCGGCCCGAGGCCCTGGTCGAGCTGCCGAAGTTCCCGGGCGACAACCTCGACAAGGCCCGCAGCGGCGGCGACCTGTGCGTACAGGCCTGCGCGGACGACCCGCAGGTCGCCGTGCACGCCATCCGCAATCTCGCGCGCATCGGCTTCGGCAAGGTCGCGGTGCGCTGGTCGCAGCTGGGCTTCGGCAAGACGTCGTCGACGACGCCGGGCGCGCAGACCCCGCGCAACCTCTTCGGTTTCAAGGACGGCACGCGCAATGTCTCCGGGGACGACGCGGCGGCGCTCGCCCGGCACGTGTGGGTCGGAGAGAAGGACGGGCCCGGGTGGATGACGGGCGGCTCCTATCTCGTCGCCCGCCGCATCCGCATGAACATCGAGACGTGGGACCGCACCCCGCTCGGTGAGCAGGAGGACATCTTCGGCCGCGACAAGGGCGAGGGCGCGCCGGTCGGCAGGGCCAAGGAGCACGACGAGCCGTTCCTGAAGGCGATGAAGCCGAGCGCGCACGTGCGCGTCGCGCACCCCTCGGCCAACGACGGCGCGACGATCCTGCGCCGCGGCTACTCCTTCACGGACGGCACGGACGGGCTCGGCCGCCTCGACGCGGGCCTGTTCTTCCTCGCCTACCAGCGGGACGTCCGCAAGGGCTTCATCCCGGTGCAGCGCAACCTGGCGCGTTCCGACGCGCTCAACGAGTACATCCAGCACGTGGGTTCCGCGGTCTTCGCGGTCCCGCCGGGCGTCCGCTCCAAGGACGACTGGTGGGGCAGGGGCCTGTTCTCCGAAGGGGCGTGAGCCGTGTTCGGCAACTATCTGATCGGCCTGCGCGAGGGTCTTGAGGCCAGTCTGGTCGTCTGCATCCTCATCGCCTACCTGGTGAAGACGGGGCGGCGGGACGCGCTGGCGCCGGTGTGGATCGGCATCGGGGTCGCGGTGGCGCTGGCGCTCGGTTTCGGGTGCGCGCTGACCTTCGGTTCGCAGGAGCTGACGTTCGAGGCGCAGGAGGCGCTCGGCGGTTCGCTGTCGATCGTCGCGGTGGGCCTGGTGACGTGGATGGTCTTCTGGATGCGGCGCACGGCGCGGCACCTGAAGGCCGAGCTGCACGGCAAGCTCGACGCGGCACTGCAGATGGGCACGGCCGCGCTGGTGGCGACGGCGTTCCTCGCCGTGGGCCGGGAGGGCCTGGAGACGGCGCTGTTCGTGTGGGCGTCGGTGCGGGCCTCCCACGACGGTTCGCACGGGCCGCTGATCGGAGTGGTCCTCGGGCTGCTCACGGCGGTCGCGCTGGGCTGGCTGTTCTACCGGGGCGCGCTCCGCATCAACCTCGCGAAGTTCTTCACGTGGACGGGCGCGATGCTGATCGTCGTGGCGGCGGGCGTGCTCGCGTACGGCGTGCACGACCTCCAGGAGGCGGAGTTCATCGGCGGTCTGCGGGACAAGGCGTTCGACATCAGCGCGACGATCCCGCCGGACAGCTGGTACGGCACCCTCCTGAAGGGCGTCCTCAACTTCCAGCCCGACCCGACGGTGGTCCAGGTCGTGGTCTGGCTGCTGTACCTGGTCCCGACCCTGCTGTTCTTCTTCGCACCGGCCAGGACGGCTCCCCGCACGGAACGCGTCGCGGACAAAGCAACCGTTCCGGAACAGGGCTGACCCTGCCGGTCAGGGGATCCAACTCCCGTGCCTATGATCGCCGTTCGTCAATGCATCAACTAGCCATGGGGGACATATCCATGCGTAATTCCCGCCTCGGGAAGACTCTGGCCACGGTGACCGCGGCCACGGCGCTGGCGCTCGGCGGCACGCTCATGACGGCCACCGGCGCGTCCGCCGTCGACGGCTCGGGCTGCAAGGTGAACATCAAGAACAAGCAGATGATGGCCAGTTCGTTCGGCGCCCAGACGTGGACCGGACCGGGCTCGAATTACACGAAGAAGAAGTTCCTCGCCAGCTTCGAGGGCTTCTACGTCCGCTGCTACACCACCAACAGCAGCGGCAACAAGTGGTACTACGGCGACCCCAACGCCACCAGCTACCGCGCCTGGGTCTACGCCGGGAACCTTCAGACCCCCTGAGTTCCGACCGCCTCGCCACACCCCTTCCCGGGCCCGATAAGGTTCGGGCCCGGGAAGGGGTAGGTGAAGACATCCGATGAGCAAGGTTCGCAGGGTTCGCGTGCTGGGCCGTCCGGTGCTGGCGTCGACGGCGGTGACCGCACTGGCGCTGACGGCGAGCGGGTGCGTGACCGTGCACGGCGAGCGCGAGGTCGTGCCCTCGGCCACCAAGTCCGAGGCGAAGCGCGCCCTCAAGGAGTTCCTCACCGCGTACAACAAGGCCGACAAGGCCGACGATCCGGCGCTGGACGCGGCCCGCATCACCGGCCCCCTCGGCGCCATCAACCAGGGCGGCCTGAAGTCGCGGCGCGTGCAGCACCCCGACGGCAACCCCTCGCACGTGCCGCTGGAGCTGTCGGACGTCACGTACGCGATCCCGAAGAAGGCCGGCTGGCCGCGCTGGTTCGTGGCCGACACCAAGGCCAACCGCCGCTCGGACCTGCGCTGGCTGTGGGTCTTCACCAAGGGCGGCCCCGACGAGCAGTGGCGGGCCACCTATCTGAGCCTGGTGTCGCCGGACAAGATGCCGGAGCTGAAGAAGGACGCGGACGGCTGGGCCGTGCCCGTGGAGGCGGACACGAAGAACCTCGCCGCGGCCCCCGCCGATCTCGGCAAGGAGTACACGTCGTTCCTGAAGTCGGGCGGCGACCTCTTCGCGCCGGGCGGCCACACGACCGGCTGGAAGGCCTTCCGCGAGCGGAACTCCAAGCGGGCGGGCCTGGCCGTGCAGTACATCGACGAGCCGGAGAACGGCGGCTCGTTCGCGCCGCTGGGGCTGCGCACCGCGGACGGCGACGCGCTGGTGTTCTTCTCCACCCGCCACTACGAGCGGCAGACCGCGTCCAAGGGACTGAGCCCGAAGGTCGAGCCGGACGCGAAGGCCCTGCTCAAGGGCGAGGTGAAGCAGTCCCTGACGCTGGACCGGGTCTCCAACCAGGTGGTCGTCGACCCGAAGAAGTCGGGCGGCGACAAGGTGACGTTCCTGGGCCGCATCCAGGGCCTGACGGGCGCCAAGGGCGAGTAGCCCTCCCGGGCGCCCCGCCGAACGGGCTCAGCCGCGCAACGGCCAGGCGGCGGCGTCCTGTTGGGGCTCGCCCACCACGCGCGCGCAGGCGTCCGTGAGGGTCTCCAGGAGCGTCAGCGGGTCCGGCAGCGGGTGCTCGGGGCCGCGCACCCAGCGCACCTCCAGGTCACCGGGGAGCCGGGCGGGCGGCACCAGGACGTAGGAACCGCGGCAGTGCCAGCGCAGCCCGGGGTGCTCGTCCATGGTCTCGGGGTGGCAGTCCAGCTCGCAGGGCCACCACTCGTCCTCGTCCTCGGGGGTGCCGCGGGTGGCGGTGTAGAAGAGCAGCCGGCCCTGGCCGTTGCTGCCGCCCGACTCGGCGACGGGCCCGACCTCGATGCCGGCGGCCAGGAGCCGCTCCAGGGCGTCGAGCCCGGCCTCCAGGGGGACGTCCAGGACGTCGTGGACCATGCCGGTGGCGGTGATGAAGTTGGCCTGCGGCTGGTGGCGGGCCCAGCGCTCGATCTGGGAGCGGTCCGTCGTGGACTGCGTCTGCCAGGCGAAGGAGACGGGGTGCCGTGCGGGGGTGGGACAGCCGATGCGGTCGCACGAACATCGGTATCCCGACGGATGCGCGGCCGGGGCGAGCGGCAGACCGGCCGCGGCGGCGGCGACCAGCAGGCCCTCCCGGGCCCCGTCATCTCCCGCCGTGTCCTTGGGACGGCGGCGGAGCCACTGGGAGATCCTGCCCTGTACGCCGGACCGGCTGCCGTACTCCGCGCCCATCTAGCCCCTCACCTCGCCGTTGTGCCGAAAGCATGACTCATGGTCCCACCATCCTGCGCCCCGGGGGGCCGGAGCCCACATCCGGGGTAGCCGGGGTGATGCCAGCCGCTGGACGACATAGCGCGTCATTGCGTACGAAGACGGGATTTGCACGCCTACCGTGGTCGCCATGGTCATCAGGACTGTGCTGACAGGCGTCACGGCGCTGGCCCTCACGGCACCGAACGGCTTCCTCGCCCCGATCGAGTGGGGCGGCGGCCCCCTGACCGTGGACGCGCTCCCCCGCGTCGTCTACACCGCCCACCGCGGCGGAGCCCTGGAGGTGCCGGAGAACAGCATGTCGGGCCTGGTCGCCGCGTTCGAGCGCGGCACCGCCCAGGTCATCGACTTCGACACCCGGATGCTGCGCGACGGCACGCTGGTGGTCATGCACGACGACACGCTGGACCGCACCACGTACGAGTCGGGGCCGGTGCGCGGCCTGGACCGGGACGAGTGGGAGGGCGTGCTGCTGCGCCCGACCACGGGGCTGCCGGACAGCTGGCGGCCCGAGCGCCCGCCGACGGTCGCGGAGGTGCTCGACCGGTTCGGCGGGCGGATCATGCTGATGCTGGAGGCCAAGGATCCGCAGAGCCTCAAGGCGCTCGCCCGGCTGATCCGGGCGCGGGGCCTGACCCGCTCGGTCTTCGTGAACACCAACGACCCCGCGGTCTCCCGCGGCGCCCACCGGCTGGGGCTGCTGGCGCAGCTGTGGCGCTCCAAGACGCAGATGCGCACCGACCGGCCCGAGCAGTGGGCGTCGTTCGTGGACGTCCTGGACGTGGACTACAAGGCCCGTGACGCCGATCTGGTGCGCGCGGTCAACTCGGGCATCCCGCGGGTGTGGGCGCACACGGTGACGACGCCGAAGCAGCGCGACCGGGTGCTGCGGCTGGGCTGCAACGGCGTCATCACGGACGCGCCGGGCCTGCTCTCGCGTACGCCGATCAAGCCGCCCAAGCGGTCCAAGCGGTCGAAGCCGGTCAAGGCGTCCGAGCGGTCCAAGTCGGTCAAGGCGTCCGGGCGGTCCGCGCCGGCGCAGCGGGTCAGGACGGCCGGGGGCGCGGCGTGATGCCGTACAGCGCGTACTCGACGAGCTTGTCGACGTAGGCGTGGGTGAGCGGGCCCGAGCGCATCAGCCAGCGCTGGGCGAGCGGGCCCGCCCACAGCTCCAGCGCGATGCGGGGGTCGACCTCGGGCGCGACCTGGCCCGCCTCCTGCGCCCGGCGCACCCGCTTCACGTACAGCTGGAGCTGCGGTTCGAGGAGCTTCTCCACGAACTCGGCGCCGAGCTCGGGGTTGAGCAGCCCCTCGGCGGCGAGCGCGCGGTAGGGGGCGTCGTACTTGGGGTCGTTGAACTCGTCGACGGTGGCCCGCATCACGTACTTGAGGTCGGCCTCCAGGTCGCCGGAGTCCGGGATCTCGGTCGCGGCCCCGTCCTCGCCCGCGCTCTCGGCGGCCTGCTGCGACGCCTGTTCGGCGAGGTCGAGGAAGGCGTCGAGCAGGACGGCGCCCTTGGACGACCACCAGCGGTAGATCGTCTGCTTGCCGACGCCGGCGCGGGCCGCGATGGCCTCGATCGTCAGCTTGGCGTAGCCGACCTCGCCGACGAGGGCGAGGGCGGCGTCGTAGATCGCGCGGCGCGAACGTTCGCTGCGGCGCGTGGAGTCAGGGGCGGTCTTCTGGGTGGCCATGCCGTCGAATGTAGCAGCGGGCGAGCCGAGACGTACCGTCTTGACAAGACGCGGCGTCTCGCCAATAGTGGAACCCGAAGCGAGACGAACCGTCTCGCCGGGCACGCGACGGCCCCGACGGCCTCGCGGGTTCCGATGAAGACGATGTGGAGGCACCCATGACCCGAAGCGGATCCGGAAACATGCTGGGCGTCGGCGGCACCCGCAGCAACCTCTCGCGCAAGGACCTGCGCGGCGGGCGCGGCGGCGGCCGTGTCGGCGGCGGGCTCAGCCCCCAGGAACAGAAGCGCGAGCTGCTGCGCAGACTCCAGGAGGGCCGCGAGACGCACGGCCGTGCGTGAGCCGGCGACACGGGTGGCGGTGTGACGCTCGCAACCACCCGTTCAGTTCACTGCGCGAAAGCTCCTCACACCGCACTATGAACAGCAACTGCCCCATCACGGGCAGCAACTGACCCTGCGGTACGTGAGGAGCTTTCGTTGTCCCCTCTTCCTCGCCTTCCTCGGCGCGCCACACCCCGGCGCTATCTCATGTGCTCACCGGCACACTTCAAGGTCACGTACTCCATCAACCCCTGGATGGACCCCGCCAAGCCGGTCGACGTACCCCTGGCCGTCGCCCAGTGGGAGGACCTGCGCGACCGCTACCGCTCGCTCGGCCACACCGTCGAGGAGCTCACCCCCGTGCCCGACCTGCCGGACATGGTGTTCGCCGCGAACGGCGCGACCGTCGTCGAGGGGCGCGTCCTCGGCGCCCGCTTCGCCTACCGCGAGCGCGAGCAGGAGGCGGCGGCCCACCTGGAGTGGTTCCGCGCGCACGGCTTCACCGAGATCCACGAACCGACCCACATCAACGAGGGCGAGGGCGACTTCGCCGTCACCTCCTCCTACGTCCTGGCCGGGCGCGGCTTCCGGGCCAGCCCGCTCTCGCACGGCGAGGCCCAGGAGTTCTTCGGCCGCCCGGTCATCGGGCTCGACCTCATCGACCCCCGCTACTACCACCTGGACACCGCGCTCGCGGTCCTGGACGACGCGGCGGACGAGGTCATGTACTACCCGCCCGCCTTCTCGCCCGGCAGCCGCGCCGTCCTGGAGCGGCTCTTCCCCGACGCACTGGTCGTCGAGGAGCCCGACGCGGCGGCGTTCGGGCTCAACGCCGTCTCAGACGGGCTCCACGTCCTGCTCCCGCAGGCCGCGCTCGGCCTCTTCGAGCCGCTGCGCGAGCGCGGCTACGAACCCCTCGGGCTCGACCTGTCCGAGCTGCTCAAGGGCGGCGGCAGCGTGAAGTGCTGCACGCAGGAGCTGCGGCCCTAACCCCGCTTCGCCGGGCAGAGCCTGCGCGGCGCGTCGTCGCCCTTCAGCCGGGCGTCGACGCAGCCGCCCGGCAGCCCCCGGTACGCCGTCGTGCCGAAGTTGGCCGTGACGGTCAGCGTGCCCCTGCCGAAGACCGTGCGCTGGACGGTGCGGTCGCCCGTCAGAAAGCGGAAGGAGGTCAGGGGCTCGGTGCCGGCGGCCCGGTGCAGGGGCGAGAAGTACTTCTGGAGCGCGGCCAGTCCGGCGCCGTGCCGCTCGATCGACGGGCCGTCCAGGACGTAGTTGAGCGGCGTGTTGTAGAGCATCGCCAGCAGGGCGCGGGTGGTCTTCTGGCGCGGGAGCTTCTCGTAGGAGAGCTCCCAGCGCTCGGTGTTGACCAGGGAGCCGTGCAGGGCGGTCTCGTAGAGCGGGGCGCGGTAGCGGGGGTCGTACATCGCCTTCGCGAGTCCCGCGGGCAGCTCGGCCGGCTTGAAGAAGACCCCGGGGGCGTTCTCGGGGTAGTAGCCGCCCCACTTCTCGCGGTCCTTCTCCAGCTTCCACAGGCCGTCGGCGGCCGGGGTGCCCGCGCCGTGGTCGAAGGCGAGCACCGTGTTCGCCCAGGCCTGGGCGGTCTCGGAGCCGAGGACGAGGCCCTGTCCCGTGGCGGCGATGCGGCGCATCCGCGCGAGGCGCAGCGCGCGGTCCTCGGCCTTGGTCATCGGGTGGGCGCGGTCGTGGTCGCGGAAGAGCTCGCCGGTGGCGTCGACGTCGAGGAAGTAGCTGTCGGCGCCGTTGGCGACCATCGAGCGGGTGCGCCCGGCCAGGTAGTGGTGGCGGGGCTCGGCCTGTGCGAAGGCGCGCGCGCTGAGGTAGCAGCCGCGGCCGCCGAAGCCGGTCACGGGCCCGCCCTTCGCGTCGCGCACGCAGAAGTCGGGGTAGACGGTGCCCGGCCACACCGCGTTCGGGGCGTCGGCGGTCCTCGGGTCCTGGCCGTTGGCGAAGGAGTCGTAGGGGCCGACGAGGTACCCGGCCTTCTTCGCGGCGCTCACCATCTCCTTGCCGGGGTAGGGCTTCCCGTCGTAGCCGAGCCACATCCGGTCGACGCCGAGCGCGCGCAGCCGCGCGATCGCGGGGGCCTTGCGGGCGTCGCCCCAGAGGTAGGCGTGGAAGGCGCCGAGGAGCTTCGCGGTGTCCGGGTTCTTGGCGATCTTCTTCTTCAGGCTGCCGAGCTCGCCGCGTTCGGCGAGGTAGGAGCGGTAGTCGGCGGCGGGCGCGACGGGGCTGCCGTCGGTCAGGGCGAAGGTGACGGTGTAGTCGCGGGTGCCGTCGCCGCCGTCGAAGGCGTGCTCGGCGGTGGCGCGCAGCCGGCCGCCGGGCGCGGTGAAGGCGAGGGTGGTGCCGAGGTCGGTGGGGGTGAGGTAGCTGACGCCGGTGCGCCCGCCCAGGGAGTGGCCCCACAGCGGCAGGGTCAGCTCGGCGCCCACGTCGACGGTGCTGCCCGCGAGCGCGCCCTCGCCGGTGGTCCAGAAGGGGTCCCCGACGGGGATGTCCAGGCCTTCGCCGCGCGGGAGTTGGAGGGCGGAGGTGGTGGCGTCGGTGCCGGTGACGGGCCAGCCGACGGAGGTGTCGCGGTGCGCCTTCAGGCTCAGGGAGAGGCGGCCGTGGTCGGTGCGGGCGGTGACGTCGATGCCGCGCGCGGGAAAGCTCCAGCGGGCCCGGTCGCGGCCGGTGCGGGTCACCGGGCCCGGCGCGCCGAGGTCGGTGGCGGCGGCGTCGGACAGGGCGAGGTCGCGGCCGTCGCGGGTGCGGGCGCGCACGGCGAGCGAGGCGGTGTCGACGACGGCGGTGCCGCCGTCGACGGGCAGTTCGACGCGGGTGCCGCGCGGCGGTTCGGCGCCGGCGGTGACGGCGTACGTGGTGGCGCCGGCGGCGACGACCGCCAGGGCGACGGACAGGGCGAGGAAACGGGTCTCCGGCCGCCTGCGGGCATGGCCGGGTGACGTGATCTTCGTGGGCATGGGGACTGGATAGTCACCGCTCCTAAGAACCTCTTAAGAGGCGGCCCGATTCAGCCAGGTGGCCTGGGGCGTGCTAACAATACGGACGCACAGGTACACAGACCGTCCTGTGTCACGCCCGTGTGCGAACGCGTGGCGACAACCGAACAGTTGGGTCCGTCCCGGGCCCACAGGGGGAAGAAGAGGTATCAGCGCAGTGAACCGCATGCGCACGTCCGCCGCAGTCCTGGCCACCGCGGGGGCCCTCACCGCCGCTCAGCTGGGCCTGGCAGGCTCCGCTTCCGCGGCGAGCGGCACGGCCGCGCCGTCCGCCGCTCCGCGCGCCGTCGCCGGCTGCCCGATCGACATCGTCTACACCTCGCGTTTCCAGATCGACCGGAACGGCTGGGTGACCAACGGCGGGCTGTACTTCGGCATCAAGAACAAGAGCACGAAGAGCATCAAGAAGGTCACCTTCACCGTGACCAACGCCAAGAACGTCCGCTTCGGCAAGGCGACGCCCAAGGGCGGCAAGGTCACCCACCGGACGACGAAGAAGGTCTCGGTGTACGACAAGAGCCTGGCGGGCAAGGCCAGCCTCGGCTTCCGGGTGCGCACGCACCTGCTGAACAGCCGTTCCTACAAGGTGAACTTCACCGTGCACGGGACCGGCTGGAACTGCTCCGTCAACCAGGGCAGCTGGGGCGCCGGCGCCTGATCGGTCCGGCCGCTCGTGCCGCCGCCCCGGTCCGCCGCGTCAGTCCGCGGGCCGGGGCGGCCACGCGTCGCCCCAGTCCGCGTCGCGGGCGGCGCGGTAGAGGGAGCCGTGGCGCTTGGTCACGGTCTGGCGGCGCAGCTCCTCTTCCGCCTCGCACAGGTCGAGCAGGACCTGGCCCTTGCGGATCTGGGGGCGGCGCACCACGCGGGACGGCGGCGGCGCGGGGTCGAAGCGGACCGCCGCGACATAGCTGAACTTCTCGTCCTCGTACGCCAGTGAGCCGCCCTTGACCTGGCGGTGCAGGGACGACCTGCTGACCCGTGCCGAGAAGTGGCACCAGTCCGTGCCGGGCACGATGGGGCAGGCCGCGCTGTGCGGGCAGGGGGCGGCGATCCGGAATCCCGCAGCGACGAGCCGGTCGCGGGCCGCCATGACGCGCGCGTAGCCGTCGGGGGTGCCGGGCTCGATGACGACGACGGCCTGCGCGGCCGCGTCGGCCGCCGCGTCGACGACCGAGCCGCGGTCGGCCTCGGTCAGCTCCCCGAGGACGTACGACACCGTGACGAGATCGGTGCTCTCGATGGCGAGCGACGCTCCGATACGAGAGCGCTGCCAGCGCGCCGCGCCCAGCTGGGGCACCGCGCCCGCCAGTTCACGGCCCAGCTCCAGCGCCGGTTCGGCCCAGTCGAGGACCGTCACGGGCCGCTCCTGCGGCCAGGTCGCCGCGACCGCCCAGGTCGCCGCGCCGGTCCCGCCGCCCACGTCCACATGGCTCCCGGGCGCCCACCCCTCGGGCGCGGCGTCCGCCAGCGCGCCGAGCGAGGAGCGCACCGCCTCGAAGGTCGCGGGCATGCGGTACGCGGCGTAGGCGGCGACGTCCGCGCGGTCGCGCAGGATCGGGGCGTCGGTCGGCGTACGGCCCCGGTAGTTGGCGATGAGCCGGTCGACGGCCTGGGTCGCCTGCTTGGGCGGGAGGCCGTCCAGGAGCCCGGCGAGGGCGGTGCGCAGGGTCGCTGCCGGGGAGGCCGGGAAGGCCGGGGAAATCGGGGCGTTCACCCCGTGATTCTACGGGGGTAGGAGGGGAGCGGGAGCAAGGAGAGAGGGAGAGCGATGAGCACACAGCCGCGCCGGGCCACGGTGTCCGACCACCCCGCGATCATCGAGCGCGTACAGAGCTGGTGGGGCGACACCCACTCCCCCGACCAGTCCAGGGAGCTGTCCCTGCTGCTGCCCAGACTGTTCCTGCAGTTCTTCGCGCACACCAGCCTGGTCCTGGAGCGGGGCGGGGAGATCCGGGCCTTCCTGATCGGCCTGTACTCCGGTGACGACGACCACGGCGCCTACATCCACTTCGTCGGCGTCGCCCCCGGGCTGCGCGGGCAGGGCGTGGGCCGCGCGCTGTACGAGGAGTTCTTCCGGCGGGCCGCCGCGGCCGGCCGGAAGGAGGTCCGCTCGGTCACCTCGCCGCACAACGCCCGCTCCATCGCCTTCCACCGGGCCATGGGCTTCGCCCTGGAACCGGGCGACCGCGAGGTCGCCGGGGTGCCGGTGCACAGCGACTACGACGGGCCGGGCCACCACCGGGTCTGCTTCCGCAGGGCGCTGTAGCGCGCCGGTGGCCGCCGCGGCCCGTACGGCTAGCGCCCCCGCGCCGCGCGGGCCAGGCGGGTGGCCGCCGCGGCCCGGGGGCCGCTGTCCGGGGCCTTGCGGCGCGGATGGACCGTGTTCGCGAGGAGCACCAGGAAGGTGTCGGTCGCCGGGTCGATGACCAGGGACGTGCCGGTGAAGCCGGTGTGCCCGGCCGCGCCGCGCCCGGCCAGCTCCCCCATGAACCAGGGCTGGTCGATGCCGAAGCCGAGGCCCGGCTCCGCCAGCATCAGCTCGACGAAGTCGGGGCCGAGGATGCGGGCCCTGCCGTACGAGCCGCCGCACAGCAGCGTGCGGCAGAACACGGCGAGGTCGCGGGCGGTGGAGAAGAGGCCCGCGTGCCCGGCGACGCCGCCGAGCGCCCAGGCGTTCTCGTCGTGGACCGTGCCGCGCAGCATCCCCCGGTCGGCCTTCGCCCACGGCCTGCGCTGGTCCTCCGTCGCGGCGGCGTCCGGACGCGGCCCGAAGCCGGTGGCGGTCATGCCGAGCGGCCGGGTGATGCCCTCGCGGATCAGGGCGTCCAGGGGTCGGCGGGTGAGGCGCTCCAGGATGTGCTGGAGCAGCAGCATGTTCAGGTCGGAGTAGACGTACGCGCCGGGCTCGGTGACCGGGGCCTCGGCGCGCAGGGCGGCGAGGCGGGCGGCGCCGTCCGGGCGGTCGTACAGCGGGAGTTCGGGGCGCAGGCCGGAGGTGTGCGTGAGCAGCTGGCGCACCGTGATGCCGTGCTCGGCGGCGGCCGTGAACTCGGGGACGTACGCCCCCACGAGCGCGTCGATGCCGAGCGTGCCGCGTTCCAGCTGCTGCACGGCGGCGACCGTCGTGAAGAGCTTGGTGAGCGAGGCCAGGTCGAAGGGGGTGGTGGTGCGCACCGGGACGCGCCACTCGCGGGGCAGCTCGACGCCCGTGCCGCTCTTCTCGTCGTACGAGGCGTAGCGCACCGCCCAGCCCGCCGCCTCCTCGGCGGCGATCACCGGGCCGCGGCCCACCAGGACCACGGCGCCCGCGCACCAGGGGCGCGGGCCGTGCGTCAGTGCGCGTACCTCGTCGACGAGGCGGCCGATCTCGTCGGGGTCGAGCCCCGCGCGGTCCGGGGTGCCGGCGCGCAGGAGCCGTGGTGCGCTCAGTGGTCCGCCTCCTCCGTGGTCTTGTGCTGCCAGGGGCGGCACAGTCCCACGAAGCAGGTGACGGCCGCCAGCGCGCAGACCAGTTGGACGACGGCCATCGGGACGGCCGTGTCCTCGCCCGCGATGCCGACGAGCGGCGAGGCGACGGCGCCGATGAGGAAGGAGGAGGTGCCGAGCAGCGCCGAAGCGGAACCGGCGGCGTGCGGGGTGCGGATCAGGGCGAGGGACTGGGTGTTGGGCATGGCGAGGCCCATCGCCGACATCAGGACGAAGAGCCCGGCGGCGACCGGGAAGAGGCCGACCTCGCCGAAGACGCCGGCCGTCATGAGCAGCAGCGCGGTCGCGGCGAGGGCGATCACGGCCAGGCCGACGGCGAGCACCTTGTTGAGGCTGACGCGGCCGACGAGGATCTTGCCGTTGACCTGGCCGGCGATGATCAGTCCGACGGAGTTGACGCCGAACAGGAGGCTGAAGGTCTGCGGGGACGCGCCGTAGATCTCCTGGATCACGAACGGCGAGGCGGAGATGTACGCGAAGAGCGCGGCGAAGGCGAAGCCGCCCGCGACCATGTAGCCGGTGAAGACGCGGTCGGCGAGGAGCGCGCGCATGGTGCGCAGCGCCTCGGCGGTGCCGCCGCCGTGCCGCTTCTCGGGCACGAGCGTCTCGGGCAGGCGCCGCCAGACCAGGAGGGTCAGGGCGATGCCGACGGCCGTGAGGACGACGAAGATGCCGCGCCAGTCGGTGAAGCGGAGCACCTGGCCGCCGATGAGGGGCGCGACGACGGGGGCGACGCCGGAGATCAGCATCAGGGTGGAGAAGAAGCGCGCCATCTCGACGCCGTCGTACAGGTCGCGGACGACCGCGCGGGCGATGACGATGCCGGCCGCGCCCGCGAGGCCCTGCAGGAGACGGAAGGCGATGAGCAGCTCCGCGGTGGGCGCGAGTGCGCAGATCGCGGTGGCGAGGATGTAGACGAGCAGGCCGATGAGGAGCGGGCGGCGGCGGCCCCATTTGTCGCTCATCGGGCCGACGACGAGCTGACCGAGGGCCATGCCCATGAGGCAGGCGGTGAGGGTCAGCTGGATGGTGGCGGCGGGCGCGCTCAGGGCGTCGGTGACCTCCGGCAGGGCCGGCAGGTACATGTCCATGGAGAGCGGGGGGACGGCGGTGAGGCCGCCGAGGACGAGGGTCACCAGGGCGCCGGTGCGGCGGAGGGCGACGGAGTCCTTCGGCTCCGCCGCCTTCGGTATCCGGTGCTCTTCTGTTGTCTGCCCGCGCTCAGGCATCTCGCCCCTCCCGGTAGCTTCGTGTCGCATCCATGGTCGCAGCTGTGGGCTCCGCCATGGACCACGGCACGTTCCTCGGCGCCCCGGGGCTCCGCCGCCGGCCCCCGCTCCCCGCCCGCCGGAGGGGCCGGATCCCGCTACGCGGGCTTCAGCCCCGGGTTGCCCTCCTCGGTCACGAAGGACGCCGCCGTCCTGATGGGGGCACCCGGTGTCGTCACCGCGCCGACCGTCTTGAAGTCCGCCCTCGCCGCGTCACGGCCCAGGGACACCGTCACGTAGCCGCGCCGCCCGTTGTAGAACTTCAGGTGGGGGTTGGCCTTGGTGTAGGTGTCCCAGTTGGCGGGCTTGTCCGCGCCGTCCTTGCCACTCGCGATGGACGTGGCGACGATCTCCGTGCCGACGGTCCTGGAGCCCGGGTCGCCGAAGTCGGCCTTGATGTCGAAGGCGTAGCCGACGTGCACGTCACCGGTGAGGACCATGAGGTTGTCCAGGCCGGCGGCCTCGGCGCCGGCGAGGACGCGCTGACGCGAGGCGCGGTAGCCGTCCCACGCGTCCATGGAGAGCTTGGCCTGCGCGTTCAGGTCGAGCCTGCGCTCGGAGAAGGTGACCTGCTGCGGCACCACGTTCCACAGGGCCTGCGAGCGGCGCCAGCCGTCGATGAGCCAGCGCTCCTGCGTGGCACCGGTGATCGTGCGTGCCGGGTCGTCCGACTCGGGCCCGGGGACGTGCGCGCCGTCGCCGTACGCCTGGTCGGAGCGGTACTGGCGGGTGTCGAGGATGTCGAACTGGGCGAGGCGGCCCCACTTCAGGCGCCGGTAGAGCCGCGCGTCGGGGCCGCTCGGCAGCTGCGGGCGGCGCAGCGGCTGGTTCTCCCAGTAGGCGCGGTACGCGGCGGCGCGGCGCAGCAGGAACTCGGCCGGCGGGTCGTCGTTCTCGGAGGTGTCGTCCGCGTAGTTGTTCTCGGTCTCGTGGTCGTCCCAGGTGACGACGAAGGGGTGCGCGGCGTGGGCGGCGCGCAGGTCGGGGTCGGACTTGTAGAGGGCGTACCGCAGGCGGTAGTCCTCCAGGGTCTTGGTCTCCTTGTTGAAGTGGGCGGGCAGCGTGCGGTCGGTGTAGTTGCGGGCGCCGCCGACCGCGTTGACGGCGTACTCGTAGAGGTAGTCGCCGAGGTGGAAGACGACGTCGACGTCGTCCTGCGCGAGGTGCTTGTAGGCGGTGAAGTAGCCGTCGTGGTACGCCTGGCAGGAGACCGCGGCGAGGGTGAGCCCGGTGGCGCGGCTGCCGGTGGCGGGCGCGGTGCGGGTGCGGCCGGTCTCGCTGATCCAGCTGCCGGTGCGGAAGCGGAAGTAGTAGGTGCGGCCCGCTTCGAGGTGGTCGACCTCGACGTGCGCGGTGTGGCTGAACTCGGGGTGCGCCACGGCCGTGCCCCGTCTGGCGACGCGGCGGAAGCGGGCGTCGTGGGCGAGCTCCCAGTGGAGGGTGACGCGCTCCCTCGGCAGGCCGCCGTCCGGCTCGTAGGGGGCCGGGGCGAGCCGGGTCCACAGCAGGACCGAGGAGGGCAGCGGGTCGCCGGAGGCGACGCCCAGGGTGAAGGGGTTGTCCGTGATGCGGCGGGCGTCCAGCTCGGCGGCGCCCGCCACGCCCGCGGTGGGCAGGTTGGTGGCGAAGGCGAGCGCGGCGGCGGCACCGGTGACGGTGAGGAACCGGCGGCGCCCCACGTGCCGGGCGACGGCGTGGAGTTCGGGTGCGTGCTGCTGGGCTGCGGGTGTCATGTGCCCTCCCCTGACGATTGGTGTCAGGGGCATGCAAGTGGCGGGGGACGACGCCCGCCTGTCGCGTACACAACAGCCATATGGCGGGCGGATGATGTCCGCGTGGACACCCCTCCCGTACGCTGCGGGGCCATGAACGCTGAGCGAACTGCCCCGTCGAACCCGCCGGGGACCGCCCCGGGAAGCACCCCGAGGACCGCCGTGGTGACCGGGGCGGGCTCCGGCATCGGCCGGTCCGTCGCCGTCGAACTGCTGGCCGCCGGCTGGTCGGTGGCGCTGGCGGGCCGGCGCGTGGAGACGCTGGAGGAGACGGCCGCCCTCGCCCGCGCGGCGGCGCCGGTCAAGGACGACGCCGCCGTGTGCGTGCGGACGGACGTGTCGCGGCCCGAGGACGTGGCCGCGCTCTTCGCCGCCGTACGCGACCGCTTCGGGCGCCTGGACCTGCTCTTCAACAACGCCGGCACGTTCGGCCCCGGCGGCGTCCCGGTCGAGGAACTCCCCTACGACGCCTGGCGCCACGTCGTCGACACCAACCTCAACGGCGCGTTCCTGTGCGCGCAGGCGGCCTTCCGGCAGATGAAGGAGCAGGACCCGCAGGGCGGGCGGATCATCAACAACGGCTCCATCTCGGCCCATGTGCCGCGCCCGAACTCGGTGGCGTACACGGCGACGAAGCACGCCCTGACGGGTCTGACGAAGGCCCTCTCCCTGGACGGGCGGCCGTACCGCATCGCCGTCGGGCAGATCGACATCGGCAACGCGGCCACCGACATGACCGAGCGCATGCAGTCCGGGATCCTCCAGGCCAACGGCCAGTTGGCGAGCGAACCGGTGATGGACGTGGCCGACGTGGCCCGCACGGTGCGGCACATGGCGGAGCTGCCGCTGGAGGCGAACGTCCAGTTCGCGACGGTCCTGGCGACCAACATGCCCTATATCGGCCGGGGTTGACACCCTTCGAGCGGTGGGTCCGGCGCTCCGGGTGGCCGAATACCGCCCGGAGCGGCCTGTGGCGACATGGACGTGTGAGCCAAATCTCCACAAGTGGAATAGGACCTACCGCCTCAATACCGGTCAGCGGTCACCGTATGCTCAGCACCTCTCCACGAGAACTTCACACTTGGAGCGTTCCTTGCGCATACGCACCGCCGCCACCGCCGCCCTGGCCGCCACCGCCCTGTCGGTGCCGCTGCTCGCCGTCTCGCCCGCCTCGGCGGCGACCGCCCGCCACCAGGGCGGACTGCACCTCGGCTACATCCAGTACGACAGCCCGGGCCGCGACACCCGCTCGAACGCCTCGCTGAACGCGGAGTGGGTGAACATCCACAACAACAGCCGGTCCGCGATCCAGCTCAAGGGCTACAAGCTCAAGGACGACACCGGCTACACCTACACCTTCGGCAGCTACAAGATCGGCGCCGGCAAGACGGTCAAGGTCCGCACCGGCAAGGGCACCAACGCCTCCGGCGTGCGCTACTGGGGCCGCGGCAGCTACGTGTGGAACAACACGAACGACAAGGCCCGCCTGATCAAGCCGAGCGGTTCCCTCCAGGACTCCTGCTCCTGGACGCGCGCGGACCGCGGCACCAAGAACTGCCACTGACCACCACCAGGGGAGGGGAGGCAGGGCAGCCGCTCCGCGGTGGGTGGGGGGAATCCGCGGTTGGGGCCGCGGGAATGACCCGGGCCGCGGAACGGTTGCCCTGCGACATGACGACGAACAAGAACGCCGGCTCCCCCGGCGCCGCTCCCCAGGTGCTGCGCTACGCCGCCTTCACGACCGTGCCCGAGGGCGGCAACCCCGCGGGCGTCGTGCCGGACGCGGCCGGACTCGACGACGCCCAGATGCTCGCGATCGCGGCGGATCTCGGCTACAGCGAGACGGCGTTCCTCACGGCGGGCTCGCCCCGGTCCGCCGCGGACGGCCAACACTCCTACGGCGTCCGCTACTTCAGCCCCGAGGCCGAGGTGCCCTTCTGCGGACACGCCACCGTGGCGGCGGCGGTGGCGCTGGCCGAGCGGGACGGGGCGGGCGCCGACGCCGGCGCCAGGGAGTACGTCTTCGCCACGCGCGCCGGTGCGGTGCCGGTGAGCGTCACCGGCGCGGACGGGACGCTGCGGGCCACGCTCACCAGCGTCGAGCCGTCCGTCGAGGACGTCGCCGCGGACGACGTGGCGGAGGCGCTGGCCGCGCTCGGCTGGGCCGCGGACGAGCTGGACCCGCGGCTGCCGCCGCGCATCGCCTTCGCGGGCGCCCGGCATCTCGTCCTCGCGGCGGCGACCCGTGCGCGCCTCGCCGATCTGTCCTACGACTTCGGGCGCCTGGCCTCGCTGATGCGCCGCCTCGACCTGATCACCGTCCAACTCGTGTGGCGCGAGGCCGACTCCGTCTTCCACGCGCGCGATCCGTTCCCGGTCGGCGGTGTCGTGGAGGATCCGGCCACCGGCGCGGCCGCGGCGGCCTTCGGGGCGTACGCCCGCGAACTCTCCCTCGTCCCCGCCGGGGCGGTCCTCACCGTCCACCAGGGCGACGACATGGGACGGCCCGGCGTGCTGACGGTGACGCTGCGGGAGGGGGACCCGCGGGTGCGGGTGAGCGGGGCGGCGGTACGGATCCCCGGGTGACCGGAGTGAGGAGAACCGGCGGGCCTACGCCTGTCCCGTCTCGAAGCGGGACACCTTGTCCCCGTCGACCGTGAACCGCCACCGCGTGCGCATCTCGCCCCAGGTGTCGTTCCGGTACGAGACGAGCAGCGCGCGGCCGCCGTCCGACTCGGACTCGATGTCCATGTGGCCGTTGGAGGAGAAGATCTCCCGCTCCGTCCAGTCGGCGACGTCGCGGTCGGAACCGTCGTCGGACATGGTCGCGCCCGGGACGAGCAGCGCCTCGAAGGCGGCCTTGTCGTGGGCGTTGACCGCGGTGACGAAGGCGCGGACGGTGGGGTCGGAGAGCCGGTTCACCTGAATGCTCATGGGCCCACCGTCACACCGGAAGGACCCGGGCGCCACCGAGCGGGGCACCGCACGGTCACCCGTACGGCCCACGGGACCGGGTGCCCGGCGCGGGTCCGGTGGACGGTGGAAGACGGACCGGACCCCGTCCGCCACCGCCCCCGGGAGGCCTGATGACCTGCACGTGCCTGGACCGCCGCGACCTCGGCCTGCTGCTGCTCCGCGCGGGCACCGGCGGGGTGCTCGCCGCGCACGGCGCCCAGAAGCTCTTCGGCTGGTTCGGGGGCGGCGGCATCGAGGGCACCGGCGCCTTCATGGAGTCCGTCGGATACGCGCCGGGCAAGCTGAACGCCGTCGTCGCGGGCCTCTCCGAGGCGGGCGGCGGCGTGCTCCTCGCCCTGGGCCTCGCGACACCGGCGGCGGGCGCGGCGGCGGCCGGGGCGATGGCCGGCGCCACGGCCGTCCACGCGCCGAACGGCTTCTTCAGCCAGGGCGGCGGCTACGAGTACCCGGCCTTCCTCGGCCTGACCGCCGCGGCCCTCGCCGTCACCGGCCCCGGCCGCTACTCCGCCGACCACGCCCTGGGCCACCGCCTCAACCGCGCCTGGATGGTCCCGGCCGCCCTGGCGGGGACGGCGGTGGGGGTGCTGGTGACACTGGCGTCGCGCAAGAGGACCGTCGAAGCCGCGGCCGAGTCCTCGCCGGAGGCGTAGCGCGGCGCGGCACGCCCGGCTTGGCTCGCCCGGGTCGGTACGACGGGCCGCGCCGGTACTCCGGGCCATGCCGGTGCGACAGATCGCGCCGGCATGGCAGGCTGCCGGTATGGATGATCCGCAGGACCCCTGGGAGACCGTCGGACGGCTCTGCGAATGGCTTGATTCGCACAATGAGCGGGCGCCTCAAGAGGCGCTCCTGTTGCGGATGTTGAAGCTCTCCGAGGAGGTCGGCGAGGTCGCGCAGGCCGTCATCGGGGCCACCGGGCAGAATCCGCGCAAGGGCACCACCCACACCTGGGACGACGTCCGGGCCGAGCTGTGCGACGTCATCGTCACGGCCATGGTCGCCCTGCGCACCCTGACCCCCGAGGCGCGCGACGTCTTCGCGGAGCATCTGCGGCGCGTCGGCGCGCGGTCCGATATTGAGGTGCCGAAGAGCAGTTGAGGAATTAGCGTCCGCCTTTATGACCTCCTCCCCCGCCACCACCGACGGTCCGCCCCGGCTCACCCGGCTCACCTTCCACGGCCCCCTCTCCGAAGCCCGCGCCCAGCGGATGGTCGGACGGCTCGCCGCGAACGATCCCCGCACCGTGCTCGATCTCGGCTGCGGGTGGGGCGAGTTGATGCTCCGGATCCTCGAAGCCGCCCCGGACGCCACCGGCATCGGCGTCGACCTCAGGGCGGAGGACCTGGACCGCGGCCGGGCGAACGCCGCCGCGCGAGGCCTCGACGGCCGGGTCGTCTTCGCCGAGGAGTCCGCGACGGACACCGCGCGCGGCCCCGCCGACCTCGTGCTGTGCCTGGGCGCGAGCCACGCGCTCAGCGACGCCGACCCGGGCGAGGCGACCGTCGAGGCCCTGCGCGCGCTGCGCCGCCTGGTGAACCCCGGCGGTCGCGTCGTCCTCGGCGAGGGCTTCTGGCAGCGCACGCCCACCGCGGAGGAGCTCGCCGCGATGTGGCCGGACGCCGGCGCCGACGAGCATCTCCCGCTCGGCGACCTGGTGGACGCCGCGATCGGGGCCGGGTTCCGGCCGCAGTGGGTGGAGACGGCGAGCCCCGAGGAGTGGGAGGAGTTCGAGTCCGGCTACCGCGCCGACGTCGAGGAGTGGCTCGCCGCCCACCCCGGTCATCCGCTGGCCGCCGAGACCCGCGACCGTGTCGACACCCAGCGCTCGTCCTGGCTGCGCGGCTACCGCAGGGTGCTCGGCATCACGTATCTGACCTTGGTTCCCGTCGGCTGAACCGGGTTAGGGTCGCGCCGTATCGGCAGTACGGCGAAGCGAGGGGGCGCACACCATGGGCGCGAGGGTCACGGCGGTCAGCAGCAACGGAACGTACTCCTTCACCAAGCCGAACCGCGAGAGCATCACGCTCCTCGAAGGCCTCGGCGTCGAGGGGGACGTGCACGCGGGGACGAAGGTCAAGCACCGCTTCCGCGTCGCCCAGGATCCCGACCAGCCCAACCTCCGCCAGGTCCACCTCATCCACGAGGAGCTCTTCGACGAGCTGGCGCGGGACGGCTTCACCGTCGCGGCGGGCGAGCTCGGCGAGAACGTCACCACGCGCGGCATCGACCTGCTCGGCCTGCCCACCGGCGCGCTCCTGCACCTCGGCACCGCGGCCGTCGTGGAGGTCACGGGCCTGCGCAACCCCTGCCGCCAGATCGACGATTTCCAGGCGGGGCTGATGAAGAAGGTCGTCGGGCGCGACGAGAGCGGGGCCGTCTTCTTCAAGTCCGGGATCATGGGCGTGGTCCGCCGGGGCGGCGCGATACGCCCCGGCGACGCGGTGACGGTCACCCTGCCGGACGGTCCGCACCGGCCGATGCAGACCGTCTGAGCGCCCGCTCCCCTACGCCCCCGGCCCGAACCACGTCTCCGCCAGCGCGTCGAGCGTCGGCTCGGGCGGGGCGGGCAGCTCGCTCAGGTACCAGGGCAGCTTGCTGTACACGTGGAGCAGTGTGTACGCGAGGAGTCGGCGCGGATCGTACGTCCGGCCGTACGCCTTCATGAAGCGGGCGAGCAGTCCCGGCTCGCCCCGGGTGACGAAGAGGCCGACGCCCACGAAGTCGTACGCGCGGTCGCCGATCATGGCGGGCTCGAAGTCGAAGAGCCCGGTGAGCCGCCAGGCGTCGTCGGGGTCGACGATCAGGTGCTGGCGCATGAACTCGGTGTGCAGGAGCGCCGGTCGGTGGTCCTGGACGGCGGGCGGCCCGGCGGAGTCGAGGAAGCCGGGGATCTGCTCCAGCCAGCCCTCCGCGAGCCCGTGCCCGCGCTGCTTCTCCACCGCTCCCGCGCGCTGCCGGTCGACGAACGCGCCCCAGTCGCCGGGGCCGAGGACGTCGGCGAGCGGCCCGGGGTCGAGCGCGTGCAGCGCGGCCAGCGCCTCGGCGGCGTCGGTGACGATCCGCTCCCGGTCGGCGCGCGGGATGCGCGGCCAGGCCGTGGCGAGGCCCTCGCCGGGCAGGCGGGACATCAGGACGTAGCGCCAGCCGTTGACGTACGTGCCCGCGTCATGGAGCCGGGGCGTGGGGACGGGCAGACGGCCCTCGACGTGGGCCAGCACGCGGGCCTCGGCGACGCCGTCCTCGGCGCAGATGCCGGGGAACAGCTTCAGGACGTGGGTGCCGCCGACCGCGTAGACGGGCTGGGAGCCCTCCGCGTAGCGGCTCAGGGGCGCCCCGGCCAGCCCGAGCCTGCCGCACAGGTCCTCGACGCCGGGCCGCATGACCGCTTCGTCGGGCAGGACCCGGTCCCATTCCTCGTCCGTGTACACCTCGGGCAGCATGATCGGCACCGTACTGGCTACCGAAGTAGCACCGCGAGCGACTTTCGGCGGCATCGGGCGGCGGTGCCCGGCTCCTAACGTCACGGGGGAAGGACAGCGACGGCGACCCGGCCGTCACGGGGCGGAACGGAGCACCACGCATGTCGGGCGACAAGCTCAGCGGGACGGCGGACGGGAAAGCAACCGAACTCGGCGTCCCGCGCCGGGATCTGGTGCTGCTCCTCGTCGGCCTGCCGCTCCTCGGTCTGCTGCTCGGGCTCGCGCTGCCCCGGCTCGCCCGCTGGGCGTCCGGTTCTCCGGTGCTGCCGTGGCGGGACGGCGTCGAGTTCGTCGGCCGGCTGGACGCGCCGTGGCAGACCGCGCTCGTCATGGCGGCGGGGCTCGTGGCCGGGCTCGTGCTGGCCTTCGTCGCGCTCGCCGAGCCGATGACGGTGAAGCTGACCGACGAGCGGGTGGTCGTCGAACAGGACGACCGGACCCGGTCGTTCGAGCGCGCCGACGTCGCGGCGGTCTTCCTCGACGGCAGGCAGCTGGTGCTGCTCGGCGCGGACTCCGGCGAGCTGGCGCGCGGCAGGCACGAGGCCCGCCCCGCGGAGCTGGCCGAGGCGTTCCGCGCGCACGGCTACCCCTGGCGGGCGGCCGACCCGCACGCGGCCCTGTTCCGGCGCTGGATCCCCGGCACCCCCGACCTGCCCGCCGAGGCGCACGCCCTCCTCGCGGCGCGGAAAGCCGCGCTCAAGCGCGATGCCGCACGGGACGCGCGGGATCTGGTCGAGACGGTGCGGGGGCTCGGATACGTCGTACGGGACGAGCGGTCCGAGCAGTACTGGCGGCCCCTGACCGGGGCGTGAGCAGGGCGGCACCCCCGCCCACGGGGGGACGGGGGTGCCGCCCGACGGTGTCGGACGGGCGTCAGAAGACGAACGGCCCCGGGGACTGCGCCGACGTGGCGTTGCACGTCACGGTGATGCCGAGGACCACGATCTTCAGGGACTTGCCTTCCAGGCTGTCGCCCGCGGCGACGGTCCCCTTGAGCGGTCCGGTGGAGACGGGGCCGCCGGCCGGGATGGCCGGGTTGGCGTTGCCGGTGAAGTCGGTCGTCCCGCTGCCGTTCTTGGTGAGGGTGAGCGTGGAGTTGACGGAGCCGGCGCCCACGTCGATCGGGGCGCTGATCGCCGAGGTGGAGACCTCTATGGTCGCGTCGGTGCCGTTCGCGGCGGCGGTGAGGGTCGCCGTCCCGGATCCGTACGAACCGCAGTCGAAGGAGACGGTGGCGCTCTGCGGTTCCACCGCACCGGCCGCGGGCGCCATCGCGAGCGCGCCGACGGCGAGCACGCCGGTGCCGAGGACCGCGCCGATGCCTGTGCCGAATCTGCCATGTCGCATGGAGGGCCTGCCTTCATGTGGGGGGGGGAGCGAGGGGGGATACGTGCGGGAGCCGGGCCGCCGGCCCCCGTCGTCCCGATGCCTTCCGGCATCTTCTGACGGGTAGTCAGCGGCCCGGATCGCTGCCCATTGAGGCACAGGCCCCTTGGGGTGACAAGGCTGCCCCCCATGATTCTTGACATGTCACGACCAAATTCAGCCGCTCGCCCTGAGCGCGCCGCGCACCTCCTCGGCGAGCAGCTCGACGTACGTCGCGATCCAGCCCTCGACCGTCGCGCGGTCCCACAGGTCGGTCGAGAACTCCAGGTACCCGGAGAGCACGTCCCCGGCCGGGACCAGACCGAAGTTGAACTCCGAGCGCGCGCCGGGCACGGTGAGGTCCTCGACCGCCGTGGTCAGGCCCGGCAGCTCGATGTCCGTCTCCAGTGAGCTCTGGTACTGGAAGCCGAGCGACACCCGGTCGGGCACCTCACGGCCCAGCTCCGCGCTCAGGTCGGCCGCCAGCGCGCGGATCGGCGCGGCGTGCTCCATCGCGCCGACCGCGCTGCGCGCCGCCTGGTCGACCAGCGCCCCGAACGAGTCGGCGTCCTGGCCGCTGATCCGCAGCGTGAACGACGACGCCGTGCAGGTGACCAGCGTCTCGAACTCGCGCCGCTCGCGGTTGGCGTGCGAGATGCCGAGCAGCACGTCCTGCTCGCCCGACACCTTCGCGACCAGGCGCGCCACGGCGGCCGCGGTCACCACGAACGGCGTCGTGCGGTGCCGTCGCGCCAGCGCCTCCACGTCGGCGCGCGTGTCCCGGTCCACCGTGAACAGCACCACGTCGCCCGCCCCGCTCAGCTCCTCGGGGCGAGGCCGGTCCAGCGGCAGCGGCAGGCCGAACGAGGCGCCCTCGAAGCGGCGCGCCCAGTACCCGAGCAGCCGCTCCTTGTCCTGCGCACCGCTCTGCTCGCGCTGCCAGCGCGCGTACGCGCCCGGCTGCGGGACGTCCTCGGCGAGGCCGTGCGGGGCCCCGGTGGCCGACGCCCGGTAGAGCGCGGCCAGTTCGCGCAGCAGGACGCTGACCGTCCAGCCGTCGCAGGCCGCGTGGTGCAGCACGAAGAGCAGCACCCAGCGGTCGCCGCCCGTGCGCAGCAGGCGGAAGACCGGGGCGAACTCGGCCGCCAGGTCGAAGGGGGCCGAGGCCACCTCCGCGGCCACCAGGTCCGCCGCCGCCTCGGCGCCGGGCGCCGAGCCGTGCCGCGCGAGCAGGTCCTCCTCCACCAGCTCCACCGGCCGGGCGCGCAGGGCCTCCTGCCACCACTCGCCGCCCTCCTCCACGAAGCGCGTGCGCAACGCCTCGTGCCGGGCGACGAGTCGGCCGAGCGCGGTGCGCAGGGCCGGCACGTCCAGCATGCCCGTCAGGGTGAGCCGCATGGCGACGTTGTAGATCTCCGGGCGCGGGTGCGTGCTGTGGCGGCCGATGAAGGCGGCCTGCTGGGCGGTGACGGGGGCGCGGCCGACGACTTCGGAGGCGGCGTCCGTCCCGGTGGCGGTCTTGGCGTCCGCCGTGGTCCCTGCCGCGGGTCCACTGCCCGTCCCCGGCTCCGGCGCGACTGCCGTCGCCGTCGCGAGGTACTCCGCCATCGCCCGCAGCGTCGGCTCCTCGTAGAAGCGGGCGACCGGGTACTCCGTGCCGAACACCTCCCGGACTCCGTTCGCCAGGCGGATCGCCGTGATGGAGTGGCCGCCCAGGTCGAAGAAGGAGGCGTCGGCGCCGATCGCGTCGACGTCCTTCTCGAACTCCTCCGCCCACAGCGCACGCAGACGCTCCGTCACGTCGTCCCCGGCACCGGTCGGGGCGGCGGCGGGGCTCGGGGCGGGCGCGGTGCCCGGCGCGGACGAGGTGGTCAGCGTCGGCGCGGGCAGCGCCGCCCGGTCCAGCTTGCCGTTGCCCGACAGCGGCAGCGCGGGCAGCACGGACCAGGCGCGCGGCACCATGTGGTCCGGCAGCCGCGCGGCCAGCTCCCCGGCCAGCCGGTCGGCGAGCTCCTGGCCCCGCGCGGCCGTCGGCGCGGGCACCACATAGGCGGCCAGCCGTGCCTCGCCGCGCTGGTCGCGGCGCGGCAGGACGACCGCCTCGCGGACGTCCGCGAGGGTGCCGAGGGCCCGCGAGACCTCCTCGGGCTCGACGCGGTAGCCCCGGATCTTCACCTGGTCGTCGGTGCGGCCCCGGAACTCCAGCGCCCCGTCGTCGTTCCGGCACACCAGGTCGCCGGTGCGGTACATCCGGCCGTCGGTGCCCAGGGGGTCGTCGACGAAGCGCTCCGCCGTCAGATCGGGCCTGCCCAGGTACCCGGCGGCGACGCCGGGACCGCCGACGTACAGCTCGCCCACCTCGCCGGCGGACACCTCCCGGCCCCGCGCGTCGAGCACCCGCAGCGTGACGTTGTCGACGGGACGGCCGATCGGGATCGGGGTCCCGTCGGTGCCCGGCGCCGCGGGAGTCACCGTCTGCGCCGTGCACAGCACGGTCACCTCGGTGGGCCCGTACACGTTCACCGTCTCGTACGGGACTCCCTCGCGCGGGCGGGTGCGCATCGCGTCGCCGCCGAGCAGCAGGTGCCGCAGCGGCGGCTGCCGGTCCACCGGGAGCGTGAGCAGTGCCTCGCCGAGGGCCGTCGGCACGATGGAGAAGGAGATCTTCCGGTCCGTGTACCAGCGGGCCAGCACGGCCGGGTCCCTGCGGACGGCGTCGTCGGCGACCACGACCGTGGCACCCGCCGTCAGCGCCGGCCAGACCTCCAGCGCGAAGGCGTCGAAGCCCTGGCTGCACACCGCGCCGCTGCGGTCGTCCGCGGTGAACCCGAAGCGCTCGTGCTGCCACTGGCACAGGTCCACCACGGCCTGGTGCGGCACGGCGACGCCCTTGGGCGTGCCGGTGCTGCCCGAGGTGTAGATGGCGAAGCAGAGGGCGTCGGGGCCGTGGGGCACGGCCGCAGGAGCGAGCCCCGCGGGGGTGTCGGCGTCGACGTCGACGACGGCGGTCCCGTCCGGGGCCGCCGGCCGCTCCGCCGCGTCCCCCGCGCCGTTCACGACCAGCACCTCGGTGCCGCTCTCCGCGAGGATCGCCTCGGCGCGCGCCCTGCCCTGTCCGGGGTCCAACGCCACATAGCCGCGGCCGGACTTGAGGGAGGCGAGCATCGCGACGATCAGGTCCCTGCCGCGCGGCAGCCACAGGGCGACCGGCGCGTCCTTGCCGCCACGGGCCCGCAGCACGGCGGCCAGGCGCTCGGCGCGCTCGTTCAACTCGCCGTAGCCGAGCGACCCTTCGTCGTCGATCACCGCGGTGCGGTGCGGGGCCGCCTCGGCCCAGCGGGACGCGAGCGCGTCGACGGTGCTGCGCGTCCGCTCCCGGACGGGGCCGCGCCGCCACTCCTCCCGCGCCGCCGGGGCCACGTCCTGCCCGGTGTGCCCCACGGCCTCCGCAAGGACGTCGCGGAACGTCCCGAACAGCGCGTCGACGGTGCTCTCGTCGAAGAGGTCGGTGTTGTACTCCAGGTGGCAGCGGACGCCGTCGGGCTGATCCGTGAAGTACACGCTGAGGTCCGTCAGCGCCTTGTCGGGCCCCGAGTCGAGCGGGGTCGAGCGGATCCCGGGCAGGTCGAAGCGGAAGGGGTCGCCGGTCTCGAACTCGGCGAGCGTCTGGAAGACGGGCGTCCGGTCCAGCGCGCGCGACGGCTCCAGCTCCCGCACGACCGCCTCGAACGGCACCTCCGCGTGGTCGTACGCGTCCAGCGCGACCGCGCGCACCCGGTCCAGGAGCGTCCCGAAGTCCGGCGCCCCGGACAGGTCGAGACGCAGCGCCAGGGTGTTGACGAAGAAGCCGACGACGTCCTCGTACGCGGGCGTGCGGTCGGACATCGGGGTGCCGATGACCAGGTCGTCCTGGCCGGTGGTCCGGTGCAGCGCCGCCGCGTAGCCCGCGAGCAGCGTCATGAACAGCGTGCTGCGCCGCTTGCGCGCGAACTTTCTTACCTCATCGGAGAGTTCGGGGCTCAGCGTGCGGAACAGGGCGCGGCCGTTGGACGTCATCACCGCGGGCCTCGGCCGGTCGGTGGGCAGCTCCAGGACGGGCAGCTCGCCGTCGAGGGCCTTCTTCCAGTACGCGAGATCCTCCGCCGCCTTCGCGCCGCCGAGCCCGTCGAGCTGCTCGCGGGCGTGGTCCGCGTACGTACGGGTGAGCGCGGGCAGTTCGGCCGGCGTGCCGCCGGAGAGCCGCGCGCGGTAGAGCGCGGACACGTCGCGGGCGAGCACGGCCGCCGACGCCGCGTCCATCACGATGTGGTGCAGGGACAGGACGAGGACGTGCCGCCGCTCGCCGAGGCGGACCAGGCGCGTCACGAACAGCGGTCCGTTCACCAGGTCGAAGCGGCGCTCGCTCTCCGCCTTGAGGGTGGCGGCGACCTGGTCGCCGGGGCCCGTGCCGTCGACGACCTCGAACTCCACCTCGCCCGGCTCCCGCGTGAACTGCCGCGGCTCGCGCGCCACTTCGCGGAAGACGGTGCGCAACTGCTCGTGGCGCGCGGCCAGGTCGCGCAGCGCGCCACGCAGCGCGGGCACGTCGAGGGGGCCTTCGAGCTCGATGGCCTTGGTCTCGTTGTACGCGGTGCGGCCGGGCAGCATCCGCTCCAGGAACCAGACGCGCTGCTGGCCGGGCGACAGGGGCGCGCCCTCGTCCGCGGCGGCCACGGTGATCCGTTCGCGGGGCTGCTCCCCGGACGGCTCCGGGACCGCCCCGTACGCGCGGCGCAGCCCGTCGAACTGCGTCAGGCCCTCGCGCAGCGCGGTGGGCGCGACACCGAAGTCGACCAGGCCGACGACCTCGTCGGCGCCCGCGGCGCGCACCGCGTCCACGACGGGCCGCACCCTCTCGGGGCTGCCGATGAGGGCCCGCTGGTCGCAGTAGCGGTCGTAGGCGCGGCGGAAGACCACGTCCAGGTCGTCCTCGCTCATCGACGCCAGGTCGATCTGCTGGCCCAGGCTGTTGGCGACGTTGCCGAACAGGGACAGCGAGGAGCGCATGTAGCGGGAGAGCGGCTCCCTCGCCTCGGCGCGGGCCGCCGCGTGGTCCTCGGCGAGATAGGTGTGCAGGAGCACGGCGATGTGTCCGGCGTCGGGGTCCAGACCGCACGCGGCGCGCGTGCGCCGGTACAGGGCGACGTTGTCCCGGAGCTGCTCGACGCTCTGCGTCATGAGGTTGGTGACGATGCCCAGGTCGTGGCGCGCGGCCAGTTCGTACGACGCCGGGTTGCCGACGACCGCCGTGTACATCGGCGGGGTGTCCTGGACCGGGCTCGGGAAGAGCCGCAGGTCGCTCTCGCCCTTGCCGGTGGTGCGGCGCACCGGTTCGCCGCGCCACAACTGCCGTACCTGCGCGACCTGTTCGTACATCAACTCCTTGTGGGAGCCGAAGCGGTCGGGGAAGAAGACGAAGTCGTTGGCGTGCCAGCCGCTGGCGCAGCCGATGCCGACCCGGCCGCCGGAGAGGTTGTCGACCATCGACCACTCCTCCGCGACCCGGATCGGGTCGTGCAGCGGCAGCACCACGGAGCCCGCGTTGATGCGGATGCGGTCGGTCTCGCGGGCGAGCGCGGCGGCGAGCACCACCGGATTGGGGAACAGCCCGCCGAAGGAGTGGAAGTGCCGCTCGGGGATCCACAGGGAGTGGAAGCCGTTGCGGTCGGCGAAGCGGGCGGTCTCCAGGAGGTGGTCGTACTTGCCGTGCCGCGGGCCCGACTCGTCCTGCGGGTAGTCGCCGAAGAAGTAGACGCCGAAGTCGAGGGGGCGGGTGGGACGCGGGGCCTCGGACCGCTCCGCCGGCTGCGACTGCGACTGCGGCTGCCGCGGCTGCTCCGTCCGCTGCGGCTGCCGGGCACTGGCGGCACTGGCGGCACTGGCGGCGCTGTTCCAGGCGACCACCTGGGGCTTCGGGGCGGGGGCGGCGGGCGCGGAAGCCGGCGCGGTCACCGGCGCCGCAGCGGTGGCGGGAGCCGGTTCCGTGCGGGGCTTCGGTACGGCGCGGGACCTCGCCTGCGCGCCGCCGCCGACCGAGAAGCCCGCCGCGCGCAGGTCCCGCAGCGAGCCCTTCACCGCGTCGACGATGAACTCGATGTCACCGTCGGAGTGTTCGGTGGACAGGAAGAAGTTGCGCCACTCCCACACGTGCACGCCGCGCAGCATGAGGTGGTGGTAGAGCAGTTCCATGTCCGCGCGGTGCTCGAAGCGGAACATCGAGCCGAAGTGGTCCATGCTGAGGGCGAATCCCTCGGCCTCGAAGAAGGCGTTGAGCGTGGCGGCCAGCTCGGCGGTGCGCGCGTTCAGGCGCTCCTGGAGGCGCGGGCTGTTCTCCTTGAGGTGGTTCAGGACGGCGCGCGCGGCGACCATGGACACCGGGTGCTGGATGTAGGTGCCGCCGAAGAACGTGGTGTCGGCCGCCGGATAGCTGGCGTCCCCGTAGTTCCAGTGGCCGCCGTCGATGCCGTCCATGATGTCGGCGCGGCCCGCGATCGCCCCGATGGGGAAGCCGCCGCCGAGCAGCTTGCCGTAGGTGGCCAGGTCGGGCGTGACGCCGTAGAGCTCCTGGGCGCCGCGCGGCGCGGGGCGGAAGCCGGTCAGCATCTCGTCGAAGAACAGCACGATGCCGCACCGCCGCGTCAGCTCGCGCAGCTTGCGCACGAACTCGGCGGGCTGGAGCGCCGGATGGCGGCTCTGCACCGGCTCCACGACGACGGCCGCGATCTCGCCGGCCTGCTGCTCGATGACCGCGAGGCTCTCCTCGCTGCCGTACGGCAGGACGAGCAGGTCGGCGACGGCGTTCTGCGGGACGCCCGCGGACATCGGCACGGTGGTCAGGCCCTCGCCGCCGGTGCGCGGGGAGCGGCCGAGGACGTTGTCGTTGTGGCCGTGGTAGGCGCCCTCGAAGGTGATGATGCGGGAGCGCCCGGTGGCCGCGCGGGCCAGCCGGATGGCCGCGGAGTTCGCCTCCGTACCGGAGTTGGCGAACGCGACGCGCTCCATGCCGGTCAGTCCGGCGAGCAGCTCGGCGGCCTCGCCGGTCTCGACGTTGCGCGGGCCGAGCTGGATGCCGCGCGACAGGTGCTCGCGGACCGCCTCGGTGACGAACGCGGGCTCGTGGCCGAAGAGCAGGACGCCGAAGCCCATGGTGATGTCGACGTACCGGTTGCCGTCGACGTCCTCGATCCACGACCCCTGCGCGCGCCGCCCGGCGATCGGGTACAGCATCTCCTTGGTGCTGCTGCGGAAGCCGACGGCGGCGCGGCTGTCGGCGAGCACGCGGCGGTACTGCTGGGTGATGCGCTTGGACGTGGGCGTCTTGGCGGTGTAGCGGCGCACCAGGTCGTCGAGGTGGGCGCGCTGGGAGGCGGAGGCGCCGCCGCGGACCATGCCGGAGCCGCGGGCGACCTCCAGGCGCGGGCCGTGCTGCGCGCGCCGGGCGTCGGGCCGCGCCTCCTCGGCGGCGGCCGGGGTGCCCGGCGGCCCGGCGGGCGGGGTGCCCAGCTGCTCGGCGATGCGCCGGGAGAGGTCGGCCATCGCCGCGAGGTCCTGGTCGACCGCCGCGGAGACGGCGCGGGCGCCGGAGTGGGTCTCGGTCACCGGCCCGCCTTCCCGTCGGCCGCGGTCTGCGCCGCCTGGTTCACCTGGGCAGCCTGGGCGGCCAGCAACTGCGAGAGCTGGCCCATCAGCTGGAGCTGGATCTGCGACAGCTGGTGGACCTGGCGCACGAGGTCCTCCACCTCGCGGCGTGTGGCGTACTCGACCGGGGCGGGCGCCTGCGCCGCGACGGGGGCGGGCGCCGGCGCCTGGTACGGGGCCGGGGCGGGCTCGGGGACCACGGGGGCCTGGTGGACCGGCGCGGGCGGCGTGTACGCGGCGGCCGGGGCCGGCGGCACGTACGCGGGAGCCGGGGCCGACGGCACGTACGACGGGGCCGGGGCCGCCGGAGCGTACGCGGGAGCCGGAGCCGCCGGGGCCGCCGCGCCGCCCTTCTTGCCCACGATGATCAGCGCGAGCCCCTTCGCGGTGCCCGCCTCCTCGAAGAGCTCCCGCATCGACACCTTGACCTGGTGCTCCTCCTCCAGCTCCCGGAGCACGCCGATCATCTGCAGCGAGTCCGCGCCGAGATCGAAGAAGGAGGCGTCCTCGGCTATCTCGCTCGTGTCGTAGCTGAGGTGCTTCGCGGTGACCTTGATGATGTGCTGCAGCACGTGCTCGACCGCTGCCTCGTCCTGTGCCACTTCGATCTCATCCTTTGCCGGTTGTGCGAGCCGGGGAAGGTGGTTCTCCGGCCCGGTCCAGTAGTCCTTGTGCTGGAATCGGTAGCCGGGCAGGGGGATCCTGCGCCCCGCCCCGCCCATGAAGGCCCGCCAGTCGACCGGCGCCCCGGCCCGGTACAGGCCGGCCGCCGCGTCCCAGAGCGGTTCGAGACCCGCGCCGCGCCGCAGCGTCGGCAGCGCGGCCCGGTCCGGCAGCCGACGGCGCGCCAGACCGCTGAGCGTCGTGTGCGGGCCGATCTCCACGAGCGCGCCCACGCCGTCGTACGACGCCCCCAACTCGCCCAGTACGTCGGCGAACCGGACCGGGTCACGGGCCTGGCGTACGAAGTAGTCGGCGTCCGGCAGCCAACCGGCGGGCCGCGTGAGCCCGTCGAGACCGCTGACGAACGGGACGTCGGCGGGGTGCGCCCGCACCCCCGCCCACAGCTCCCGCAGCCCGTCGAGCACCGGATCCATGAGCGCCGTGTGGAAGGCATGCTGCACGGGAAGCGCGCGGGCCGGGACGCCGCGCTCGGCCAGCAGCGCCGTCAGGCGCGCCACGGCGTCGGCCGGGCCCGCGAGGACCTGGCTCCGCTCGCCGTTGACGACCGCGAGCTCCACGCCGGGCACGGCCGCGGCGAACTCCTCCGCCTCGTGCGCCCCGACCGGGACCGCGACCATCGCGCCCGGCGCGCAGTGCCGTGCCATCAGCCGGCCGCGCTCGGCCGTCAGGCGCAGCCCGTCCTCGACGGACAGCACCCCGGCCGCGTGCAGGGCCCCGTACTCCCCCACGCTGTGCCCGGCCACCACGGCCGGGGCGATCCCGGCCCCGCGCCACAGCGCGACGAGCGCGCACTGGAGCGCGAAGAGCGCGGGCTGCGCGGTCCCGGTGGGCCACACCGGCTCCTCGTCCACCGCGCCCCCGACCGCGAAAGCCGGGTCCGCGTACGTCGCGTCGAGCAGCGGCGCGAGGAGGCTGCCGCCGCCGCTGAGCGCCGCGAACTGCCGCTCGCAGGCGTCCAGGACCTCGCGTACGACGGGGAAGCGCGCGTACACCTCGCGGGCCGCGCCCCGGTGGAGACTGCCCTGGCCGGTGAAGAGGAACGCCGCGTCGGCGCCGCCCGCCGGCGCCGGCCGCGGCCCCGCGAGCCAGCCGTCCAGGGCGCCGGTCAGCGCGGCGACGGTCTCGCCCCGCACCGCGATCCGGTGCCTGCGGTGGGCGCGGCCGAGCGCCTGGGTCGTGACGAGGTCCGCGGGATGCGTGCCGGGGTGGGCGCGCAGATGGTCGCGCAGGGCCGTGGCGTTGTCGGCGAGCGCCGCCTCCGTGTGGCCCGCGACCAGCAGGACGCCCGGGGGCGCCGGTGCGTCGGCGGGGCGGGGCGCCGGTTCGGGCGCCTGCTCCAGGACGACGTGGACGTTGGTGCCGCCGACGCCGAACGAGCTGACGCAGGCCCGGCGCGGTCCCTCCCCCGCCGGCCACGGACGCGGCGCGTCGGGGATGTAGAACGGGCTGGCCGCGAGGTCAAGGGCGGGGTTGGCCCGGCGGAAGTTGGCCATCGGCGGGATGATGCCGTGCCGCAGCACGAGGAGCGCCTTGACGACGCTCGCGATGCCCGAACACACGTCGAGGTGGCCGATGTTGGCCTTCACCGAGCCGAGCGCGCAGTAGCCGGTGCGGTCGGTGTCGGCGCGGAACGCGGCGGTGGCGCCCGCGAACTCGATCGGGTCGCCCTTGAAGGTGCCGGTCCCGTGCGTCTCCAGATAGCCGATGCTGCCCGCGTCGACGCCCGCCCGCTTCAGCGCCCGCCGGATCGCGCCGCGCTGGCCGTCCGCGCTGGGCGCGCTGAACGCCTTCTTGTCGGAGCCGTCGTTGTTGGCGCCCCAGCCCCTGATCACGCCGTGGATGTGGTCGCCGTCCGCGACGGCCCGGTCCAGGCTCTTGAGGACCAGGGCCACCACGCCGGTGCCGCCGACCGTGCCGTCGGCGTCGGCGTCGAAGGGCCGCAGGTAGCCGCTCTTGGAGAGGATCGAGCCCTTGACGTACTGGTAGCCGAGCACCTGCGGCACATGCAGGGCGGTCGCCCCGGCCACCGCGATGTCGCACTCGCCCGCGACGACGGACTGCGCGGCGAGGTGGACGGCGGTCAGCGAACTGGAGCACGCCGTCTGGACGCCGATCGCCGGACCGGTCAGGCCGAGGCGGAACGCGGTGCGGGTGGCGGTGAAGTCGGTGAAGTTGCCGACGCTGACCTGGAGTCCGGCGACCCAGTCGGCGACGCCCTCCGGCAGGACGTTGTTCTGGAGGTACGTCTGGAACGAGTAGAGGTGGTAGCCGGTGCTGGCGAAGACCCCGACCTCGCCCGCGCCGGAGCGTTCGGGCGCGCCCGCGTACCCGGCATCCTCCAGCGCGTGGTGCACGCACTCCAGGAACAGCCGGTGCTGCGGATCGCTGATCCGGGCCTCGTGCGCGCTCATGCCGAAGAAGCCCGCGTCGAAGCCCGCGATGTCGTCGATGACCCCGCTGGCCCCCACGAAGTCGTCGGCGCGGTAGCGCTCTTCGGGCACTCCGGCGGCGGCGAGCTCCTCGTCGGTGAAGCGGCGGATGCGGTCGACGCCGTCGTGGATCGTGCGCCAGAACTCCTCGGGGGTGTCGGCGCCGGGCAGCCGGAACGACATCCCGACGACGGCCACGGCGTCACGGGCGGCGGCGGTCATCGGGCCTCGCTCTCGCTCGGGGCGCCGGGAACCTGGCTCCGGGCGCGGTCGGCGTCGGGGGCGCCGGGACCGTCAGGAGCCCCGGGAGCCTCGGCGGCGCTCGGGGCCGCCTCGCCGGGCGGCGCCGCCCCGGCCCTGCGTCCGTACCGCACGATCGCGGCGAGCAGCCCGAGGCACACGACGATCGCCACTCCCTGGAACAGGCCCACGACCTGGAACGGCGAGAAGCGCTCCAGGAGCGCGCCGCTGAGCAGCATCCCGAGGCCGAAGCCGGTGTTCTCGACGGACGCGGTGAGGCCGAAGAGCCGGCCGCGCTGCTCGTCGGGCGCCTCCTGGAGCCGGGTGACGTACGCGATCTCGGTGAGGCCGTCGGCCATGCCCGCGACCAGCGCGGCCGCGACCGCCACCCCGGTGGGCAGCCCCGCGAACACCACGATGAACGCGGCCGACATCACCACGGCCCCGATCGCGAAGGCCCGCTCCCCCGGCCCCTGCCGCCCGCCGCGTCCGGCCCACCGCCCGCAGATCTGCTGCATGACGATGTTGCCGATGGCCCACGTGGCCCAGAACTGGCTGACGAACGTGGCGGGATGGGACGGGTCGAGCTCGCTGGAGTAGACCGGCAGCGCCACGTTGTGGGACGAGGAGCCGAGGCCGTCGGCGGCGCGGACGACGATCATCAGGGCGAGGACGGGCGCGGCGCGCAGCAGCAGGAGCGACCCGGCCCGCGCCGCGCGCCCGCCACTCTTCTCGGTGCCCTTCGCATCCGTTTCGGCTGAACCGTCCCCGTCTGCGGGCTTCTTGGCCCCCTCCGGATCCTTCTCCTCGGCCGACCTCGTACGGATGGGCAGCGAGAGCAGCACGCTCGCCGAGACCGCGAAGGTGGCGGCGTCCAGCGAGATGGCGGCGACGTAACCGAGTTGCGCGACCACGAGACCCGCGGAGGCGAAACCGGCGATCATCGCGAGCGAACGCCCGGTCGCGAGGAGCGAGTTGGCCCGCATCCGCAGGTCGCCGCCGACGATCTCCGGGATGCTGCTGCGCAGCGCGACACCCGACAGGGTCGAGCAGAATCCGGTCACGACGGCCAGGACGTACAGAAGCCCGGCACGGCCGCCGTCGGGCGCGATCAAGAGCGCTATCATGGCGGCGCACTGGGTCAGATCGGCGCCGACCATCAACTTCTTCCGGTCGTACGCCGAGACCAGCCGTCCGCTCACAAAGCCGGATACGACGCTGGTCATCAGGCGCACGGCCATGAAGAGACCCGCGGCCAGCGCGCTGTCGGTCACCTCGTAGATGAAGACGTTCAGCGCCACCATGTTCAGGTAACTGCCGTACGCCGAAATGCCGTTGCCCACGACGAGCAGGCGAAAGTGCCTCAAGCGTTCCCCCCCCTGGTCCGCCGCTGGGCTGCCGTATGTGGTCGTGCACGGCTGTGCTCAGCCGAGACGGCTCTCACACTCACCCGCTCCGAAGCGCGCCTACAGTCCCCCGAATTGGCGACTTGACAACGGTGGTCGCTCTCGGTAGCCGAGGGTTCACCCCAGGGTCTTTGTGACTCCTTTCTGTTTGGTCTTCACCATGGTTAGATCAAGTTGCGGCCACAAGCTGCCGGAGGTGTTGACAGTCTCTCCCGGAGGGAAGATGCCAGTAGACAGCCGCCCTCAGAACGCACCGGCGTTGTCCCACAGGGAACGTCAGGTGCTCGCCCACATCGCGGCAGGCCTCTCCCACAAGCAGGTGGCCAGGCGCCTGGGCATCAGCGTGCACACCGTGAGCACGTATCTGCGCCGCATCCGCACCAAGCGCACCGCACCGACCGTCGCCCACCTGATCCGGCTCAGCCTCACCGAGGACGTCACGACGCCGAGCGGGGGGCCGCGCTGACGTCGGAGCGGACCGGCGTCCTCTCCGACGCGCGGATGGCGAGCGCGAGCAGCCCCAGGGCCCCCAGCCCGAGGACGGCGGCGACGGCCGGCAGCATCCCCGCCCCCGCCACGCTCAGGGTGAGGCCGCCGATGACGCCCCCCAGGGAGACCCCGAGGTAGGTGCCCGACGTGTTGAGCGCGAGCGCCTGGGGCGCGACGGGTCCGGCGAGCAGATGGAGGCGCGCCTGGACGGCCGGGGAGTTCCAGAAGGCGATGCCGCCCCAGGCCGTGCCCACCACGACGAGCACGGCGAACGGCACGGGCCGGGCGAACCAGAGCAGCCCCAGCACCGCCATGAGCCCGGTGAAGCCGCCGATCCCGGCGACCAGGGTGCGGTCGGGACCCCATCGGTCGGCGGCCCGCCCGCCCGCCCAGATGCAGACGATGCCGGCGAACCCGGAGAGGCTGAACGCGAGCGCGCGCTGGTCCACTCCGGCGCTGCTCACCGATTCGATGTGGGGAACCATGTAGGTGAGCATCATCATCGAGCCGGTCATGAGGACGCAGTTGGCCGCGAGTCCGAGCGACACGGGCGGGGCGGCGAGGGTCCGCAGCTGCTCGCGGACGCTCGGCACGTCACCGGCCCGGTCGCCCTCCCGGGGCAGGGTCACGAGCAGGAGGGCCAGCGCCGCGACACCCGCCACGGCCATCGCGGCGAACGTGGCGCGCCACCCGTGGTGGCCGCCGATCCAGGTGCCGACGGGGACACCGGCGGCGATGGACCCGGTGACGCCGAGCGCCACCACCGCGACGTAGCGGCCGACATGGGTCGCCGGGGCGCGCTCCGCGGCGAAGGCGAACACGGCCAGGGTCGAGGCAGCCGCCGCGAGTGCCGCGACGACCCGCAGGGCGATCAGGACGCCGAAGCCCGACGCCGTGGCCGCGGCGAGGTTGGCCGCGACGAAGACCGTGAACGACACGGTGAAGAGCCGCCGCCGGGACACCCGCGCCAGGGCGACTCCGGCGATCGGCGCGGCCAGGGCGACGGTGAGGGAGAAGACGGTCACCAATTGACCGGCGCGCGCCTCACTGACGTCGAGATCGCGCGCGATCTCCGGCAGAACACCGGCGATCACATAGTCGTCGGTATAGAAGACAAAAGCAGCGGCGAGTAACGCGAAAAGCCATGCGGGCACAATTCTTCCCCCTTTGAGGTCGATCAGGAACCGCCATCGGAAAATGCCGCGGAATCCACCAGGACCGAGCGCACCTGCGCCCGCAGCGTCTTCCGCATCCGCTCGGCGCCGAGGGACCCGTGCGGGGTCACGGCGTCGAGGGCGAGCCCGCCGACGACGGCGACGACGCGCTCGGCCTCCTCGGCCGGCTCGGCCACCCCGAGGACCCGCAGGGCCTGCGCGACGACCTGCCGCATGTCGGCGGCCATCCGCTCGGTCACCGGCCGGAAGTCCGGGTTCACGCGGGCGGCGACGATGAACTCCATCAGGACGACGGACTCGACGTGCCGCTCCGCGTCGAGCGGCAGCAGCTCTTCGAGGAGCGCCTGAAGGGCATCGACGGCGGCCTCCCCCCGGAGCCCGGCGAGCGCGTGCGGCTCGTACCGCGTGAGCCGCTTCCCCATCCGGTCCCCGACCTCGGTGGCCGCCGCCACGAGGAGGTGCCGGTGGTCGTCGAAGTAATGCCGAACCGACCCGATGTTCAGGCCGGATTCGGCGGCGACTTTCCGCAGCGACAATCCACCGAACCCCTCGTCGACGAGCAGCCGAAAGGCGGCGTCGACGACATCCCTGCGACGCTGTTCGAGATCAATCCGAGCTGGCATCGCCAGACAATATCACAGCTGTGATAACAACGGGGATCGCGCAGCCCAAGGGAAGAAGACGGGAAGAAGACGGGAAGAAAAAAATGGGGGCAGACGAGTCGGGCTGTACGCCGGGTTCTGTACCCCGGGACCTCGCGGTCGTCGGGGCGACGGCCATCCATCTAGGGCCGGCATTGCTGCCGGCCTCGTGCGGTCTACCCGCGGACTCGGGCGGGCAGCCCTCGAACGTCCGCGCAGGGCCGCCGTCTCCGGCGGCCCCTCTTGACCTTGCTCCAGGTGGGGTTTACCTAGCCGCCTGAGTCACCTCAGGCGCTGGTGGTCTCTTACACCACCGTTTCACCCTTACCCAGCAAGCTGGGCGGTCTGTTCTCTGTGGCACTGTCCCGCGGGTCACCCCGGGTGGCCGTTAGCCACCACCTTGCCCTGTGGAGCCCGGACGTTCCTCGGGAAGGGCCCCCGAAGGGGTCTTCACGCGGCCGCCCGCCCGGCTCGTCTGCCGTGGCGACCATGTTACCCGCCGGGTGGCGGTGGGCCGTCCGCCGGGCGGCGCCGCCGTGGCCAGGAACGAGCCCGCGATGATCAGGGCGAAGGCGGCGAGGACGCCCGCCGTCAGGGATTCGTCGAGGAAGGTGACGCCGGCCGCGACCGCGACGGCCGGGTTGACGTACGTGAAGACCACCGCACGCGTCGGACCCGCCTCGCGGATCAGTTCGAGGAAGACGACGAAGGCGAGCGCCGTGCAGATGACGCCGAGCCCCGCGAGGGAGGCGAGCGTCGCGGCGTCGGGCACCTCGGCGGGCCTGCTGACCGCCGCCGCGGGGGCGTAGACCAGCGCGGCGAGGACCAGGCAGGGCACGATGAGCTGGAGGGTGGGCACGTCGCGCAGGTGGCGGGCCACGATCAGCGGGGCGACGGCGTAGCCGAGCGCCGTCAGCATGACCTCCGTCAGGGACCACGCGTCGCCGCCCGTCAGATGCGGCACGGTCAGCACCGCGACGCCCGCGAGACCGAGGCCGAGGCCCGCAAGGCGGCGCGCGCCGAGGCGTTCGGTGTCACCGAAGAAGCGGGCCAGGACGGCGCCGATGATCGGCACGGCGGCGATCAGGAGCCCCGCCGTGGAGCTGGAGATGCGGCGCTCCGCGTCGGTCAGGGTCCACCAGGGGCCGAGGATCTCCACGCAGGCGAAGGCGAGCATGGGGCGCCAGTGGGTCGCGAGTACGCGGGTCAGCCCGCCCTGCCGTACGGCGAAGGGCAGCAGGAGCGCCGCGCCGAGCGCACAGCGCGTGAAGACCACCACCGACGGCGACAGATCGCTGTCGACCGCCACTTTGATCATGAGATACGGGATGCCCCACAGGACACCCATGAGCCAGAAGAGGAACCAACCGCGTGCCGTCATGCGGGCAGTCTCGGCCGGGTCACCGCCCGGTGTCTTGAACGCTGTTGCGGTACGCCGCCGGGGTCACCCCCAGCACCCTGCGGAACCAGCGCGTGAGGTGCGCCTGGTCCGCGAAGCCCACCAGCGGGGCCGCCTCGGCGGGGCGCAGGCCCGCCTCCAGGTGGGCGCGGGCGCGGGCCACGCGGTACTGGGCGAGCCAGGCGTAGGGCGGCATCCCCGTCGACGTACGGAAGGCGCGCAGGAGCTGGTAGCGGGACAGGCCGAGCGGCGCGGCGAGTTCGGTGAGGGAGGGCGGGGCGAGGAGCTCGTCGGCGAGGCGGTCGCGGACGGCGCGGGCGATGCCGTCGGCGCCGGGCACCCGGTCGCTCAGCGGGCGGGCGCCGCCGTGCCTGCGGGCGAGGGCGGTGAGCAGCCAGGGGACGCGGGACTCGGTCTCCAACGGCTCGGCGGGGCCGCTCAGTTCGATGTGGGCCGTGCGCAGGGCGGCGGCCAGTTCGGGGTCGTCCATCACCGGGTCGCGGAAGTGCGGCAGGGCCGCGGTGCCCTCGGCGAGGAGCGGGAGCGCGGGGTACATGGCGCGGTAGGCGTAGCCGCCGGTCGCGCCGGGGCCGCCGGTGTGCACCTCGCCCGGCGCGAGGACGACGATGGAGCCGGGCCCCAGGTGGATCCGCCCGCCCCGGTAGTCGATGACCTCGGAGCCGCCGACGCAGACGCCGACGGTGAACTCCTCGTGGTAGTGCGGGGCGTAGCGGTGCCGGTCGAAACGGGCGGTCAGCAGGTCGAGCGTCTGGCCGCACCGGCCGAGCGAGGTGCGGGTCCACACGGCCTGCTCGCGGGGCGCTCCGATCCGTTCGCGGAGGCTGTCCGAGGCGGGCGTTCCGTGCGGCGTGCGGTCGTCTCTCGTCGCGTCGTGCATATGGTGCCCGCTCCCCCGGTGGCTCGTCGTACCGTCACCGGTGCAACACCCGCCCGCCCCTCTTCCATGCCGCGCTTGACCTTGCCGCAGCGTCAACGTCTCTACTGGGCCCATGCGGATCGGAGAGCTCGCCGGCCTCGTCGGCGTCACCACACGCACCATCAGGCACTACCACCACCTGGGCCTGCTGCCCGAACCCGAACGGCGGCCCAACGGCTATCGCGCGTACGGGCTGCGGCACGCCGTCGCCCTGGCCCGTGTGCGGCGGCTGACCGAGCTCGGTCTCGGCCTCGCCGAGGTGCGGGACGCGCTCGCCGACGACGCGGGCCGCGAGCTCGCCGAGGTCCTCGCCGGACTGGACGCGGACCTCGCCCGGCAGGAGGCCGCCCTCAAGGAGCGCAGGGCACGGCTGCGGGCCCTGCTCGACGACGCGGAGCACGGACGCCTGACGCCCGAGGGCCCCGTCTCCCCCGAACTGGCCCACTTCTTCGGCGAGATGGCCCGAGCGTCGGCGGGACACGCGCCCCCGCACTCCGCGACGGCCGAGCAGGACCGCGCGTTCCTCGCCCTGCTCGACACCACCGCGGCCCCGGAGGACCGCGACGCCCTCCTCGCCGCGATGCGCCCGGTGCTCACCTCGCCGGGCGCGGTGGAGCGGGCGCACGAGGTGTACGCGCTGCTCGACGCCCTCGCGGACGCCGACCCCGCGGACCCGCGCACGGACGCCGCCGTCGACCACGCCGCGTGCACGCTCGCCGACGCCCTGCCGGACTCCCTCGTGACAGAGCTGGGGGTCAAGGGCGCCCGGGTGCTGGCCGAGGGCGGCGGCGCCGACGACGACGGGTTCCTGGCGGCCTTCTTCGCCGAGTTCGCGCCCGCGCAGGCCGAGGCCGTGCGCCGGGCCATGCGGTTGCTCGTACGAAGGGGAACGCGCGAGGAGGAGACCGGAGAGGCGGAGACCGGATGAGCACTCCGGGCACACGCCCGGCCGCCGCCCGCGCCGCAGCCCTCGTCCCGGCGCCCCTGCGGCGGCTCGTCGGGCACGAACTGCGCGTCCTGGTCAGCCTCGTGCTGTGGGCGGCCCGCCGGCGCGACGGTGTGCGACGGGACACCGACCGGGCCTTCGGGCACGCCCGCGACCAGGCGGCGATGATGTACCTGCTGACCTTCGGCTGCGTCGTCGAGGCGTACGGAATGGCCGTACTGCTGCGGGACTTCCCGGTCGCCCACGCGGTGCTGCTGGTCGTCGACGTCTACAGCGTGGTCCTGGTGCTCGGGATCCACGCGGCCTGTGTGACCCGGCCGCACGTGCTGTCGCCCGACTCGCTGCGGCTGCGCCAGGGCGCGCACCGCGACCTGCGGATACCGCTCGGTGTGATCGCGGACGTGCGCGCCGAGCGGACGTTCACGCGCGAGCCCGCCGACGGCGTGCTCGACCTGCCGGTCGCCTCGACGACGTCGCTCACCCTCGAACTGTCGGCGCCCGTCACGGACATCGGCTTCCTCGGCAAGCGGCGCGAGGTGACGACGGTACGGCTGCACGCGGACGAGCCGGAGAAGCTCCTCGCGGCGCTGCGAGGGCGGCTCGCCGCACTCGTCCGTCCTCCTGAGGCGGACCCTCACGCGGGCGCGAACTGAACCTTCGCCGTGCCCGGGTCGGCCTGGGTGAGCCGGACGCGCAGGCGCTCGCCCAGTGGGAGTGTCGATGTTCCGCCCTCGATGCGGGCCACGATCGCCGGGTCGGCCAACTGCACGGTTCCGACGGCCGGTTCGGCCTCCTTCACGTCCACCACCACCGCGTCGAAGATCTCGCCGACCCGGTCCTTGAGCAGCGCGGCCTCGACGATGTCCACGCACTCCCGCTCCACGGTGTTGGCGCGCCGCGTGCCGTCCGCCATCTCCTTGGGCAGCGTGTCCAGCGCGGCGAGCACCCACTCCGGAGGCGTCTCGTCCGCGCAGGCCGCGAGGCAGATCTCCGAGGAGTACCGGTCGACGAGGCGGCGCAGCGGGGCGGTGCAGTGGGCGTAGGGGGCGGCGACCGCGGCGTGGGTGGTGAGCTCGGGGACCTCGCCGCCGCCGAAGGCGGTGTAGCCCGCGCCGCGCAGCAGCGTCGTGCACTCCTGGAGGAAGGCGGCGTGGCGCGTGTCGCGGGCGTCGAGGGAGCGCACGAGCCGCGCGTAGGGGACGTGGTGCGGCCAGTCGATGCCGAGGGCCGCGGCGGTGCGGCGCAGCCGGCCGACGGCGCCGTCGGGGGCGGTCGGCAGCGTCCGCAGGATCCCCGTACCCGAGCCGATCATGAGGTCGGCGGCGGCCATGCCGGTGAGCAGGGAGATCTGGGCGTTCCAGCCGTCGGCGGGCAGCGGGGCGCGGTAGACGAGTTCGTACGTGCCGTCGCGCTCGACGATCTCCTGCTCGGGCACGTCGAGGGAGATCCCGCCCCGGTCGGTCTCCAGCCGCTCGCGCAGCGTCCCGATGTCCCGCAGCAGCGCGACGGCGTCCTCGGCGGTGCCGTCGTCGATGGCCTTCTGCACGCCGTCGTAGTCGAGCTTGGCGCGGCTCCTGACGAGGGCGCGGCGTACGTCGGTGCGTTCGGTACGGCCGTCCGCGTCGAGGTCGACGGTCCACAGCACGGCCGGGCAGGTCTGGTCCGGCAGCAGGCTGGCGGCGCCCTCGCTGAGGGCGGTGGGGTGCAGCGGGACCTTCTCGTCGGGGAAGTAGAGGGTGGTGACGCGGCGGTGGGCCTCGGCGTCGAGCGGCCCGCCGGGGGTCACGTACGCGGCGACGTCGGCGATCGCGTACCGCACCCGGAAGCCGCGTCCGTCCTCGCGGCGCGACAGGTGCATGGCCTGGTCGAGGTCGACGGAGGTGGGCGGGTCGATGGTGAAGAAGGGGATGTCCGTGGCGTCGTGGGACGGCAGCCGGGGGGCCGCGGCGGCCCGCTCCGCCTCGGCGAGGACGTCGGCGGGGAACGCGTCGGGCACCTCCAGCTTCGCACGCAGCTCACGCAGCACGGCCCGCAGCGGAGCCTCGGCTGCGCCGGTCACCTGAAGATGGCGGCGGGGCATGACCCGAGGGTAGGCCGGGGGACGGACGGCGGCATGTGCGGAGGGGCCGATGGGCGGATCGATGGGCGGGCGGGTGGGGAAACCGCCGCGAAGCGGCGGGCCAGGACCGCACGGTGCGGGGCACACCCCATACCGCCGCGGAGCAGGCGGGCCAGAGCCGGACGGCGCAGGGCACGCCCCATACCGCCGCGGAGCAGGCGGGCCCGAGCCGCACGGTGCGGGACGCGCCGATCACCGCCCCCCGGCGCCCCGCGCCACCCCGTACCCTTTCGCAGGGGCCGCACCCCTCCCCCGTACCACTGAAGGAGTCCGATCGTGCTCGTCCTGCTGCCGCCGTCCGAAGGCAAGGCCTCCTCCGGGCGGGGCGCCCCGCTCAAGCCGGAGTCCCTGTCGCTGCCGGGGCTCGCCGAGGCGCGGCAGGCGGTGCTCGACGAGCTGGTCGAGCTGTGCGCCGCCGACGAGGAGAAGGCACGCAACGTACTGGGCCTGAGCGAGGGCCTGCGCGGCGAGGTCGCCAAGAACGTCGAGCTGCGCACGGCGGGCGCGCGCCCCGCCGGGGAGATCTACACCGGCGTCCTGTACGACGCCCTGGACCTGGCCTCGCTGGACGCCGCCGCCAAGCGCCGCGCCGCGCGGTCGCTGCTCGTCTTCTCCGGGCTGTGGGGCGCCGTCGGCGTGAGCGACAGGATCCCGTCGTACCGCTGCTCGATGGGCGTGAAGCTGCCGGGGCTCGGCGCGCTCGGCGCGTACTGGCGTACGCCGATGGCCGCCGTCATGCCCGAGGCGGCCGGCGACGGGCTCGTCCTCGACCTGCGCTCGTCCGCGTACGCGGCGGCATGGAGGCCGAAGGGCGAGGTCGCCGGGCGGACGGCGACGGTGCGGGTGCTGCACGCGCAGGTCGACGAGAGGACCGGCACCGAGAAGCGGTCCGTCGTCTCGCACTTCAACAAGGCGACGAAGGGCCGGATCGTCCGTTCCCTGCTCTCCGCCGGGACGCAGCCGAAGGACCCGGCCGAGCTGGTCGAGGCGCTGCGGGACCTGGGCCACGTGGTGGAGGCGGAGCCGCCGGCCAAGGCGGGCAAGCCGTGGGCGCTGGACGTGGTGGTCCGCGAGATCCACTGAGGCGGCCGCCCCTGGAGGACACCCGCGTCACTTCGTACGGCGGACACCCGCGTCACCCCACGTTGCAGCATGCGCAACGACCTTTGCGCATGCTGCGTACGCCGGGCAGGATGCCCGTATGACCTCCTCCGCGCCCTCCCCCGCGTCCGCGTCCGTGCTCGACCTGGCCCCCGTCGTCCCCGTGGTCGTCGTGGAGGACCTCGACGACGCGGTGCCGATGGCGCGGGCCCTCGTCGCGGGCGGGCTCCCCGCCATCGAGGTCACGCTGCGCACGCCCGTCGCGCTGGACGCGATCCGGGCGATATCCGCCGAGGTGCCGGACGCCGTGGTCGGCGCGGGCACCGTCATCTCGGCGCGGAACGTGGCCGACTCCGTGGCCGCCGGCGCCCGCTTCCTGGTCAGCCCCGGCTGGACGGACGCGCTGCTCACGGCGATGCAGGGCTCGGGCGTGCCGTTCCTGCCCGGCGTCTCCACGACGTCCGAGGTCGTGGCGCTGCTGGAGCGCGGCGTCAGCGAGATGAAGTTCTTCCCCGCCGAGGCCGCGGGGGGCACCGCCTACCTGAAGTCGCTCGGCAGCCCGCTGCCGCAGGCCCGCTTCTGCCCCACCGGCGGCATCACGCCCGCCTCCGCGCCCTCGTACCTCGCGCTGGGGAACGTCGGCTGCGTGGGCGGCAGCTGGATGCTGCCCGCCGACGCCGTCGCCGCCAAGGACTGGGCCCGTGTGGAGTCCCTGGCGCGCGAGGCGGCGTCCCTGCGCTGAACCCGCGGCTACCGCAGGTGCGAGGTGTCGTTCAGCAGCCGCACCGAGGCGTTGCCGTCGGCGTAGTACGCCACCGCCGACACCGAGGCCGCCGAGAGCTCCATGCGGAACAGGGACTCCGGCGGGGCGCCGAGCGCGAGGCGCACCAGCGTCTTGATGGGCGTGACGTGCGTGACGAGCAGGACCGTGCGGCCCGCGTACGCGGCGGTCAGCCGGTCGCGCGCCGCCGAGACCCGGCGGGAGACCGCCGCGAACGACTCGCCGCCGGGCGGCGCCGCCTTCGGCGAGGCCAGCCACGCGTTCAGCTCCTCGGGCTGACGCTCGCGCACCTCGCCGAACGTGAGGCCCTCCCAGGCCCCGAAGTCCGTCTCGCGCAGCCCGTCCTCCAGGTGCACGTCGAGCCCGAGGCGGGCGGCCACCGTGTGCGCGGTCTCCTGGCAGCGCTTGAGCGGCGAGGAGACGACCGCCTGGATCGTGCCGCGCGCGGCGAGGGCGGCCGCGGCCCGTTCGGCCTGCTCGCGGCCCGCGTCGGAGAGCGAGGGGTCGGACCCGCCGCTGCCGGAGAACCGCTTCTCGGGCGTGAGCGCGGTCTCGCCGTGGCGCAGCAGCACGAAGGTCGCCGGGGCGCCCAGGTCGGCGGGGGCCGCCCAGCCGACCGGCGGGGTCGCCGCGTTGCGCGCGGCGCGGACGTCACCGTCCTGACCACCCTGCGCGGACGCCGCACCCGCGGATGCCGTCGCCGCGCCACCCCGTGCCGTCCCGGCCAGCGCCGCCCGCGCCTTGGCCGCGCCCGCCGCCGCGTCGCCGGGCGGACCGGCGGGCGCCTCGGCGGCCGACCGCGCGGCCCGCGCGTCCAGCTCCGCCGTCGACGCCGACGGCTGCCACTGCTTGCCGCGCTTGCCCGCGTCCATCGCCTCGTTGGCGAGGCGGTCGGCGTGCTTGTTCTTCTCGCGCGGGATCCACTCGTACGTCACCTGGGACGACGGGTAGACCCGGCCCGCCTCGGCGGCGAGCGGCTTCATGTCGGGGTGCTTGATCTTCCAGCGGCCCGACATCTGCTCGACGACGAGCTTGGAGTCCATGCGGACGTGGACCGACGCCGTCGGGTCCAGCTGGTACGCCGCCTTCAGGCCGGCCACGAGGCCCTTGTACTCCGCGACGTTGTTCGTCGCGACGCCGATGTACTCCGCGGCCTCCGCCAGGGTCTCCCCCGTGGCCGCGTCGATGACCACTGAGCCGTAGCCCGCGGGCCCCGGGTTGCCCCGGGAGCCGCCGTCGGCCTCGACGATGAACTCGCGCATGAGGAGGGGTCCTTACAGGCCGGACTCGGACGTGCGGACCAGGATGCGGCGGCAGTTCTCGCACCGCACGACCGTGTCCGGGGACGCCGCCTTCACCTCGTTGACCTCGGTGATGTTCAGCTCCAGGCGGCAGCCCTCGCAGCGCCGCTGGTAGAGCTTGGCGGCACCGATGCCGCCCTCCTTCTCGCGGAGCTTGTCGTAGAGCTTGAGCAGGTCGGCCGGGACCGAACCCGCCACGACCTCGCGCTCCTTGCCGACCGTGGCGGACTCGCCGTCGAGCTCCTCGACGGCGGCGTCACGGCGGCCCGTCGCGTCGTCGATCTTCGACTGGACCGAGGAGACCCGCTCGGTCAGCTCGGAGACGCGCTCCTGCGCGGACTCGCGGCGCTCCATGACCTCCAGGACGACGTCCTCCAGGTCGCCCTGGCGCCTGGCCAGCGAGGCGATCTCCTTCTGGAGGTTCTCCAGGTCCTTCGGCGAGGTGATCGCGCCGGAGTCCAGGCGCTGCTGGTCGCGGGCCGCGCGCTGCCGGACCTGGTCGACGTCCTGCTCCGCCTTGGTCTGCTCGCGGGAGCAGTCGCTCTCCTCGGTCGTCGCGGCGACGAGCAGGTCGCGCAGCTGCGCGAGGTCCTTGTTCAGCGACTCGATCTCGGCGTGCTCGGGCAGCGACTTCTTCTTGTGCGCGAGCTGCTGCAGGCGTACGTCCAGGGCCTGGACGTCGAGCAGGCGGATCTGGTCGGCGGGCGCGGCGTTCAGTTGGGGGCTCCTGTTGAGTCGTGATGAGAGGCCGCGTGGGCGGTCCAGGGGTCGGTGACCGTCTTCGAGACGTGGACGCGAAGTCCCCATCCGTTCCGGTCGGAGATCTCGTCGAGCTGGGCTGCGGCCAGCTCGCACCAGGGCCACTCGGTGGCCCAGTGGGCGGCGTCCAGGAGCGCGAGCGGGGTGCGCTCGCGGGCCTCGGACGCCGGGTGGTGGCGCAGGTCTGCGGTGAGGAAGGCGTCCACACCGGCCGCGCGCACGTCGTCGAAGAGGCTGTCGCCGGAGCCGCCGCTGACGGCGACCGTGCGGATCAGCGCGTCCGGGGCGCCGGCGACGCGGATGCCCTGCGCGGTGGCGGGCAGCCGCTCGGCCGCGCGCCCGGCGAGTTCGGCGAGGGTGAGGGGGTGCTCCAGCTCGCAGATCCGGCCGAGGCCGCGGCGGCCGTTCCCGTCCGTCGGGTCCGGTACGAGCGGACGTACGACCCGCAGGTCGAGGGCGCCCGCGAGGGCGTCGGAGACGCCCGGGTCGGCGCGGTCGGCGTTGGTGTGCGCGACGTGCAGCGCCACGTCGTTCTTGATCAGGTCGTGGACGACGCGGCCCTTGAAGGTGGACGCCGCGACCGTCGTCGTGCCCCGCAGGTAGAGCGGGTGGTGGGTGACCAGGAGCTGGGCCCCGAGGCGCACCGCCTCGTCGGCGATCTCCTGGACCGGGTCGACGGCGAAGAGGACCCGGGACACCTCGGCGTCGGGGTCGCCGCAGACCGTGCCGACCGCGTCCCAGCTCTCGGCGAGTCCGGCGGGCCACAGGGCGTCGAGGGCGGCGATGACTTCAGACAGACGGGGCACGGGGAAAGGCTACCTTCCCGCTGCGCTCGGCATGTCGCGCGTGACCGACCGCAGTCGGGCGGCCACGGAGGGCCCCGAAGGGAGTGCGGGGAACTGCGCGCTCAGCGCGCGAAAAGCCGCAGACGCGTCTGCGAGTGCCCAGCAGAAGCGTCCGCGGCTTTTCCGTGGTCGCTCGCGCAGTTCCCCGCGCCCCTTACGGGGCGCCTTCTACTGGGTGAGGTTCTTCCTGAGGTCGTCCAGGACCGAATTGGCCGCGGTGACGCCGAGGCCGAGGTACCACGTCTCGTCCGGGACGTCCTTGGCCTGGCCGTCCTTCACCGCACCGAGCTTCTTCCACAGAGGGTTCTTCTCGGCGGCGGAGCGGCCGGTCTTCTCCGCGTCGCCGTAGACGCCGGTGAAGATCCAGTCCGCGTCGGCCTGGTCGATCTTCTCCGGGCTGATCTCGGTCGCGAGGTCGTTGACCTGCTGGTTCTTGGGGCGCGGCAGGCCGGTGTCCTCAAGGATGGTGCCGATGAACGACGCCTTGGCGTAGAGACGGATGCGGTCCGGCATGTAGCGGAGCATCGTGATCGTCGGCTTCTTGCCGTCGTGGGCCTCGGCGATGTCCTTGCCGAGGTTCTTCGCCCGCTTCTCGTACGCGGCGAGCTCCTCCTTCGCCTTCGCGGTCCGGTCGAGCGCGGCGGCGTTCAGGAGGTAGTTCTCCTTCCACGTGAAGCCGGGGCGGATCGAGAAGACCGTGGGCGCGATCTTGGAGAGCTGCGGGTAGAGCTTGGCCGCGCGCAGCTCGCTGCCGAGGATGAGGTCCGGCTTGAGGTTCGCGATCGCCTCCAGGTTGAGGGAGTTGATCGTGCCGACGTTCTTGGGGCTGCCGGCGTCCTTCTTCAGGTAGCCGGGGATGCCGTCGTCGCCCTCGGTGGGGGCGTAGCCGACGGGCTTGACGCCCAGGGAGACCACGTTGTCGAGCTCGCCGACGTCGAGGACCACGACCCGCTGGGGCCGCTGCTTCAGCTCGGTCTTGCCGCGGGCGTGGGTGATGGTGCGCGGGAACTCGCCCGCCTTGGCCGTGGTGCCCATCTTCGCGGTCTGCTCGGCGGCCTTCGCGAAGTCGTCGCCGCCCTGGGCGACGGCCTTGCTGCCGCTGCCGTTCTCGGACTTCGCGGAGCCGTCGTCGGAGGACCCGCAGGCCGCGAGCGAGAGCGCGGCGGTCACGGCGAGGGCGACGGCGGCGGTGGCACGCCGGCGGCTGCGCCGGGCGGGCCGGAGGGACACGGACATCGGGACTCCAGGGGGTGCGCTGCCCGGATCAGGCCGAGCTTAGGTTCGCCTAACCGTACGCCCGGTCCGCCCCTCGCGGCACACCCACCCCCGCCGCAGCACACCCCCGCCCGCGCGCTCAGGCGAACCGGGACATCGCCACCCTTCTGTGTGAAGTGGACGCCCGTCGGTGCCACGGCTGTGCGTGCGAAAACTAGCTTCGGGTCCGGAGGTGACCCTCACGATGACAGCGCCACCAGCGCCACCCCTGCCGCCGCCCCCGGCCCGGGTCCGTACCCGTGCCGCCACCGCCGGGTGCACGATCGCGGCGGACGGTTCCTACGCGGCGCGCCTGGCCCGCGCCACCGACGCGCCGGACTCCTGGTACCCCGAACGCTGGACCCTCGGCTCCGCCGAGCCCTACGCGGTGCCGCTCCCCGGCCACCAGCCGGAGGAGCCGGCCACGGAGGTCCTCCCGCTGGCCGACGGCCGCGTCCTGATCCACCGCGTGGTCGACGTACGCCACGCCTTCGGGCTGCTCTACCCGACGGGCCCCGGCACCGGCGAGGTGCCGCTGGGGGCCGTGGAGTGCGGGGAGCTGGGCCTGCTGCCGCCGACGCCGGACGGCACCCGCGCCTACGCCCTCGCGCCCGGCGAGCGCTCCAGTGCCGTCTGGCTGGTGGCGGGCGGCGCCTTCGGGCCCGAGCACGTCGCCGAGGTCCCGGGCCGCTGCTCGGGCGGCGTCTGGCTGGACGGCACGGACCGGATGCTCGCCCTGGACCGCGATCTTGACGGCACCACGAAGACGGTCGCGGTGGACCTGGAGCGCGGCGGCGAGGTGACACCGCTGCTGCAGATCGCTGAGGGCAGCGACGACCGGCTGCTGCTCGCCGACGCGGGCAGCGGACTGCTGGTCATCCGCTCGAACGCCCCGGGCGAGGACCGCCTCGGCTGGGGCGTCCTGGGCGGCACGCGACCGGTGCGCTTCCCCGAGTGCCTGCGGCTGCCCGCGGACCTCGCGGTGACGCCGTTCGCGGTCCAGCCGGGGCAGGTGCTCACGCCGGAGAGGTGCGGGGTGGCGCTGCGCATGGACGGCGCGACGGGCAGCAGCTGGGTCGGCCTGTGGCATCCCGCGAGCCGCCGGCTCCAGCAACTGGCGGCGCCCGAGGGGTGGTTGGCGGGCTCGGGCTGGTGGACACCGGACGGCACGCTCTGCCTGCCGTACGCGACGGGGGCGGCACCGTGCGGGGTGGCACGGCTCGCACCCCCCGTACCCGTGGAACCGTCCGAGGGGCTGCCTCCCGAGCCGCCCGAGACGGATCCGGGCAGCTCACACCCACCGCCGCTGCCACAGCCCGCGGATCCCCCGAAACCCGCCGCCGCACGGCCCGTTCCGTTGCAGCAGGCACCCCTCGGCGGGCGGAAGGCGGCCGGTTAGACTCGCCCGGCTGTACCGAACGATCTTCTTACGGGGTGAGTGACTTGTTGACGACCGAGACCAGTACGGAGACACCGAACGACACCGAGCAGGCGGGCGCGACCACGCCCGGCGGCGCGGGGCGGCACCGGGGACCCGTGGCCGAGCACGACGAGGCGACGGCCCCCAGGGGGCGCCACCGCAAGCAGGACGAGCCGTCCTGACGAGCGCTCCATCGGATGGACGAGCGCTCCATCGGATGACGGAGAAGTCCCGCCCGTATGCCGCCCAAAGCGGTATGCGGGCGGGACTTTTCTGCGAGCCGCCCACCTCGGGCCGCGAGCCGCGAGCGCGCCTAGCCCTTCTTGAGGCCGAGGACCTCCGCCGCGGCGAACGTCTCGTTCGGCGGGCGGTCCGCGTAGTACGGGGAGAGCGCCTCGTCCAGCTCGTCGAAGGTGAACGCGTCCTTCGCCGAGTCGAACTTGGCGGCCACCCTGGGGCGTTCGACGATCGCGACCATGCCGCCGTGCACGACGAGCAGCTGGCCGTTGACCCTGGCGGCGGCGGGCGAGGCGAGGTACCCCACCAGCGGCGAGACGTGCTCGGGCGCCAGCGGGTCCAGCTGGCCCGCCCCCGGCTCCTGGAAGCCGGCGAAGACGTCCTCGGTCATCCGGGTCCGCGCGCGCGGGCAGATGGCGTTGGCGGTCACGCCGTACTTGGCGAGCGCGAGGGCCGTCGACGTCGTCAGGCCGACGATGCCGCCCTTGGCCGCCGCGTAGTTGGGCTGGCCCGCGGACCCGGCGAGGTAGGCCTCCGAGGAGGTGTTGACGATCCGGCCGTACACCGGGCCGCCCTCCGCCTTGGAGCGCTCGCGCCAGTGGGCGGCGGCGAAGTGGGTCGTGTTGAAGTGGCCCTTGAGGTGGACGCGGATGACCGTGTCCCACTCGCCCTCGCTCATCGAGAAGATCATCCGGTCCCGCAGGATGCCCGCGTTGTTGACCAGGATGTCGAGCTTTCCGTACGTGTCGGTCGCCGTCCGGACCAGTGCGCGCGCCTGGTCGTGGTCGGCCACGTCGCCGGTGTGGGCGACGGCCTGCCCGCCCGCGGTGCGGATCTCGGCGGCGACCTCCTCGGCGGGCGCCGCCGAGGCCTCGCCCGAGCCGTCGCGGCCGGGCTGCCCGAAGTCGTTGACGACGACGCTCGCGCCGAGCCGGGCCAGTTCCAGGGCCTCCGCGCGGCCGAGTCCGCGGCCCGCGCCGGTGACGATCGCGGACAGACCCTCAAGTGGCAGTGACATCAAAGTCCCTTCAACGCAACGCCCTGCGGGGGCAGGGGCGGGTCAGATCTCGATGCAGGTGCGCAGGGCCACGCCCGTGCGCATCTGGTCCAGCGCCTCGTTGATCTCGCCGAGCGGTACGCGGTGGGTGATCAGGCTCTCCAGGTCGATGCGGCCCGCCCGCCACAGCGCGATGGCCCGCTCGTAGGAGGTGAGGACGTCGCCGCCGCCGTACATGGACGGCAGGATCCGCTTCTCGTCGAAGAACAGCTCGAACATGTTGAGCTGGAGGTGGTCGTCCATGGCGCCCGCGCCGACGACCACGAGGGTGCCGCCGCGGCGCGTCGTCTCGTACGCCGTGCGGGCCGTGGCGGACTTGCCGACGACCTCGAAGACGTAGTCGAAGCCCTCGCCCGCGGTGATCCGCTGTTTGGCGTCGGCCAGTTCGTCGGGCGCGACCGCCTCGGTGGCGCCGAACTTCAGCGCCGCCTCGCGGCGGGAGGCGACCGGGTCGACGGCGACGATCTGCGCGGCGCCCTTGAGCCGGGCGCCCTGGATCGCGGAGATGCCGACGCCGCCGCAGCCGATGACGGCGACGGACGAACCGGCCGCGACGTCCGCGGTGTTGACGGCGGCGCCGAGGCCCGTCGTCACGCCGCAGCCGATCAGCGCGGCGATGTCGAAGGGCACGTCGTCGGGGATCGGCACGGCGCACCCGGCGTCCACGACGACCTCCTCGGTGAAGGTGCCGGTGCCCGCGAAGCCGAAGACGTCACCGCCGGAGCGCTTGAAGTTGGGGGTGCCCGCGTTCATGAACCCGGCCAGGCACAGCTGGGTCTGGCCGCGCTTGCAGGCGGGACAGGTGCCGCACGCGGGCAGCCAGCAGAGCAGGACGCGGTCGCCGGGGGCGAGGCCGCTCACGCCGTCGCCGACGTCGATGATCTCGCCGGCGCCCTCGTGGCCGGGGATGAAGGGGGCGGGCTGCGGGAGCACGCCGTTCATCGCCGAGACGTCGGAGTGGCACAGGCCGGTGGCCCGGACACGGATCTTCACCTTGCCGGGCCCGAACCCGACGGCCTCGATGTCGTCGAGGACCTCCAGCTTGTCCTGGCCTATCTCGTGCAGTACGGCTGCGCGCATGGTGCGACTCCCCTCACTGGCTGGTCACGGATGGTCGGCGGCCGACGGTCCCGCGCGGCCGACGACCGGGTGGTCACGCGTGGTCGACGACGGTGTCGGCGAGCACCGGCGCGTCGTCCCGCTCGGCCGCCGTCACGGCCGCCCGGATCCGGCCCTCGGTGCGCCACATGCGGATCCGCAGGGTCTCGCCGGGGAAGACGACGCCGGCGAAGCGGGTGCTGTAGCCGCGCACCCGGGACACGTCGCCGTCGAGCAGGGTGTCCACGACGGCCTTGAGCGTCATGCCGTAGGTGCACAGGCCGTGCAGGATCGGCTTGTCGAAGCCGGCGAGCTTGGCGAACTCGGGGTCGGCGTGCAGGGGGTTCCAGTCGCCGGAGAGGCGGTAGAGCAGCGCCTGGTCCTCACGGACGGGCCGCTCGACCTCCAGGTCGGGGTCGCCCTCGGGGGCGGGCAGGCGGGTGGAGGGGCCGCGGTCGCCGCCGAAGCCGCCCTCGCCGCGCACGAAGATCTGGGCGTCGCTCGTCCACAACGGGCCCTCGTCGTCGGCGACTTCGGAGCGCAGCACAAGGATGGCGGCCTTGCCCTTGTCGTACACCGCGGCGACCTCGGAGGTGGTCACGGCCCGGCCCTTGACGGGGATCGGGCGGTGCAGGGTGATGGACTGGCCGCCGTGCAGGACGGCGGCGAGGTTCACCTCGATGCCGGGCGCGGAGAGGCCGCCGACGACACCCATGCCCGCGCCCGCGACGGTGGCGAAGCTGGGCAGGACGTGGAGCTTCGACTCCAGGGTGTAGCGCAGTTCGTCGGGGTCCGTGGCGGGCCGTCCGGCGCCGAGTCCCAGGTGGTAGAGCTGGACGTCCTTGTGGTCCCAGGCGATCTCGGCGGACCGGGGTTCGGCGGCCAGGGCCTTCGCGGCGTCGATGGGCATGGGGTGGCAGCTCCTTGGTCGTCAAAGACCTCGGTGCGGCCGTCCGCACCGTCGGCCGCACCGAGGTCGCATCAGGGCCGGTGGAGCGGTCCGCGACCGGGCCCGATCAGGCCCCGTTCTAGAACGCGTTCCAGTCCGGCGAACCCATGTATAGCCGAGGCCATGGTGGTTGTGAAGACTCCTGACAGCACGTCAGATCTCCATCGGTGACATTTGTACCGGCCGAGTCCGTACAGGCGCATCTGCCGCCGGGCACCCGCCCGTTCGTAGCGTCTTCCCCATGAAGAAGACATCGCAGGACGGGCCCGCAGTGAGCTTCACCCAAGCCGTGAAGACCTTCGGTCCCGTGCGGGCCGTGGACGGCGTGGACCTGGAGATCCGGCGCGGCGAGACCGTCGCACTGCTCGGCCGCAACGGCGCCGGGAAGTCCACCACCCTGTCCCTGCTGCTGGGCCTCGACACCCCCGACGAGGGCACCGTGCGGCTCTTCGGGCAGGAGCCGGAGCGGGCCGTGGCCGCCGGGCGGGTCGGCGCGATGCTCCAGGAGAGCCGCCAGGTGCCGCGCGTCACCGTCCGCGAGCTGGTCTCCTTCGTCGCGCAGACCTACCCGGAGCCGATGCCCGTCGAACGGGCACTGGAGCTCGCGGGCATCGCCGCGCTCGCCGGGCGGCGCGTGGACAGGCTGTCCGGGGGCCAGGCGCAGCGCGTGCGCTTCGCCGTGGCGCTCGTCGGGGCACCGGCGCTGCTCGTGCTCGACGAGCCGACCGCCGCCCTCGACGTCGAGGCCCGGCAGGCCTTCTGGGCCTCGATGCGCTCCTACGCGCGGCGTGGCCACTCCGTCCTGTTCTCCACCCACTACCTGGAGGAGGCCGACGCGCACGCCGACCGGATCCTGGTGATCGACCGGGGCCGGATCGTCGCCGACGGCACCGGGGACGAGCTGCGGCGGGCCGCGGGCGGCAGCCTCGTCTCCTTCGACCTGGCGGCCCGCGGCACGGACGGGCTCACCACGCTGCCCGGCGTGCTCTCCCTGGAGGTGCGGGGCGACCGGGCCCGGCTGCGTACGGAGGACTCCGACGCGACCGTCCTCGCGCTCGCCTCGCTCGGCGCGGTCCGCGGCCTGGAGGTCGCGCCCGCCTCCCTCGACGACGCGTTCCTCGCGCTCACCTCCGCCACCGCCGCCTGAACCCCTCCCCACCGCTCTGGAGTCCCCTGATGCTCGCCTACCTCCGTCTCGAAGTCCGCCGGACCCTGCGCGACCCCGGCTATGTGATCTCCGCGGTCGCGATGCCGGTCATCATGTACCTGCTGTTCACCAACCTCGGTGAGAACGACGGCTCCTGGAAGGCCCAGTCGATGATCGGCATGGCCGCGTACGGCGCGCTGGGCGCGGCGATGAACACCGGCACCGGTGTCGCCGAGGACAAGTCCATCGGCTGGCTGCGCCAGCTCAGGGTCACGCCGATGCGGCCCCGCGAGGTCGTCCTCGGCCGGGCGCTGAACGGTTCGGTGACGGTGCTCCCCTCGATCCTCGCGGTGTTCGCCGCGGGCGGCCTGGCCAACGGCGTCCGCATGGACGCCTGGCAGTGGGCCGCGGCCGCGCTGCTGCTGTGGCTCGGCTCGCTCCCCTTCACCCTGCTCGGGCTCGGCAACGGCTACCGCCTGACCGCCCAGTCGACCGGCGTCGTGAACGTCGCCTGCTACCTCGGGCTCTCGGTGCTCGGCGGCCTGTGGTTCCCGATCGAGCTGTTCCCCGGCTGGCTGCGCGCCCTCGCCGGCTACACGCCCACGCACCGGTTCGCGGACCTCGGGGTCTCGGTGACCGAGCACGGCGCACCCGGCGCGGCCACCGTGGCGGTCCTGCTCTGCTGGCTGCTGGCCTTCGGTTCGTACGCTGTGTTCTCTTACCGGCGGGCCGCGCGGACCGCATGACACCCGGTACGCCGACGCCGCACGCCGGGGCCGCACGGCCGCGTCGCACCGGGGACGGCCGCGGGACACGAAGGACGGGGAACACGGACATGTCCTGGAAGCACAGGGTCAACTGCCGGATGCACGACCTCACCGCCGCACACCGCGGGTGGCGGAGCGAGCAGAAGCGGGTCAAGGCCGACTGGGTGGAGGGCCGCGGGAGCGGGAAGAACGTCGAGCGGTACGGTCCGCCGCCCACCGGCTTCGCGCTCCTGCCCTGGCTCCTGATGGGCCTGGGCTCCCTCTCCCACCTGCTCCAGGGCAAGACCGCCAACCCCTGGATCGCGAGCATCGGGCTCCTCGCCTTCAACTCCCTGTACGTCTTCCTGGCGTTCCGCGCCTTCAACAAGTACACGCGCGAGGCCCCGGCCACGCGGATCGCCCTGGTCCTGCTGGGCCTCCTGACGGTCGGGCTCGCCGCGGGCTACGGCGGCAGCTGGCTGCTCTTCTTCCCGCTGCTCGGCCTCGCCGTGGGCGCGATCGTGCGCGGGCGCCACCTCGGGCGGCTCGGTCTGGGCCTGAGCGCGCTCGCGGGCGTCATCGGCGGGCTCAGGGACGGCTGGAGCGGGGTGAACGTCGCGTACGGCACGTTCCTGTCCACGATGGTGACGGCCGCGATCCTCTCCCTGTCCGAGGCGGTCCGCGAACTGCGCGAGACCCGCGAGGAGCTGGCCCGCACCGCCGTGGAGAAGGAACGTCTCCGCTTCTCCCGCGACCTGCACGACCTGCTCGGCCACACCCTCTCCGTGATCGTGGTGAAGGCCGAGGCCACCCGCAGGCTGGCCCCGCGCGACCTGGACGCGGCGCTCGGCCAGGTCGCCGACATCGAGTCCGTGGGCCGTCAGGCGCTCACCGAGATCCGCGAGGCCGTCACCGGCTACCGCGAGGGCAGCCTCGCCACCGAACTCGACCGCGCCCGCGACCTGCTGGGGGCCGCGGGCATCGACGCCGTCGTCCGCCAGGCGGGACCGCCGCTGGACCCGCAGACCGCGGCGCTGCTCGGCTGGGTGGTCCGCGAGGCCGCCACGAACGTGGTCCGCCACTCCGGCGCCACGCACTGCGAGATCGAGGTGACCGGCACCGCGGGACAGACCCGTCTGGTGGTCACGGACGACGGGCGCGGGGTGGGCTCGGGGATGCCCGGCAGCGGTCTGAAGGGCCTGGCCGAACGCCTCGCTGCGGCGGGCGGCTCCCTCACCTCGGGCCCGGGCTCCCGCACCGGCTTCCAGGTCACCGCGACCCTGCCGACCCCCGACCCCGACGAACTCCCCACGACCGGCCCCGCCCCGGCGGAGCGCGCCGGCTGAGGACGGACCGCCACGCCCCGGCCCCGGACGTACTCTGACCCCGTGGATGAGATGCCCCAAGAACGCCGCCCAGTGAAGTCCGTGAGAGTTCTCCTCGCCGAGGACCAGGGCATGATGCGGGGCGCGCTCGCCCTGTTGCTCGGGATGGAGGAGGACATCGAGGTCGTCGCGCAGGTCGGCGCGGGGGACGAGATCGTCGGGGCGGCGCTGACCGCGCGGCCGGACGTGGCGCTGCTCGACATCGAACTGCCGGGCCGCAGCGGTCTGGACGCCGCGGCCGATCTGCGCGAGGAGTGCCCCGACTGCCGGGTCCTCATCCTCACCACCTTCGGCAGGCCCGGCTATCTGCGCCGCGCCATGGAGGCGGGCGCGGTCGGCTTCCTGGTCAAGGACGGCCCGGTCGAGGACCTCGCCGAGGCGATCCGCCGGGCGCTGCGGGGCGAGACGGTCATCGACCCGGCGCTCGCCGCGGCCGCGCTGAGCGCGGGGCCGAGCCCGCTGACGGGCCGCGAGGCCGACGTCCTGAAGGCCTCCGTGGACGGCGCGACGGTCGCCGACATCGCGGGCAAGCTGCACCTGTCGGAGTCGACCGTGCGGAACTACCTGTCGGCGGCCATCGGGAAGACGGGCACGCGCAACCGGATGGAGGCGGTGCGGGAGGCCCGGCAGCGGGGGTGGCTGTGACCCCCGCCCCGTGGGCCCCGGCTCAGCCCCGCGCGGACGTCCGCTGCCTCGGCATCCACAGGAGCAGGACCACCACGCCCGCCAGCAGGATGAAGCCGCTCGTGCGGAACGCCATCGCGTAGCCGTCGGTCAGGGCCTGGCGGGAGGCCGAGCCGCCGGTCTGGGCGGCGGCCACCGTGGAGAGGACCGAGAGGCCGAGCGCGCCGCCCATCGTGCGGGAGGTGTTGACCAGGCCCGAGACCAGGCCCGCGTCGCCCGGCTGCGCGCCCGACGTGGCCAGCGAGGCGAGCGGGGTCGTCGCCAGGCCCGCGCCGAACATCATCACGATGCCGGGGAGCATGATCGAGGTGACGTACCCGCCGTCGACCGTCATCGTCGACTGCCAGCCGAAGCCCGCGGCGGCCACGACGATGCCGACCACGGAGACGTTCTTCGCGCCGAGCACCGGCATCAGGCGCGGCGCGATCATCGAGCCGGCGACGATGGTGAGCGAGGACGGCATGAGGGCGAGGCCCGCCTTCAGCGGGGAGTAGCCGAGGACGTTCTGCGCGTACAGCGTCATGAACATCCACATGGCGAACATGCCGGCACCGCACACGAACATCGCGGCGTTCGCGGCCGACACGGTCCGCACCTTGAACAGCTTCAGCGGCATCAGCGGCACCTTCGTGCGCGCCTCCACCACGAGGAAGACCGCGAGGAGCGCGAGGCCCGCCACCAGCGGCACCAGCGTCGCGGCCGCCGTCCAGCCCTTCTCCTCGGTCTGCACGATGCCGTACGCGAGGGTGGCGAGGCCCGCCGTCACGAGCACCGCGCCCGGCACGTCGAGGCGGCGTGCGGCGCCCGACCGGCCCTCGGTGAGCCAGGCCAGGCCCGCGACGATCACCAGGGCGCCGATCGGCACGTTGATGAGGAGCACCCAGCGCCAGGAGAGCAGGTCGGTGAGGAGCCCGCCGACCAGGCCGCCGGCCGCGCCGCCGCCCGCGCCCACCGCCGACCAGACGCCGATCGCCCGCACCCGCGCCGCGCCCTCGGGCACCGCCGAGGTGAGGATCGTCAGGGTGGACGGCGCGAGGATCGCGGCGCCGAGGCCCTGCAGGGCGCGCGCCGCCAGGAGCTGCCACTCGGCCTGGGCGAGGCCGCCGCCGAGGGAGGCCGCGGTGAACAGGCCGAGCCCGACGAGGAACATCCGCTTGCGTCCGAAGAGGTCGCCGGCCCGGCCGCCGAGCAGCATGAAGCCGGCGAAGGCTATGGAGTAGGCGTTGACGACCCACTGGAGGCCGATGGCGCTCATGCCGAGGTCGGCCCGCATCGACGGCAGCGCGGTGTTCACCACGGAGACGTCGAGGACGACGAGGAACTGGCCCGCGCAGGCCGCGAGGAGCACCGCCCACAAGGGGGCGGACTTCCTGGTCGGGGAGGTGCCGGTTGCGGCCGTGTAAGTGGTGGAGGGCGTCTGGACCATGACGTCCATCCTCTCAAGGTCCACTCGCGGCCTGCATCGGAAATTCGCTGCAGGGGTCCTCGGGCGAGAGGCCTAGGTCTCGCCGCCCACCCCGCGAGCACCGTCCACCCCGCGAGCACCGTCCGCGCTGTCCGCGCCGCCCGCCTACCCCGGCTACCGCCGCAGCATCGTCACCACCGCCGCCCCGCCCAGCCCGATGTTGTGCGCGAGCCCCACCCGCGCCCCCGTCACCTGCCGTGCCGCCGCCTCCCCGCGCAGCTGCCAGGTCAGCTCGGCGACCTGCGCGATACCGGTCGCGCCGAGCGGATGGCCCTTGGAGATGAGGCCCCCGGAGGGGTTCACCACCCAGCGGCCGCCGTACGTCGTCGCGCCGCTCTCGACGAGCTTGCCGGACTCCCCCGCCGCGCACATGCCGAGCGCCTCGTAGGTGAGGAGTTCGTTGATGGAGAAGCAGTCGTGCAGCTCGACGACGTCGACGTCCTCGATGCCGAGCCCCGCCCGCTCGTACACCTGGCGCGCCGCCGCCCGCGACATGGGCTGCCCGACGGCGTCGATGCACGACCCGGAGTCGAAGGACTCGCCGGTGTCGGTGGTCATGGCCTGGGCGGCGATCTCCACGGCGCGCTCCCCGAGGCCGTGCCGCTCCACGAACCGTTCGGAGACGACGACCGCCGCCGCCGAGCCGTCCGAGGTCGGCGAGCACTGGAGCTTGGTGAGGGGGCGGTGGATGGTCTTGGCGGCGAGGATCTCGTCGACGGTGTACGCGTCCTGGAACTGCGCGTAGGGGTTGTTCGTGGAGTGCCGGTGGTTCTTGGCGCCCACCGCCGCGAGCTGCGCCTCGGTCGTGCCGTGCCGCTCCATGTGCTCGCGGGCGGCGTTGCCGAAGATCTGCGCGGTGGGCGGGGTCATCTCGAAGCCGTGGCGCGCGGCCATGATCCCGTAGTGCCGGGCGACCGGGGACGTCTTGAAGTCGCCGCCGTCACCACCGCCGCCGAGCGCGCCGCGCGCCATCTTCTCGAAGCCGAGCGCGAGCACGCAGTCGCTGACGCCCCCCTCGACGAACTGCCGCGCCATCATCAGCGCGGTCGAGGCGGTCGCGCAGTTGTTGTTGACGTTGTAGACGGGGACCCCGGTCAGGCCGAGTTCGTAGACGGCGCGCTGCCCGGCCGTCGAGGCCTGGAAGCAGTAGCCGACGGGAACCTGCTCGACCTGCTCGTAGGAGATCCCGGCGTCCGCGAGCGCCTTGGTGCCCGCCTCCTTCGCCATGTCCCAGTACTGCCAGTCACGCGTCTCGGGCTTCTCGAACTTCGTCATCCCGACGCCGACGATGTACGCCTTCATGAGGGTCCCTTCAGTCACGGGGCAGGCCGAGGATCCGCTCGGCGACGACGTTGAGCTGGACCTGGGTGGTGCCGCCCGCGATGGTCAGGCAGCGCGCCATGAGGAAGCCGTGCAGCGCGCGCTCCGCGGCGCCCTCGCGCACCGCGCCCGCCGGGCCGAGGAGTTCCAGGGCCAGCTCGGCGACCTTCTGCTGGTGCGGGGTCTGGACGAGTTTGCGTACGGAGGCACCGGCGCCCGGCTCCGCGCCCGCGACCTGCCGGATCGTGGTGCGCAGCCCGATGCAGGCGAGGGCGTGGGCCTCGGCGGCGAGCGCGCCGACGCGGGCCCGGTAGGCGCCGTCGAGATCGCCGGCGCGCGCGATCAGCGCTTCGAGACCGGTGTCGAAGGTCAACTGGTCGGCCATGTGGACGCGTTCGCTGCCGAGGGTGTCGCGGGCCACCCGCCAGCCGTCGTCGACCTGCCCGACGACCGCGTCCTCGGGCAGGAACACGTCGTCGAAGTACACCTCGTTGAAGAGGGAGTCGCCGGTGATCTCCTTGAGGGGGCGGATGTCGAGGCCGCCCGCCCCGGCGGCGGCCCTCATGTCGACGACGAAGTACGTCAGGCCCTTGTGCTTGGGCGCCTCGGGGTTCGTCCGCGCGAGCAGGATGCCGTGGTCCGCCCACTGGGCCCCGCTCGTCCAGACCTTCTGGCCGTTGACGCGCCAGCCTCCCTCGACGCGCTCGGCGCGCGTGCGCAGCGAGGCGAGGTCGGAGCCCGCGCCCGGCTCGCTGAAGAGCTGGCACCACAGGAGTTCGCCGCGCAGGGTGGGCGCGAGGTAGCGCTCGCGCTGCGCGGGCGTGCCGTACGCGAGGAGGGACGGGACCACCCAGGTGGCGATGCCCAGCTCCGCGAGCCTGACCCCGGCGGCCGTCAACTCCTCCTGGACGACGAGTTGTTGGACGGGCCCCGCACCCAGGCCGTGGGGCGCGGGCAGGTGCGGGGCCGCGTATCCGGTGGGCGCGAGGGCCTTGCGGGCGGCGGCCGGGTCGAGGCCGCGGGCCCGGTCGATCGCCTCGCGGGCCGGTGCGCGGTGGGCCTCGGCCTCCGCGGGGAGTTCCAGGCGCAGTTCGCGCCGGGCGCCGGACTCGGCGAGGCGCACGGCGCGCAGCCGGTGCGTGTCGCCCGCGCCGAGCAGCTGCCGCGCCACGACGGCCCTGCGCAGATACAGATGGGCGTCGTGCTCCCAGGTGAAGCCGATGCCGCCGAGAATCTGCACGCAGTCCTTGGCGCAGGAGTGGGCGGCGTCCAGAGCGGTGCTCGCGGCGAGCGCGGTGGTGAGCCCCCGCACGTCCGCGGGCGCGTCGGCCGCGCGGGCCGCGTCCCAGGCCAGGGCGCGGGCCTGTTCGAGGCGGACGAGCATGTCGGCGCAGAGGTGCTTGACGCCCTGGAACTGTCCGATGGGCCGCCCGAACTGCTCGCGCACCTTGGCGTGTTCGGCCGCGGTGTGCAGGGCCCACGCCGCGGTGCCGCACGCGTCGGCGGCCAGGACGACGGCGGCCAGGTCGCGTACGGCCGCGGTGTCCACGGCGAGCACCCGGGCGGCGGGGACGTGCGCGGCCCGCGCGGTGACCTCGGCGGTGGGCCGGGTCGGGTCGGCGCTCTCGTGGGTACGGACGGTCAGTTCGGCCGCGTCGACGGCGAGCCACACCGGGCCCGCGGCGGAGGTGGCGGCCAGGATCAGCAGGTCCGCCTCGCCGCCGGACAGGACGGGCGGGGCGGTGCCGTCGAGGACGTGTCCGTCGGGGACGGCGACGGCGGTGAGCGTGCCCGCGTCCAGGGCGACGGCGCCGATGCGGGTGCCGCCCGCGAGGTCGGCGGCGAGCGCGTGGGCGCCCGCGTGGCGCAGCACCAGCGAGGCGAGGGAGCTCGCCGCGAGCGGTCCGGGGAGCGCGGCGCGGGCCGCCTCCTCCAGGACGACCGCGAGGTCGACGAGGTCGCCGCCCCCGCCGCCGCACTCCTCGGGCAGGTGCGCGCCGAGCAGCCCCTGCCCGGCGAGGCCGTCCCAGTGGGCGGGGCGGCCGCCGCCGGGTGGTGGCCCGTCGAGCAGCTTGCGTATCTCCTCGGGGGGCACGGCGCGCTCGATCCAGCCGCGCACGGCCGAGGCCAACTCCCCTTGTTCCCGCGTGATTCCGATCCCCATGCGCATCCTCGCCGGTAGCAGCTGCCGGGACGGCGACAGAGTAGAACACGTTCCAATCTGACGGAAGGTCAGATGCGGGCCGTCTTGGCACGAGCCCCCCGACCGGCCGGGCGCGGACCTCCGGGACGACCGGCGCACACCCCTCCGGCCCCGCCCGCCACGCGCCCCCGCGGACGGCCCGTGCCCCGGCGCCCGCGCCCGGCGCCCCGGTCGATGAATCGGTTAACAGCGGGTCAAGACTTCCCCTCGTACGACATCCGTCGGAATAGTCGCCCGGGGAAACAGGTTCGAGCTACACGTACTCCTGCCGACCCCCCGTGCTCCTGCCGAGCCCGACCTTCCGCCCCGGAGGCCCCACGCAATGTCGATGACGACGACCCCTTCACGCGGCACCCGCGGAGTCGTCCCCGTACTCGCCTTCTCCGGCATCGTCGTCGCGGTGATGCAGACCCTGCTCGTGCCGGTCATCAAGGACCTGCCGACGCTGCTGGACACCGCGCCGTCCGACGCCACCTGGGTCATGACGTCCACCCTGCTCGCGGGCGCCGTCTCCACGCCGATCATGGGCCGCCTCGGCGACCTCTACGGCAAGCGCAAGATGCTGCTCACCAGCCTCGCCGTGATGGTCGTCGGCTCGCTGATCTGCGGCTTCACCGACGACCTCGTCGTGATGATCGTGGGCCGCGCGCTCCAGGGCTTCGCCATGGGCGCCATCCCGCTCGGCATCGGCCTGATGCGCGACGAGCTGCCCCGCGAGAAGCTCGGCTCGGCGATGGCCCTGATGAGCTCCTCCATAGGCGTCGGCGGCGGCCTCGCCCTGCCGCTCGCCGCGCTCACCGCCCAGCACGCCGACTGGCACGCCCTGTTCTTCGGCGCCGCGGGCCTCGGCGTCCTCTCCATGCTCCTGACCCTCGCCTTCGTACCGGAGAGCCCGGTCCGCGCCGAGGGCACCTTCGACGTGATCGGCGCCCTCGGCCTCTCCGCGGGGCTCGTCCTGTTCCTGCTGCCGATCACCAAGGGCAGCGACTGGGGCTGGGGCTCGGGCACCACGCTCGGCCTGTTCGCCGCCGCGGCCGTCGTCCTCGTCCTGTGGGGCGTCATGGAGCTGCGCATGAAGGCGCCGCTGGTGGACCTGCGCACCACGGCCCGCCGCTCGGTGCTCTTCACCAACCTCGCCTCGATCATGGTCGGCGTCGCCTTCTACGCCGTCTCGCTCGTCCTGCCGCAGCTGCTCCAGCTGCCCACCGCCACCGGCTACGGCCTCGGCCAGTCGATGGTCGTCGCCGGCCTGTGCGTGATGCCGCTCGGCCTGACGATGATGTTCACCGCCCCCGTCTACGCCCGCCTGTCGGCGAAGTACGGCCCGAAGGTGACCCTCATCCTCGGCATGCTGATCATCGCCGTCGGCTACGGCGCGGGCCTCGGCCTGATGAGCGCCGCCTGGCAGACCGTGATCATCGCGGTGGTCCTCGGCGCGGGCATCGGTCTCGCCTACTCCTCGCTGCCCGCGCTCATCATCGGCTCGGTCGACCCGTCCGAGACCGGCGCGGCCAACGGCCTCAACACCCTGATGCGCTCGATCGGCACCTCCGTGTCGAGCGCCGTCATCGGCATGGTCCTCGCCAACACCGCGGACCACGTCGGCGCCGTCGCCGTCCCGACCATGCACGGCTTCCGCGTCTCGTTCCTCATCGCCACCGGCGCCGTCGCCGTCGGCCTGCTCTTCGCCCTCCTGCTGCCCTCCGCGCGCCGCCCCGCCCACACGCAGCTGCGCGCCAGCAGCGAGGAGGACGCCAACCTGGAGCGCGCCGTCAAGGCGCTCGCCGGCTTCCACGGCCAGGTGCGGGACGCCGACGGGACGCCCGTCGCCCGCGCGAAGGTGACGCTGATCGACCGCGGCGGACGCCAGGCGGGCGCGGCCCTCACCGACGAGGGCGGGCGCTACGAACTGGCGGTGCCCGGCGACGGCTCGTACGTCCTCGCGGTGCGCGCCGCCGGCCACGGCCCGCTGGCCTCGGCGGCGGCCCACCCCGGCGCGGACCGCCCCGTCGAGCTGGACCTCTCCCTGCCGCGCGACAGCGACGTCCCGGCCTGAGCCACGGCCCGTCCCCGCACCCCCGTCACGCCCGTGGCGGGGGTGCGGTGCATCATGGGGCGCCCATACACACGTACGCCCCCTACATACGTACGACGCGTACGCACGACATATACGTACGCCCCGTACGCACGACCTGGAGGAAGCCCATGGCCGCCGAGCCCAAGCCGGAGATTCTCGCCGCCTTCGAGGCCGCCAAGGGCTTCATGCCACGCGGCGAGGGGCTCGCGCTGTACGCGGCGGCGACCGAGGCCGCCGCGCTCGGACTGCCGCTCCTGGAGGTCGGCACGTACTGCGGGCGCTCCACGGTCCTGCTCGCCGACGCGGCCCGGCAGGCCGGGGTGAGCGCGATCACCGTCGACCACCACCGCGGCAGCGAGGAGCAGCAGCCGGGCTGGGAGTACCACGACCCCGAGACCGTGGACCCCGAGGTCGGGCGGATGGACACGCTGCCCGCCTTCCGGCGCACCCTGCACAAGGCGGGCCTGGAGGACCACGTGATCGCGGTCGTGGGCCGCTCGCCGCAGGTGGCGAAGGTATGGGGCGGCCCGCTCGGCCTCGTCTTCATCGACGGCGGCCACACCGACGAGCACGCCACGGCCGACTACGAGGGCTGGGCGCCGCACGTCGCCGAGGGCGGGCTGCTCGTCATCCACGACGTGTTCCCGGACCCGGTCGACATCATGACCGGGCAGGCGCCGTACCGCGTGTACCTCAGGGCCCTGGAGTCCGGCGCGTTCACGGAGGTCTCGGCGGTGGACTCGCTGCGCGTGCTGCGGCGGACGGGAAGCGGAATCTGACCCCGGCCGGAGCAGGATCCGCCCTCAACCACAGCGGGGAGCCGACCTCGCGGATAGGCTCGCCCTCGTGTCGTACGTAGGTCCGGAATTCGATCCCTCCCAGCCGCCCCGGCGCCGCTTCGGCCGTCCGCTGACGGTGGCCGCGGCCGCGCTGGTGCCGACCTGTCTGGCCGGCTGGCTCGTGTACCAGGCGACGAGCGGCCCCGGCGGGAACGAACCCGCACGATCGCTGCCCGCCTCCCCGAGCGCACCCGCCGACCCGGGCACGCCGTCCGACTCCCCCTCCCCCACGGTGAGCGACAAGCCGGACAAGGGGCAGGAAAAGGACAAGGACGGCAAGGGCGAGGGCGGCGACGGCAACGATTCGACTACGAAGCCGCCCGCCGGCAAGCCCGCCCCCAACGGCCCGCTCAAGGGCAAGGTCGTCGTGATCGACCCCGGCCACAACGCGGGCAACTTCCGGCACACGGCGGAGATCAATCGCCTGGTGAACATCGGGACGAACCGCAAGGAGTGCGACACCACGGGCACGTCCACCAACAACGGCTACACCGAGGCCACCTTCACCCTGGACGTCGCCCACCGGCTGCGCACGCTGCTCCAGAAGCAGGGCGCCACGGTGAAGTTGACCCAGGACGGCGACCGCCCCTGGGGCCCGTGCGTCGACGAGCGCGCCGCCATCGGCAACAAGGCGCACGCCGACGCGGTGGTCTCCGTGCACGCCGACGGCTCGGGCGCGGGCAACCGCGGCTTCCACGTGATCATGCCCGCGAAGGTGACGTCCGGCGCCGCCGACACCTCCGCGATCGTCGCCCCCTCCAAGGAGTTGGGCGAGCGGATCGCGGGCGAGTTCGTGCGCGCCACCGGCAGCGCCCCCTCCAACTACATCGGCGGCGGCACCGGCCTCGACACCCGCAAGGACCTCGGCGGACTCAATCTCTCCACCGTCCCCAAGGTGTTCATCGAGTGCGGCAACATGCGGGACGCCAAGGACGAGGCGCTCCTGACGAGCGGCGCGTGGCGGCAGAAGGCGGCCCAGGGCATTTCGTCGGGAATCATCGGGTTCCTGCGGGGGTAGAGCGTGAACGTCCTCGTCCCGAAGCGTGGACGTCTTTATCCCGAGCAGACACCCCACACGTCCGGAGGATATTGTCCTCCCTACGATGAGGGGCCACCCCCGCGCTTCGCGCACCGCGACACGAACGCGACTACGGCGACAGCGACGCCTCCACTGACGAGACGACTGACGAAGGACCTGAAGTGAATTTCCGCTCCCTCACTCGAGGCGACGGCGTGGTGATCGGAGCAGCGGTGTTGCTCTTCATCGCTTCGTTCCTCGACACCCTTGACGCCGACGGCGGCGACAGCTCCAAGCTGCCGAACGCCTGGGAAAACGGCAACCTGCTGCTCAGCGTGTACCTGCTCGGCATCATCGGTGCGGCGCTCGTCGTCGTGGCCCGCGCCATGCCGCAGCCGCTCAAGGTCGTCGGCCTGGACCTCGGTCAGCTCGGTGTGGCCTTCACCATCGCCGCCGCCTGGAGCTCGCTCGGCGCGATCTTCGACGCCGACCAGTCCTACGGCTTCCTCTTCGACGGCGCGCCCGGCGGTTCCAAGATCGACGCCGGTGTCGGCCTCATCCTCGGCATGATCGCCGCACTGGTGCTCGCCGCCGCCGCGGTGGCCACGAACATCGTCCCCGCGCTGAAGGCCCCGCTCATGGGCGCCCCGCGTCCGGTCACCCCGCAGCCCTACGGCGGCCAGCCCCAGGGCGGCTACGGCTACCCGGGCGCCCAGCCGCAGCAGGGCCAGCCGTACGGCGCGCAGCCGGGGCAGCCGCAGGGCGGCCAGTCCTTCGGCGGTCAGCCGCAGGGCCAGACCCCGCCGCCCGCGCAGGCGCAGCCGGCCGGTGACTTCTCGCCGTTCTGGTTCGCCGTGCCGGTGCCGCGTCCGCTGTACGCGGAGGACGGCTCGCCGACGCCGATCGCCGAACTGGCGCCCGGCACCTGGTACTTGGCCGTCGAGCAGCGCGGCCCCGGCCTGGTGGCCCAGACGCAGGACGGCCGTCGCGGCGTCCTGCAGGACACCACGGGGATCCAGCGCGGCTGATCGTCGCCGACACCTCGCGGCCCCTCGCCCTTCCGGGCGGGGGGCCGTTGTCGTACAGTCGCCCCCCGAGAGTGAACTGACGGCTCGTCAGAAACAGTACTGGGAGGGCGCATGCGACTCGGGCTCGCACTCGGCTACTGGGGGCGCGGCCCCGACCCCGGCCACGTCGCCCTCGCCCAGGAGGCCGAGCGGCTCGGCTACGACTCCGTGTGGACCGCCGAGGCCTGGGGCTCGGACGCCTTCACTCCGCTGACCTGGATCGCCGCGCAGACCTCACGGATCAAGCTGGGCACGGCCGTCGTGCAGATGGCCGCCCGCTCCCCCGTCACCACCGCCATGCACGCCCTCACCCTCGACCATCTGTCGGGCGGGCGGATGATGCTGGGGCTCGGTCTTTCCGGGCCGCAGGTGGTGGAGGGCTGGTACGGGCGGCCCTTCCCGCGCTCGCCGCTGACCGCGACGCGCGAGTACGTCGACGTGATCCGCCAGGTGCTGCGGCGCGAGGGCCCGGTGGAGCTGGCGGGCCGCTTCCACGCCCACCCCTACGGCGGCGAGGACGGCACGGGCCTCGGCAAGGCGCTCAAGCCGATCACCCACCCGCTCCGCGCGGACCTGCCGGTCCTGCTCGGCGCCGAGGGCCCCAAGAACATCGCGCAGACCACCCGCATCGCCGACGGCTGGCTGCCGCTGTACTGGTCGCCGGCCCGGACCGATGTGTACGAGGCCTCGCTGGGCGACCTGAAGAAGGACTTCCTGATCGCGCCGATGGCCCGCGCCAAGGTCTGCGACGACGTCAGCGAGGGGCTGCTGCCGGTCAAGGCCATGCTCGGCTTCTACATCGGCGGCATGGGGCACTCCGCCCGCAACTTCCACGCCGACCTGATGGCGCGCATGGGGTACGAGGCCGAGGCCCGGCGCGTCCAGGAGCTGTTCCTCGCGGGGCGCAGGGAGGAAGCCGTGCTCGCCGTGCCCGACGCCTTCGCCGACGAGATCTCGCTGATCGGCCCGCGCGAACGCATCGCGGAGCGCCTGGAGCTGTGGCGCGCGGGCCCGGTGACGGACCTGCTCGTACTGGCCCCCGACCCGCACACCCTGCGGACCCTCGCGGAGCTCAACTCCTAGTGGCCGCCTAGCCCTTGGTGAGCTCGCCCGCCGAGGGCACCTTGTCCTTGACCTCCGCGCCCGCGCTCTTCCCGGCGTCCTTGACGTCATTGATGATGCCGTCGAAGGAGTTCACGATCGAGTCCGTGCCCTCGCCCTTGCGGAGCTTGGACGGCAGGTCCTTGAGCGCGTCGATGCCGGCGCTCAGCGGCGCCACGGCCTTGGCGAGGGTCGGGTCGCCCTGCGCGTTCTTCAGCGCCGCCTTCAGCCTGTTGTACGTGAACGCGCCCGCCAGGCCCGCCTTGACCAGGGCGAACTTCCGGCCGTCCGCGCCGCTCTTGAACGTGCCCGCGCGGAACGGCTTCACGATCCACTGGTACGTCGCCCCCGCGGCGAGCCCCGCGTTGGCGACGAAGCGGGTCTTGGCGAACTTCTGCTTCTCGGCGGAGCTGGTGCCGCTCGGCGTCGCCGCGCTGTCCTTGTCGTCGTCGTTGCAGGCGGTCGCGCCCACGAGGAGCGTGCAGCACAGCGTGAGGGAGACTCCGGCACGGCGGACGGTTACGGGGCTGGGCACGGCAGCTGCCTCCTGGGGTGAGCGGTCCTCACCGCAGCCTCACCCCGGCCGCCGGGCGCCGCCACCCGGACAGGCCCGTCCGGGTTTCAACCGGCGCGAGCGCGGTACCCGCACTCCATGTCTCCCAGAACCCGGCACACCCGTGGCACCACCGAGGCAGCGAAGATCATCGTGATCGTCGCGGACGTCCTGGCCTTCGTCATCGGCCTGTGGATCCTGATGTACCTGCTGGACGCCAACCGCGCCAACGACCTCGTACGGTTCGTGCACGGCACGGCCCGGTGGCTGGCCGGCTGGTCCCATGACCTGTTCACCTTCGACGACGCCTGGGCGCGGGTCGTCGCGGGCTACGGCCTGGCGGCGGTCGTGTACCTGCTGGTCGGGCACATGGTGGCGGGACGCCTGCGCCGCTACTGAGCCGTTCCGCAGCACTCCGGGTCCAGGCCCGCGGGCAGGCCCTCGCCGGAGAACACCGAGCAGGTCGCCTCGTCGCCGCCGAGGGCCGCCACCGCGAGCAGCAGGGAGCCCGCCGTCCAGGTGGTGAGCTCCTCGGGCCAGACGGCCTCGTCGTCGAAGACGTACCCCGTCCAGTACAGGCCCGACTCCGGGTCGCGCAGGTGCTGGATGGACTGGAGGATCTCCAGCGCGCGGTCGGACTCGCCCGACGCCCACAGGGCCAGGGCGAGTTCGGCGCTCTCGCCGCCGGTGACCCAGGGGTTGGGCACCACGCAGCGCACCCCGAGGCCGGGCACGACGAAGCGGTCCCAGCCCTCCTCGATGCGGGACTTGGCGTCGGCTCCGGTGAGCGCGCCGCCGAGGACCGGGTAGTACCAGTCCATCGAGTAGCGGCCCTTGTCGAGGAAGCGCTCGGGGTGACGGCGGATCGCGTGCCCGAGGGCGCCCGCGGCCAACTCCCAGTCCGGCTGCGGCTCTTCGCGCTGTTCGGCGATGGCGAGCGCGCAGCGCAGCGCCTGGTGGATCGAGGAGGAGCCGGTCAGCAGCGCGTCCGTGACGGCCGCGCCGTCCGCCTCCCGCTTCCAGCCGATCTGCCCGCCCGGCCGCTGGAGCGCGAGGACGAACTCGACGGCGGCCACGACGACCGGCCACATGCGGTCGAGGAAGGCCTCGTCGCCGGTGGCGAGGTAGTGGTGCCAGGCGCCCACGGCGACGTAGGCGCAGAAGTTGGACTCCTTGCCGCGGTCCGTGACGTCGTGGGCGTCCCCGTCGGCGTACGCCGCGTACCAGGAGCCGTCCGGGTTCTGGTGGCGGGCCAGCCAGTCGTAGGCGCGCCCGGCGGCCGCGTGCTCGCCCGCCGCGTCCAGGGCCATGGCGGCCTCGGTGTGGTCCCACGGGTCCAGGTGGTGGCCGCGGAACCACGGGATCGCGCCGTCCGCGCGCTGGACGGCGAGGATGCCCCGTACCGTCGCGGCGGCCTGATCGGCCGTCAGGACGCCGGGCAGGACGAGGTGTTCGGTCCGCTCCGGGCTCGTCACTTGGCGGCCGCCGCGGCGTCGGCGGTGGCGTCGGCCGCGTCCGTCGGCAGGTGCGGCTTCGTCGCGTAGGCCACGAAGCTCTTGCCGACGACGGGGTTGAGCAGCTGCTCGGCGACCCTGGTGGCCAGCGGCTTCTTCATGATGTCCCAGACCAGGAGCTTGTGGTACGCCCGGACCGGCAGCGCCTTGTCGTTGTCGACGCCGAAGGCGCACTTGAGCCACCAGTACGGCGAGTGCAGCGCGTGCGCGTGGTGCGTGCCGTACGGCTTGAGGCCCGACTCCCGCATCTTGGCGAGGAGTTCGTCCGCCTTGTAGATGCGGATATGGCCGCCCTCGACCTCGTGGTACGCGTCGCTCAGCGCCCAGCAGACCTTCTCCGGGCCGTAGCGCGGGACGGTCACCGCGATGCGGCCGCCCGGCTTGAGCACCCGGACCATCTCGGCGAGCACGCCCTTGTCGTCCGGTATGTGCTCCATGACCTCGGAGATGATCACGACGTCGAACGAGGCGTCGGGAAAGGGGAGGTTGAGCGCGTCGCCCTCCATCGCGGTGGCCGTCGCGCCCGCGGGGGCCTCACCCGCCTCCTTCATGGCGGCGAACCACTTGGCGACCTCGCGGATCTCCTCGGCGTTCTGGTCGAGGGCCACCACCTGCGCGCCGCGCCGGTAGCACTCGAAGGCGTGCCGGCCCGCGCCGCAGCCCAGGTCCAGGACGCGGTCGCCTGCGGCGAGCGGGAAGCGGGTGAAGTCGACGGTCAGCACGTGGCCCTGCTTTCGTGGTGAGGTCCTGCAACTTCGGGGGCGGCCTCGGCCGCGGGGAGCGCGTGGCCGCGCGCGACGGCCCGTGCGGCGCCGCGCCCCGCGGAGCCGTCGATCGCCGCGCGGTACAGCTCCGCGGTGCCCTGGGCGGCGCGGGCCCAGGTGAACCTGTCGAGCACCCGGGCCCGCCCGGCCGCGCCGAGCCTGGCCCGCAGCCCGGCGTCGCCGAGCAGCCGCTCCAGGCCGAGGGCCAGCGCCCCCGCGTCGCCCGGCGGCACCGCGAGGCAGGTCTCGCCGTCCGGCCCCGCGACCTCCGGGATCGCGCCGCCGGTGGTCGCGAGCAGCGGCGTACCGGTGGCCATCGCCTCCGCGGCGGGCAGCGAGAACCCCTCGTACAGCGAGGGGACGCAGGCGATCTGGGCCGAGCGGACGAGGTCGACGAGCTCGGCGTCGGTGATGCCCTTGACGAACTCCACGGAGCCCTTGAGGCCGTACCGCTCGATGGCCTGGGCGACCGGGCCGTCCTCGGCGCGCTTGCCGACGACGACGAGGTGGGCGCCGGGGTGCTCGGTGCGCACCTTGGCGAGCGCCTCGACGAGGTGGATCAGGCCCTTGAGCGGTACGTCGGCGCTGGACGTGGTCACGATCCGGCCCGGCACCTCGGCGACGGACGGATCGGGCGAGAAGAGGTCGGTGTCGGCGCCGATGTGGACGACGTCGATGCGGTCCTCGCGCACGCCGAGGTGGTCGACGATCTCCTGGCGGGAGGTGCCGGAGACGGTGAGGACCGAGGGGAGGCGGCGCGCGACGCGCTTCTGCATGCGCGTGAAGGCGTACCAGCGGCGGACGGAGGCGCGGCGCTTCCAGTCGGGCGCGGCGTCCAGCTCCAGCTGCCGGTCGACGGTGATGGGGTGGTGGATGGTGGTGACCAGGGGCGCGCCGAGGTCGCCCAACAGGCCGTAGCCGAGGGTCTGGTTGTCGTGCACGACGTCGAAGTCGCCGCGCCGGGCGCGCAGATGGCGCCGGGCCCGCAGGCTGAACGTGGCGGGCTCGGGGAAGCCGCCGGTCCACATCGTCGCCACTTCGAGGGCGTCGACCCAGTCGCGGTACTCGTCGCGCTTCGGCGTGCGGAAGGGGTCCGGCGAGCGGTAGAGGTCCAGGCTCGGCAGCTCGGTGAGCCTGAGGCCTTCGAGCCCCTCGCCCTCGTCGAGGACGGGGTAGGGCTGCGCGCCGATCACTTCGACGCTGTGGCCGAGGCGGGCCAGCTCGCGCGAGAGATGGCGTACGTACACGCCCTGTCCCCCGCAGAACGGGTTCCCTTTGTACGTGAGGAGAGCGATGCGCAACGGACGGTCGCCGTCGGTGGCGGAGCCCTTGCGGGGGCCCGCTTCCATGGCCTCAGCGGTCACTCTCGGCCCCCTTCTCCCTGCGGTTGTCCGCGAGGTTACGCCGGGACGGTAATCTAGAACAAGTTTCAGACTTGATCGCCGAATGATCGCTGAACAAGCTCTGAATCTACCGGCAGGTAGGCGAGCTGTAAGGCCCGGATCAGGTGATTCGCGCCACGGCGGGCTCCCTGCCATGCTGTGCGATCTCGGGAGGCGTTCGGAGGGGGATCGGATGACAGCGGAAGCCAAGGCGGCGAGCCCGGCGGCGCCACCCCTCACCGAGCGGCAGGAGGCGCGCCGCCGCCGCATCCTGCACGCCAGCGCGCAGCTCGCCAGCAGGGGCGGGTTCGACGCGGTGCAGATGCGGGAGGTGGCCGAGGCCGCCGGGGTCGCCCTCGGCACGCTCTACCGCTACTTCCCCTCCAAGGTCCATCTGCTGGTCGCCACCATGCAGGACCAGCTGCAGCACATGCACACGACGATCAGGAAGCGTCCGCCGGGCGGCGAGACGCCCGCCGAGCGGGTCGCCGAGACGCTGATGCGGGCCTTCAGGGCGCTGCAGCGCGAACCGCACCTGGCGGACGCGATGGTGCGGGCGCTGACGTTCGCGGACCGCTCGGTGAGCCCCGAGGTGGACACGGTCTCGCGGCTGACGACGGCGATCATCCTGGACGCGATGGGTCTGGACCAGCCACCGACGGCGGAGCAGCTGTCCGCGGTGCGGGTGATCGAGCACACCTGGCACTCGGCCCTGATCACCTGGCTTTCCGGGCGGGCGTCGATCGCGCAGGTGAAGATCGACATCGAGACGGTGTGCCGGCTCATCGATCTGACGGCGCAACCGGCGCGGGCGCAGGCGCTCCACCGCAGGTCGTAGCGCTGTCTGCGACATAGGGGGCGCACAAGCGTATGGCAAATGCGCCCCCGGACTCCCCCTTGGCCAGTTCTCAGCGTCACGACGGGGGTACTCACCGCTATGAATGGTCTTCGTGCTTGAACGGAGCAACCGGTCAGCGGGGAGCTGGAGGGGCAGAGCGTGATCCGGGTCCTTCTCGTGCACGACGCCTGTCTACTGCGATTGGCTCTGGCGGAGCGACTCGCCCGTGAGCCGGATCTGGAGGTGTTCCATGCGCCGTGGTCGCACGCCCACGGCCGACAACGCAGCGTACGGCCCGATCTGTGTGTAGTGGATCTCGACGACGAGTCGAGCTACGCGCGTACGCCACTGGCCGAGCTGACCGGGCCGTCGGCGCACGGCAGGGCCTGCCGGGTCCTGGTGCTCGCCACCTCGAACCGGCCAGGGCTGCTGCGGCGGGCCGCGGAGGCGGACGCGCTCGGCTACGTGGACAAGGCGAGCCCGCCCGAGCGGCTGCTCGCCGGGATCAGGCAGGTGGCCGCGGGCCAGCGGTACGTCGACGACTCGCTGGGCTTCGGCTTCCTCAAGGCATCCCAGATGCCGCTCACCCGGAGGGAGTTGAGCGTTCTCTCACTCGCCGCGAGGGGCGCGTCGATCGCCGAGATCGCGCACAGCCTCCATCTGTCCAACGGAACGGTGCGCAACTACATGGCCGCGATCACCCGGAAGACCGGGGCGCGGAACAGGATCGACGCCATACGGATCTCGCAGGGCGAGGGCTGGGTGTGAGCCGCCTCCCGGCCCGACCCGGTCGGCGCCGTCGCCGCTCGCGCCGTTGAGATCCCGGTAGAGCGGCGAACGCTCCATCAGCTCGTCGTGCCGGCCGCACAGGGCGTGCGTCCCGTCCATCACCAGGACGCGGCCGGCCCGGCGGGCGGAGCTGACCCGGTGGGCGATCACCACGAGGGTGCCGCCCGGGCGGGCCGCGAAGGCCCGCTCGGCGCGGGCCTCCGCGACCGGGTCCAGATGGCAGGTCGCCTCGTCGAGGATCGCGAGCGGGGCGGTGGCGAGGAAGGCGCGGGTGAGGGCGATCAACTGCCGCTCACCGGCCGAGAGTTCACCGGGTACGACCGGTGCGTCCAGGCCGCCGAGCCGCTGAAGGAGCGGGGTGAGGCCGACGGCCTCGGCCGCCGCGAGCACGTCCTTGTCCGGTACGGGGTCCGCCCGCAGATGCCGCAGGTTGTCGCCGAGCGAGGCGCTGAAGACGTACGCCTCCTGAGGTATCAGCACACGTCGCGCCACGGCCCCCGCCTCCCGCACGCCCCTTCCGTCGACCCGCGCCTCCCCCGCGTCGGGCTCCAGCACCCCGGCGACGATCGCCGCCAGGGTCGACTTGCCGATGCCGCTGGGCCCCACGACGGCGAGGTGCTCCCCTCGCTCGACGGTGAGCCCCAGCTCCTTCAGGACGGGTTCGGCGTGGGGGCCGTAGGCGAAGGTGAGGCGGGAGAGGTGGAGGGCGGGCGGTGGCCCGGCCGTGGGCAGGGCGTCCCGTTCGGGGGCCGGGGCGGCGTCCCGCGCGGCCGGGGGGCCGTCCCAGCTCACGCGGCGCAGGACGATCGCCAGGCGGGCGCCGCTCGTGCCGAGGCCGTGGACCAGGTTGTGGAGGGCGGGGAGCAGGGCCTGGGTGACGTAGGCGATCGCGCCGACCAGGGCGCCCGGGGTGACGCCCCGGTCGAGCAGCCAGGGAGCCGTGACGAGGAGGAGGACCAGCGGGAGCTGGCCGCCCGTCGTGAGGGCCGCCGTGCGCATCAGGCCCCAGCGGGCCAGCGAGGCCGCCGCCGCGTACTCCGCCGCCACCCCGCGCTCCAGGTCCTTCGCCACGTCCTCTTCCGCGCCCGCCGCCGCGACGTCCCTGAGCCCCGGGCAGACCAGGCCGAGCCGGGCCGCGAGCTCCTCGTCCGCGACCAGGAACCGCTCCTGGCGCCGGGCCAGCGGGCGCAGCGATCCCGCGAACAGCGCGATGCCCGCGAGCAGCGGCGGCGCGACCACCAGGAGGAGGAGCGGGTCCAGGGAGAACAGACCGGCCAGCGCGCCCACCGCGGTGAACACGAAGGAGCGGGAGACCATGATCAGGCCCGCGAAGGTGTCCCTGGCGATCTCGACCTGCTGGGTGAGCCGCGACACGGCACCGCCGTCCGGCTCCCGCAGCCCCCGCCCGACGACCTGCCGCACCAGGCTGTCCCGCAGCGGCTCCACCAGGTCGGCGACCGCGCGGTACACCCGCCCCGTCCCGTACGCCGCGACGACCACGCCGAGCGCCGCCGCGCCCAGCCACCCGAGCCCGGTCGTCCGGTCGCCCTTGAGGAACCCGTCGTCCAGGGCCCGCGCGAGGGCGTACCCGGTGAGGAAGGTCTGTCCGGTCTCCAGGACCGACCAGAGTGCCAGCCGCACGACGACCGGCCACCTGCACCGCAGGAACCGGACGCCCCTGCGGTACGGGCCGCGCGGGCCCTCTCGGTCCGCACCGCGCGGGCCCTCTCGGCGCGGCCGCTGGGCAATCGTCGCGCTCACGCGCCGAACACCTCCCGGTATTCCGGGCGTTCCCACAGCTCCGCGTGCGTGCCCACCGCCCGGATCCGGCCCTCGTGCAGCCAGGCCACCGCGTCCGCGCGGGCCGCCGTCGCCGCGCGGTGGGCGATGATCAGGCGGCTGCGGTGCGGGGTGTGGCGCAGCAGCGCTTCGGCGATGTGGTGTTCGGTCACCGTGTCCAGGCTGGACATCGCGTCGTCCAGGACGAGCAGCCGCCCGCCTCGCGCGAAGGCCCTTGCCAGGCCCAGGCGTTGGGACTCGCCGCCCGAGAGCGGCGCCTCGGCGCAGGGGGTGGCGTAGCCGTCGGGCAGGCGGGTGATGAACGGGTCGGCGCGGGCGGCGCGGGCCGCCTCGCGAACGCGGGAGGGGGCGGGCCGCGGCGCGCCGAAGCCGATCGTGTCCGCCAGGGTCGTACCGAGCAGCGCGGGCCGCTCGAAGGCGTACCCGACCTCGCGGCGCAGTTCCGCGCGCCCGAGCGAGCGCAGCGGCACCCCGTCCAGGCACACCTCCCCCTCGTCGGGGTCGGCGAGCCGTCCCGCGAGCGCCGCGAGCAACGACTTGCCGGCGCCGGAGCGGCCGACCACTGCGAGCGTGCCGCCCGCGGGCACCGTGAGATCGACGCCGTCGAGCACGGCGCGTCCGCCGCGGACCGCCTTGACGCCGCGCAGCTCCAACCGGCCTCCGGTGGAGGGGAGTTCCGCGTCGCCGTACGTCGTCACCGGCTCCGCGAGCACCTCCTCGAGGCGGCGCGCCGCGGCCCTCGCCCGCACCAGGCCGCTCAACTGCCCGACCAGCATGCCGATTCCGGTGGCGAGCACCGCGTACCGCGACGCGGCCAGCAGGTCGCCCACCGTGATGCCGTGCCCGAGCAGCAGCAGGCCCGCCACGGCGGCGACCGCGATCTGCAGGAGCGGCGCGAGGGCGACGGCCTGCGCCTGGGAGCGGCCCTGGACCCGCCACATCCGGTGCCCCTGGCGGGCGAGTTCGGGCAGCGGCGCGAGGACGCGCGCCGCCTCCTTGTCCTCGGTGTGCGCGGCGGCGATGGTCCTGGCCCCGCCGATCGCCTCGCCGAAGCGGCCCGCGATGTCCCCTTGGACGCGCTGGTAGCGGGCCACGCAGTCGGAGGACACGCGGACGAACGTCCGCAGGAGCAGGACGAGGACGGGCGCCCCGAGGAGGAACACCGCGGCGAGCCGCCAGTCGATCAGGACGAGGGCCATCACGGCGCCGACGGGGGTGACCAGGGCGGCGAGCAGCGAGGCGAAGGTGGCGGGCGCGATGCCCGCGTGGGCGGCGTTGTCGACGAGCCGTGCCACCAGGTCGCCGTGGGCGAAGCGCGCGGTGGCGCGCGGCCCGACGCCGAGCACGTGGCGGGTGACGCGCCCGCGCAGCCAGGCCGTGGCGCGGGCGTTGGTGGTGCCGGTGAGGACGCCGTCGACGGCGTCGAACAGGGCGCTCGCGCCGATCAGTGCGGCGCATGCGACGAGCCAGCGGGTGGCGTCGCCGCCGTCGCCGGTGGCGTGGCCGGTGAGGACGGCGTCCAGGGCGCGACCGATCGCCAGCGGCAGGAGCAGGCCCGCGCCCGCGCCCGCCAGGGCGCACAGCGCCAGGGCCGCGCAGCGGGCGGCGCTGTGGCGGGTCGCGCCGGGCAGCAGACCGGCGTCGGCGGTGGGTCGGTGCGGGCGGGGAGTCGTCGTCGCCATGGGCTCCAGGTCCTCGTCGTCTGCGCCCCGGATGACGGCCGGCCCGGGCGGGCCTCAGGTGAGGCGCCGCCCGGGCCTTCGATGCCGTGCCGTCAGGCGCGGCTACACGTCAGCGACGTCGAATGTCAGAGACAGAGAACGATGCTCGCGTCGCTCCAGCACAGGAGCAGGCTCGCGTTGCTGCCGCCACCGCCGCCACCGGTGATCTCGTCGGATTCCATGCTCTGCAGGTCGAGAAGCGCCATGGTCGTGCCTTTCTCTTCGGGGAGTTGATCTTTCGAAGGGTTGTGTCACGACCCCGCTGCGTGGCGGGACCGGCTCTGGGGCCGCCTCAGGGGCGGCAGGAAGGGGACGTGCGCCCGGCCGTCGCCGAGCGCGCCGGAGAGCGCGAGGAGACAGCCGGCCGTCCCGGTGTTGAGGTCCATGGAGAGACGCAGCATCTGGTGTCCGGGGAAGGCCAGCTGACCGTCGTAGGCCATGGAGAACCAGCCGAGTGCCTCGATCTGCGCGGCGACGTCCTCGGGCGTGACGTCCGGCGTGGTGCTGCGGTTGACGTGCAGCAGCAGGCCCGCCCGCCCCTGGAAGAGGCCGGGCTGGACGCAGAAGCGGGAGCGGGCGGCGGCCAGGATGCCCGGCCGCGCCGCCTCGAACGCGGCGTCGTCGCGGTGCGCGAGGTAGTCGTCGAGGACCATGCCGATGCCGACGCTGCCGTCACCGAGGTAGGGCATGGTGCGCCAGCCCTCGTCGACGGCGAGGCTGCCGTCCCGCGGCTGGGTCACGCACTGCGCGAGGTCCGCGCGCAGGGCCTGTGCCGCCAGGTCGAGGTGGGCCGGGTCGCCGTGCCGCTCGTACAGCCGCAGGAAGAACAGGGCGGGTCCGGTGGAGCCGTGCAGCAGCCCGGCGCGGCGCCTGCCGCCCTTGCGCGGCCCGCTGTCGGCGGTGATCCGCTCGGCGAGCAACTCGGCTGCCAGCAGCGCGTGCTGGGCCAGGGATTCCTCGCCGCTGCGGTGCGCGAGGTCGTCGAGGACGAGGCCGAGGCCGGCGAGGCCGCCGAACAGGTCGGAGGGGAGCCGCTCCCACTTCTCCTGGAGGACGAGGTCCGTCAGGTCCAGGGCGCGGGTGCGGTGGCCGAGCCGGTCGAGCACGTGGGCGACGCCCGCGAGACCGTCGTACAGGCCGAGGGGCGTGCCCACCGGGGCGGGTTCGATGTGCTTGAGGAGCCAGCGCTCGCCCTCTTCGTAGCGTTCGCCGCCGGCCTCGGCGAGGGCGAGCAGCACGCCGGCCGCGCCGTGCGCGAGGCCGAGGCCGCCGCCGTCGCCGAACTGCGCGATGTCGCCGGGGAAGAGGCGGTCGTCGCGCTCGGGGGTGGCCGAGGCCAGGACGGCCCGGACCATCGAGTCCCGGCTGCGGGGCCAGTCGGCGGGGTCGACCAGGGATGTGGCCGCCCCCGCCGAGCGGGTGGCGCCGGCCCTGCCCCCCTCCAGGGTTTCCTGCTCTCCCACCCCGAGGACCGGCGCCCGCTCGCCCCCGTCCGCCGGGGAGTCCGTGCCGCGCTGGATCTCCGCCACGGCCTCGTCGAGGAACTCCCGCGGTACGTCGGGGAATTCGGCGGCGATGACCTCTGCGCAGTGCGCGGCCTTGCCCCGGTCGACCGAGAGCAGGGTGGTGATCGGCAGGAAGAGCGCGAGCCGCAGACAGGCCAGGGCGTAGCGGTCGACGTCGACGCCGGTGCGGTCCGGCGGCGCGAGGAAGCCGGGGTGGGCGACGATCTGGCGTCCCGCCTCGCCGACGGGCGCGGCGGCCTCGAAGTCGAGGAGCGCCACGGACTGCTCGTCGGGCGCGACCATGATGTTGAACAGGTGCAGGTCGTTGAAGACGACGCCCCGCTCGTGCACGGCGGCGACGGCCTCCTCGACGGCGCGGTGCACGCGCAGCGCCCAGGCGGTGTACGTGGCGATGGCGGCGGGGTCCGGCTCGCTCGTGCAGAGCGGATGCCGGTGCGCGAAGAAGGAGTTGAGGGTCGAGCCCTCCAGGAAGTCCATGACGAGGAAGCGGTGCTCGCCGAGGAGGAACCAGTCGCGGACCTCGGGGGCGACGCCGAGTCCGGAGAGCTTCTCCAGGGCGTCCCGCTCGCGTTCGAGGCGGGCCACGGCGTCGGCGCCGTCGGCGGCGAGACCGGCGTGCGGGCGGCCCTCCTTGAGGACGACCTTGCGGCCGTCGCGGGTGTCGGTGCCGGCGTAGACCCCGCCGCCGTTGGAGAAGTGCAGGGCCTTCTCAATGCGGTACGGCAGGTCGGTGACGGTCGTCGTGTTGCGCGCCGCGAGCTCCGGTTCGAGGAAGGCGGGCAGCGTCACCCAGGAGGGGACCTTGAAGGCGGGCTCGCGCGGGTCGGGCACGAGGTTGCCGGCGTCGTCCTCGATGGCGGGCACGAGCGTGCCCTTGCCGTTGTCGCACATGCGCCGGGTGAACGCCCCGTACCTGACGTACAGGGGGCCCTGGCGCCAGCGCAGGTCGGTGAGGATGTACGGCCCCTCGAAGCCTTCGAGGAGGTCACCCAACTCGCTGAGGATCTCGTGCAGTTGGTTCTCGTCGGCCGGGTAGACGGTGACGGCCTTGCCGCTGGTGTCGCGCCCCGCGTACTTGCTGTTGCGCAGGTGCAGCAGGTGGCGGGCCGGCACGAACTTGAAGGGGACGGCGCGCGGTACGCAGTAGTCCCGGACGATCTCCGTGACGCGTGCCGCGTTGTCCAGGGTGGCGGAGACGTGGATCTTCCAGCCCTGCTGGGGCGCGGGCAGCGGGGCCCCGGCGTCGTCCACCGGCACGAAGGAGAGCCAGTCGCCGAAGCGTCCCGAGCGCCAGCCGTCGGGAAGGGGGCGCCCGGTGACGGGGAACTCGGAGGTGCCGGCGCCCGCGGCACCCGCGGACGACAGCCGGTCCGGGGTCTCGTAGAAATGTCTGTCGGCCAGACAGTAGACCTCGTACCGCTTGTCCATGGCGTCCCCTCTCCGCTCGGCGTGGCAGAGAGATTTCCAGGGGACGGACGGGCACAACAGTCACGAGTGTCACCGGACCACCGTGCGGTACGCATGCGTCAAGTCCCGTTCGCCCCTGTTCGAGTACGCGGGCCGGCCACGGGCCGTGCACAGGACGGCGCCCGCGCCACGTCCTCGCGGACGGGACGCGGGCGTCCGGGCGGAAGCTAGTCCTCCGGCGGGAACACGACCTCCCCGCTGTCGGCCAGCGTGATCGTGATCGCCTCGACGGGACAGCCCTCGGCGGCCTCCAGGACCTTCTCGTTGGCGTCGGTCTCCGGTGCGGTGGGGTGCGACTGGCGGGCGGTGTCCAGCGTGAATCCGCCGGGCGCGGTGAGCACGCACATCCCCGAGCCGATGCAGACCGAGCGGTCGACCTCGACGTGCCAGCGGTCTCCCATCAGGCACCGCCTCCTTCGTATCCGGCGGGCAGGTGGATCATCTTGTGCTCCAGGTACGCGCCGTACCCCTCGGGCCCGAACTCCCTGCCGAGGCCGGAGTTCTTGTAGCCGCCGAAGGGGCCGAGCATGTCGAGGCTGAAGGTGTTCACGGAGTACGTCCCCGTGCGTACCTGCCGTGCGACGTCGATGCCGCGCTCGACGTCGGCCGTCCAGACGCTGCCGCTGAGTCCGTAGTCGGAGTCGTTGGCGATCCGCACGGCCTCGCTCTCGTCGCCGTACGACATAAGGCAGATGACGGGTCCGAAGATCTCCTCACGGGCGATGCGCATCGAGTTGTCGACGCCGCCGAAGAGGGTCGGCTCGACGTACCAGCCCTGGTCGAGACCGGCCGGACGGCCGCCGCCCGCGAGGATCTTGGCGCCCTCCTCCTGGCCGATGCGGATGTAGTCGAGGGAGCGCTGCTGCTGGCGGCGGGCGACGAGCGGGCCGAGTTCGGTGGCCGGGTCCAGGGGGTCGCCGACCTTGAGCGCGCCGGCCGCGGCGGCGAAGGCCTCGGCGAACTCGTCGTAGCGGGTGCGGGGCACGAGGATGCGGGTCTGGGCCACGCACGCCTGGCCGTTGATCATCCAGGCGAAGGGCGTGATGCCCGCGACGGCGGTCGCGGTGTCGGCGTCCGGCAGGATCACGGCGGCGGACTTGCCGCCGAGTTCCAGGGTCACGCGCGTCAGATTGCGGGCCGCGACCTCCATGACGCGCTTGCCCGCGGCGACGGAACCGGTGAAGGAGATCTTGTCGACGCCGGGGTGCCCGACGAGGTACTCGCTGACCTCGCGGTCGGCGGAGATGATCGAGAGCACGCCCTCGGGCAGCCCGGCATCGGCGGCCAGTTCCGCCAGGATGTACGCGTCGAGGGGCGCCTCCGGCGAGGTCTTGAGGATCACCGGGCAGCCCGCGAGCAGGGCGGGCGCGAGCTTGGCCGCGGCGGTGAACTGCGGGACGTTCCACGGCACGACGGCCGCGACGACGCCCACCGGCTCGCGGCGCACGAGGAGTTTGCCGAGGACGCCGTCCCGCCGCTCCTCGTACGTGAAGTCGCGGGCGACCGTGATCGCCGCGTCCCACGCCATCATCGCGGCGAGGGCCTGCACCATCACGCTGGAGGTGTAGGGGGTGCCGTTCTCGGAGCTGATGACGCGGGCGATCTCCTCGTGGCGCACCGCGAACCCGTCCTTGATCCGCGTGACGACCTCGATCCGCTCGTCCAGGGTCATCCGGGGCCAGGGGCCGTCGTCGAAGGCCTTGCGCGCGGTGGCGACGGCGCGGTCCACGTCGGCCGGAGCCGCGTGCGGCACACGGGCGAAGACCTTTCCGGTGTGCGGGGAGACGACGTCGATGACGCCCTTGCCGAGCGGGTCCACCAACTCCCCGCCGATGAACAGCTGTCCGTGTTCCACGAGCTCGGTCATGGCTGACTGCCTCCTGCGGAGCGCTTCCTGACACCGTTTCAGAACTGATACCAGTTCTACTTGGAGGAGTCCACGGGCGGAACGGGCAACTCACGTGCCGGTCGGTCGACTTGGGCTACTAATGGAACTAGTTCTAGTTATAGTGGCGGCACACGGCGGCGGGACACGGCAACAGGAGACGAGGGCCCATGACCCAGCTGAGCGGCACCCGGCCGGACGGGCCGCCCGTGGTCGACCACGGCGGCGGCGTCCGGAGCATCAAGGTCCCCATCCCCGACAACCCCCTCGGCTTCACCCTCGTCCACCTCCTGGACACCGACGCGGGCCCCGTCCTCATCGACACCGGCTGGGACGACCCGACGTCCTGGGACACCCTCACCGCCGGACTCGCCGCGTGCGGCACGGCGGTCGGGGACGTCCACGGCGTGGTCATCACCCACCACCACCCCGACCACCACGGCCTCTCCGCGAAGGTCCGCGAGGCGTCCGGGGCGTGGATCGCCATGCACGAGGCCGACGCCTCGGTGGTGCGCCGCACCCGCTCCAACCCGCCGGACCGCTGGTACGCGTACATGGTCGACAAGCTCGCCGCCGCCGGCGCCCCCGCCGACCACCTCGCCCCGCTGGTCCGCGCCCGCGACGAGGGCCGCCCGCGCAAGCTCCCCGGCCTGCGCCCCGCCCTGCCCGACCGCGGCATCACCCCCGGCGAGCTGCTCGCCCTGCCCGGCCGCCGCCTGCGCGCCATCTGGACGCCCGGCCACACCCCCGGCCACGTCTGCCTGCACCTGGAGGAGGACCACCCGGCCGCCCTGCGGGGCAACGGCCGCCTCTTCTCCGGCGACCACCTGCTGCCCGGCATCACGCCGCACATCGGCCTCTATGAGGACCCCGACGACGACACCGTCACCGACCCCCTCGGCGACTACCTCGCCTCCCTGGAACGCGTCGGCCGCCTGGCCCCCGCCGAGGTCCTCCCCGCCCACCAGCACACCTTCACCGACGCCCCCGCCCGCGTCCGCGAACTCCTCGCCCACCACGAGGACCGCCTCACCGACCTCCTCGCCCTCCTGGCCACCCCCCTCACCCCCTGGCAGCTCGCCGCCCGCATGGAGTGGAACCGCCCCTGGTCCGAGATCCCCTACGGCTCCCGCAACATCGCGGTCTCGGAGGCGGAGGCCCACGTACGCCGTCTGGTGAAGCTGGGCCGGGCCGAGGCGGTGGCGGGCAGCGACCCGATGACGTACGCGGCGGTATGACGGCACGGTGCGAGGAGGCGGGCGAGGAGGTGACGGCGCGGGCCGGTCCTCGCGCAGGCCGGTAGAGTGAGCCCGTCGTCCTCACGCCCGTACAGGGGGAAGCCGGTGCGAATCCGGCGCCGCCCCTTCCCCACGCTCTCGGCTCCGCTCGAGCAGGGGAGACCCCATTCCGTGAACCGCCTCGTCGTGGTGGGCCGGAATGCCCGGTGCGGGCGTGACCGGCTCGCTTCACCGGGACCCCGGTGAGCGGCACCGTCGAGGTATACGGAGCCGGAGCCGCCCGGAAGCCGTGCTCGCAACGGTCCGTGCCGCCCCGCTCCCCGCAGGGAGAGGCAACCCGCCGCATCATGAACGTTCGCCGCAGCGCAGCGGTCCTGGCCGCCGTCGCCGTGTGGGGCACGGCCGCCGCACCGGCCGCCTTCGCGGACGACGCCTCGCCGTCGCCCTCGACCGCGTTCCCCTCGGGTCTGTACGGCAAGACCGACCCCAAGTTCGACGGGGTCTTCCGGCAGTCGTACGCCCTGCTCGCCCAGGACACCGTGGGCGTGAAGCCCGCCGGGAAGGCCGTGGACTGGCTGGCCGGGCAGCAGTGCGCGAGCGGCGGCTTCGCGGCGTACCGCGCGGACGCGAGCGAGCCGTGCGACTCCAAGACCGCCGTCGACAGCAACTCCACCGCCGCCGCCGTGCAGGCCCTCGCCGCGCTCGGCGGCCAGGACAAGACGGTCCAGAAGGGCGTCGACTGGCTGAAGTCCGTGCAGAACACGGACGGCGGCTGGGGCTACAGCCCGGGCCTGCCCACCGACGCGAACTCCACCGGGATCGTCGTCGGCGCGCTCGCCGCGGCCGGGAAGAACCCCGCAAGCGTGAAGTCCCAGGACGGCAAGTCCGCGTTCGACGCGCTGCCGAAGCTGGCCCTGGACTGCGACAAGGACGGCGGCGCCTTCGGTCTCGCCGACGCCAAGACGAAGAAGCTCAACCCGGACGCGGACGCCACCGCGGCCGGGGTGCTCGGCAGCCTCGGCAAGGGGCTCGTGGTGAGCCCCGCCAAGAAGGCGGAGGACGCCGCGCCCAAGTGCGCGAAGCCGGACACCGCCTCGCAGGCCGCGAGCAACGGCACGGGCTACCTCCTGAAGACGCTCGGCGACCACGACGACCACCTGATCGCCGCCACCGACATGCCGGACCTGGGCAACACCGCGGACTCCGTGCTCGCCCTCGCCGCCGCCGGGCAGCAGGAGCAGGCCGAGAAGTCCGCCGAGTGGCTCGCGAAGAACTCCGCGGACTGGGCCGAGAAGGCCGGTCCCGCCGCGTACGCGCAGCTGATCTTCGCGGCCCACGCGGCGGGCATGGACCCGCGCGACTTCGGCGGCGCCGACCTCGTGAAGCAGCTGGGCGCCACCGGCCCGGCGCCCGAGAGCGCCTCGAAGTCGCCGTCCGCGTCGGACGAGGACAAGAAGAAGGACGAGGACGGCGGCGTCAGCCTCTGGTGGATCATCGGCGTCGGCGCGGTCGCCGGCATCGGCATCGGCTTCCTGATCAGCGGCAACCGCAAGAAGCAGCAGCTGTGACGCGGAGCCGGACCCGGGTGACGCGGACGGCGCGCGGCCGTGCGGGGCGCGGGCGCCTCGCGGTCGTCGCGTCGCTCGCCGCCCTGCTCGGCGTCCTCGCCGCCGTGCCCGCCCAGGCCGCCGGCTACCGCTACTGGTCGTTCTGGGACCGGGACGGTGCCACCTGGACGTACGCGAGCCAGGGCCCCGGCACCGCGCGCCCCGAGGACGGCGACGTGCAGGGCTTCCGCTTCTCCGTGTCCGAGGACTCCAACGACTCCGCGAAGCCGCGCGGCCCCGCGGACTTCGACGACATCTGCCGCGACACTCCCGCCAAGGACGGCCGCAAGCGGATCGCGCTGGTCATCGACTTCGGTCTGCCCAAGGACGCGCCCCGGGGCGAGCGGCCGCCCGCGCCGAGGCGCGCCTGCGCGCAGGTCGCCGAGGACGCCACCAGCGCGGACGCCCTCGCCTCGGTCGCCGAGCCGCTGCGCTACGACAGCAGCGCGCTGCTGTGCGCCATCGCCGACTACCCGAAGTCCGGCTGCGGCGATCAGGTCTCCGGCGACGGCACCGCCAACGCCGAGGCGACCGGCAAGGCGCGGGCCGACCAGGACGGCGGCTCCGACAGCGGGCCCTCGGTCGGGCTGATCGCGGGGATCGCCGCCGTCGTGGTGCTCGGCGGCGCCGCGTTCTGGCAGGCCCGGCGCCGCCGCGGCTGAGCAGGCGGCGGACACGGACGGCACGATGAAGGACCACGGCAGCGCCGCGCCCGGCGGCGGTCTCCTGCGGCGCCACCGGGCGCCCGAGGCGCACCGGAGCAACGCCCTGCACCCCGGCGCCTGGTGGCTCTGGGCGCTCGGGCTCGGCACCGCGGCGTCGCGGACGACCAATCCGCTGCTGATCGGGCTGCTGATCGGCGTCGCGGGCTATGTGGTGGCGGCGCGGCGCACGAACGCGCCGTGGGCGAAGTCGTACGGCGCGTTCGTGAAGCTCGGCCTCGTCGTGATCGGCATCCGGCTCGTCTTCGCGGTCGTCCTCGGCTCGCCGATCCCGGGCACGCACGTCCTGGTGACGCTGCCCGAGGTGCCGCTGCCCGACTGGGCAAGGGGCGTGCGGATCGGCGGCCGGGTCACGGCGGAGGGCCTGCTCTTCGCGCTCTACGACGGGATCAGGCTGGCGGGCCTGCTGATCTGCGTCGGCGCCGCGAACGCGCTGGCCAGCCCGGCGCGGCTGCTCAAGTCGCTGCCGGGCGCGCTGTACGAGGTGGGCGTCGCCGTCGTCGTGGCGATGACCTTCGCGCCGAACCTCATCACCGACGTCCAGCGGCTGCGCGCCGCGCGCCGGCTGCGCGGGCGGCCCGACCGGGGGCTGCGCGGGCTGCTCCAGGTGGGGCTGCCGGTCCTGGAGGGCGCGCTGGAGCGGTCGGTCGCGCTGGCCGCCGCGATGGACGCGCGCGGCTTCGGGCGCACCCGCGCCGTGCCCGCCCCGGTGCGCAGGGCCACGGCGGTACTGACGCTCGGCGGTCTGATCGGCGTCTGCGTGGGGGCGTACGGACTGCTGACCGCGCAGGGCACCGCGTACGGGCTGCCCGTCCTGGCCGCGGGGCTGCTCGCGTCGCTCGCCGGGCTGCGGCTCGGCGGCCGCCGCTCCCTGCGCACCCGCTACCGGCCCGACCCGTGGGGCGTGCGCGCCTGGCTGGTCGCCGGGTCGGGCATCGCGGTCGCGGGGCTGACGATCTGGGCCGCCTCGTACGACTCCGCCGCCCTGCACCCCGGCGTCGTGCCGCTGATCGCGCCGGCGCTCCCGCTGTGGCCCGCGCTCGCGGTGCTGATCGGGCTGCTGCCGGCCTTCGTCGCGCCGGTGCCGCCCGCCGCGTCGGCGCCCGTGCGCGCGGGCGGCCGCGCCGCCGCCGACCCCGCGCCGCCCGAGGACCCGCTCCCCTCGGCCCGGCGCTCGCCCGCCGCCTGGCGCACCGGCGCCCCCGTACCCGCCGAGTCCGCACCCTCCGTACCCCCCGAGGAGACGTCATGATCCGCTTCGAGGACGTCTCGGTGACCTACGAGGGGGCGCCGGGCCCCACCGTCCGCGGGGTCGACCTGACCGTTCCCGAGGGCGAGCTGGTGCTGCTCGTCGGCCCTTCCGGCGTCGGCAAGTCGACGCTGCTCGGCACGGTGAGCGGCCTCGTGCCGCACTTCACCGGCGGCACCCTGCGCGGCCGGGTGACCGTCGCAGGCCGCGACACCCGCACCCACAAGCCCCGCGAGCTCGCCGACGTGGTCGGCACGGTGGGCCAGGACCCGCTCGCGCACTTCGTCACCGACACGGTCGAGGACGAGCTGGCCTACGGCATGGAGTCCCTCGGCCTCGCCCCGGACGTGATGCGCCGCCGCGTCGAGGAGACCCTCGACCTGCTCGGCCTCGCCGAGCTGCGCGACCGCCCGATCGCCACCCTGTCGGGCGGCCAGCAGCAGCGCGTCGCGATCGGCTCGGTCCTCACCCCGCACCCCGAGGTGCTGGTCCTCGACGAGCCGACGTCCGCGCTCGACCCGGCCGCCGCCGAGGAGGTCCTCGCCGTGCTCCAGCGGCTCGTGCACGACCTGGGCACGACGGTCCTGATGGCCGAGCACCGCCTGGAGCGGGTCGTGCAGTACGCGGACCAGGTGCTGCTGCTCGGGGCGCCGGGCGAGGCTCCGGTGCTCGGCGACCCCGCCGCGCTGATGGCCCGCTCCCCCGTCTTCCCGCCGGTCGTCGCGCTCGGCAGGCTGGCCGGCTGGTCGCCGCTGCCGCTGACCGTGCGGGACGCGCGGCGCCGGGCGGGCGCGCTGCGGGAGCGGCTCGCGGGGGCGGTGCCCGCGCGGGAGCCGGCGGCCGTGCCGCCCGCCGCGTCCGGGCCCGAGGAGTCCCGGGGCGCGCTGGTCGAGCGGCTGGCCGTGCGGCGCGGGCGCGTGGAGGCGCTGCGCCGCGTCGACCTCGTGGTCGTGCCCGGCGAGACCGTCGCGCTGATGGGCCGCAACGGCGCCGGGAAGTCCACGCTCCTGTCCACCCTGGTCGGGCTCATCGAACCCACCTCCGGCGCGGTCCGCGTGGGCGGCGCGGTCCCCCACCGCACGGCGCCCCGGCAGCTGATCCGGCACGTGGGCCTGGTCCCGCAGGAACCGCGCGACCTGCTGTACGCGGACACCGTGGCCGCCGAGTGCGCGGCGGCCGACCGGGACGCGGGGGCGGCGGACGGCGCGTGCCGTGCGCTGGTGAGCGAGCTGCTGCCGGGGATCGCGGACGACACGCACCCCCGTGACCTCTCCGAGGGCCAGCGTCTCGCGCTCGCCCTGGCGATCGTCCTGACGGCCCGCCCTCCGCTGCTGCTCCTGGACGAGCCCACGCGCGGCCTGGACTACGCGGCCAAGGCCCGCCTGGTCACGATCCTGCGGGGGCTGGCCGCCGAGGGGCACGCGATCGTGCTGGCCACGCACGACGTGGAGCTGGCCGCCGAGATCGCGCACCGCGTGGTGATCCTCGCGGACGGCGAGGTCGTGGCGGACGGGCCGACCGAGGAGATCGTGGTGTCGTCGCCGTCCTTCGCGCCGCAGGTCACCAAGGTCCTGGCGCCGCGGGAGTGGCTGACGGTGGCGCAGGTGCGCCGGGCGCTGGACGCCTTTGGGGAGGACCTCGCGTGAGCGCCGCACCGAAGGCGCAGGCGCAGGCCCGCCCCATCCGGCTCGGGCGCCGCTCGATCGCCGCGCTCGCCCTGGTCGGCGCGGTGGGCGTGATCGCCTTCGGGTGGCCGCTGCTGGCGAGCGGGAACTCGGGGCTCGGCGCGCACGCGCAGGACGCGCCCTGGCTGTTCGCGGCGCTGCTGCCGCTGCTGCTCGCCGTGGTGGTGGCGACGATCGCGGACGTCGGCCTGGACGCGAAGGCCATCGCGATGCTCGGGGTGCTCGCCGCGGCCGGGGCCGCGCTGCGCCCGCTGGGCGCGGGCACGGCGGGCATCGAGCCGATGTTCTTCCTGATGGTGCTGAGCGGGCGGGTGCTCGGTCCCGGCTTCGGGTTCGTGCTCGGCGCGGTGTCGATGTTCGCGTCGGCGCTGCTGACCGGGGGCGTCGGGCCGTGGATGCCGTTCCAGATGCTGTCGATGGGCTGGGTCTGCATGGGCGCGGGGCTGCTGCCGGGGCCCCACACCCTGCGCGGGCGGCGCGAGCTGTGGATGCTCGCGGCGTACGGGGCCGTCTCCTCCGTCCTGTACGGCACGGTCATGAACCTCCAGGGCTGGCCCTACCTGGGCGGTCTCGCCACCGGTGTCTCCTTCGTGCCGGGCGACCCGCTGGCGGACAACCTCGGCAGGTTCGTCGCGTACTGCCTGGCCACCTCGCTCGGCTGGGACCTGCCGCGCGCCGTCGTCACGGTCGTGCTGGGCCTCGCGCTCGGTCCTGCGGTCCTGAAGGCGCTGCGGCGGGCCACGCGCCGCGCCGCGTTCGAGGCGCCGGTCACATTCGAGGCGCCGAAGCCGTAGGGGACCGGCCGCGCTCCGTTACATGGAGGCCCCGCGGCCGTGAGGCGGCCCACAGGACTTTGGTCCTCTACGAAGCGGGGCCGTAGTCGACTCCCCTTGATGTACACGCATCAATCACGGCGCTGACCTGCGGATTGAGAGCCACGTCATACGACGGACATTCGGCGCGGGTGCGACTTCCACTAGTAAATGGGGTCATTGCGGCGACGTAACAGCCCTGCTTCTCTGGACGAGTCGCACGGCGCCGACGAGCCCACCCGGGCCTCGGCGCCGCCGCATGTCCCCCACGGATCCCCCGCGGTCCACGGCATGCCCGCGACGGTCCCGTCCCCCACCGGAAGGTCCTCTGTGTCCGCCTCGCTCCTCCGCCGCATCGCTTCCCCGAAGAAGGCCCTCACCGGCGGCCTCGTCGCCGTCGCCGCCTCCGGCATGGTCTTCGCCGCGGCCCCCGCTCAGGCAGCCACCCCGACCGCCGCGAAGGCCGCCCCGGCCGCTGCTCCCGCCGCCGCCCCCGCGTCCGCCCAGTCGATCGCCAAGCAGCTGATCCCGGATGCGGCGCAGTACCAGGCCTTCAGCAACATCGTGTCCCACGAGAGCGGCTGGAACCACACCGCCACGAACTCCTCGTCCGGCGCCTACGGCCTGGTCCAGGCGCTGCCGGGCTCGAAGATGGCCTCGGCGGGCTCGGACTGGAAGACGAACCCCGCGACCCAGATCAAGTGGGGCCTGAACTACATGAACGAGCGCTACGGCAGCCCGGTCGGCGCGTGGAACTTCTGGCAGGCCAACGGCTGGTACTGAGCCGCCGCCTCCCGCCACCGAAAGGGGCGGCAACCCTCATCACGGGGTTGCCGCCCCTTTCGCGCGGCGCCCCAGGGGCGCGCCGGAGCCCTACAGCCGCTGGATGATCGTCCCCGTCGCCACCGCGCCGCCCGCGCACATCGTGATGAGCGCGAACTCCTTGTCCCTGCGCTCCAGTTCGTGCAGGGCCGTCGTGATCAGGCGGGCACCCGTCGCGCCCACGGGGTGCCCGAGGGCGATCGCCCCGCCGTTCACGTTCACCTTCTCCAGGTCCTGGCCGAAGACCTGCGCCCAGCTCAGCACCACCGACGCGAAGGCCTCGTTGATCTCCACGACGTCGATGTCCTTCAGCGACATCCCGGCCTTGCCGAGCACCGCGCGCGTCGCGTCGATCGGACCGTCCAGGTGGTAGTGCGGGTCGGCGCCCACCAGCGCCTGCGCGACGATCCGCGCGCGCGGCTTCAGCTTCAGCGCCCGCGCCATCCGCTTGGACGCCCACATGATGGCCGCCGCGCCGTCCGAGATCTGCGAGGAGTTGCCGGCCGTGTGCACGGCCGTCGGCATGACCGGCTTGAGGCCGCCGAGCGCCTCCATCGAGGTGTCGCGCAGCCCCTCGTCCCGGTCGACGAGCCGCCACATGCCCTGCCCGCCCGCCTGCTCCTCCTCCGTGGTGGGCACCTGCACGGCGAACGTCTCGCGTTTGAAGCGCTCCTCGGCCCACGCGGTCGCCGCCCGCTCCTGCGAGATCAGGCCCAGCGAGTCGACGTTCTCCCGGGTCAACTCCCGCCTGCGCGCGATGCGTTCGGCCGCCTCGAACTGGTTGGGCAGGTCGACGTTCCACTCCTCGGGGAAGGGCTTGCCGGGACCGTGTTTGGAGCCCGAGCCCAGCGGCACCCGCGACATGGCCTCGACGCCGCAGCTGATGCCGACGTCGATGACGCCGGCCGCGACCATGTTGGCGACCATGTGACTGGCCTGCTGCGAGGAGCCGCACTGGCAGTCCACGGTGGTGGCCGCGGTCTCGTAGGGCAGGCCCATGGTGAGCCAGGCCGTGCGCGCCGGGTTCATGGACTGCTCCCCGGCGTGCGTCACCGTGCCGCCGACGATCTGCTCGACGCAGTCGGCGTGGATGCCGGTGCGGCCGAGGAGTTCGCGGTAGGTCTCGCCGAGCAGATAGGCCGGATGGAGATTGGCGAGCGCGCCCCCGCGCTTGCCGATGGGGGTGCGTACGGCTTCGACGATGACAGGTTCCGCGGCCATGGGCTCGTCCTCTCCCTCCACGTCCCGCGAGCCGTCCCGGCGGCTCGCGAGTGGAACTAGTACGCGTTCTAGTTCTGTCCAGCAGTCTGCTGAGCGGAGCCCCGGCGCCGCAAGGGTCTTGCACGCACCTTGCGCAGGACCCGCACGAAGAGCGCGGCGAAGGATCACGTCGCGGGCCTTGCCACTTGTAGAACCCGTTACTACCTTTCGAGCCATCCCTACTTTCTGATGGGTCGTCAGAACTGTTCGATTCCGTACCACCCGCCGAACGACACGAGCACCCGCAGAACGCCACGAGACCTCCCGAACGCCACGAACACCCGCAGAACTTCACGCCTGGAGTTGCCGATGCCCTGTCCAGCGCTGCCCGACGGGTTCGACTTCACCGACCCGGACCTGCTCCAAGACCGCGTGCCGCTCCCGGAGTTCGCACAGCTGCGGCAGACGGAACCGGTCCGCTGGATCGCCCAGCCGCCCCGCATCTCCGGCTTCGACGACGCGGGCTACTGGGCCGTCACGCGGCACGAGGACGTCAAGTACGTCTCCACGCACCCGGAGTTGTTCTCCTCGAACCTCAACACCGCGGTCATCCGCTTCAACGAGTCGATCAGCCGCGACCAGATCGAGGTCCAGAAGCTGATCATGCTCAACATGGACCCGCCCGAGCACACCCGCGTCCGCCAGATAGTGCAGCGCGGCTTCACGCCCCGCGCCATCCGCTCGCTCGAACAGGCCCTGCGCGACCGCGCAGGCTCCATCGTCGCGACGGCGCTGGAGAACGCGGACGCCGACGGCGGCTTCGACTTCGTCACCAACGTCGCCGTCGAGCTGCCGCTCCAGGCCATCGCCGAGCTGATCGGCGTCCCCCAGGAGGACCGCTCCAAGATCTTCGACTGGTCCAACAAGATGGCGGCGTACGACGACCCCGAGTACGCCATCACCGAGGAGGTCGGCGCCGAGGCGGCGCTGGAGATCGTCTCGTACTCGATGAACCTCGCCGCGGCCCGCAAGGAGTGCCCGGCCAAGGACATCGTCAGCCAGCTGGTGGCGGCCGAGGACGAGGGCAACCTCTCCTCCGACGAGTTCGGCTTCTTCGTGATCCTGCTCGCGGTGGCCGGCAACGAGACCACCCGCAACGCCATCACCCACGGCATGCACGCCTTCCTCACCCACCCGGACCAGTGGGAGCTCTACAAGCGCGAGCGCCCTCAGACGACGGCCGAGGAGATCGTGCGCTGGGCGACCCCGGTGGTCTCCTTCCAGCGGACCGCCACCCAGGACACCGACCTCGGCGGCGCGCGGATCAAGAAGGGCGACCGCGTCGGCATCTTCTACTCCTCCGCCAATCACGACCCCGACGTCTTCGAGGCCCCGGAGACGTTCGACATCACCCGCGACCCGAACCCGCACCTCGGGTTCGGCGGCGGCGGACCGCACTTCTGCCTCGGCAAGTCCCTGGCCGTCCTGGAGATCAACCTCATCTTCAACGCGATCGCCGACGCCATGCCCGGCCTGCGGCTGACCGGCGACCCGCGCAGGCTCCGCTCGGCCTGGCTCAACGGCGTCAAGGAACTCCAGGTCACCACCGGCTGAGGCAGCACCGGAGCGCCGGACCCGCACCGCCCGCGGCTCCGGCGCGAAGCGGCAGGTCAGCACCCGCTGGCCCGCCTCCAGGGAGGCAGGGGCCCCTTCTCCTCACGCCCCGCCCCTGCCTCCCCCGGAGGACGTCGGGTCCCGGCCACCGGGCCAACGTTTCCGTTGCGTGCCGCGTCTTGAGAAGTGAACCTTGCCTTTCCAAGACTTCGAACGGAAACGGTGGCCGTGGCTTCTGCCGACATCTCGCTCGCCCCGACCCGCGCGTCCGGAGAGCGGAACTCCTTCTTCCGGGGTTTCCGAAGACGTCATCGGGTCGCGCTGCTCGCCACCGTGCCCACCCTTCCCCTCTACGCGGTGTGGGCGGCGTTCCTCGCGACGGGCGGCGGCGACCTCGCGGCGCAGGAGGCCTGGGCGAGGTTCGCCGCCGAGCACGGCACGGCCGCGTACAACCTCTTCTGGTACGGCGGGATGCATACCGCCAACTACAGCCTCGTCTCGCCGTACCTGATGGCCGCGCTCGGCGTGCGGACCGTGACCGTGCTGTCCGGCGTCGCGGGCGCCTGGCTGGTCGCCGTCCTGATCGAGCGCAGCGGCATCCGGCGCCCCCTGTGGCCCGCCGTGCTCGCCTCGCTCGCGGTGTGGTGCAACGTCGCCTCCGGGCGCACGACGTTCGCGCTCGGCCTCGCCCTCGGGCTCGCGGCCGTCGTCGCCCTGGTGCGGCAGCGGCGCACGGTACTCGCGGTGGTGTGCGCGGCGCTCGCCACCATGGGCTCCCCGGTGGCGGGCCTCTTCCTCGTCGTGGCGGGCGCCGGCTACTTCTTCGTACGCGACTGGGTGCGCGCGGCGGCGCTGATCGTGCCGCCGTTCGCCGTGGTGACGGCGACCACGGTGCTCTTCCCGTTCACCGGGGAGCACCTGATGCCCTTCGACCGGATCTTCCCGCCGGTCCTCTTCGGCCTGGCGCTCATCGTGGCGGGGCCGCGCGAGTGGCGGGTGGTGCGCTGGGGAGCGGCCGTGTACGCGGCCGGGACCGTCCTCACGTATCTCGTCCCGTCCCCGATCGGCACGAACGTGGAGCGCCTCGCGGAGCTGGTCGGCCCCGCCCTGCTGCTCGCCGCCCTGCTCGCCCCCGGCCTGGACCGCGTGCGCCGGATCGTCCTGACGGTGGCGCTGGTGCTGTCGTCGGCGTGGGTGGCACAGAAGACCTACGACGACCTCGTGGTGTCGACGAAGGTGCCGAAGTGGGCGGTCGACACCCATGGCGTGGTGCGGGAGCTGGAGCGCCTGGGCGCCGACCGCACCCGCGTCGAGGTGGTCCCGGCCCGCAACCACCGCGAGGCCACGGCGCTGGCGCCGTACGTGAACATGGCCCGCGGCTGGAACCGTCAGCTCGACATCGAGCGCGGCCGTCTCTTCTACGACGGCTCGTTCTCCCCGAGCACCTACCGCAAGTGGCTCGACAAGTGGGCCGTCGGATACGTGGTGCTGCCCGCCGGGAAGCCCGACGGGTACGCCGAGGACGAGGCGGCGCTGGTGGCGAGCGGGCCGGCGTGGCTGAAGCCGGTGTGGAAGGACGCGCACTGGCGCGTCTACCGCGTCAAGGACCCGGTGCCGCTGGTCTCCAGGCCCGCCGCCGTCGTGCGCTCCACGGGGGCGAACGTGGTGGTGCGGGTGCCCGAGCGGGGCTCGGTGACGGTGCGCCTCGTCTACTCGCCGTGGCTGCGGGCCGAGGGCGCCTGCCTGAAGCCGCGCGGCGAGTTCACGGAGCTGTCCGTGCCCGCGCCGGGCACCTACGAGATCAGCTCGGGGTACGGCCCTTCACGGGGCCGTCCGTCGACGTGCCGCTGACGGGCCGGTCCGGCACGTCGGCCGCCTCCCCCCGCACCGCCTTCAGCGGCTGCCGCACCCGCGGCCCCGACAGCAGATAGGTCAGGCCGAAGCCCGCGCCCACGACGGCCGCGCCGCCCACCGCGTCGAGGATCCAGTGGTTGCCGGTGCCCACGATCGCGCAGACCGTGAAGAACGGGTGCAGCAGGCCGAGCGCCTTCATCCACATCTTCGGCGCGACGATCGCGATGACCAGGCCGCACCACAGGGACCAGCCGAAGTGGAGCGAGGGCATGGCCGCGTACTGGTTGGTGAGGTCGGTCAGCGTGCCGTAGTTCGGCTTGGTGAAGTCCTGCGCGCCGTGCACGGTGTCGATGAAGCCGAGGTCGGGCATCAGGCGCGGCGGGGCGAGCGGATAGGCCCAGAAGCCGACCAGGGCGAGGACCGTCGCGAAGCCGAGCGCCGAGCGCGCCCAGCGGTACTCGGCGGGCCGGCGCACGTACAGGACGGCGAGGACGGTCAGCGGCACCACGAAGTGGAACGACGTGTAGTAGAAGTTGAAGAAGTCCTCCAGCCAGCCGGTGCGCGCCGTCAGGTGGTTGAACCAGTGCTCGACGTCGATGCGCAGGAACTGCTCGATCCCGTGGATCTGCGCGCCGTGCTGCTCGGCCGTGGCCCGGCCCCCGGAGATGGTGCCGCCCGTCGCGGCGAGCCTGACCTGCTGGTACGCGGAGTAGCCGACGCGGATCAGGAGCAGTTCGAGCAGGAGGTTCGGCCGGGTCAGGACGCGCCGCCAGAACGGGACCAGCGGCACCCACGACCAGCGGGCCGCCACCGGCGCGGCGTAGTCCGTGGGGACCGGCTCGCGGTACTGCGGGTGCGTCCGGGACAGGAACGGCACGGCGACGGCGGCGGCGAGCGCCGCGATCAGCACGACGTTGTCGCGGACCGGCTCGGTCACCGGCATGTTCGGCAGCATCATCTTGGCGGGCAGCGTCGTCACGAGGACGACGGCCACCGGCCACATGTACCGGTCGGACCGGCTCCTGCCGACCCGGCCGACCACGGCGAAGACCACCCACAGGAGCTGGTGCTGCCAGGTCGTCGGCGACACGGCGACCGCGACACAGCCGGTGATCGCGGCGGCGAGCAGCAGCTGCCCGTCGCGCGCGTAGCGCACGGCGCGGCGGAGGCCGAGGACGACGACGGCCGCGCCCAGGGCCAGGAAGAGGCCCGTCTCCAGGGGGCCCGTCAGGCCGAGGCGGAGCAGCATGCCGTGCAGCGACTGGTTGGCGTTGGTGTCCGGGTCCGCGCCGAGGCCCGCGCCCGCGAGGTGGTGGATCCAGTACGTCCATGAGTCGTGCGGCATCGCCGCCCAGGCCAGCGCCGTGCAGAGCGCGAAGGCCGCGCCGGTGGACGCGGCGGCCCGCTTGCGGCCGGTGAACCAGAGCAGCCCGGCGAAGAGCAGCATGGTCGGCTGAAGGGCCGCGCCGATGCCGATCAGGAGACCGCTGGTGCGCCGGCCGCGCACCGCGAAGAGGCCGAGCAGGACGAGCAGCACCGGAAGGATGCTGGTCTGGCCGAGGTAGAGGGTGTTGCGCACCGGCAGCGACAGGATGAGCAGGCTGACCGCCACGGGCGCGGCGAGCAGCGTGGTGCGCCGGGAGACCGGCTGCGGCAGGGCGCGGGCGGCGACCAGGCCGAGCACGACGACCAGGCCGAGCGTGCCGAACGTCCAGGCCAGGCCGAGCGTCTGTTCGCCCGAGCGGGCGAGCGGCTTGAGGACGAGCCCGGCGAAGGGGGTGCCGGTGAACTTGTCCGCGTCGTACAGCGAGCCGTTCACATGGAGGACGCCCTCGGGCCCGATCCAGGTCTCCAGGTCGGTGAGCCGCTCGCCCTCGGGGGTGCGCAGGACGGCGGCCACCTGGCGGATCGCGAGGACGGCGGCGAGCAGCCACAGGGCGACGCGGGCCGCTCCGAACCGGGCCTCGGCCTCACCGCCCCGCCCCGTCCGCAAGGCACCGCCCGGTCCTCCGTGCTCGACATTCGCCACGCGCCGTCGACCCTCCCGCCCCATTCGTCATGTCTGCGGTTCTGTCCGTGCGGGGCCCGTGCGGGCCCGGTCGTGCGGGGCCGGAGTACGGCCCGGTCGTGCGGGGCCCGCGGGCCGCCCGGTCGCGCCGGGCGGGCGTGTGACCCAAGAGTCGGCGCCCCTGTGGTGAGACGCGCGCAACCACCACTTCACCTGGCGGCCATATCGCTTTCTATCGACTTTTCGGCACCTGACCCAACAGGTCCGTTCGTGCCGTGGCCGACATCAGCCTCCCCGTGAGAACTGATGGACCCCCCGGGTGCGGTTCCCGGTCGAGGTCGCGACATAGATCACAAAGGCCGTGTGTCCCCACTACCGGAGGAAACATCATTTGACCTGCACAGGAGCCATTTGGGTGCACTGTGCGGCCGACCGTGCACCGCCCGTAATGGTGCCCCATGCACCTATGGTCGCTTTCGGGCCGCCCCGGCAACCGGGTGCGGCCCTGTCCTTGTCGTCGACCGAAAGAGGCGAGCGAAGCCTTGGCGAGCGCCACCACCGTCGCACCCCGCGAGACCGGGGCCCGGCTCCGGAAGGAAGCGGCCCCGGACGTCACCGTCACCGACCCCGCGATGGTCAAGCGGGCGGTGAAGGCCGCGGCACTCGGCAACGCGATGGAGTGGTTCGACTTCGGCGTCTACAGCTACATCGCCGTGACGCTGGGCAAGGTCTTCTTCCCCTCGGGCAACCCCACGGCCCAGCTGCTCTCCACCTTCGGCGCCTTCGCCGCGGCCTTCCTGATCCGGCCGCTCGGCGGCATGGTCTTCGGGCCGCTCGGCGACCGCATCGGCCGGCAGAAGGTGCTGGCCCTGACCATGATCATGATGGCGGCGGGCACGTTCGCGATCGGCCTGATCCCCTCGTACGCGACGATCGGCGTCTGGGCGCCGGTCCTGCTGCTCGCGGCCCGCCTGGTGCAGGGCTTCTCCACGGGCGGCGAGTACGCGGGCGCCTCCACGTTCATCGCCGAGTACGCCCCCGACAAGAAGCGCGGCTTCCTCGGCAGCTGGCTGGAGTTCGGCACGCTGGCGGGCTACATCGGCGGTGCGGGCCTGGTCACCCTGATGACCGCGCTCCTGTCCACCGACGACCTCCTCTCCTGGGGCTGGCGCATCCCGTTCCTGATCGCGGGCCCGATGGGCCTGATCGGCCTGTACCTGCGGATGCGGCTGGAGGAGACCCCGGCGTTCGCCGCCGAGCTGGAGAAGGCCCACAAGGACGAGCAGTCCCGCCCGAAGGTGCGCCTGCGCGACATGGTCGCCGGCCAGTGGAAGGCCCTCCTCCTGTGCATGGGCCTGGTCCTGGTCTTCAACGTCACGGACTACATGCTGCTCTCGTACATGCCGAGCTATCTGACCAGCGAGCTGAAGTACGACGAGACGCACGGCCTCCTGGTCATCCTGGTCGTCATGGCGCTGATGATGTGCGCCCAGCCGTTCGTGGGCGCGCTCACGGACCGCGTCGGCCGCCGCCCCGTGATCGCCGCGGGCTGCGCGGGCTTCTTCCTGCTCTCCGTCCCTGCCCTGCTCCTGATCCGCGAGGGCTCGCTCTGGGCGATCGGCCTGGGGCTCAGCGCGCTCGGCCTGCTCCTGGTCTGCTTCACGGCCTCGATGCCCTCGGCCCTGCCGGCCCTCTTCCCGACGAAGGTCCGCTACGGCTCCCTCTCCATCGGCTTCAACATCTCCGTCTCGGTCTTCGGCGGCACGACCCCGCTGGTGGTGACGGCCCTGATCGGCGCGACGGGCGACAAGATGATGCCCGCGTACTACATGATGGCGGCGGCCGTGGTGGGCGGCATCGCCGTCTGGTACATGACCGAATCGGCGGGCCGCCCGCTCCCCGGTTCGCCTCCGGCGGTGGAAACGGAGGCGGAGGCGCGCGCGCTGACGTCCAACGCTTCCCGCTGCCGCTGACGTCCAACGCTTCCCGCTGCCGCTGACATCCAACGCTTCCCGCTGCCGCTGACATCCGCCGCCTCCGGCTGCCGCCGGGGGCTGGCCGCCTTCGACCCGCCGGGGGCTGGCCACCTTCGGCCCGCCGGGCGGGGGCGCATATTTTCAGCCCCTCCGGCGTTTGAGGAGCGGGGTCCGGGGCGGAGCCCCAGGAGACCGAGCCCCGTCGCACAGGACCGGGCGGAGCTCACCCCCTCCGGTTCCGGAAGAGAGAAGGCTCGGGCAACCGAGCCACCGCAGGCGCGCCACCCTGCCACCCCACGAACAACGGCACCTCCCCGCCCCCGTCGAGCACGACCACCCCGAACGGCCGGTCGAAGGCGACCCGCTCCACCCGCACGGGCCGGTACGCCCCGCCCGGCCGCATCGGCACCGCCGTGACCGCCGCCGCCTCGACCCCCTCCTCCGCGACCTTCACGACCGCCTCCTGGACGACCTGCGATATCGCGAGCCGCTCCGGCGACATCCCGGAGAAGTCGGCCGCGTCGCTCAGCGCCCACCGCACCCCGAGCGAGGCCAACTGCCCGGTCGCGTCGGTCCGCGTACGCAACGAGAAGCGCGGCAGCGCCATGGTCACCCGCTCGGCGTCGATCGCGGACCGCCGCTCCCCCGCCGCCCAGGCGAGCGGCAGCACCGCGGCCGGCCCCTCCCCCGGCTGCCCCAGGACGAACCGCACCCGCACCGGCGGCAGCCCGCCCCGCGCGGCACACCGCATCTCGACGACCCGGGCCCGCGCCCCCGAGGCCCCGGCCCCCGCGCCGTCCACCGCCCACGCGTCCCCCGCCGCGACCGCCCGGTGCATCGTCGGCACCCGGTGGACGGCCCCCGCCGCGTCCGTGAAGTCGGCGTCACGCGTGCCCGCCCCCTCGAAGGGGTCCTCCCAACGCGCCTTCAGGGCGAGCGCGTTGACCAGCAGGAGCAGCGTGTCCGGGGTGACGGTCACGGGGAGGCACTCGATCATCCCGTCCGTCGCCTCCCGCACCCAGGCGTCCGCCGCGGCCGGATCCATCGGGCCGAAGCCGATGTCCGGCAGCGCCTCCTGGTACTCCCGGTGGACCGGAACCCGGCTCCACACGCGCGTGGCGACCCCCAGCGCGTCCGTGCCCGCCAGGGCCCGCGCCCCCTCCGTCACCGCGCGCGCCGCGTCCGCCCCGGCCGCGCCGAGCAGTCCCCGCAGTTCGGCGGCGGTCTCGCCGCGGGCGCCCGCGGCCACGGCGGCCAGGGCGAGCCACATCCCGGCGGGCGAGCACACGAAGTCCCCGGCGCCGTCGCCCTCTTGGCCCTGCCGCACCAGCTCGGGCAGCCACCGCTCGGCGAAACCCCGCACCTGCGCCGCGGGCAGCCCCCGCGCCGCCCGCTCCGTCCCGTACCCCACGTAACCGCCCCCGTCGTCGGACCGCCGGCCCCGCACCACCGATCTTCGGGACCCAGTATGCGAGCCGCCACTGACAATCCGCCGCGCCCGCCGTAGACTCCTTAGCGAAACTAACTAGGCAGTCGAAGGGACCGTAGGGACCACATGAACCAGCAGCAGTGGAACTCCGTCGACGACTACTTCACCGACCTCCTCGCCCCGGCCGACGAGGCCCTGACCGCCGCCCTGCGCGACAGCGACGCGGCCGGCCTGCCGCAGATCGCCGTCGCCCCGAACCAGGGCAAGCTGCTCCAGCTCCTCGCCCAGATCCAGGGCGCCCGCCGCATCCTGGAGATCGGCACCCTCGGCGGCTACAGCACCATCTGGCTGGCCCGCGCCCTGCCCGCCGACGGCCGCCTCATCACCCTCGAATACAGCCCCGAGCACGCCGCCGTGGCCCGCGGCAACCTCGCCCGCGCCGGACTCGACAAGCTCGCCGAGGTCCGCGTCGGCCCCGCCCTCGACTCGCTCGACGCGCTCGGCGCCGAGCACCCCGACCCGTTCGACCTCGTCTTCATCGACGCCGACAAGGCCAACAACCCGCACTACCTGGAGTGGTCGCTCAAGCTCACCCGGCCGGGCAGCCTGATCGTCCTCGACAACGTCGTGCGCAGCGGCAGGGTCACCGACGCCGCCAGTACCGACCCGGCCATCGTCGGCACGCGCGCCGCGCTCACGCTCATGGCGGAGCACCCCAAGCTGAGCGCGACGGCGCTGCAGACCGTGGGCACCAAGGGGTACGACGGCTTCGCGCTGGCCCGCGTACTGCCCTGATCACCGGCCGGTCCGGGCCCTGCCCATCGCGTGACCGCCGGCTCAACCCTCGTGGTAGTAGCCGACGTTCACGCTGCGCGGCCCCGACCTGTCCTGGATGACGACCTCTCCGGAGCCGCCCCGGGAGAGCGGCGCGTCCCCTCCGTAGACGAGGGGCCGCGCCGTCCCGTCGGCGACCACCCGCACCTCCGAGGAGGGATCGGGGCTGGAGCCGCGCAACCAGGTCACGGACCAGGAGCCGTCGGGCCCGCAGCGGAACTCCAGATGCGTACGGGACACGAACAACCAGTCGTCGGGGGTCACCAGGCGGCACACGTTCCGGTCGCGCCCCACACGCAGCACGGCGCCCGGCTCGCTCGGCGCGTCGGCCATGAGCATGCCGGCGGTCGCACCCGCATCCTCCCCGGACACCGAGGCCATCGTCAGCTCCAGCACGTACGTACGCTCCTTCAACTCTCCTCGGCGCGAGCGCGGTTGGTGCGTCGCGCGCTGCCGCATCCTAAGTGCCCCCAGGGGCGGGCGCACGCCTGTCCTGGAACAATGGGGACATGACTGAGCGCAAGCCACCTGGAGTCGAGTTCGAATCCTGGATCGACAAGCAGATCCGCGAGGCGGAGCGGCGGGGCGAGTTCACCTCCCTGCCCGGCAGCGGCAAGCCCCTTCCCGAGGGGCCCGACCCCACGACCGACGAGAACTGGTGGGTGAAGCAGAAGATGGCCCGCGAGGGCCTCTCCTTCATGTCGCCCACGCTCGCCCTGCGCAAGGAGGCCGAGGACACGCTGGCCGCGGCCGCCGCCGCGCCGTCCGAGAGCATGGCGCGCAGGCTCGTGACGGAGCTCAACGAGAAGATCCGCGAGGCGCTGCGCACCCCGCCCCCGGGGCCGCCCCTCGGCCTGACGCCCTACGACCTCGACGAGGTCGCCCGTGACTGGCGGGAGCGCCACCCGGCCTGACCCGGGCCGTTTGGGGAGCCGCCCGCGGGCAACTCGCCCCGGGGAGGCGTGCCGTGCCGCACCGGCCCGGCACGCCGAGGACCGTCCCCGAGCCGAGAGGGTCCCCATGTCCACCGTCATGCTCATCGCCCTGATCGCGGTCGTCGCCGTCCTCGTCGTCGCCGCGGCGGCCGTCCTGAACCGCAAGCGGCAGCGCGCCGGCGGCGGGCGCGGCCTCAAGCGCCGCTTCGGCCCCGAGTACGACCGCGCGGTCGCCCGTCACGACGGCGACGCCAAGGCCGCCGAACGCGACCTCGGGGAGCGGGTGAAGCGGCACGGGGCCCTGCGGGCGCGGCCGCTGGAGCCCGTCGCCCGCGAGCAGTTCACGGCCCGCTGGACCGTCGCCCAGGAACGCTTCGTCGACTCCCCGCGCGAGGCGGTGACCGAGGCGGACCGGCTCATCGCCGAACTCGCCGGGGCGCGCGGCTTCCCCGACGCGGGGCACTACGAGGACCAGCTCGACGCGCTCTCCGTGCACCACGCCCACCACGTCGACGGCTACCGCAAGGTGCACCGCGCGACCCTCGACACGACCGGCGCCGAGCAGCGGGCCGGGACCGGGACGAACGGCGCGGGCACCGAGGACATGCGCACCGCCATGATCGAGGCGCGGGCGCTGTTCGAGGCCCTCATCGCACAGGACGCGGACCGCACCGCCGCACGCCCCGGCAAGCACCTCACCCCCAAGGGGGCCCGGCATGGCTGAGCACACGCCCCTCTTCCCGCCCACCGAGCGCGACAAGCTGGCGCTGCGCCTCCAGAACGCCGTCAACGCCTTCGTCGACGGCCCGCGCGCCGCGGTGGAGGACGCCGACCGCGTCCTGGAGGAGACGATCGCCGACCTCACCCACACCCTGGCCGAACACCGCCGCGCCCTGCGCACGGCCTGGCACCCCGACACCACCCCGAACACCCCACACCCCTCCGACGCCTCCGACGCCCCCGACACCGAACGCCTGCGCCTGGCCCTGCGCGACTACCGCGAGACGGCCGAACGCCTGCTGGGCCTGTGACGGACACCGTGCGGCAGGATGGCGGCATGAGCATCGTGAAGATCAATGTGCTGACCGTCCCCGAGGAACAGCGAGAGGTCCTGGAGAAGCGCTTCGCGTCCCGCGCGGGCGCCGTCGAGAACTCCGACGGCTTCGAGTGGTTCGAACTCCTGCGCCCCATCGAGGGCACCGACCAGTACCTCGTCTACACCCGCTGGCGCGACGAGGCCGCCTTCCAGGCCTGGATGGAGGGCCCGATGAAGGCGGCCCACCAGGGCGGCGGCGACCGCCCGAAGCCGGCTTCCAGCAGTTCCTCGGTGTGGTCCTTCGAGGTCGTGCAGCAGGCCGCGCCCAAGGGCTGAGCCCGGAGGTAACCCGAGGGCCGAGCCCGGAGGTAATTCGCTTGCGGGGCGGCGTTCGTACGGAGCCAGAATGGCCCATGACCGACGCCGCCCCCACCGCCCCGGCCGCCGCAGCGGCCTCGTGGACCGTTGCCCCCGAGGCGTACGACTCGCCCGTCGCCGCCGCACTCTGGCGGACGTACTACACCGAGGTCAGCGACCGCTGGTATCTGCGCCACGACGGGCGGCCCACGGACCCCGAGGAGCTGGAGCGCGGGATCGCCGAGGAGAGCGGGGCCGATCTCGCGGCGCCGGACGGGGTGCTGCTCGTGGCGCGGTACGCGGGTGAGCCCGCCGGGACCGCCGGCGTGCGGCTCCTCGACGCGCGGACCGCCGAGCTCAAGCGCGTCTTCGTGCGCAAGGAGCTGCGCGGCAGGGGCGGCGCGCCCGTCCTGCTCGCCGCCGCCGAGGACGCCGCCCGCGCGCTCGGCGCCGCGCGCATGGTCCTCGACACCCGCAGCGACCTGATCGAGTCCCGCACGCTGTACGCACGGCACGGGTACGAGGAGACCGCGCCGTACAACCAGGACCGGTACTCCGAGCACTGGTTCGCGAAGCGGCTGGCCGACGCAGGCTGACCGAGGGAGCCGGTCAGGCCACCCGGGCCCTCGCCGAGCCGTTCTGCGGGCGCTCCGACTCCGAACCGCACAGCTCGGCGCTGAGCTCCTCGACCAGTTGGGCCAGGTCGGTCGGCCGGTCGGGCCCCCACCAGTCGCCGAGCAGTTCGGCGAGGGACGCCTCGCGGGCCTTGGCGAGCCGGCCCGCGACCTCGCGGCCCCGCTCGGTCAGGATCATCTCCAGGCCCTGCCGTTCGGCGAGGTGCCGCTCCTCGACCTGACGGGCCGCCGCCGTGATGACGGTCAGCGGCACGGTCGTGCGCTCGGCGAGCACCCCGGGCTCCACCGATCCGTGCCGCGCGATGCGCAGCAGCAGCCAGCCGGACGCGGGCAGCAGCTCGTCGTGGCCCGCCCGCGCGGTGATCTTCTCGTAGATCGCGCGACGGCCCTCGCGCGTGCCGAGCACGGACAGTGCCCGCGCGCACTCGTCGTACGACGAACGCTCCACCGGATTGCTGGCCAGCGTCTGCGTCGGATCCGGCGCCGTGACCGAGCCGCGCAGCCTGTCCTCCTTCAGGAACCAGGCGAGCACGAAGGCGACCAGCGCGACCGGCGCCGCGTACAGGAAGACGTCCGTGATCGAGGAGGCGTACGCCGACAGGGCGCCGGGCCGCAGGTCGGCGGGGAGCCGTGCGATGCCGCGCGGGTCGGCCTCCAGGGCGCCCACGCTCAGGCCGGGCGGCAGCTGCTGTCCGGCGAGGGCGTCGGACAGCTTGTCGCCGAGCCGGTTGGTGAAGATCGTGCCGAAGATCGCGACGCCGAAGGAGGCGCCGATCGAGCGGAAGAAGGTCGCGCCGGAGGTGGCGACGCCGAGGTCCTCGTAGCTGACGGCGTTCTGCACGATGAGCACGAGCACCTGCATGACCAGGCCGAGCCCGAGCCCGAAGACGAAGAAGTACGCGCTCATCTCGCCGGTGGAGCTGTTCTCGTTCAGCTGGTGCAGGAGCAGCAGGCCGAGCGTGGTGACCGCCGTGCCCGCCACGGGGAACACCTTCCAGCGTCCGGTTCGGCTGACGATCTGTCCGGAGGCCGTCGTCGACAGGAGCATGCCGAACACCATGGGCAGCATGTGCACGCCCGACATCGTCGGGCTGACTCCCTGCACGACCTGGAGGAACGTCGGCAGATAGGTCATCGCGCCGAACATCGCGAAGCCCACGACGAAACTGATGACGGCGGACAGCGTGAAGGTGCGGATCCGGAACAGCTTCAGCGGCAGCACCGGCTCCACGGCCTTCTTCTCCACGGCGACGAAGGCCACCGCGAGGACCGCGCCGAGCACCGCGAGCCCGATGATCTGGGGCGAGCCCCAGGCCCAGGTGGTGCCGCCCAGCGAGGCGACGAGGACCAGGCAGGTCGCGACGGAGGCGATGAGGAAGGTGCCGAGATAGTCGATGGTGTGCCGGGTGTCGCGCACCGGGATGTGCAGCGTGGTGGCGATGACGAGGAGCGCGATCACGCCGATGGGCAGGTTGACGTAGAAGACCCAGCGCCAGCTGAGGTGCTCGGTGAAGAGACCGCCGAGCAGCGGTCCGAGGACGCTGGTCGCCCCGAAGACCGCGCCGAACAGCCCCTGGTACTTGCCGCGCTCGCGGGGCGAGACCAGGTCGCCCACGATCGCCATGGACAGCACCATGAGCCCGCCGCCGCCGAGGCCCTGGAGCGCGCGGAAGCCGATCAGCTGCGGCATGTTCTGCGCCATGCCGCACAGCGCCGAGCCGATCAGGAAGATCACGATCGCGGTCTGGAACAGCTTCTTGCGGCCGTACTGGTCGCCGAGCTTGCCCCAGAGCGGGGTCGCGGCGGTCGAGGCCAGCATGTACGCGGTCACGACCCAGGACAGATGGTCCATGCCGCCGAGTTCGCTGACGATCGTCGGCAGCGCGGTGGAGACGATCGTCTGGTCGAGGGCGGCGAGCAGCATGCCGAGGAGCAGCGCGCCGATGGAGACCAGTACGCCGCCGGGCGGATGCCCGTTCCCGGCCCGCCCCGGCACGGGATCGGGCCCCGGTCCCGCGGGGCGGGCGCTGACGTCCTGCGTCATGGAAACCTCCTGCGCTCCGAGGCTCCGAGGGCCCGCTGGGGCTCCTCCGGGGGTCCTCCCTCTCCATCCTGGTCCGAGTCACCGGTTATGGCCTGTTGAAGCGAGGGTCTGCATAATCGGCGGAGTTCTCGGGGCGGGCGCGGCACGGGAGGGGAGAGGTGCGGCGATGGCCGGACAGGGCGAGTGGGATGAGGGGGGCGCGGGGGACCCTGCGGGCGCGGCAGACGCAGGAGGCGCGGGAGGCGCGGCGGGTGCAGGGAACCCGGCAGGCGCAGGAGACCCGGCAGGCGCGGCGGGCACAGGGGACCCGGCAGGCGCAGGAGGCGCGGCGGGCGCAGAGGGCGTGGGGCGCCGGCACGGCACCCGGCGCCCGCAGGGCGGCCAGGACCGGCCCGACCCCCGGCTCTGCCCCCAGTGCGGAGTGCCGCGCGGCGACGGAAAGGCCCCGGCCTGTGGATGCGCCCGGCGCGCCGCCGACGACGCCCGGCGGACCCGGTCCGTGGAGGCCGCCGCCGCGGAGGACTTCAATCCGCTGCGCATACGTCCCTACGTGTCGCTGCCCGACCCCGACGCGGCCGCCCCGCCAGGACACCCCGCGCCCCCGCCCCCGCCCCCGGCTCCGCCGCCGACGCGCGGGGCGGACGCCGCGGACGCAGGCCTGTTCACCGGAGAGCCGGGAGACGGGGACCGCGCAGGAGACCGCGACGAAGACGCCGATTCCGGTGCGTACGAGAGGTCGGCCCGCCGGCGCCGCTACGCGCTGCTCGCCGGGGCGGGCGCCGTGGCCGCACTGACCGCTGCCGCCGTCTTCGCGACGGGACTGCTCTCCTCGGCCGCGGACGGGACCAGACGGGACCACGCGCTGCCGGACACGCCCACGTCGGCGTTCGCGGATCCGACGAAGCCCGCGCCGCCCTCGGCGAAGCGGTCCCCGTCCCCCTCGCGCACCGCCTCCGCCCCGGCGGCACCGAGCGCGGCCCCCTCGCCCTCGTTCTCCCCCACGCGCCCGACGCGGTCGCGGTCGACGCCACCGCCCACCGCCCGCGCGACGGGCTCGGTGGGGACGCCCTCCGCACCACCGGAGCGGGCGGCCGGCGTGACCCTGCGCGAGGGCGACAAGGGCGCCCGGGTCGAGGAGCTCCAGGGCCGACTGGCCCAGCTCTATCTGTACGTGGGGGAACGCGACGGCACGTACACGCGCGAGGTCGCCGACGCGGTGACCCGCTACCAGTGGGCCCGCGGGCTCACGGAGGACCGGCCGGGCGAGTACGGACGTACGACGCGGCGCAGCCTGGAGTCGGAGACGACGGAGCCGTAGACGGTCGAGCCGTAGAGGGTCGAGCAGCAGACGGCTGAGCATGGTTGAGCAGTGGCGTGGCCAACAGTCGAGCAGCGGACAGCCGAGCCCTGGGGCACGCCGTCCGGCCGGAGTCCGGCGGGAGTCCCGCCGGTCCTGAGCCGCCCCTCGGCCGAAGGTCAGCCGAAGGTCAGCCGGAGCCCCTCGTCCCCCGCCGACGCGACCCCGACCCGCGTCAGGTCGTCCACATGCACGGTCGGCCCGAACCGCGCCGCCCGCGGGCCGATGCCCACGACCCGCATGCCCGCCGCCTTGCCGGCGAGGATCCCCGCCTCGGAGTCCTCGAAGACCACGCAGTCCGCCGGGTCGAACCCGAGCTCCGCCGCCCCCTTGAGGAACCCCTCGGGGTCCGGCTTGCTCGCGCCCACGCTCTCCGCGGTCACCCGTACGTCCGGCAGCGCGAGCCCCGCCGCGGCCATCCGCCCGGTGGACAGCGGCACATCGGCGGAGGTCACGAGCGCGTGCGGGAGGCGCAGGTCCGCCAGCGCGGCCAGGAACGCGGGCGCACCCGGAACCGGCACGACGCCCTCCATGTCGGAGGTCTCGGCGACGAGCATCTCGCGGTTCTCCGCGTGGTTCTCCGCCATGGGGCGGTCCGGCAGGAGCACCGCCATGGACGCGTAGCCCTGCCGTCCGTGGACGACCTGGATGACCTCGTCGAAGTCGAGCCCGTGCCGCTCGGACCAGCGGCGCCAGCAGCGCTCGACGACGGCGTCGGAGTTGACGAGGGTGCCGTCCATGTCGAGGAGGACGGCGCGGGCGGTCAGAACGGATGCGGTCGTGTCCGTCATCGGCGTGCTCCAGAGCGCAGGGAGAAGATCAAGGCAGCCCCGCCCGCCGGTCAGGGAATACGGGCGGAGCCACTTTGTTCCTGCACGGTACAAAACGAGGGCCGCAAACGCCAACGCCGCAGGTCACACCGGTAGGGCTCGCCAATAACCACCCTAAAACGGACCGCGCTCACGCAAGCACCCCTCCCCCTTCGGCCTCCCCCTCGGCCTCGACCTCAGCCCCGACCCCGACCTCAGCTGATCGCCTCGTACAGGCTCCACAGCCCGAGCGCGAGCATCAGCAGCGCCGCGATCTTCGTGATGAGCGCCAGCGGCACCCGCTTCATCAGCGCCTTCCCGCCGACGATGCCGAGCCCCGCGACCGCCCACAGCGCGAGCACGGCACCGAGACCGACGGAGAGCGGGTCGTCGTAGCGGGCCGCCATGTTCGCGGTCATGATCTGCGTCAGATCGCCGAACTCGGCGACCAGGATGAGCATGAAGCCCGCCCCGGAGACCTTCCAGAAGCTCTGGTCCTCGGGCTGCCTGACCTCTTCCTCGTCGTCGCCGCCCTTGAGGAGCAGCATCGCGGCGCCGCCCAGGAAGAGGACACCGGTCAGCGCGTGGACCAGCTGCTGCGGCAGCAGGGTCAGGACACTGCCCGCCGCGACGGCGAGCGCCACGTGCACGGCGAAGGCGGCCGCGACACCGGCGAAGACGTAACTGGCGCGGTAGCGCGTGCCGAGGACGAGCCCGGCGAGCGCCGTCTTGTCGGGCAGCTCGGCAAGGAAGACGACGCCGAACACGAGCGCCATCACGCTGAAGCTGATCAAGGGTTCCTCAATCGGTCGGGGCCGCCCCACCGAGAGTGTTCAGCGCTTCGCGTACGACACCTCGGCACGGCAGCGCTCATGGACACACGCGGATGCGCACGTCATGGACGCGCACGGAGGTGCGCGTCACGGCGCACGCGGGTGCGTACGCCAAGCACTGCATTGCCGAAGGTCTCGCTGGCCTGCCCTGACGGGCCTGCCTCCGGGCGCCGGCTCAGACGAGCTGAGCAGTGTGTCGACGGTCCGGCGAAGAGCTACTCCCCTTCTGCGCCGTCCATAGTACGGGACCTCCGCCCGGCCCCGGCCAGGGCCTTTCGGCCCGCCTCGGCGTGACGTGGATCACTCAAACACAACTCCGCGCGCGTGCAATGCATATGACACCGCGCCAGACCTCTTGAAGTCCGTACCTGTTTGACGCGACCCTGTCACCCAATGCACATCCACAGGTAACCCCACCACGCGACCCTGACCGCCCCACCGGTCAACTTCCCCCCACGAAAAGGGAGTTCACATGTCCGCCGTCTACGCGCGTCGACACACCCGCTACGCCTTCGCCGCCACGGCCGCCGTCCTCGCCACGGCCACCACCCTCCTCACCGGCACCCCCGCCCAGGCCGCACCCCCCGCCCCGGTCAGCGCGAGCACCGCCCGCACCTACCTCGGCGAGCTCACCGTCAAGGCCGAGGGCTCCTCCGACGGCTACAGCCGCGACAAGTTCCCGCACTGGAGCACGCAGTCCGGCGCCTGCAACACCCGCGAGGTCGTCCTCAAGCGCGACGGCACGAACGTCGAGCAGGACTCCAGCTGCGCCGCCACCTCCGGCACCTGGAAGTCGGCCTACGACGGCGCCACCTGGACCGCCGCGTCCGACCTCGACATCGACCACGTCGTGCCGCTCTCCGAGGCCTGGAAGTCCGGCGCCAACAGCTGGACCACCGCCCAGCGCGAGGGCTTCGCCAACGACCTGACCCGGCCCCAGCTGATCGCCGTCACGGACAACGTCAACCAGGCCAAGGGCGACAAGGACCCCGCTGAGTGGCTGCCGCCCACCACCTCGTACCACTGCTACTACGCCCGGATGTGGGTGGACGTGAAGCACCACTACAAGCTCACCGTGAACTCCGAGGAGAAGAGCGCCCTGTCCTCGATCCTCAACGGCTGCTGACGGCGGGCCCCGACGGCCGCTGACAGCGGTCCCAACGCCCGCTGACGGCGGACCCGCACCGCCGCTGACCTCCGGGTCGGCGGACAAATCGCGGAACCGCCCCGCCCTCCCCCGTCGTTCCGTACCGTACGGGGCGACGGAGGAGGGTGATCATCTGTGGCACGGCTGCGCCTTGGTCCACTGCTGAGGTACGTCGACGGTTCCACGGCGACCGTCTGGGTCGAGGCCGACCGGCCCTGCGCCGCCGAGGTGCGGTGCGCGGACGGCGCGGGCGGCTCGGCGCGCACCTTCCAGGTCGCGGGCCACCACTACGCGCTGATCCCGGTGACCGGCCTGACCCCCGGCACCGAGACGGCGTACGAGGTGCGGCTCGGCGGGCACGAGGGGGCGGCCGTCTGGCCGCTGCCCGACTCGCCCTACCCGGCGAGCACCATCCGCACGCCCGCCGAGGACCCGGACGCCGAACTGCGCGTCACCTTCGGCTCCTGCCGGTGGGCCGCGCCGCCCTCCGACGAGCACGACCCCGTGGGGCCCGACGCCCTGGACACGCTCGCCGCCCGCATCGCCGCGGCCCCGGACGCGGAGCGCCCCGACGTCCTGGTCCTCCTGGGCGACCAGGTGTACGCGGACCAGACCTCCAAGGCCACCCAGCGCTGGCTGGCCGCCCGCCGCGACCTCGCCGACCCGCCGGGCGTGCAGGTCGCGGACTACGAGGAGTACACCCACCTCTATTACGAGTCCTGGCTCGACCCGGAGATCCGCTGGCTGCTGTCCACCGTGCCCAGCTGCATGATCTTCGACGACCACGACATCATCGACGACTGGAACACCAGCGCCGCCTGGCTCGCCGAGATGCGGGCCACGCCCTGGTGGCGCGAGCGCATCCTGAGCGGCCTGATGTCGTACTGGGTCCATCAGCACCTGGGCAATCTGCGCCCCGAGGAACTGGCGGGCGACGAGGTGTACGCCGCCGTGCGCGCCACCCCGGACGGCACGGACGCGCTGCGCGCCTTCGCCGCCGCGGCCGACGCCGACGCGACCGCCGCCCGCTGGAGCTACCGCAGGGACTTCGGGCGCGTACGTCTGCTCATGGTCGACACGCGCGCGGCGCGCGTCCTGGAGGAGGACAAGCGCGCCATGCTCGACGCGGACGAGGCCCGCTGGCTGCGCGAGCAGGCCCTGGAGGGCACGGCAGGGCAGAGGGCAGCCGGGCAGGGGGCAGCCGGGGAGGGCACTTCCGAGGGCGCGTACGACCATCTCCTCGTCGGCACCTCCCTGCCCTGGCTCCTGCCCCACCTCATCCACGACGCCGAGGGGTGGAACGCCGCGCTGTGCCGCGGTGAGCGCGGCGCCCGCTGGGCCCGCTTCGGCGAGAACCTGCGCAGGCGTTCCGACCTGGAGCACTGGGCGGCCTTCCCCGCCTCCTTCGAGGCGCTCACCTCGCTGATCACCGAGGCGGGTTCGGGCGCGGGGGCGCCGGCCACGGTGTGCGTGCTCTCCGGCGACGTCCACCACGCGTACGTCGCCGAGCCGAGCTGGCCCGCGGGCGAGGGGCCCGACGCCCGCGTCCTGCAACTGACCTGCTCACCCGTCCACAACTCCATCCACGCGTCGATAAGGCTCGGCTTCCGCTTCGGCTGGAGCCGCGCGGGGCGCGCCCTGGGGCGGCGCTTCGCGCGGCACGGCAGGGTGGCGCGGGCGAGCGTCTCGTGGCGCAGGGCGGGCGGGCCGTGGTTCGGCAACCAGCTCATGACGCTGACGCTGCGCGGCCGTTCGGCCCGGCTGCGGCTCGACCAGGCACGGACGGCGCGGGGCGGCGGCGTACGCCTGGAGGCGGCGCGCGAGATGCACCTTTCGTGACCCCCCAGTGGTCCACGTGACACACCCCACACACAGGAGTGGATCCTCCGACCGGGGTTCGGCATCGGGGCCCCCGACGGCATGATGATGCGGACCAACCGCTTCCAGCGTTCTCGATGTCCCGGGAGTCACGCTTTTGTCCGGACCTGTACTCGCGCCGCGCCCGCCCGCACCGCATGCGTCCGCCCTCGCGCTGGTCGGCGCGGGTCCCCGCGGCACCAGCGTGCTCGAACGGCTCTGCGCGTCGGCGACCGAACTCCTCACGCCCGGGGCGCGGCTGACGGTCCACGTCATCGACCCCGCACCGCCGGGCGCGGGCCGCGTCTGGCGGACGGCACAGCCCGGCGAACTCCTCATGAACACCGTCGCCTCACAGGTGACCCTGTTCACGGACCCGAGCGTCGACTGCTCGGGTCCCATCCGTCCGGGGCCGAGCCTGTACGAGTGGGCGGCCGCCGGGCACGTGCCGGGGCTCGGGCCCGACGACTACCCCACCCGCGCCTGTTACGGCCGCTATCTGGAGTGGGTCTTCGCGCGGACGGTGCGCGGCGCCCCCGACGCGGTCCGCGTCCGGGTCCACGCGGCGCGCGCCACGCGCCTGGACGAGACGGCCGACGGGCTCCAGACCCTCGTCCTGGACAACGGCCTGGAACTGTCCGGGCTTTCGGCGGTCGTCCTCGCGCAGGGCCATCTGCCGACGGCGGGCGATCCGGAGCAGGCGCGCCTCGGCACGTACGCGGCCCGGCACGGTCTGCGCCATGTCCCGCCCGCCAACCCCGCCGACGTGGACCTGTCCGCGATCGCCCCCGGCGAGCCCGTGCTCCTGCGCGGCCTCGGCCTCAACTTCTTCGACCACATGGCCCTGTTGACCGCGGGCCGCGGCGGGCGTTACGTGCGCGCGCCGGACGGCGGCCTGCGCTACGTGCCCTCCGGTCATGAGCCACGGCTGTACGCGGGCTCGCGGCGCGGTGTGCCGTACCAGGCGCGCGGCGACAACGCGAAGGGCCCGTACGGCCGCCATACGCCCGCCGTCCTCACCGGCGACGTCGTCGCCGGCTTCCGCAAGCGCGCGGACAGCGGCGACGCCCCCGACTTCCTCGACGAGATATGGCCGCTGGTCGCCAAGGAAGTGGAGACGGTCTATTACGCGGCACTGCTCGCGGGCCGCGCGGACGGTCTCCCCAACGGCGCCTCGAACGACCTCGCGGACGACCTCCCGGGCGACCTCCCGGACTTCCGGGCACGTTTTCTCGCCACCGACCACCAGAGCCCCCAAGAGGCCGCCGTCCTGGCCGCGTTCGGGATCGCGGACGGCGACCGCTGGTCCTGGGACCGGCTCTCCAGGCCGCACCCCCGCCTCCCCTTCTCCTCGGCCCAGGAGCACCGCTCCTGGCTGCTGCGCCTGCTGCGCGAGGACGCCGCGCAGGCCGCGCTCGGCAATGTCGCGGGCCCGCTGAAGGCCGCCCTCGACGTCCTGCGCGACCTGCGCAACGAACTCCGCCTGATCGTCGACCACGGCGGACTGTCCGGCGCCTCGCGCCGCGACCACCTCGACCGCTGGTACACGCCCCTCAACGCCTTCCTGTCGATCGGGCCGCCGCGCCGCCGCATCGAGGAGATGGCGGCGCTCGTCGAGGCGGGCGTCCTGGAGGTGCTCGGCCCGCGCCTTGAGGTGCGGACGGGCGACGGGGCCTTCCTCGCCCACTCCCCGGACGTGCCCGGCTCCGATGTGCGCGTCACCACACTCATCGAGGCCCGGCTCCCCGAGCCCGACCTGCGCCGCACCGCCGACGAGCTGCTGACCCGGCTCCTGATGAGCGGCCGGTGCCGGCCCCACCGGGTCGACGGCCACGAAACCGGAGGCCTCGACGTGACGCCCCGGCCCTACCACCTGATCGACCGTCAAGGCCGTTCCCACGCACGCCGGTTCGCGTTCGGGGTGCCCACGGAAGGGGTCCACTGGGTGACCGCGGCGGGCGCCCGGCCCGGCGTCGATTCCGTGACGCTGTCGGACGCGGACGCGGTGGCACGGGCCGCGCTGCGCACGGTCGCCGGGGCAGGGGAGGCGCTCACCTCCGTACGGACCGGATCCGAAACGGAAGCCCCGACTGACCGAATGTTGAACTTGCAAGCACTAATTAGGTTCCCCTAATCTTGGGCCTCCGCTCGGTTCCGTCCCCAAACCGAAGGAGTCCCTCACCATGACTGGACGTCTCAACAGCGCCCAGCCCTACGCGATAGGTCTGTTCCGCATAGTCATCGGCCTGCTGTTCGCCTGCCACGGCGCCTCGTCGCTCTTCGGCGTCCTCGGCGGCGCGGACGGCAACGGCGGCACCGTCGACGCGGGCACCTGGCCGGGCTGGTACGCGGCCGTCATCCAGCTCGTCGGCGGCACCCTGGTCCTGCTGGGCCTCGGCACCCGCGCGGCGGCCTTCATCGCGTCCGGCTCGATGGCCTACGCCTACTTCAAGGTCCACCAGCCGGAGGCGCTGTGGCCCATGGAGAACGGCGGCGAGGCCTCGGCGATCTTCTGCTGGGCCATGCTCCTGTTCGTCTTCACCGGGTCCGGCGCGTTCGGACTCGACCGGCTCTTCGCCTCCCGGGGCGGGAGCGAGGAGGGCAAGCCGTCGGAGCGCACTCCGGTCGCGGCCTGACCCTCGGCAGACGTCCCGTGACATCCGCTCGGCGCGGGGCGGCGCCCCCTTCCTCGTACACACGAGGGAGGGGGCGCTTTCTTGTGCGCTTCCAGGTGCGCACGCCGTCGCGGAGCGCCGTGCGCGCCGCGCGCCGCCGTCCGCCGGGTCAGTCCGTGGACGGCGAGCCGAACGGCACCGTGAAGCACGCGATCCGGTCGCCCGCGCCGCCCTGCTCGCGGTGCAGGACCACGGAGGCGGCGCCGCCCGGCCTGAATCCCCAGTCGTGGTGGACGCGGGCCGACCCCGAGCCGTCCGCCCCGGCCGTGAAGTCCAGCCAGATCTCGTTGTCCGGGTTGAGGTGGGCCGGGTCCTTGGAGGGCTGCACCGGGTCCACGCGGTGCTGGTAGTGGCCGCCCGCCGCCTCGGGCGCCGCGCCGCACGGCTTCTGGTGCACGTGCACGCCGTACGCGTGGCCCGGCGTCATGCCCCGCACCCGCACGCCGACCGTCGTGCCCGTCGCGTCGCCGCGCTCGACGACCTGGATCCAGGCGGCCTCGGGGACGAGTCCCGTGTCGTACGTCAGCGCGGGCGAGGAGCCGAATGCCGTCGGCGGCGCGAAGGTCGCCTCGGCGTTCCCCCAGTACGTGTCCGCCGCGCCGCCGGTGCCGTCGCCGCCGCCCGTGCCGCCCGCGGCCAGCACGGCCGCCGCCACGGCACCGGTCAGTATTCCTGCCACCATCGACCACTCCTGTCGCTCGGATCCCCCTTGTCCCCCATGGCCCCTGTCTCGTTCGTACGGGACTCCGGGGACGTACGCCGCATCCAGAGCGGCAGCCGGGTGAACGTGACGTGGCGAACATCCGAGGCCCCAGTGGATCTACGACGCGGCACGCGGCGTACGCTGTACAGCTGTCATCAGGCCGCCCCTGCCGTTCCCCGGGACACAGCGGCAACGCGCTGCCGATCGGGGAGTCACGGGGAGTCGCGGTGTTGGAGAGCGTGGGGGTGCTGACCGGCAGCCCCTGGATCTACGTGGTCGTGGCCCTGTCCGTCCTGCTCGACGTGTTCCTGCCCGTCCTGCCCAGCGGCGTCCTCGTCATCATGTCGGCCACCGCGGCGGCGGCCGCGCAGACCGGCACCGGGCAGATCCCGCACGGCGTCCCCGACATCCTGATGCTCACGCTCTGCGCCGCCACCGCCTCCGTGCTCGGCGACATGGTCGCCTTCCGGCTGGCCCGGCGCGGCGGCGAGCGCCTCGACCGCGCCATCGCGCGCTCCCGGCGCCTGACGCTCGCGCAGGAACGGCTCGGCACGGCGCTCGCGCGGGGCGGCGGCGTCCTCGTCGTCATCGCGCGCTTCGCCCCCGCGGGGCGCTCGGTCGTCTCCCTCGGCGCGGGCGCGGCCCACCGCAGGCTCCGCGAGTTCCTGCCGTGGTCGGTGCTGGCCGGCGTGGCGTGGGCGGGCTACAGCGTCGCCCTCGGCTACTTCGGCGGCCAGTGGCTCGGCGCGACGTGGCTGGCCACGGGCGTCTCGCTGCTGGCCCTGTTCGCGGCGGGCGCGGGCGCGGCCTTCCTCGTCCGACGGCCGAGGGCCGCCGCACAGGGAGCGGCGGGCGGCTAGGGCCTGTCCGGCGAGGGGATGCCGACGCGTCTCGGCGCGGCGGTACTCACGGTTTGTGGGTCACCCAGAGCAGTTCCGCCGGCCAGCGGTGTGCCCAGTCGGGTGGGTCGGTCTCGTTGTAGCCGTTGGGCGTTCCGGGTTCGGGGCGCGGCTCGATGAGGTCGTCGATGAGCAGACCCGCGCCGCGCAGGACCCTGACCCAGTCGCCGTAGGTGAGCTGATAGCTGGTCGCGCCGTCGCCTTCGGCGATGGTGTGCAGCCCGAAGTAGTCCTGCTGCAGCGTCGTGGTCACGCGGGCGGCGGCTTCGTCGTAGCAGGCCTCGAACCAGGGGCTGGCGACGTTGAACACCAGGCGCCCGCCTCGGACCAGGACGCGGGCGGCCTGCGGGACGGCCAGGTGCGGGGGCGCCCAGCTGAGCCCACCGAAGTCGCAGAACACCAGGTCGAAGCTGGCGTCGGCGAAAGGGAGCCGTTCGGCGGCGCCCTGCACCAGCGGGTAGCGGGCCGCTCCCCTCGCGCGGGCCGCCGCGGCGAGCTGGGCCTCGGACAGGTCGAGCCCGACCACGTCGGCGCCCTCGGCGGCGAGTGCCCTGGACCACTGGCCGGCTCCGCAGCCGAGTTCCAGGACGCGCTTGCCGGTGACGTCGCCCAGGGCGTGCAGGTGCGCGTCGGGGATGGAGTACATGCCCCACAGCCGGGGTGCGGCGCCGATCCGCGGGTCGTGCTCGTGCTGGTAGGCGCCGCTGATCCGGTTCCAGAGCCGCCGGTTGGCGGGGATGCTGTCCACGCGCCGACTCCAGCACTGCCCGCCGGGGGAGGTCAACACCAACGAGGGCACAGGCCCGGCTCCGGCTCGGCCCATGATCCGCCGGACGAGCCCCAGGAGACGGCGCCGCGAGGGCGTCGGGCCGCTACGAGGCGGCGCGGGCCCCGCGGATCTCCAGGCCGTCGAGCAGCTCCGCGGTCGCCGCGGCCACGGCGTCGACGGCGCGGTCGAAGACCTCGCGGTTGTGCGCGGCCGGGGCACGGAATCCGGACACCTTGCGCACGTACTGGAGTGCGGCGGCCCTGATCTCCTCCTCGGTGGCGTCCTCGGGGATGGCGGGCGGACGGAGGGTCTTGATGCTTCGGCACATGACTTCAGCTTGCCACCGGCCACTGACAGCGCACGGTCGGCCGCTCCCCGCCCCTGTTCCCCGTGCCCGGTCCGCCGCCGTCAGGCCGGAGCGTGCCGGTCCGCCGCCGTCAGGCCGGGGTGTGGTGCCCGGGGGCCAGAAGAGGCGGCCGCCCCTCGGGGAAGTCCGCCGGGGACAGCTCGACCTGCGCCGCACAGCCGACGGACCCGCACTCGCAGACGAAGGACGCCAGGGCGTCCGCGACGCAGCCGACGGCCCAGGGGCGGGCGTAGAACCCCTCGTACTGCCGGACGGTCGCACGATTCGCGTACCGCAGCAGACGCACCCGCTCAGCGGCGCTCCCCGCCACGGGCCCTGCGGCCAGCACGTCGGCCAGGAGCGCCTCGACCTCCGCGACGGTCTCCGCCACGCTCCGCCGCCCGTCGACGGGCAGGACACGGGCCCCGGTCCGGGCCACCTGGGCCTCGATCTCGCCGAGCAGGATCTTGTACAACGCGGCGACGCCCGGCCGCAGTCCGCGCTCCGCGAGGCGGGCACGCTGTACCTCGGGCGTCGGCAGCAGCCACACCGCGCGGTCGCAGGACCCCACGACGCCGGGCGTGACGGGGGTGCCCTCGGCGACGGTCAGCGGGGCGGCGGGCAGGGCGCGCAGATCGTCGGCGATCATCGGGCCGCGCTCGTGGTGCAGGGACATGGCGAGCAGGTCGGCGGGCGGCGCCGACCAGCGCTCGGCGGGCGCGAGCCGCTCCCACCGGGCGGCGGCCGAGTGCCCCTCGGCGAGGGCGCGGTCGCGGTGTTCCCAGGTGTGGGCGTCGGCGTTGTACCAGCGCAGACCGTGCCGCCGCGCGAGCAGCCGGGCCACGGTGGTCTTGCCCGCGCCCGGCGGTCCGCCGATCCACACCACGGGCGCCATGCGCCCCAGTGAACCACCGGCCGCCGCGCCCCTTTTCCCGGTTGGCTCGACATCGCGCGTATCACTCGCACACCAAATTCGAACAGGAGTAGCATTACGGCGTGCCTCAGCCCCCTTCCCATGACTTCCCGAGCGACCTCCTCGCCGGCCAGGAGGAACTGCACCAGGTCCGGTCGGAACTCCTGGCTCTGCTCAAGCGGCTGCCCTGGTCCGTGGAGCCCCTCGACGGCTTCAGCGACACCGGTGGCTGGCGCAAAGTGGAGCGTCCCGCTTCCCCGGGATGGACCCCCGACGAACAGGCCGCGGTAGAGAAACTGCGCGCGCGAGAACGCGAGTTGGCGGTCCTCGTGACCTGCCATCGCTACTGGGAACAGGTCACGGGACCCGACGCGGTCGCCGCCAGAGCCCGGCTCAAACACGCCCACGAGACGCCGGACGACTCCCCGCCCGCAGGCCATTGACAGCCGCATTCGGCGGGCGTTGACTCCTACTTCTAGCCGTACCGGCCGCTCGTGCAAGCCCCTTCTAGGGCCCCTTCGAGCCACGGAGGTGCAGCCATGTACGTCTTGATAGTCGTCGCGATCCTGGCCCTCTTCGGGTTGGGCTTCAGCCAGCCGCTCCTGTGGGTGGCGGCTGCGGTGCTCGCCTTCTACTTGGTCCGATACCACGACAGCGGCAGCAGCTCGACAGCCAACAAGACCTCCAGCAGCAGCGGAGGCCTGGGCGGTTCGAGCGGCGGCGGAGGAGGCGGCGGTGGCGGGGGTGGCGGCTACCCCAAGACGTACCGCGACTACCGCATCCGCAAGGAACGCCAGGAACGCTGGGACCGCAGGTACCGCCGCTCCCACCCGCACTCGGGCCGCTGACCCGACGGACGAACGCCCCGCGGCGCGGACCGCGCCGCGGGGCCCGGCCGCATCGGCCCGGTACCTGACGACCAGGCCGGGCCGGCACCACAGGCTGCCGGCACGGCCGTCCCGCACGACGTCCGCACCACACGGGGGTGGTGGCCATGACGCGACCGGATCCTCCGGACCGCCGCATCAGGGACGCCCTGAACCAGGCCGGCGAGCACGTCGACACGCGGCTGGTGGAGTTCATCCGCTGGTACCAGGTGCGCGCCCGGGGGGAACCGGACGAGCAACGCGCCGATCACGACGCGGATCCCGACGCCGGAAAGTGGAGCGCGGTGGGCCGCGCCGCCATCGTGCTGGGCCTGGCCCAGACCGGCATGCCCGCCGCGGCGGTCATGGGTCTGTACACCGCCCTGGCCGGTGTCGAGGACGCCCAGGCCAGGATGCTCAAGTCCCTCGACAGGAAGGCCTCCCTCCTGGTCGAAGGCCCGCTGCGCACGGCCCAGTTGCTGGTGCGCGAAGCGGTGCGCGTCGGCATCTCCGATCCGCGGTACGCCCCGACCCTTCAGCTGGCCCGGGACCGGTTCTTCGACGCGTACGGCCTGGCGGGCTCGCCGCAGAGCCGGGCGGTCGTCCAGATGCACCTGGGCCAGATCAGCCTGTTGCTCGGCCGGCGCGACGACGCCTCCCACTGGCTGACGGAGAGCTACCGCTGCGCGCGCGAGGCCATCGACGTCCTCGCGGCGGGCTCCAACGACGGACGGGTGCTGCGCAGCAAGTGGAGCACGGCGGCGAGCGCCTCTTTCTACCCGGTGGGCATGGCGGTGTTCGCCCGGAAGATGGGCAAGATCAGAAAGGCCCAGTACGCGCTCCGGGCGACCCTCTCCTACGTCGAGTTCGTCAACGCGGTCGCCGCGAGCGCCAACGCGGTCTCCGCCCGCACGGTCGCGGCCGGTCTCCGGGTGGAGAGGGTCGGCCTCAACGAGTTCGCCGTCCGGGAGGTGCGTCCGGGCCCCGGGGCCGGGCCGCCTGTGCTGCCGCCGCCGTGATGTGGAGTCGGCGCGCCTCATGAGAAGACCCCCCGGCCGATCACGGCTGGGGGGTCCAAGAGCGGCCTCTCAGCCGCTCTTTACTACCCGGTGGGCGCGGACGGTTTCGAACCGCCGACATCCTCCTTGTAAGGGAGGCGCTCTACCCCTGAGCTACGCGCCCGGGACGAATGGACAGCCTACCTTGCCGCAGGCAGTGCCCCGCAAACCCGTTCCGGGCGGGGGTCGGCCCCACCCGTCCGGAGCGTCCCGGCCGGGCGAAGTCATGGTGCGCAGAGCGAACTAACCGGCCCGTGTATTCGTCTTTAACCGGTGGGAGAATGTGACACCGGGCAGGGCGGATGACAGCACGGGAGAGGGATAGTGACGGCGACACCTTCGCAGCCGTACACACCGGACAGAGCAGGCACGACGACCACGACGACCCCAGCGGGGCGCCCGAAGGGCGCGGCGCTCCTGGCGCGCGACCCCGGCCGCGGCCCCCGCGCGGGCGCGCGCCACGGCGGCCCGCTGCGTGACGTCCTCGCCCTCGCCCTCCTCCCGCTGCCCCTGCTCGCCGCGTCCCTCCCCGCCGCGTTCGCCGGCGGCGGCACCCGCCGGTGGTTCGGGGGCCGCGGCGAGAGCCTGCGCGCCGAGGCGCAGGCCGCGAAGGACGCCGCCGCCGCGGCCTTCTACGAACTGGACACCGCCCAGCGCGATCTGCGGATCTCCATCGAGACGATCGTCGCCGTGGACTCCTCTCCCGCGGCCCAGCGCGCCGTCTCCGACTTCGAGGCGCTCGGCCGCCGCATCGACGAGGTCAGCCACCGGTACATCAGCGCGGTGGACGCCCACGACCTGGACCGGGACGACCTGGAGTCCTCGGTCGCGGCCCGCGCGCGGACCGAGCTCACCGGGGCCAAGGACGAGCTGGCCAGGACCAAGGAGGAGCTGGAGCGGTTCCGCCAGGGCCTCGGCCCGCTCCTCGACAAGGCCGAGACCCAGCTCGCCCGGCTCGCCCCCGCGGTGGAGCGGGCCCGCCAGACCCTGCTCGCCGCGAGCAACGCGCTGGACGCCGTCCGCGCCGCCGGCCTCAAGGCCGACGACCTCGCCGCCCGCCTGGCCACGCTCGGCCCCGAGCTGACCAAGCTCAACCAGGGCGCGGGCCGGCACGGCGTGCCGGAGACCCTGCAGCGCGCCGACCGCGTCCTGCGCGACGCCGAGGCCGTGCGCGCCGAGGCGGAGCGGCTGCCCGAGCGCGCCGCCGAGACGGACCGCCGCCTGGTGTCGCTGCGCACCCGCGCGCAGGCGCTGACCACCCGCAGCGGCCAGGTCGAGCCGGTCCTCAGCGAGCTGCGCCGCCGCTTCTCCGCCGCCTGCTGGCAGGACCTCCAGCGCGTCCCCGACCAGGCCGCGGAGAGCGTGCGCCAGGCCGAGACCCGGCTCAAGGAGGCCCAGCAGGCCCGCGACGAGCAGCGCTGGGCGGACGCCACCTCGCGGCTCTCCACGGTCCGCGCGCTGCTGAACTCGACGGACGAGGCGGTGTCGGCGGCCGGCGACCGCCTCCAGCGGCTGAACGCGGTCGCGAAGGACCCCCAGCAGGAGATCGAGCGCACCCGCTTCGCGATCCGGGACGCCCAGCGCCTGGCGATGGCGGGCCGCCAGACCCCCGAGCCGCGCCACGCCCGCCCGCTGGACGACTCCGTGGCCCGCCTCGACCGCGCGGTGGCCTCCCTGGAGGGCCGCCACCCCGACTACTGGCACTTCCTGACCGAGACCGAGGCGGTCCGCACGACGGTGGCGCGCGTGGTCGCGCAGATCCGCGAGGAGCGGGGGCAGGGGGCCTGAGGCCCCGGGTCCGCCTGCCCGCGATTGGCGGCCGCCGCCTCGCGGGCTGATGCTGGAGATACGTACGGCCTCCGCGCTATCAGGGAGACGGACATGGCCACACACGTACTCCACCCCGGGACGAAGGGCCGCAAGCGGCGCATCACCCTCGACGAGGAACTGCCGGTCGACCACCGGCTGAGCAGGGTCTACCGCGTGGGCGCCGGCCTGATGGGGCTCGTGCTTCTCGCGTTCGGCGTCCTCGGCCTCATCGACAAGATCGGGTTCTTCGACACCCGCGGTGACACCGTCGCCGGGCTCAACACCAACGGCGCGCTCAGCGTCCTGTCGATCGCCGTCGGCCTGCTGCTCTTCGTCGGCATGGTGATCGGCGGCAACGCGGCCTCGACGCTCAACATGGTGATCGGCGTCGTATTCATCCTCAGCGGCTTCGTCAATCTCGCCCTGCTGGACAGCCGGTTCAACTTCCTGGCGTTCCGCATCCAGAACGTCCTGTTCAGCTTCGTGGTGGGCCTGCTGCTCATGACCTTCGGGATGTACGGGAGGGTCAGCGGCGGTCTGCCGCACGACAACCCGTACTGGAAGGCGAGGCACCCGGAGCGGGCGGGTTAGCTCCCGGACGGGCGGCGGAGGCACCGGGACCGGGCCTCCCCGCCACCCGGATCAGGCGGCCGTGGTCACCTGTGCGAATCTGGGATCATGCTCGACCTGTTGGATTTCCCCGCGGTTCTCCGGGCGCGCCGTCTCGTCGCCATCGTGCGCGGCGGCGACCCCGACGCCTCCTTCCGTACGGTCATGACGCTCGCCGAGTCCGGCGTCCCGCTGATCGAGGTCTCCCTCAGCGGCGCCGACGCGCTCGGCGTGCTGCGCAGGGCCCGCGCCGAACTCGGCCCCGACGCCTGGCTCGGCGCGGGCACGGTCCTCACCGCCGAGGACGCGCGCGCCGCGGCGGACGCGGGCGCCAACCTCATCGTCACGCCGGGCCTCGGCGCGGGCGTCGACGAGGCGGTGCGGCGCGGCCTGCCGGTGCTCGGCGGAGTCCTCACACCGACCGACGTCATCGCGGCCGAGGCCGCGGGCGTGACGGCGCTGAAGATCTTCCCCGCGTCGGCGATGGGCGGCCCCGCCTATCTCAAGGCACTGCGCGGCCCCTTCCCGACGACACCCTTCGTGCCGGTCGGCGGCGTGGACGCGGCGGCCGCCGAGGCGTATCTGGCGCTCGGCGCGGTCGCGGTGGGCGTCGGCTCGCCGCTGATCGGCGACGCGGCGGACGGCGGCGACCTGGCCGCCCTGCGGGCGCGGGCGGCGGAGTTCGTGAAGGTGACCTCGTGAGGGCGGGCGAGACGCCCCGCGACGTCCTCACCCTCGGCGAGAGCATGGTCGCCCTGCGCGGCAGCGGCCCCCTCAAGCTGGGCGGCTCGATGGCCGTGTCCGTCGCGGGCGCCGAGAGCAACGTCGCCATCGGCCTGTCCCGCCTCGGCCACGCCGTCCGCTGGGCGGGCGCGGTCGGCGCCGACGAGGCCGGCGAGCTGGTGCTGCGCACGCTGCGCGCGGAGGGCGTCGACGTCACGGCGGCGACGCGCGACGGGGCCGCCCCGACCGGTCTGATCCTCTTCGAGCCGCGGCTGCCGGAGGTGACCCGTGTGCACTACTACCGCGCGGGGTCGGCGGGTTCACGGCTCGCCCCCGAAGCGGTCGAGGCCGCCTTCGCCGCCGCGCCGCCGGACGTCCTGCACCTGACCGGCATCACCCCGGCCCTCGGCCCGTCCGCGGCGCGGGCCTGCCGGCGGGCCCTGCGGCTGGCCCGCGAGCACGGCACCCAGGTCTGCCTGGACGTGAACTTCCGCTCGCGGCTGTGGAGTTCCGAGGACGCGACGGCCGAGCTGCGCGAGTGGATCCCGTACGTCGACGTCCTCATCGCCTCCGACGACGAGCTGCCGCTGTGCCTGCCGTCGCGGGCCGCCTCCGGTGACGTATCTCTGGAGAAGACGCTCCTGGACCTCGGCGTCCGCGAGGTCGTGGTCAAGCTCGGCGCGGACGGCGCGACCGCCCACACCGCCGACGGCACGCTCCGCTCCCCCGCCCGCGCGGTGCGGGCCGTGGACGCGGTGGGCGCGGGGGACGCGTTCGTGGCCGGGTATCTGTCGGCGCTGCTCGACGGCGAGGACATCGCGGGCCGCCTGGACCGGGCGGTCACCACCGGCGCGTTCGCGGTGGCCTCGCACGGCGACTGGGAAGGGGCGCCCACGCGGGCGGAGTTGGGCCTGCTGGGAGCGGGGCCGGGCACGGTGGTCCGCTAGACGGCACGCGGGGCGCCCCGCAAGGGGCGCGAGGAACCGCGCGACACGCCACGCCGCACCCGCGGCCGGGCGCCGGGCCGGACCCCGGACGGCACCCTCAGCCGCAGCAGCCCCCACCGCAACAGCCGCCCCCGCCGCCCCCGCTCGGGGCGGACGCGGACCCGGACCCGGACGCGGACCCTCCGACGGCGACGGCCGACAGCAGCTTCACCGTGTCCTCGTGCCCGACGGGGCACACCGCGGGGTCACCGGACTCGGACATGGGCCGGCTCAGCTCAAACGTGTCGCCGCAGGACCGGCACCGGTATTCGTATCGAGGCATGGGCCCAGGCTAGCCGCGCCGCCCCGCCGCGAGGAACGCCCCGGCGATCTTCTCGCCCGCCGCGATCCCGCGCTCGGGCAGCACGGTGAGGCCCGGCGCCACGAAGTCCGTGTCGGCGAGCTCGCCGTGGCCGGGGCGCCAGGAGCGGTCGGCCGCGAGCAGCAGGTCCGCGTCGAGCAGCGAGTCGCCCGCCGCGAGGATCTCCTGCGCGCCGGTGCGCCGCGCGACCTCCCGCACCGCCGCGCTCTTGGTGAGGGGCTTCGGGACGGCGTAGAGCTTGCGGCCCTGGAGCGAGACCGTCCAGCCGCGCGCCTCGGCCCAGGCGGCGAGTTCCTTGACCCACTCATCGGGCAGCAGCGCGCGCTCGACGACGAGATACGCGAAGAGGTCCTCGGCGACGCGCTCCTTGAGCAGCCAGGCCGGGTCGGCGGTGCGCACCAGATGGGCGCGGACCTCGTCGAGGGAGGCGCACTCGGCGGCCAGCCGCCGGGCGACCGCCGCCTGCCAGTCGGGGTCGGACACGCCGTCGACGAGCAGGTGCCCGCCGTTGGCGCAGATCGCGAACCGCGGTGCCGGTCCTGGCAGATGGATGCGCCCGTACTGCTCGCGGGTGCGCGTGGTGGTCGGCACGAAGACGGCCGTGCGGGCCAGCTCGTCGAGGAGCCCGGCGGCGGCCTCGGTGACGTACGACAGCGGCTTGCCCTCGTACACCTCGACGCAGAGCAGGCGCGGCGCGTCGGCGTCCGGCATGGTCAGGCCGAGTGCGGCGGCGGAGTAGATGAGCGTGCGGTCCAGGTCGCTGGCGACGAGCTGCGTCACTGGGAGACCACCGCCTTGCCGTCCGCGCCCGTCGCCCCGCGCGTGTACTTGGGGTGGATCAACCCCACGCAGGTGTACGGGAGTTCGCCGACCTCCTCGACGGGCACGCCCCGCTGCTCGGCGAGCAGGCGTACGTGGTCGAGGTCCGCCCCTGCGCCCGCGCGGGCCAGGATCTTCCAGGGGACGCGGCGCAGGAGCACGCGGGTCGTCTCGCCGACGCCCGGCTTGACGAGGTTCACGTCGTGGATGCCGTACTCCTCGCTGATCCGCTCGACGGCGGCCCAGCCCTCCCAGGTGGGCGCCCTGTCGGCCGAGAGAACCTCCTTGACCTGCGCGTCCACCGCGTCGGCGACCTCACCGAAGCGGTCCACGACCGTGTCGACGAACTCGCCGGACACATCGGCGTCCGCGAGCTCGCGGTAGAACTTCGCGCCGTGGAAGTCGTCCGGGCCGACCAGGTCGGCCCGGAGCACGGTGCGCGAAATGAGCCCGGAAACCGTGGAGTTGAGGCAGGCGGAGGGGATGAGGAAGTCCTCGCGGGTGCCGTGGGTGCGCACGCACGAACCGGGGTCGGCGAGCACGGCGATCTCCGGGCTGAAGCCCGCGGGACCGCCCGCCTCCTCGAACTCCCTTATGGCCTCGGCCAGTTCACGGGTGATCGCGCCCTTGCCGGTCCAGCCGTCGACGAAGACCACGTCGGCGGGGTCGTGGTGGGCGGCGAGCCAGCGCAGGGCGTTGGCGTCGATGCCGCGGCCGCGCACGATCGACACGGCGTAGTGCGGCAGGTCGAGGCCGTGCCGGTACGCGGCCCAGCGGCGCATCAGGACCCCGACGGGCGTACCGGCGCGGGCCAGGGACACGAGGACCGGGCGCGGCGACCGCTCGGCGAGGACCGTCTCGGTGACCGTGCCGACGGCCCGCGCGATGCGGGCGGCGGAGGTGCCGAGCGCGGCACGGAACAGCTCCTGGTACCGCTCGCTCGGCTGGTACTCCACGGGCAGCGACTCGGCGTAGTGCGCGCCGCCGCTCTGGATCGCCTCCTCGCGCTCCTCCGTGGGGGCCTCCAGCGTGACGTCCGAGAGGTCCTGCAACAGCCAGCCGACGTCGTCGGGCGCGTACGAGGAGAAGGCGGGGCCGCGGAGGGGCTCGGCGAGCATGGAGGGCCTTTCGGGGACGTGCGAGGGGGCGCGCGACGAGGTCTGCGCCGGGAGGTGCGAGGGGGCGCGCGCGGGGACGTACGAGGGGACGACGGCCAGCAGGACGTGCCCGATGTGCGCCGACAGCTGCGCCAGGAGCCCGTCGGGGGCGTGCAGGGCCGCGGTGTCCGCGACCGAGTCCACGACGGCGACGACCGCGTCGAAGCCGCCGCCCGCGACGTTGTACGCGTACCGCGTCCCCGGGCCGTCGGCCGGGTCGTCGTGCGCGGGGAAGGCGAGGCGGGTGCGTATCGCGTAGCCGGGGTCGTCCACGGCGAGCACCGGCGAGCGGGTCGTGGTGGAGAACCGCACCTCGGCACCGGTCCGCCGCTCCAGCTCCACGCCGAGCGCGAGCGGCGCGTACATCAGCTCCTCGAAGCCGAGGACGAGCACCCGGCGCGCGGTGTCGGGCAGCGCCTTCGCGATCCGGGCCGCCATGTCCGGCAGGGCGGCGTCGAGGGCCGCGCGGTGCGTGGGCGTGAAGCCGTGCCGCCCGCCGTCGGGCACCCCCGCCGGCCAGCCGAGGTCGACGCGCTCGACCGGGCCGCGCTCTCCCCGGGGCCGCGGCGGAGCGGCGCTCTCGTGCTCGGCGACCAGCGCCTTCCCCTTCGCCAGGACGCCGTCGGGCAGTCGCACCGTCCCGGAGGCCGTGGCGACGAGGTCGACGCGCGCGCCGATCTCCCGGGCGAAGTCGGCGAGCCGCCCCTGGTCCCCGGGCGAGCGCATGTCGACCAGCGCGACGATCACGTACCGCCCGCGCGGGAAACGCTCGTGCAGGGCGCGGATCGTGTTCAGGACCGTGTTGCCGGTGGAGAACTCGTCGTCGACGAGGACCAGCGGGCCGTCGCCCGCGAGCAGGCGGGGGTCCTCGGGCAGCAGCAGGTGCGAGGTGGCGTGCGAGTGGGACTCCTCGAAGCCGCCCGCGCGCTCGACGCCCTCGACGGGCCGCCGGGTGGAGTGCAGGTAGGGCGCGAGGCCGACGCCGTCGGCGACCGCGTGGCCGAGGCCGGTCGCGGTCTCCGCGTAGCCGAGCACGACGGCGCGCCGGGCCTCCTCGTCACCGAGCAGGTCCCGCACCCGCACGCCCAGGTCGTGCCCGGCGCCGTGGACGACCGAAGGGTGCTGCGGCACGTGCTTGCCCAGCACGTTCGACACCAGGAGGTGGGCCCGCTTGGGGTTGCGGCGCAGCGCGAGGCCGAGCAGCCCGGGCAGCGCGTCGTCGCCGTCGAGCCCGACCCCGAGCCGCTCGGCGACCCAGGTCCCCGACCAGGTCGCCGGCCGCGCCGCCGCGTGCTTGTCGTCTTGCGTCACGTACGTCATGTCCCTTGTGTTCGATCAGCCGGTTCGATCAGACCGGAAGCCCGGCGGTGAGCAGCTCCACGAAGCCGACGTCCTCCTTGGCGACGCCGAAGACCTCGGCGCGCCGCAGGGTCCGCTCGGCCCAGGCGCGGTGCGGCTTCACCTCGTTCATCTTGTTCGTGTACGAGGAGCGCAGGACGCCTCCGCCGCCGCGCTCGGGGCGCAGGATGTCCTCGGCGTCGCTGAACTCCTCGTGGCTGACCACGGAGAGCGCGTGCACGGGCACCACGTGCGAGGGGTGGATGCAGGTCTTGCCGAGCAGGCCGTTGGCGCGGTCGAGCTCGATCTCGCGGAGCAGGCCGTCCATGTCGTGCTCGATGAGGGCCTGGCGCAGTTCGTCGGCCCGGCCCTCCAGGAAGGGGCTGCGGCGCAGCTGCGGCTTGAACATCCGCTCCTGGACGCGGAAGTACTCCCACACGGGTCCGGTCACGGTGAAGCCCGTGCCGTCGGCCCTGCCGAGCACGTTCACCACGTCGGCGATGACGGAGGCGACGATCTGCACGTCATAGGCGGTCATGTCCGGCGGCCTGCGCAGTCCGTACGCCGAGCAGAAGTCGGTGACGCCGAGCCGCAGCGCGAGCACCCGGTCGCGGTACTTGTCGACGGTGCGGGCGATTCCGGCCAGCGTCTCGGCGCGGCTCTCCAGGTGGAGCAGCTCGGGCGACTCCAGGACGGGCATCGCGAACAGCCGCCGCCCGCCGAGCCCGTCCGCGCCCTCCGCGGCCACGACCGCCTCCAGGAACGGGACACCCCGCTCCTCGGTGAACTTGGGCAGTACGAATCCGGACAACAGCCGGACGCTCGGTCCCAGCCGGCGGACCAGGTCGGGTATCTGCTCGGCGGCGCGGACCCGGATGAAGAGCAGGGGCGGCTCCACGCCCCGCTCCGCCAGGTCGGCGAATTGCCGGACCAGGTTCTCCTCGGCGGCCGTGACCTCGGCGTCGTCGATGGAGTCCTCCAGGCAGAGCACCATGGAGATCACGCCACGGCCGGCCTGCTTCAGGATGTCGTCGGCGAGGCGGGGGCGGGTGGCGGGGCTGTAGAGCGTGGCTCCCAGGGCGGGTGCGAGCAGGTGGGGCGCGGAGTCCGCGGTGAAGGCACACGGCTCCCGGTGGAAGAGGCGCTGCCGCACCTCTGGGGCGATGTGCCCGAAATGACGCATGAGATTCCCCTGCTATCGCCTGTTTCGCCGACTGCTCTCGCCTGTTCCGCCGACGTGGGCCGTGATGATGTGGCCGGTAATAGTACGTAGAGACGGGTGCCGGGGGTTCCCGCCGGGCATGAACTTCAGGTAACCCGGCCATGTCGTACACGCACAGCACACAACCGTCGCACGCTCGCACCACCCGCAGGTCAGGCGCCTGCCGACGCGGTCGGGACCTTGAGGCCCCCGCGTTGTCCCGTCCTGGCGGGGGAAGGCAGGATGACCGCATGACGCACGCGATGTTGAAGGGGTCGAACGTCCCTCTCGAGGCCTCGGCCGTCCGCGCCGTACTGCGCTGGACCCCCGGGCAGGGCGTCCCCGACGTCGACGCGTCGGCGCTGCTGCTCGGCGGCGACGGCCGGGTCCGCTCCGACGAGGACTTCGTCTTCTACAACCAGCCGCGCCACCCCGGGGGCAAGGTCTGGCGGCTCGGCAAGAAGCGGGTAGCCGAGGGCCTGACCGACACGATCCAGACGGATCTGGTGGGCATGGACCCGGCGGTGAGCCGGGTGCTCCTGGCCGCTTCGGCGGAGGGCGTCTCGTTCCAGCACGTACCCGCGCTGCGGATCCTGCTGTACGACGCCGCGGTCGCCGAGGGCGAACCGCTCGCGTATTTCGACATCACGCCGCAGACCGGCGAGGAGACGGCGCTGATCTGCGGGGAGCTCTACCGCCGCGGCGACGGCTGGAAGTTCCGCGCGCTCGGCGAGGGGTACTCCAACGGCCTGGAGGGGCTCGCGTCCGACTTCGGGATCTCGGTGGACGACTCGGAGTCCGCCGCGCCGGAGCCCGCGCCCTCGACGTCGCTCCCGCTGCCGCCGCAGCAGCCGGTGCCGCAGCAGCAGCCCGCCCATCCGTCCATGGCCCAGCACGCCCCGCAGTCGTCACCGCAGCCCGCGTACGGCTATCCGCCCGAGCCGCCCCGGCATCCGGCGCCCCAGCCCTCGTACGGCTATCCGCCCGCGGCGGCCACCCAGCCGACCCCGATCGCGCACGCGGCCCCGGTGGCCCAGCCCAGCTACGGCTATCCCCAGCCGGTGGCCCCGATCCCGGACCCGAACTTCCGGCTGCCGCCGCAGGGACCGCAGTTCCTGAACCGCTGAGGCGGGGCGGGGGCTCCGGGGCGCGGGGCGGGGGTTCCGGGGCGCCGCGCTGTTCGTGAGGCCGGTCCGGTGGGTGCGGCGGCCGGTCCGGTGCGCCCGGCCGTTGGGACTGGTCCGACGCGCCCGTCCGGCGCACGGGGTCAGCCCACCTTGGTCTTGTAGCCGCGGCCCCACTGGAGCCCCCAGCCGTACAGCCGGTCGAGCTCGGCCTGGAAGCCGTAGACGAACTTCACCTCGCGGCGGACCATCAGCTCGTCCTTCACGTTCTCGATCGAGACCACCGCGCAGCTGCGGGCCTGCGGCTGGCGCTCGTCCAGGTCGATCTCGATGCGCGGGCCGTTGCTGGGGTAGAGCGTGACCTTCGCGTGCGTACGGTCGAAGGCCGGCGTCTGGTCGTAGATGTATACGAAGATCAGCAGACGCTTGATCGCCTCGCGGTGGTCGAGATTGATGTAGAGCGTCTCGCCCGACCCCGAACCGAACCGGTCGTCGCCGCTGCCCTTCACGTACGGCGGCGAGTTGAGGCTCCCGAAGAAGTTGCCCAGCGGCTGCACCACGCCCTTGTCGCCGTCGGTCAGTTCGTACAGGCAGCCGAGGTCGAGGTCCACGTTGACCATGCTCTGCGTATGCGCCTGGACCGGCTCGGGCCGGAACATCTGGAAGGGGTGCCGCAGCAGACTTCCGCCGCCCCCGCGCTGCTTGCCGAGGAGGTCGGAGGTGCGCATCTGCCAGGAGAGGTTGACGCGCAGGTTGCCGCTGGCCGCGCCCTGTTTGGAGAGCGACACCGCCGGGTGCCGTTTGGTCAGTTCGATCGAGTTGGTCGCCGCGCTGCCCGACGCGAAGTCGTTCGACCGCCCGCGCCACAGTCCGTCCCAGAAGGACATGCCGCCCCCAAGTGCCCTCGTGCCACCTACATGTGCCGGTGCTCCCGGCCCCGCGGGCCGGCGGTGCCGGCCCCTTCACCGCGACGGGGCGGCCACGAGGACATCTCCTCGACGGCCGCCCCGCACAGAGCGTTCCTCACCTTGGCCGTCGTCACACTCCGGAACACGGAATCGGACAGCGCGGCGAGGGAATCAGTCAGCCTCAGACCCCGGACGAGACCTCAGCCTTCTCGCCCGAGCTTTCTTTTCCCTCGGCCGCCGCCAGCGCGCGGTTGCGGCGCACGGACGAGAAGAAGGACCAGGCGATCAGCAGGACGCCGACGGAGCCGGTGATCACCTCGTGGATCTCGTACTGGATGGTCACCAGGAGGATCGCGGCGAGGGCACCGATCGCGTAGTGCGCGCCGTGCTCCAGGTAGACGTAGTCGTCGAGGGTGCCCTGGCGGACCAGGTAGACCGTGAGCGACCGGACGTACATGGCGCCGATGCCGAGGCCGAGCGCCATCAGGACGATGTCGTTGGTGATCGCGAAGGCACCGATGACGCCGTCGAAGGAGAACGACGCGTCCAGGACTTCCAGGTAGAGGAACATGAAGAAGGCGGCCTTGCCGGCCATCACGACCGCAGGAACCTTCTTGCCGGTCCTCTTGGCCTCTTCCTCCTGCTCGTGCTCGCGCTCCTCGTCCTCCTCGAGCTTGTTCTCGAAGTAACTGGAGAGTCCGCCCACCACGAGATAGGTGATCAGGCCCGCGATCCCGGAGATGAGGACCGTCTGCGCCTTGTCCACATGGGCGCCGCCGTGCTGGTGCGCGTTGGTGGCGAAGGTCATCGCGGTGACCATCAGGACGATGAGCGCGATGCAGACCGACAGCATGTCGACCTTGCCGAGCTTGGCGAGCGGACGCTCGATCCAGCCCAGCCACTTGATGTCGCGGTCCTCGAAGATGAAGTCGAGGAAGATCATCAACAGGAACATGCCACCGAAGGCGGCGATCGACGGGTGCGCGTCGGTGACCAGCTGCTGGTACTGCTCCTTGTCGTTGAACGCGAGCTTGACCGCTTCGATCGGGCCGAGCTGGGCACTGATGGCCACGATCACGACGGGGAAGACCAGCCGCATGCCGAAGACCGCGATGAGCACGCCGATGGTGAGGAAGATCTTCTGCCAGAAGGCATTCATCTTCTTCAGGATTCCGGCGTTGACCACCGCGTTGTCGAAGGACACCGAGATCTCGAGGATGGACAGGATCGCCACGACGCCGAAGCCGGTCCACCCCCCGTAGAACACCGCGGCCACCAGGCCGAGCGCGGTGACCGCGAACGACCAGCCGAAGGTTTTCAGAAGCACTGGCTACCCAATCGTGTGTGTACGGGCTCCCGTGTAGCGGTCTCCCCCGCGCCGGTCCCCTGCTTTACGAAACGTTGACCCCGAAGTCTAGAGCGATGCCCCGCAGCCCCGACGCGTACCCCTGACCGACTGCACGGAACTTCCACTCGCCCCCGTAGCGATACACCTCGCCGAAGATCATCGCGGTCTCCGTCGAGGCGTCCTCGGAGAGGTCGTAGCGCGCGAGCTCCTGGCCGTCCGCCTGGTTCACGACGCGAATGAAGGCGTTGCTGACCTGGCCGAACGTCTGACCCCTGTTGTCCGCCTCATGGATGGAGACAGGAAAGATGATCTTGTCGCAGTTGGCCGGCACCTTGGCGAGGTCGATCAGGAGCGACTCGTCGTCACCTTCACCCTCACCGGTGAGATTGTCACCGGTGTGTTCGACGGAGCCGTCGGGGCTCTTGAGGTTGTTGTAGAAGACGAACCACTCGTCGCCGAGGACCCTGCCCGCGTTGCACAGCAGCGCGCTGGCGTCGAGGTCGAAGGGGGCGCCGGTGGTGGAGCGCGCGTCCCAGCCCAGTCCGACCAGGACCTGGGTGAGGTTGGGTGCGGCCTTGGAGAGGGAGACGTTGCCTCCCTTGGCGAGTGTGACGCCCATGGTGATGGTCCTCCCCGAGGTGACGAGAGCAGAAGTTCCCATGGTGCCGGGAACACAAGGTGGTGAGCACGTCCGGCGCCGCACTGGTGTGTGTGCGGCGCCGGACGACAGGGCTAAGGGGCGAACTCGGCTCAGACGTTGACGCCGAAGTCCTGCGCGATGCCGCGCAGGCCCGAGGCGTAGCCCTGGCCGACCGCGCGGAACTTCCACTCGGCGCCGTGGCGGTACAGCTCGCCGAAGACCATCGCGGTCTCCGTCGAGGCGTCCTCGGAGAGGTCGTAACGGGCGATCTCCGCGCCGCCCGCCTGGTTCACCACGCGGATGAACGCGTTGCGGACCTGGCCGAACGACTGCTGGCGGGTCTCGGCGTCGTAGATCGAGACCGGGAAGACGATCTTCTCGACGTCGGCGGGCACCGCGGCGAGGTCGACCTTGATCGCCTCGTCGTCGCCCTCGCCCTCACCGGTGGTGTTGTCACCGGTGTGCTCGACGGAGCCGTCGGGGCTCTTCAGGTTGTTGAAGAACACGAAGTTCTGGTCGCTGCTGACCTTGCCCTCCGCGTTCGTCAGGATCGCGCTGGCGTCAAGGTCGAAGTCCGTACCGGTGGTGGTGCGGACGTCCCAGCCCAGGCCGACCAGAACCGCGGTCAGGCCCGGCGCCTCCTTGCTCAGAGATACGTTGCCGCCCTTGCTGAGGCTGACTCCCACGAGTCCTCCCAATTGGTGTCCAGGGGCGGGGAGCCCCAAGCGTTGCGTTGCCATCGGATCAACGTGTGGATCCTAGTGACCGGTTCCCGGCCGCCACAGGCTCTGCACCCGAAGAATCACAGGGTGTCACCCCTGAGGAATCCTCGGGTGTCCCCGGAGAGATCCTCGGGGCGTCCGCCGCAGAGGCCTTCGGGGCGTCGGCCGCAGAGATCTTCGGGTGCCGCCCGAGAGGGGCACAGAGCGCCCTCCGAGCGATCAGAGGGTCTCCAGGGCCTTGACGTACTCGTTCAGGTCGCGGGCGTCCGGGAGAGCGTTGACGACGCTCCAGCGCACCACGCCCTCCTTGTCGATGATGAACGTGCCGCGCACCGCGCAGCCCTTCTCCTCGTCGAAGACGCCGTACGCGCGCGACACCTCGCCGTGCGGCCAGAAGTCGGAGACCAGCGGGTACTCCAGGCCCTCCTGCTCGGCGAAGACGCGCAGGGTGTGGATGGAGTCGTTGGAGACGGCGAGCAGCTGGGTGTCGTCGTTGACGAACTTCGGCAGCTCGTCACGGAGGGCGCAGAGCTCGCCGGTGCACACGCCCGTGAACGCGAACGGGTAGAAGAGCAGCACCACGTTCTTCTCGCCGCGGAAGTCGGAGAGCTTCACGGACCGGCCGTGGTTGTCCTTCAGCTCGAACTCCGGGGCCTTGGTGCCGGTCGCAATTCCAGCGAGCGCCATGAGATACGCATCCCTTCGACGGGGCCCCTCGACGGGGCTGTTCGGGTGAGACCACCCTACGTCCGCCGATCCGGACAATCCGCACCCCCACACGCCTGAGGCCCTCGCCGACGGAATACGTCGGCAAGGGCCTCAAGAACACCCTGAAGGGTTACGACGGGAGCGCCCTGAAGAAGCGCCGGGCACGGAAGCACCCTGCCGGGGCACGAGTGCGCTGTCACACGGCCTACGGCACCCCGTCACGGCCCACGGCGCCCTGTCGGCCCCGCGGAGTCTCGGGCCGCGCAGGCCCGCACCCACCGTCCAAGCGAAGCGCTACCGCTTCTTGGCGGCGCCCTTCGGCGTGATCAGCCGGCTGCCGCTCCAGTCCTTGCCGGCGTTGATGCTCTTGGTCGCCGACAGCCCCGCTGTGGTGGAGGCCTCACCGATGTCGCTCGGCTCGACGTACCCGTCCCGACCGGTCTTCGGTGTGAGCAGCAGGATCGAGCCGCCCTCCTCCATGTACGCGATGGCATCCACCAGCGCATCAGTCAGGTCCCCGTCGTCCTCACGGAACCAGAGCACCACGGCGTCAGCCACGTCGTCGTAGTCCTCGTCGACGAGCTCTGTGCCAGTGGCAGCCTCGATGGCCTCGCGGAGCTCCTGGTCGACGTCGTCGTCGTAGCCGATCTCCTGGACCACCTGGTCGGGCTGGAAACCAAGCCTTACGGCAAGGTTCGTCTCCGCGTGGTCCGCGGTCGCGCTCACGGATTGCCTCCTGATCATGTTTTTGGGAATGCCTGTCAGCCACGCGCGTGCGCGGGGCGTTGGCCGTAGTCCACACGGGCGGGACGGATCGCGCAAGTACCCGGCCGTCGAGACCGCCGAAACGGTGACGTTCCCGACCGTGTCGCCGCAACTGCCGCCACATCCGTGCGAGGCCGAACGGCTCTGCGAACCCGCTAGGCAGGATGGGCGTATCGTTGCGATTTGGGCCGAGCCTACCCCAGGGGGTCACCGGAAGAACGTCTCGGTTACCTATCGGTAGAGATGACGTTTGCGTCCACGCGGTACACGATGGGGAGCGGTGCACGGCCAGGCAGAACCCAGGCGAGAGCCCCAACAGCGAAGGAACAGCGTGGCTTCCGGATCCGATCGCAACCCGATCATCATTGGCGGCCTGCCCAGTCAGGTCCCGGACTTCGATCCCGAAGAGACCCAGGAGTGGCTCGACTCCCTCGACGCCGCGGTCGACGAACGCGGTCGCGAGCGGGCCCGCTACCTGATGCTCCGGCTGATCGAGCGCGCACGCGAGAAGCGTGTCGCCGTGCCCGAGATGCGCAGTACCGACTACGTCAACACGATCGCCACCAAGGACGAGCCGTTCTTCCCCGGCAACGAGGAGATCGAGCGCAAGGTCCTCAACGCCACCCGCTGGAACGCCGCGGTCATGGTCTCCCGCGCCCAGCGCCCCGGCATTGGTGTCGGCGGTCACATCGCCACCTTCGCCTCCTCCGCCTCGCTCTACGACGTGGGCTTCAACCACTTCTTCCGCGGCAAGGACGAGGGCGACGGCGGCGACCAGATCTTCTTCCAGGGACACGCGTCCCCCGGCATCTACGCCCGTGCGTTCCTCCTGGACCGGCTCACCGAGCAGCAGCTCGACGCGTTCCGCCAGGAGAAGTCGAAGGCCCCCGACGGCCTCTCGTCGTACCCGCACCCGCGTCTGATGCCGGACTTCTGGGAGTTCCCGACGGTCTCCATGGGCCTCGGCCCGCTCGGCGCGATCTTCCAGGCGCGCATGAACCGCTACATGGAGGCGCGTGACATCGCCGACACCTCCAAATCCCACGTCTGGGCGTTCCTCGGCGACGGCGAGATGGACGAGCCCGAGTCGCTCGGCCAGCTCTCCATCGCCGCCCGCGAGGGCCTGGACAACCTCACCTTCGTCGTCAACTGCAACCTGCAGCGCCTCGACGGCCCGGTGCGCGGCAACGGCAAGATCATCCAGGAGCTGGAATCCCAGTTCCGCGGCGCCGGCTGGAACGTCATCAAGCTGGTCTGGGACCGCAGCTGGGACCCGCTGCTCGCGCAGGACCGCGACGGCATCCTGGTCAACCGGCTCAACACCACGCCCGACGGTCAGTTCCAGACGTACGCGACCGAGACCGGCGCCTACATCCGCGACCACTTCTTCGGCGACGACCAGCGCCTGCGCGCCATGGTCGAGAACATGACCGACGACCAGATCCTGCACCTGGGCCGCGGCGGTCACGACCACAAGAAGATCTTCGCGGCGTTCTCCGCGGCCAAGGCCCACAAGGGGCAGCCGACGGTGATCCTCGCCCAGACGGTCAAGGGCTGGACCCTCGGCCCGAACTTCGAGGGCCGCAACGCCACGCACCAGATGAAGAAGCTCACGGTCGACGACCTCAAGGGCTTCCGCGACCGCCTGCACATCCCGATCACGGACAAGCAGCTGGAAGAGGGCGCCCCGCCCTACTACCACCCGGGCCGCGACTCCGAAGAGATCCAGTACATGCACGACCGCCGCAAGGGCCTGGGCGGCTACGTCCCGACCCGCGTCGTGCGCGCGAAGCCGCTGCAGCTCCCCGAGGACAAGACGTACGCGACCGCGAAGAAGGGCTCGGGCCAGCAGTCGATCGCCACCACCATGGCGTTCGTCCGCATCCTGAAGGACCTCATGCGGGACAAGGAGATCGGCAAGCGCTTCGTGCTGATCGCCCCGGACGAGTACCGCACCTTCGGCATGGACGCCTTCTTCCCGAGTGCGAAGATCTACAACCCGCTCGGCCAGCAGTACGAGGCCGTGGACCGCGAGCTCCTCCTCGCCTACAAGGAGTCGCCGACGGGCCAGATGCTGCACGACGGCATCTCGGAGGCCGGCTGCACCGCCTCCCTGATCGCCGCCGGCTCGGCCTACGCGACCCACGGCGAACCGCTGATCCCGGTCTACGTCTTCTACTCGATGTTCGGCTTCCAGCGCACCGGCGACCAGTTCTGGCAGATGGCAGACCAGCTGGCGCGCGGCTTCGTCCTCGGCGCGACCGCCGGCCGCACCACCCTGACCGGCGAGGGCCTCCAGCACGCGGACGGCCACTCGCAGCTGCTCGCCTCGACCAACCCGGGCTGCGTCGCCTACGACCCCGCCTTCGGCTTCGAGATCGCGCACATCGTCAAGGACGGCCTGCGCCGGATGTACGGCCCCGACAGCGAGGACGTCTTCTACTACCTCACCGTCTACAACGAGCCGATCCAGCACCCGGCCGAGCCCGCCGACGTGGACGTCGACGGCATCCTCAAGGGCATCCACCGCTTCAAGTCCGGTGAGCAGGGCGCCATCCCGGCCCAGATCATCGCGTCCGGCGTGGCGGTGCCGTGGGCGGTCGAGGCCCAGCAGATCCTCGCCTCGGAGTGGAACGTCAAGGCGGACATCTGGTCGGCCACCTCCTGGAACGAACTGCGCCGTGAGGCCGTGGAGGTCGAGCGCCACAACCTCCTGCACCCCGAGGAGGAGCAGCGCGTCCCGTACGTGACGCAGAAGCTGACCGGCGCCGAGGGTCCGTTCGTGGCCGTCTCCGACTGGATGCGGAGCGTCCCCGACCAGATCTCCCGCTGGGTGCCCGGCACGTACCAGTCGCTGGGCGCGGACGGCTTCGGCTTCGCCGATACCCGCGGTGCCGCCCGCCGCTACTTCCACATCGACGCGCAGTCGATCGTGGTCGCGGTGCTGACCGAACTCGCCCGTGAGGGCAAGGTGGACCGCTCCGTCCTGAAGCAGGCGATCGACCGCTACCAGCTTCTCGACGTCACGGCTGCCGACCCGGGCTCGGCCGGGGGCGACGCGTAACGACAACCGCACACGCCGCGCGGCGATCCCGCGCACGTGTAGCACATCTTTCCTTTCCCGCGGAGGGCGGCGGACCACGGGTCCCGCCGCCTTCCGGCGTTTTCTACGATGCGCGCATGAAGCAACAACCGGCACAGATCCGTTGGGAGCGGCGCACCCAACGCCCGCTTCTCGCGCTCGCGGTGGCGTTCGCCGTCGCCTACGCCGTGCCGATCGTGATGCCCGACGCGAGCAAGGCCGTGACGAAGACGTGCACGGTGGTGGAGTGGCTCGTCTGGGGTTCGTTCGCTCTCGACTACATCGTGCGTCTCCTTCTCACCGATCACCGCAGACAGTTCGTCCGCACGCACTGGCTGGACCTGTGCGCCGTGATCCTTCCGATGCTTCAGCCGCTGCGGTTGCTGCGGCTGGTCTCCACGCTGATGCTCGTCGGCCGGCGGGCCCGGATGGCGTCGCAGATCAGGCTGACGACGTATGTCGCGGGCTCGGTGGTGGGCCTGTTGATGTTCGGCTCCCTGGCGGTGCTCTCCGTGGAGCGGGAGTCACCGAACGGGAACATCAAGACGCTGGGCGATGCGGTGTGGTGGTCCTTCACCACGATGACGACGGTGGGCTACGGCGATCACGCGCCGACGACGGGCCTCGGCAGGGTGCTCGCGGTCGGGCTGATGCTGTCGGGCATCGCGCTCCTCGGTGTCGTCACCGCGAACATCGCGGCGTGGTTCATCGCCCGATTCGACAAGGACGACGTCGAGGAGCGGCGCCAGACGGCCGCGATCGAGGCGCTGACCGCGGAGGTTCAGGCGCTGCGCGCGCAGGTGTCGGCGTTGTCGGGGGCGGGGTCGGTGGTGGGTGCGGTGCCGAGTCCCGCGTCGGGCGAGCGCGGTGCCGCGGAGGCGGAGGCGCTCGGAGGCCTCGGAGGCACAGGGGCCTCCTGAGTCCCGAGGTGGTTGCCCCCGACTGTCCCGAGCGTCGCGCGGTCCGGCCCGCTCCATGACCTCGTGCGGCCGCGTGAGCGGGGGTGCGGGCGCGGCGTGTGTCCGAAGCCCGCCGTCGTCACTCCTCGGGTCAGTCGGTGGGGCAACCGTTGTGTCTGTCGATTCGGGCTCGGCGCGTCGAGTACCCCCACTCAGCTCTCCCAGACCTTGAAGGCCCTTACGCGATAGGGCGATTCGGGCGCCCAGGTGCCGCTGCCCGGATAGGTGTCGAACTCGCCCGTCTCGGCGCACTCCGCCGATTGGTACGTGGTGACGGGCCTGCCCGTGCGGTTGGCGAGAGACACCGCGCTGCCCCCCTCCGGCAGCGCGATGCAACTCTCGATGTCGATGTCCGCCAGCTCGTAGACCTTTCGGGCCCCTTTGAACCCCGCCTTGTTCCAGAGGCAGAGCTCACCCGGTCCGCAGCCGCGGAGCGTCGGCGGGGCGGCGGCCCCGGCGTGGACGGGTGTGAGCATCACCGCGGCGAGTGCGGCGGCGGTGACGGTGATGATGACGGTCTTGGGCATGGACGTACGCATGTGATTCAACCCCCGTGTCGAACAGCTCAGTTGTCCGCGTCGTGAGCCCTGCGTCGGGCCGTGCGGATCTTCTGCCTGAACTGTGGACCTGCCGACCGGGCCATCGGAAGGGGTACGAATGTGCGTCACCCGGATAGGCGAAAGCCCCCCAGGTTGTCCCTGAGGGGCTTTCCCTGACATTCACCGGCCGACGGGAGTCGGCGGGCGCCCGGGCCGCGGATCTGCGCTCTAGACGTGTGCCACGCCCGCCGCGGCCTCGGCGTTCTCGCCGCGCTTGGTGAGGAACGCGATGAAGACCGCGACCACGGCGACGCCGGTGGCGACCAGGCAGGCCATGCCCATGCCCGACATGAAGGTGTCGTGCGCGACCGAGGTGATCTGCTCGGCGATCGACGGCGGTGCCTTCGGCGGGACGGGCGCGACGCCGACCTGGACGGCCTCGGCGGCCTTGTCGAGTTCGGCGGAGCTGAGCGGCGGAAGCTTCGCGTCGGCCCAGTTCCCGGGCAGTTCGCTGTCGACCTTCGAGGCCATGACGGCACCGAGGACGGCCGTGCCGAGGCTGCCGCCGATCTGCATCGCGGCCTGCTGAAGTCCTCCGGCGACGCCGGAGAGCTCCATGGGCGCGTTGCCCACGATGACCTCCGTCGCACCGACCATCACCGGCGCGAGGCCGAGGCCGAGGAGACCGAACCAGATCGACATGACGCCGCTGCCCGTGCCGGCCTCCAGCAGGGACATCCCGTACATGGCGATGGCGGTGAGCAGCATGCCGATGGCCAGCGGGATGCGCGGACCCAGCTTGGTGATCATCCCGCCCGCCAGCGGCGAGCCCACGATCATCATGCCGGTGAGCGGAAGCAGGTGCAGACCGCTGTCGACGGGGCTCATCCCGTGCACGTTCTGCAGGTAGAAGGTGACGAAGAAGAGTCCGCCCATGAAGGCGATGGCCATGAGCACCATCAGGACCACACCGGCGGACAGTGCCACGGAGCGGAACAGGCCCAGCGGGATGAGCGGTTCCTTGACCTTCGTCTCCCAGGCCGCGAAGGCCGCGAAGCTCAGCACGGAGGCGCCGATGAACGTCCAGGTCATGCCGTCGCCCCAGCCCCACGCGGGAGCCTTGATGAGCGCCCAGACCAGGCAGAACATGGCCGCCGACAGCAGTGCGATGCCGGGGATGTCGAAGGACTTGGGGGCGTTCTCCGCCCGGATGTCCTTGAGGATGAACAGACCGAGCACCAGGGCGAGCACGCCGACCGGCACGTTGATGAAGAAGACGGACTGCCAGCTGACGTGCTCGACGAGCAGACCACCGAGGATCGGGCCGCCGGCGGTGGACGCGCCGATCACCATGCCCCAGATGGCGATGGCCATGTTGAGCTTCTCGGCCGGGAACGAGGCCCTGAGCAGGCCCAGCGCGGCGGGCATCAGGAGAGCGCCGAAGAGTCCCTGGAGCACGCGGAAGGTGACCACCAGGCTGATGCTGCTCGACAGTCCGATGGCCCCGGAGGCGGCGGCGAAGCCGACCACGCCGATGAGGTAGGTCTGCCGGTGGCCGAAGCGGTCACCCAGCTTGCCAGCGGTGATCAGAGAGACGGCAAGCGCGAGGAAGTAGCCGTTGGTGATCCATTGGACGTCCGCGAACGTGGCGTCGAGGTCCTTCTGGATGGCCGGGTTGGCGATCGCCACGATGGTGCCGTCCAGGGCGACCATCATCACGCCGATCGCGACGGAGAACAGCGTCAGCCAAGGGTGGCCGCGGAGCCCCTTGGCCGGAGCGGACGCAGGCTCCGGTGCCTTGTCCGCTGTGTCGACGGTGGTCTGACTAGTCATGCGAATGAGATTAGTGTCAGCGACTGACAGTTGACAAACCATTTCACAAGTCGGTAACTGTCATCTGGCTCACAGGTATGGTGAGCTGGGCGAACAGGCAGAAAGAGGACCATGGCGTGAAGGCCAGGCAGCAAGCGGCGGCCCTCGTGGAACCACAGGGGGAGACCACCGGAGAGACGGCCGGGGACGCGCCCACCGCACCCGCGAAGCCGGGACTGCGCGAGCGCAAGAAGCAGCGCACCCGGGACGCGCTGCTGCACGCGGCACTCGAACTCTTCACGACCAAGGGGTACGAGGAGACGACCGTCGACGAGATCGCCGAGGCCGTCGACGTCTCCCAGCGAACGTTCTTCCGATACTTCGCCAACAAGCAGGAGGCCGCGTTCGCGATCCAGGTGATGGTGGAGGCCCGGTTCGTCGAGGCCCTGCGCGAACGCCCCTCCCACGAAGCACCTCTGGTGGCGCTGCGCAACGCCGTCCTGGACTCCTGGGAAGTGATGGGGCAGTCCATCACGGAGGTCGTCCCGGTCGAACTCCATATGCGCACCTACCAGATGATCGAATCGACCCCCGCCCTGCTCGCCGCCCATCTGCGCCGCTCCATCGAGACCGAGGACGAGGTCGCGAGCGTGATCGCCGAACGCGAGGGGCTCGACGCGACCGACCCGCGCCCGCGCGTGGCGGTGGCCGCCTTCAGCGGCGTCATGCGGGTCGCGGGGCGCCTGTGGGGCGCGGGCCAGGACACCAGCCTGGAATCCATCCGCGAGATCACCGTGCAGTATCTCGACTACCTGGGGCCCGCGTTGGCGGACGACTGGCACGCCCGGTAGCGAACAGCTGCCGGCTCGCAGCACGGCGGCGGCGCACCGCTCGCACCACGGCGGCGCCCCGTTCGTTCAACCCTCTGATTTTTCGGATACGTTGAGCCACGAAGTGCGCACCATGCGTCACTGTCACCCCTCTCGCGCCGCGCGCGTGCGCCGCCTACGGAGCGTGATGGCACGCCATTAGATGCGCCCTCTTTGCCTCAATTACCCCTCAAGAAACGTGATCTGTCTCACCCGATGCACGGTAGGCATCACGATTCTCCTAGGGTGTTCCGTAGTGACTTCCTTCGACTCATCCCCTCAACTCAGCGTCTGGCGTGCTCTGCTCGCGCTCGCCGTCGTGTTCGTCATGCTGGCGACCACGGGCTGGACCGCGGTGCGCCACAACAAGGGCGACGCGTCCCCGCTCGAAGCCGCCCTCTCCGCCTGGGAGCGGGGGAGCATAGACGGGCGGGCGCTGCCCGACCCCGACGCTCCCGCCGGTCGGCTCGCCCACTTCTTCGCCTCGCTCGACACACAGCAGCGCAACCGCCTGGCCGCCCGATATCCCCTGGCGGTCGGCAACATGAACGGCGCGCCCGCCACGCTGCGTTATCGCGCGAACCACATCGCGTTGGGGCAGGCCCGCAAGGTCGAGCACAAACGCATGCACGACAAGCGCCTCTCTCCCGCGGGGCAGCAGGAGGCCGAGCGCAGGATGAAGCGGTTCGGGGTGATGATGCGCCCCGGACGCCAGGTCTTCGCCTTCGATCCCATGGGCTCCGGGCGCATGGCCGAGGTCTTCGGAGACATCGACAAGGCCCAGCGCGTCTCGGTCGTCGTCCCTGGTGTCGACACCAATGTGCTGACCTTCGAGCGGACGTTCCGGAAGTACTCCGCACCGGTGGGCATGGCGAAGTCGCTCTACCGCGCGGAGCGCGCCGCGGCCCCACGCGCGCGTACCGCCGTGATCGCGTGGGCCGACTACACCGCGCCCGTCGGCATCGGCATGGACGCCGCGACGGCCATGCGCGCCGAGGACGGCGCCGTGCGCCTCAATGCCATGGTGCGCGGGCTTCCCGGCCGTACGAAGGTCGCGCTGTACTGCCACAGCTACGGCTCCGTGGTGTGCGGTGTGGCCGCGCGAACGCTGCCCGCGCGGGTCACCGACATCGCGGTCGCGGGCAGCCCCGGCATGCGCGCCGACACGGCGTCGCAGCTGGGCACGAGCGCCCGGATCTGGGCCACCCGGGACGGCGACGACTGGATCCAGGATGTCCCGTACATGGAGGTCGGCGGGCTCGGTCACGGCGCCGACCCGGTGTCGTCCGGCTTCGGCGCGCGCGTGCTGTCCGCGACGGGCGCGGTGGGGCACACCGGCTATTTCGAGCCGGGCACGGAGAGCCTGCGCAACTTCGCCGAGATCGGCACTGGTTCGTACCACGAGGTGCGGTGCGCCAGTGGGGGCGACGCCTGCCGGAAGGGTTTTTCCGGCACCGCCGCGGCCTGACGCGCGTAGAAATCGTTGAAACAGCGGCCCGCCGCAGGAGGGACGGAGGCGCGTGTGCCGCCTACGATGAGCCGCATGGGTGACGTACTGGCCGGATTTCATGCCGCCTGGGAGTTCGAGTCCGACTCCGTGCTCATCCGCTTCGAACGGGGAATCCGCACGCCGAAGCTCTTCCAGGCGCTCGGTGAACGGCGTATCCCCCTTGAGGCGATCGCAGCGGTGACACTCTCCCCAGGAAAACGCGGGACCGTGGTTCTGCATGCCGTCCCACGAGCGGGCGCCGATCCTCTGATGGAGGCGGCGGCGGGCCAGCTCAAGGACGGCTGCGACCCGTACCGCCTGGTGCTGCCAGCCGAGCGGGAGACGCTCGCCGAGTACTACGCGGACGAGTTGCGGGCACAGCTGCCGCCGGACGGCGGCGGACCGTCCGATCGCTATCTGGTGGCCGCCCCCGAAGCGCCCCTGCAGTTCAAGGCGTACGACGGGAAGGCCTCCTTCGACGGCAAGCGGGTGTCCTTCCGCTGGTTCTGGACGGGCGCGTCGTCGGCGAAGTGGAAGGCCGGCGACCAGAGCTTCTCCGTCGGTGATCTGAGTGGCATCGAGTGGCGCTCCCCCGAGGTGTTCGAGGGCCATCTGCGGCTGCTGCGCCGGGAGACTCCCGTGGCGCAGCCCGCGCAGGCCGACCAGGACCCGGCAGCCGTGGTGTTCGGCCTCGGCTACGGCCCGGTCCACGAGTCGCTGCCGTTCGCAGCTTCGGTCCTCGCCGCGGTACGGACGTCGGGCCCGGCCCCGACGTCCGACGGCGTCGTGGCCTCCTCCGCGACGCCGGGCGTGCGACGCGATCCGGCGGACATCGCGGACCGCATCAGGCATCTGGGCGAACTGCACCAGGCGGGCCTGCTCACGGACGACGAGTTCACGACGAAGAAGGCCGAACTGCTGGCCGAGCTGTGATCCCGCACGGGGCACGTCCACATGCGGCGGGGTGGCCACGCCGCGGCTGCGGCTCGCGTGGGAACGACGAGGCCGCGGTCGCGACCCACATGGGAACAGCGCGGTCGCGGTCGCGGCCCGTGGGGCCACGGTGGTGCCCGGGATCGCGGCACCCGGCCCAGGGCCGTGATACCTGGGTATGGGTGCGGTCCGGCTCTCCGGTATGACGTCACGGCCCGGGCTTCTTGCCTACGCTGATCAGGCCATGAGCAGCGCATCGACACCTCCCGACCAAGAGCCCAGCCGTCCGGCCCCCGAGCCGGACGACCGCGCGGCTCCCCTGCGCCGTGCCACCACGGCCGTCCTCGACGGCCTGCGCACGGCCGGGGCCTCGCTCTCGACTCCCGCGACGCGGACCGAGCCGCTGCTCGCGCACGCTCCCAAACGCTGGGTGCGGATGCTGCCGCTGCTGATCGCGGCGGGCTTCGTCGCCGTCCTGATCCCGGTCACGGTCCAGGTCCTGACGCACGACTACGGGGTGAACGGCGGCCTGGCGGGCGGCCTGGCCGTCGCCCAGGCCGCTCCGCTGCTCCTGGCGATCACCCGGCCGCTCCCGGCCTGGTGGATCATGATCGTCGCGGATGTCTTCGGGGCGATCGCGACGATGGCCGCCGACCCCGAACGGCCCGCCCCGTGGACCCCCATGATCATCGTGGGGTATCTGGTCCTCTGCTGCGCTCTGGCGCTGCGGGAGAGCCGCCGGACGCTCCTCGTGGTCTGGCTGGTCACCGTGGTCGCCGGACTCGTGCTCGGCGCGTTCCGTGGCGAGGGCAGCCAGGACACCAGCGTGCTGCTGATCGTGCTGAGCGGGGTCGTGTTGCTGTTCGGCGCGCTGCTGCGCGAGCGTGGAGACGCCCGGCGCAGACTCGTCGAGCAGGAGACCATCAGCGAGGCCGAGCGCGCCCAGCGCACCCTCCTCGAGGAACGGGCCCGCATCGCCCGCGAACTGCACGACGTCGTCGCCCACCACATGTCCGTCATCACGGTCCAGGCGGACTCCGCGCCCTACCGGCTCGACGACCTGTCGGCCGCGGCGCGCGACGAGTTCGGGAGCATAGCGGCGAGCGCCCGCGAGTCCCTGACCGAGATGCGGCGCCTGCTCTCGGTGCTGCGCAGCGAGGGCGCGAACGGCGAACGGGCGCCGCAACCAGGCCTCGACAGGCTGCCGCACCTGGTCGAGGCGACCGTGCGGGCCGGCATACCGATCGACCTGTCACGTCCCGAGCTGGCGGTCCTCAGGCAGTTGGCCGACGTGACCCCGGCCGTGGACCTGTCCGCCTACCGCATCGTCCAGGAAGCCCTGTCGAACGTGATGCGGCACGCCCCCGGCGCCCCCACCAGGATCACGCTGACGCTGGACGACGAGAACCTCCTGATCCTCGTGGTCAACGGCCCGTCCACAGAACCGCCCGCCCCGCTGGAGAGCAGCGGCACGGGCCACGGGCTCGTCGGCATGCGCGAGCGCGTACGGTTGGTCGGCGGCACGGTCGACGTCGGTCCGCTGCCCGACGGCGGCTTCCGCGTGGCCGCCCGACTCCCTCTCATCCCGAAGGACTCCGGCACCGCATGACCATCCGCGTGATCATCGTCGACGACCAGGCCATGGTGCGGGCGGGGTTCGCCGCGCTGCTCGCCGCGCAGAGCGACATCGACGTCGTGGGCGAGGCACCCGACGGCAAGCAGGGCGTGGAGGTCAGCCGCAGCACCCATCCCGACGTCGTCCTGATGGACGTCCGCATGCCGGAGATGGACGGACTCGCCGCCGCCCGCGCCCTGTTGAACCCCCCGCCTGGCGTGGTGCACCTGCCGAAGGTGCTGATGCTCACCACCTTCGACGTAGACGACTACGTGTACGAGGCGCTGCGCGCCGGAGCCTCCGGGTTCCTGCTCAAGGACGCGCCGCCCGCCGATCTGATCTCGGCCGTCCGCGTGGTCGCGGCAGGCGAGGCGCTGCTCGCCCCATCGGTGACCCGCAGGCTGATCGCGGACTTCGCCAAGCAGCGGACCGCGCCGCGCACGGACCAGTCGCTCCGGCTGAACGGCCTGACGCCGCGCGAGACCGAGGTCCTGGTCCTGATCGCGCGCGGCCTGTCGAACCAGGAGATCGCCGAACGCCTGGTGCTCGCCGAGCAGACGGTGAAGACCCACATCGGCCGCGTGCTCAACAAGTTGGAGCTGCGGGACCGCGCCCAGGCCGTGATCTTCGCCTATGAGTCGGGGCTGGTCACGCCCGGCGAGCAGTAGGCCACCCCCTACCTCGGTATCACCACGGCATACCCCGGTATCACCTGAGAGTTGGCTCCTCGGTGTGACGTGTCGCCGCACACCGTCTTCCTACCTTTCGCTTCGTCAGGCCACAGAGCACCACGAAGCGGGGGAGACGAGCCATGCGGCTGCGGTCATGGAAAGCACGGAGCAAGAGGGCGCTCGTCGCCGCCTCGCTCATGACGACGGTCGTGGCGGGCACCGCGGGCTGGGCCGTCGGCAATGAACAGCAGCCGCTCACCGGCCCGCCGCCCGGCACCGGTTCCTGGCGCGCGGACCATGAGCTGGGGATGCGGCTGCCGGATCCGGCGACCGCCTCCCCCGCCCGGATCGCCGCGTTCTTCGACTCGCTGACGCCCGCACAGCGCCGCGAGCTGCTGGTCCGCCACCCCTCGGTCGTCGGCAATCTGGACGGCGCCCCGGCAGCCCTCAGGTACGAGGCCAACTCCCTTTCCCTGCGGGCCGAGCGCGCCCGTGAGCGGGCCCGGTCGACCGACCCGGATCTCACGCCGCAGGACCACGAGCGGGCCCGCTCCCTGGTCGCCCGTTACGACGAGCTGCTCGCCCCCGGCCGGCAGATCCTGGCCTTCGACCCACGAGGTCGCGGCCAAGTCGCAGAGGTGTACGGCGACTTGACGAAGGCGGAGCATGTGTCCGTCGTCGTGCCGGGGTCCGACATCGACCTGAGCACCTTCGACCGCACCAAGGACGAGTACGGCACACCGGCCGGCATGGCCCGCACCCTGCACACGACAGCGGGCGACCGCACCGCCGTGATCGCCTGGGTCGGCTACACCACCCCGGTCGGTCTGGGCCCCGACGCCGCCACGGGCCGGCTCGCCGAAGCGGGAGCGCCGCGCCTGGTGCGCTTCACCCAGGGCCTGACGGCGTCCGGTGCCGCGCGTCCCGCCGTGTTCTGCCACAGCTACGGCTCGGTGGTGTGCGGACTCGCCGCGCCCCGCCTGCCCGCGTCCGACCTGGTGGTGTTCGGCTCCCCCGGCATGCGCGCGGACAGCGTCGACGACCTGCACACCAGCGCCCGCGTCTGGGCCGCCAAGGACGACAGCGACTGGATCGACCGGGTGCCGAGCGTCGAGCTGTTCGGCCTCGGGCACGGCGAGGACCCGACCTCCTCCGCCTTCGGGGCCCGCCGCATACCGGCCGAGCGCGCCAAGGGCCACACCGGCTATCTGGCCCCCGGCACGGACTCCCTGCGCACCTTCGCCCGCATCGCCGACGGAGACCACTCCCCCGCCGACCACCGACCCACCGGAGCTCGGACATGAGCCTGCCCACCCTGAGCGGACTGCGCGGAGCCGCGTCCGCCATCGACGCCAAGACCCCCGCCCACCGCGACCGGGCGATAGACGGGCTGCGCGCCCTCGCGCTGCTCGCCGTGCCGACCGGACACTGGCTCCTGGGCGGCTTCACCCTCGACTCCGGCGGCGCCCTGCACAACGCCAGCCCGCTGGCCTCCTTCGGCTTCTTCGCACCGGTCAGCTGGGTGCTTCAGATGCTGGGCATCTTCTTCCTCGTGGGCGGCTATGCCTCCACGCTCTCGTATCGCCGGGCGGTGGCGCGCGGCGAGTCGACCGGCGGCTGGCTGCGCGGACGCCTCGCCCGGCTCGGCCGGCCGGTCCTCGGCGTGACGGCCGTCTGGGCCGCACTGATCCCGGTGCTGTACGCCCTGGGCGTGCCCGGCACGACGTTGCGCACCGGCTCCACCCTGGTCATCCAGCCGCTGTGGTTCGTGGGCGTCTATACGGTGATCACGGCCCTCACCCCGTGGTGCATACGCGCGGCGGAGCGACTGAGGGGCTGGGCCGCGGTGCCGTTGCTGGGGTCGGTCGCCGTCGTCGACTTCCTGAGGTACGGCCCGTACGCGGACACCATGCCCTCCTGGCTGAGTCTGCTGAACCTGCTGCCGGGCTGGATGTTCGCCTATCAACTGGGCGTGTGCTGGGGCGAGAAGAAGCTGGGCCGGCGCGGCGCGTGGCTCCTGCTCGTCGGCGGCACCGCGCTCTTCGCCGCCCTGCTGCTCGCCTTCCACTACCCGGCGTCGATGGTCGGTGTCCCGGGCGAGGCCCGCACGAACTCACATCCTCCGTCGCTGCTCGTACTCGCTCTCGCCGCCGCGCAGAGCGGCGCGGCGATCCTGCTGCGGGACCGCATCGGCAGGCTGCTGCGCCGACCCGCTCTGTGGGCGCCGGTCGTCGTGATCAACCTCTCGGCGATGACCATCCTGTGCTGGCACCAGACGGCGCTGCTCACCGCGGCCGTGCCCGGCTCGTTCCTCGGCGCGGTGCCGGGGCTGACCACGAGCCCCGACACCCTGGGCTGGATAGCCGCGCGGATCGCCTGGCTGCCGGTGCTCGCGGCGCTCCTGGTGCTGATAGGGCGCTACGCCCGCGGCTTCGAGGCTCCCTGGAAGCAGGCGACCCACGCCCGGCGGGCGCTGGCCGGGCTCTTGGCGGCCGGGTTCGCGGTCTTCGCCCTGGGGTTGGCCTGATGGGGCGCCGAGGGGGGTGTCCTGAGCGGGAGCGGCGAGGCGGCGCCGGGGCCGGGCCTGCCGGGCGCCGGAGCCGGCTCGATGGTTCAGTAGCGCTCCGACGCTCGCCGAGCGTTCGCGTAGTTGTCGATCTTGTAGTCGAGGACGGCGAGGGTGTCCTGCAGTTCCGCGATGCGGGTGCGGACGTCGCGGCGGGTCTGCTCCAGGAGTTCCTGGCGCTCGGCGAAGGTGTGCTCGCCCTCGCGGACCAGTTCGGCATAGCGGACCATGTCCGCCACGGGCATTCCCGTCAGGCGCAGTTTGCCGACGAGGGCGAGCCAGCGCAGGTCGCGGTTGCTGTAGCGGCGCTGGCCGGTGTGGGAGCGGTCGATGTGCGGCATCAGGCCGATCCGCTCGTACCAGCGCAGGGTGTACGCGCTCAGGCCGGTGAAGGCGGCGACCTCGCTGATCGTGTACTGGTCCTGACCGTCCGGACTCGGGGGCCCGACGGGTGCCGCGACGCAGGGGTCGGCGCCGGTCCGGGTGCCGGCTCCCGTGGCGGACTCTGCGCGGGCGGCCTCTTCCGAGGCGGTGCGGGCTGGCGCGGGGGTGGTGTCCATCACCGTCATGGCGATCACGCTAGGCCCTTGGAGTGCACTCGAAGCAAGTGGATTGGGGAGAAATCCAGGAGACGTCTCAGCTCTTGGTCACTACGGTGCCGGGCATGAGTCTTGTGCGCCGTGCCACGCCGGGAGATGCCGAGGAACTGATCAGGCTGCGGCAGGTCATGATCGATTCGGTGTTCGCGGCCGGATCCGCGTCCGAGTCGGACACGAGTTGGCATGCCGAGTCCACGGCGACGGTACGTCGGCGGCTCGGGGAGTGGGAAGGGGACTTCGCGGCGTTCGTGGTCGAGCATCCGGAGCGGCCGGGTGGGCTCGCGGCGCTGGTGGCCGGTGCGCTGGAGTACAGGATCGGGCGAGTGGGCAATCCGCACGGCCGGGTGGGTCATGTGTTCAGTGTCGCCACCGATCCGGATCAGCGGCGGCGGGGGCATGCGCGGGCGTGCATGGAGGCGATGCTCGACTGGTTCCGTGAGCGCGGGGCTCGCAGTGTGGACCTCAACGCGTCGCCGGAGGCGGAGCCGCTGTACGCCTCGCTCGGCTTCGTGCGCAAGCCCGACCCCTCGATGCGGTTGTCGCTGTAGGGCGCTTAGGCTCGTAGGCATGCAGAGCCTGGCGTTGATCGAGAACTGGCCGGTCCCGACCGCTGCCGCCGCCGTCGTCCGCGCGGACGGGACGGTCGTGGGGACGCATGGCCCCACTGACCGGCGTTTCGCGCTCGCCTCGGTCACCAAGCCGCTCGCGGCGTATGCGGCGCTGGTCGCGTACGAGGAGGGGGCGGTCGAGCTCGACGAACCCGCCGGGCCCGAGGGATCGACGGTGCGGCACCTGCTGGCGCACACCAGTGGGCTCGCGTTCGACGAGCACAAGGTGATGTCGGAGCCGGGGACGCGTCGGCTGTACTCCAACGCAGGATTCGAGGTGCTGGGCGACCACATCGCCAAGGCGACGGACATTCCGTTCGGGGAGTATCTGCGCCAAGCCGTCCTCGAACCGCTGGGGATGACGTCGACCTCGCTGGAGGGCGGGGCGTCGCCCGCCAAGGACGGGGTGTCCACGGTCGACGACCTGGTGCGGTTCGCGGCGGAGGTGCAGGCGCCGCGGTTGCTGGACGTGCGGACCGTGGCGGCGGCGATGACGGTGACGTATCCGGGGCTGAAGGGTGTGCTCCCGGGGTACGGGCATCAGAACCCCAACGACTGGGGGCTCGGGTTCGAGATCCGGGACTCCAAGTCGCCGCACTGGACGGGGAGTTCGTCGTCGCCGCGGACGTTCGGGCACTTCGGGCAGGCGGGGACGTTCCTGTGGGTGGACCCCGACGCGGGGGCGGCGTGTGTCGCGCTGACGGACCGGCCGTTCGGGCCGTGGGCCGTCGAGGTGTGGCCCGCGTTCACGGACGCGGTGCTGGCCGAGCTCTGAGCGGACCGGAACCTCGCCCCGCTCCCCACTCGCCCTACCGGCGGGGCCCGGGCCGGTGGGGAGCGCTAGGTCCCGTTCATCTCCCACACGAGCAGTTCCACCGCACCGGCGGCTGAAGCGATCGCCTCCAGGCCCGTTTCGCCCGTGATCCGCGCCGCGTCGCCCGGCGCCAACTGGTCGCCGCCCAGGCGCACTTCGCCGCGGACGACGTGGACGTAGACGAAGGGCGTGTCCGGGAGGGCGGTGCGTTCGTCCGGGGCCAGCCTGCGTATGTGCAGGAGGGCGCCGGCCTCCGGGACCGCGTAGGGGGTCGAGTCGGCGATTCCGTGGACGACTTCGTAGGAGGGGTCGCCGCCCGGGGAGAGGGGGGCCAGCCACATCTGGACGAAGGTGAGGGGGACCGTGCCGTCGTTGCGTTCCACGTGGCGGACGCCGGCCGCGGCGGAGAGGTGCTGGACGTCGCCGGGGCGGACCCGTGACGCGTGGCCCGTCGAGTCGCGGTGGGTGAGCTCGCCCTCGACGACCCAGGTCACGATCTCGGTGTGGCTGTGCGGGTGTTCGTCGAAGCCCGCGCCGGGCGCGAGGCGTTCTTCGTTGCAGGCCAGGATCGAGCCGAAGCGGAGGTTGTCGGGGTCGTAGTGGGGGCCGAAGGAGAAGGCGTGGAAGGACTCGATGCCGGCCGCCGACTCCCCGCCGCGGTACCGGTCGCCGGAGCGCCGTACATCAATCACGTACCCCACGGTACGGCCTGGCCGGGTGGGGCGGGCCGTAGTCACCGGGACGGCCGTGGCCGTCACGGCCCCCACCCGACATGTCGCGCACGGCTCGCACCCGGCATGCCACGCATGGCTCGCACCCGCCATGTCGCACACGGCTCGCACCCAGCATGCCTCGCCGACCCTTCTGCCCCTCACATCTCGTACTCCGCTTACCCCTCACGTCCCACACCCGGCACACCCCGTATCGCTCGCACCCCGCACACCCCGCCTGCCCCGCACCCGGCCCGTCCCGCGAGGCCTGCGCACCCGGCCCGTCCCGCGAGGCCTGCGCGTCCTGCCCGTCCCGGGCGTCCCACGCGCCCCGCAGCCGCCAAGTCCCGCTCGCCGAAGCCCACTCGCCCGCCCCCACCCACCAGCGGCGTCGACGCGGTGATGCCGCGTCGGTGCCCCGTTTTCGACCGATCCGTCGGCCGGGCAGTGGCCCCGGCACCGCATCCCCCCGCCCCGATAAGGCAGTCTTGTCCCCGTGCCCGAACCCTCAGCGAACGAAGCCCCCCAGGAGTCCCGCCGGCCGACCGGCCCGGAGTCCGGCCCGGACGCCCTGCGGACCCCTCACGCGCACGCCGCGACCCTGAAGCGCCTGGAGAAGTCGTCCGGGAGCCTCGCGGCGCAGGCCATCGCGCGCATGGACGAGACGCTGTCCTGGTACCGGGCGATGCCGCCGGAGAACCGGTCCTGGATCGGTCTGGTCGCCCAGGCCGGTATCGCCGCGTTCACCGAGTGGTTCCGGCACCCGGACGCGCCGCAGGCCATCTCCACCGACGTCTTCGGCACCGCCCCCCGCGAGCTGACCAGGGCGATCACCCTGCGCCAGACCGTGGAGATGGTGCGTACGACGATCGAGGTGATGGAGTCCGCGATCGACGAGGTCGCGGCGCCCGGCGACGAGTCGGTGCTCCGCGAGGCGCTGCTCGTCTACGCCCGTGAGATCGCCTTCGCCACCGCGCAGGTGTACGCGCAGGCCGCCGAGGCACGCGGTGCCTGGGACGCGCGCCTGGAGTCGCTCGTGGTGAACGCGGTGCTCTCCGGTGAGGCCGACGAGGGTGCCGTCTCCCGTGCCGCGGCCCTCGGCTGGAACTCGCCCGAGCATGTGTGCGTGATCCTCGGTACCGCCCCGGACGGCGACAGCGAGCTGACCGTCGAGGCCATCCGCCGCGCCGCACGGCACGCGAAACTGCAGGTCCTGACCGGGGTGCTCGGCGACCGCCTGGTGGTCATCGCGGGCGGCAACAACAATCCGCTGCATGTGGCGAAGTCCCTGATCGGGCCGTACGCGGCCGGTCCGGTGGTGGCCGGGCCGATCGTCCCCGACCTGCTCGCCGCGACCCGTTCCGCGCAGGCCGCGGCCGCCGGGCTCAAGGCCTGCGCCGCCTGGCAGGACGCCCCGCGGCCCGTGCTCGCGGACGATCTGCTGCCGGAGCGCGCGATCGCGGGGGATCCGGCGGCGCGCGAACAGCTGGTGGAGGAGATCTACAGACCGCTGGAGGAAGCGGGCTCCGCGCTGCTCGAAACGCTCAGTGTCTATCTGGAGCAGGCGAGCAGCCTCGAAGGCGCGGCCAGAATGCTCTTCGTTCATCCGAATACCGTGCGCTACCGGCTTCGACGTGTGACTGACGTCACCGGTTGGTCACCTTCCGATGTGCGCTCCGCATTCACTCTGCGAATCGCACTGATCCTGGGGCGTCTGGCCGATGGGGATCCCCAATCGTAGGATTTTGTCGGGCCCCTACAATTCCCCCAGCCGTTCTTCGTCCCTGTCCCCACGGGCGGCTCCCGCCGTCCACAAGAGAGAGTGTGAGAGTGCTCGTACTCGTCGCTCCCGGCCAAGGCGCTCAGACGCCCGGCTTCCTGACCCCCTGGCTCGACCTTCCCGGCGCCGCAGACCGGCTCGCCGCCTGGTCGGACACCATCGGGCTGGACCTCGCCCACTACGGCACGCAGGCCGACGCGGACGCGATCCGCGACACCGCCGTGGCGCAGCCGCTGCTCGTGGCCGCCGGTCTGCTCTCCGCCGGGGCACTCGGTGACATCACGCCGGGCGCCGTCGCCGGACACAGCGTCGGCGAGATCACGGCCGCCGCGTACACGGGTGTGCTCTCCGACGACGACGCCCTTCGTCTCGTCCGCAAGCGCGGGCTCGCGATGGCCGAGGCCGCCGCCGTCACGGAGACCGGCATGGCGGCGCTGCTGGGCGGCGACCCCGAGATCACCGTCCCGCACCTGGAGAAGCTCGGCCTCACCCCGGCCAATGTGAACGGCGCGGGCCAGATCGTGGCCGCCGGCACCAAGGAGCAGCTCGCCGAACTGGAGGCCGACAAGCCCGAGGGCGTGCGCAAGGTCGTCGTCCTCAAGGTCGCGGGCGCCTTCCACACCTCTCACATGGCTCCCGCGGTGGCGCAGCTGGAGGAGGCCGCCCAGGGCCTCACCGTCGGCGACCCGCGCTTCACCTACGTCTCGAACCGGGACGGCAGGACCGTGGCCACCGGCGCCGACGTGATCTCGCGCCTGGTCGGCCAGGTGGCCAACCCGGTCCGCTGGGACCTGTGCATGGAGACCTTCCAGGAGCTCGGGGTCACGGCGCTGATCGAGGTGTGCCCCGGCGGCACCCTGACCGGCCTGGCCAAGCGCGCCCTGAAGGGCGTCAAGACGCTCGCGGTGAAGACCCCCGATGACCTCGACGCGGCCCGCGCGCTCGTCGCCGAGCATTCCTGAGCCGACGACAGACAAGGAGCCGTAGCGCATGTCGAAGATCAAGCCCAGTCAGGGCGCCCCGTACGCGCGGATCATGGGCGTCGGCGGCTACCGGCCCACCCGTGTCGTGCCGAACGAGGTCATCCTCGAGACGATCGACTCGTCCGACGAGTGGATCCGCTCCCGTTCGGGCATCGCGACCCGCCACTGGGCCTCCGACGAGGAGACCGTGGCCGCGATGTCCATCGAGGCGTCGGGCAAGGCGATCGCCGACGCGGGCATCACGCCCGAGCAGATCGGTGGCGTGATCGTCTCCACCGTCTCGCACTTCAAGCAGACCCCGGCCATCGCGACCGAGATCGCGGACAAGATCGGCGCGGGCAAACCCGCCGCGTTCGACATCTCCGCGGGCTGCGCCGGCTTCGGCTACGGCCTCACCCTGGCCAAGGGCATGGTCGTCGAGGGTTCCGCCGAGTACGTCCTGGTCATCGGCGTGGAGCGGCTGAGCGACCTCACCGACCTGCACGACCGTGCCACGGCGTTCCTGTTCGGCGACGGCGCAGGCGCCGTGATCGTGGGCCCCTCCAAGGAGCCGAAGATCGGTCCGACGGTCTGGGGCTCGGAGGGCGACAAGTCCGAGACGATCAAGCAGACCGAGTCCTGGGAGGCGTACCGCAACGGCGCCCCCGACAAGTTCCCTGCCATTACGCAGGAGGGCCAGGCGGTGTTCCGCTGGGCCGTGTTCGAGATGGCGAAGGTCGCCCAGCAGGCGCTGGACGCGGCCGGAATCACCGCGGACGACCTGGACGTCTTCATTCCGCACCAGGCCAACATGCGGATCATCGACTCGATGGTGAAGACTTTGAAGCTGCCGGAGCACGTCACGGTCGCCCGTGACGTGGAGACCACCGGCAACACCTCGGCCGCCTCGATTCCGCTCGCGATGGAGCGGCTCCTGGCGACCGGCGAGGCGAAGAGCGGCGACACCGCGCTCGTCATCGGCTTCGGGGCGGGTCTCGTGTACGCCGCCACGGTCGTTACCCTCCCCTAGGCATCACGTCCGGATCATCCGGTCCGTACGACTGCAACCTGCCGCTGCCGCGGCGGGCGCCACACCCTCTGGATACATAAGAAGGAGCGCCAACATGGCCGCCACTCAGGAAGAGATCGTCGCCGGTCTCGCCGAGATCGTGAACGAGATCGCCGGCATCCCGGTCGAGGACGTCCAGCTGGACAAGTCCTTCACCGACGACCTGGACGTCGACTCGCTGTCCATGGTCGAGGTCGTCGTCGCCGCCGAAGAGCGCTTCGACGTCAAGATCCCGGACGACGACGTCAAGAACCTCAAGACGGTCGGCGACGCGACCACGTACATCCTCGAGCACCAGGCCTGATCAAGCCCGTGCTCAGTCGCCACCCGGTGGTGGCGCCGTGATCCCCTCAACACCGTGGAGAAATTTCCTGTGAACTCGACCAATCGCACCGTGGTCGTCACCGGTATCGGCGCAACCACACCGCTGGGTGGCGACGCAGCGTCGACGTGGGAGGGCCTGGTCTCGGGCCGCTCCGGCGTCAGCGCCCTGGAGCAGGACTGGGCGGCCGAGCTGCCCGTCCGCATCGCCGGTCAGATCGCCGTGGAGCCCGGCGAGATCATCCCCCGCCCGCAGGCCCGCAAGCTGGACCGCTCGGCGCAGTTCGCGCTGATCGCGGCCCGGGAGGCCTGGGCGGACGCCGGCTACACCGCCAAGGCGGGCGAGGACACCTCGGTGGAACCGCACCGGCTCGGCGCGGTCATCGCCTCCGGCATCGGCGGTGTGACCACGCTCCTCGACCAGTACGACGTGCTCAAGGAGAAGGGCGTACGCCGCGTCTCCCCGCACACCGTGCCGATGTTGATGCCCAACTCCCCGTCGGCCAACGTCGGCATCGAGCTGGGCGCCCGTGCCGGTGTGCACACCCCGGTGTCGGCCTGTGCCTCCGGTGCCGAGGCCATCGGCTACGCCATCGAGATGATCCGCACCGGCCGCGCCGACGTCGTCGTCGCGGGTGGCACGGAGGCGGCGATCCACCCGCTGCCGATCGTCGCGTTCGGCAACATGATGGCGATGTCGAAGAACAACGACGACCCGCAGGGCGCCTCGCGTCCCTACGACGCCGACCGCAACGGCTTCGTGCTCGGCGAGGGCGCCGGCGTGATCGTCCTCGAGTCCGAGGAGCACGCCAAGGCCCGCGGCGCGAAGATCTACGCGGAGGCCGTCGGCCAGGGCATCTCGGCCGACGCGCACCACATCACGCAGCCCGAGCCGTCCGGCAACGGCATCGCGGCGGCGCTGCAGAACCTGGTCGACACCACCGACCTCAAGTCGGCCGAGATCGTGCACGTGAACGCGCACGCGACCTCGACGCCGCAGGGTGACGTGGCCGAGATCAAGGCGCTGCGCAAGGCCTTCGGCGACGACGTCGACCACATGGCCATCTCCAGCACCAAGTCGATGACGGGTCACCTGCTGGGCGGCGCGGGCGGCGTGGAGACCGTGGCCACGGTGCTCGCGCTCAAGAACCGTGTGGCCCCGCCGACGATCAACATCGACAACCTCGACCCCGAGGTCGACGCGGACATCGTGCGCGGCGAGGCCCGCCCGCTGCCCGAGGGCAGGATCGCGGCGCTGAACGACTCGTTCGGCTTCGGCGGCCACAACGTCGTCCTGGCGTTCCGGACCGTCTGACCGGTCGCGGGCGGACCGTCCGAGACGGTCACAGGCAACCGAAAGGGGCCCCCACCACACGGTGGGGGCCCCTTTCGTGTACCCGATCGGGCGACACGCGTACGGCCGGTCGGACGCGCCGGACCGTCCAGACGTACCGCCCGGACGTACCGCCCGGACGTACCGCTCAGACGACCTGGTGCAGCCACCGCACCGGCGCGCCCTCGCCCGCGTACCGGAACGGCTCCAGTTCGTCGTCCCAGGGCTTGCCGAGCAGCTTGGCGAGCTCGGCCTCCAGGACGCTCTCGCCGCGCTGCGAGCGGGCCAGCGCGGCGCGCAGCCGGTCCTCGGGGATGAGGATGTCGCCGTGGATGCCGGTGACGGCGTGGAAGATGCCGAGTTCGGGCGTGGCGCTGTAGCGCTCGCCCTCGGCCGTCGCGCAGGGCTCCGCGGTGACCTCGAAGCGCAGCAGATCCCAGCCGCGCAGCGCGGAGGCGAGCTTGGAGGCGGTGCCCACCGAGCCCTGCCAGGAGAATTCGGATCTCCAGGTGCCCGGCGCCGCGGGCTGCCTGATCCAGTCGAGGCTCACACGCGCACCGAGCACGCCCGCGACAGCCCACTCGACGTGTGGGCACAGCGCGCGCGGTGCGGAGTGCACGTACAGAACTCCACGTGTCGTCACCGGGACCTCCAGTGTGGGTCGAGGTTCGCCTTCCCCAGCGGCCTCGCGCCCGTGCCGAGCGATTTTCCCAAAGACTAGAGAAAACTAGAAAAAGGGGACAGATGTGACGTGATGTAATTTAGCGGAACCAATGCAGCGGGGCGCCACCGGGTGGATCACCCGCCCTGTCGCCGCCGTCCCAGCAGTGGCCCGGCAGCTACGGGCCGAGGCTACCGTGCGGCGGCGCAAGGAGTGTGACGTACCGTCGGTCCGAAGGCCAGGAATCCCCGACCATTCACCCGGCGGGGCGCAACCCCGGCCACGCGCACGACGTCACGTTGAACGACAGAGGGTTGAACGACAGAGGAGGAGCAGGGGATGCGGAACCGCAGGCACCGCTCACGTGCCGTCGTCGCTCTCGCGACGGCGGCCCTTCTCGGTACGGGGGCCCTCACCGCGTGCGACGCGCAGGGCGGCGCCTCAGGGGCCCCGGGCGGACCCTCGGCCCGCAAGCCCTCCCCCAAGCCCAGTCCGGCCTGGGACACCTCACCCCGCTCCCTGGCCGCGGTCGGCGACTCCATCACCCGCGGCTTCGACGCCTGTTCGGTGCTCTCCGACTGCCCCGAGGCGTCCTGGGCCACCGGCTCGGACGCCGAGATCAAGAGCCTGGCGACCCGGCTGCTCGGAGAGGAGCGGGCCGCCACGCACAGTTGGAACCACGCGAAGACCGGCGCCCGCATGGCCGACCTGCCCGCGCAGGTCGAACAGGCCGCCGCCGAGCGGCCGGAGCTGGTGACGGTGATGGCGGGCGCCAACGACGCCTGCCGCACGACGGCCGCATCGATGACGCCCGTCGCCGACTTCCGCACCTCCTTCGAGGAGGCCATGCGCACGCTGCGCCGCGAGCTGCCGAAGGCGCAGGTGTACGTGGCGTCCGTACCGGATCTCAAGCGGCTCTGGTCCCAGGGGCGCGGCAATCCGCTGGGCAAGCAGATCTGGAAGCTGGGCATCTGCTCCTCGATGCTGGCCGACCCGGACGACCTGGGCGCCGAGGCGGCGCAGCGGCGGGAGTCGGTGCAGGACCGGGTGGTGGCGTACAACACCGTCCTGAAGGACGTGTGCGCCAAGGACCAGCGGTGCCGGTACGACGGCGGGGCGGTCTTCGACTACCGCTTCGACGGCGCGCAGTTGAGCCACTGGGACTGGTTCCACCCCAGCAGGGACGGCCAGTCGAGGCTCGCCGAGATCGCCTACCGGCAGGTGACGTCGCGCGAGCCCGTGGCCTAGCGGGCGCCGTCCGAAGGGCCTCCCCGGCCGGGGAGTGACGGCCCGGCGTAGGGTCGCGATCATGCGCAGTGAACTCTTCGGGACGCTTCCCGACGGCACGCCCGTCCACCGCTGGACGCTGGAGCGGGGTCCCGTGCGGGTGCGGATCCTCACCTACGGCGGGATCGTGCAGTCCGTGGAGGTCCCCGACCGGTCGGGGCGGGTGGCACCGGTGGCGCTGGGCTTCGCGGACATCGAGGGGTATCTGGGGCATCCCGGGCCGTACTTCGGGGCGCTGGTGGGGCGGTACGCGAACCGGATCGCGGGCGGCACCTTCGTCCTCGACGGACGCACGCACCACCTGGCCCGGAACAACGGCCCCAACGCCCTGCACGGCGGCGACCGCGGCTTCGACAAGCGGGTGTGGGAGGCGGCGCCCGCGGGTGAGCACGGGGTGCGGCTCTCACGGGTCTCCCCCGACGGCGAGGAGGGCTATCCCGGGCGGCTCGCGGTGTCGGCGACGTACGCGCTGGACGAGGCGGGCGCGCTGCGGATCGCGTACGAGGCGACGGCCGACGCGCCCACCGTCGTGAACCTCACCAGCCACACGTACTGGAACCTCGCGGGCGCGGGCACCGGCAGCGCGCTGGGGCACGAGGTGCGCATCGCCGGTTCGCGGATCACCCCGGTGGACGGCGACGGGATTCCGACCGGGGAGTACGAGGACGTCACCGGGACGCGGTTCGACTTCCGCCGGGCGCGGCGGGCCGGACCCGCCTTCGACCACAACTACGTGCTGGACAAGGGCGTCACGGCGGAGCCGGTCGAGGTGGCCGAGCTGAGCGACCCGGCGTCCGGGCGGGTCCTGACCGTCGCGACGACGGAGCCGGGCCTCCAGCTCTACACGGCGGACCACTTCGCCGCGGACCTGCCGTTCGTGCCGGGCGGCGGGATCGCCCTGGAGACGCAGCACTTCCCCGACTCCCCGAACCGGCCGCGCTTTCCCTCCACGGTGCTGCGGCCGGGCGGGGTGTACGTGTCCCAGACGGTGTACGGCTTCTCGGTGCGGTGAGCCGCCGCCCGCCGGTGCGGTGGCCCTCCGCCTCTCCTGAGAGCGCGCCCGCGCGTCGGACGGCGAGCGTCTCCGTCAGACGGCAGGCGCCCCGTCAGACGGCGAGCGTCTCCGTCAGGCGGCGGTCCGTGAGCGAGCGGCCCGCCTCGATCTCGTACCTGCCGCTCCGGTACGTCCAGGAGCCGGTGGTCTCGTCCCACGTCTCGAAGGCGCGGCGCGGGAGTTCGACGGTCACCTCCACGCTCTCGCCGGGTGCCGCCTCGACGCCGGCGAACCCGGCCAGCCTGCGGGCCGGGCGGTCGGTGGCGTCGGCGTCGGCGGGCGCCAGGTAGACCTGGACGACCTCGCGGCCCGTGCGCGCACCGGAGTTGCGGACGCGGACCGTGACGGCGGTGCCCTCGACGGTCATCGACTCGTACGTCCAGTCGGTGTAGCCGAGGCCGTGCCCGAAGGCGTACGACGGGGTGGCGCCGGCCTTCTCCCAGGCGGGGTAGCCGATGAACACGCCCTCGTCGTAGGCGAGTTCGCCGTCCTTGGGGGTGACCCTGGTGACGGGTGCCGCCGCGAGGTCGCCCCAGGTGGTGGGGAGCCGGCCGCCGGGCTCCTCGGCGCCGAGCAGCACGTCGGCGAGGGCGGCGCCGCCCTCCTGGCCGGGGAACCAGCCGAGCAGCACCGCGGCGACGTCGTCGCGCCACGGCAGCTCGACCGGGGAGCCGGAGTTGACGACGACCACGGTGTTCGGGTTGGCGGCGGCCACCGCGCGGACCAGGTCGTCCTGGCGGCCCGGCAGCCGGAGGTCCTGGCGGTCGAAGCCCTCGGACTCGACGCGTTCGGTGGTGGCGACGACCACGACGGCGGTGTCGGCGCCGCGCGCGGCCTCGACGGCCTCGGCGATCAGCTCCTCGGCGCCGCGCCGCGGGCCGAGGTGGACGAGGGAGAACATGACGCCGGGCAGCGGGGTGGCCCCGTCCTTGTCCAGGTGGTGGCGCAGGGAGACCTCGACGGGCTCGCCCGCGGTGAGGGCCACGGTGCCGCGCTCGACCGGTGAGCCGAAGAACGCCTCGAAGGGGTCGGCCTCGGAGCCCATGGGCTGAACACCGTCGTAGAGGACCCGGCCGCCGACACGGAGCGTGAAGGTGCCGAGGCCCCGCGTGCCGAAGGAGTGATCGCCGCTCTCGCGGGGCGTGAACGTGCCGATGACCTCGATGCTCGCCATGGCCTCGTGGGTGACGCCCGCGGGCAGGTCGTCGCCGATCCACTGCACCTGGCCGGTGGGGAGACCGCCCTCGCCGAGCACGGCTCCCCCGGCGTCGCGGCAGACCGCGCGGAGCTCGAACCCCTTGTCGGCGGGGGTGAGTTCGTCGCTGGGGTCGGCCCCGACGACGTACGTGAGCGTGCCCTCGGGGAGGGCGGCGGTCAGGCCGTCGAGCGGGGAGACGACACGGGCGGGGAAGACGGTGGCGGACCCGCCGCCGAGGACGCGGGCGTCGCGGGCGGCGGCGCCGATGAGGGCGACGGTCCCCGCGGGGTTCAGCGGCAGGACGCGGCCGGCCCTGCCGTGCGAGGAGTCGCGTATGTCATCGCGGACGTCGTCGCGGACGCGGGCATTGCGTACGAGGACGAAGGAGCGGCGGGCGACCTCGCGGGCCAGGGCCTCGCCGTCGATCCGGGCGGGCAGGTCCTCGGGGCGGACGGCGGGCTCGGCGCCTTCGAGGACGCCGACGCGGGCGGCGAGGCGCAGGACGTTGCGGACGGCCTCGTCGACGCTCTCCTCGGTGACCTGGCCGGCGCGGACGGCGGCGGCCAGCGGCTCGCCGTACACGGTCGCCGGGCCCGGCATGGCGATGTCGAGGCCGCCCTCGATGTCGCGGACGGTGGAGCGGGCGGCCATCCAGTCCGAGACGTTGGCGCCGTCGAAGCCCCACTCGCCGCGCAGCACCTCGTTGACGAGGTGGCTGTGCTCGGTCATCGTCACGCCGTTGACCTGGTTGTAGGCGGTCATGATGCCCCAGGGGCGGGCGTTGGCGACGATCGCCTCGAAGGGCGCCAGGTACAGCTCGCGCAGGGCGCGCGGGGCGACCTTGTTGTCGACGGTGAAACGGTCGGTCTCGGCGTCGTTGGCGACGAAGTGCTTGACGGTCGTGCCGACGCCGCCGGACTGGACGCCCCGGACGTAGCCCGTGCCGATGACGCCGGTCAGGTACGGGTCCTCGCTGTAGGCCTCGAAGTGGCGGCCGCCCAGCGGGGAGCGGTGGAGGTTGACGGTGGGCGCGAGCAGGACGTGCACGCCCTTGCGGCGGGCCTCCTGGGCGAGCAGCGCGCCGGCGCGGTGGGCCAGGTCCTGGTCCCAGGTGGCGGCGAGCGCGGTCGGGGAGGGCAGGGCGACGGAGGGGTCGTCGGCGGTCCAGCGGACACCGCGCACCCCGACGGGCCCGTCGGACATCACGAGGGGTGCGAGGCCGATCTCCGGCAGGGCGTGCAGCTCCCACATGGTGCGGCCGCCGAGCAGCCGGGCCTTGGCGTCGAGGTCGAGCTTGCCGAGCGCGGCCTCGACGGCCGCCTCCCCGGCCCGGTCGCCGTCCGCCCGCGTGACCTCGGTGGGCTTGCTTGCCGCCATGGCGGTGCCTCCTCGTTGAGTCCGGTCCGGCCCGGTGCACCCGGCCGTCCGTACCGGTCGGCCGAGCCGTCGCCTCCATCCTGCACCCGCTCCCTGTAGCCCGGTAGCTTTTGTTATCTTCCCGTAACCTTAAGATGCCGTACGGTCCTCCGAGCAGGGATTCCGGGAAGGGGTGCGGGGATGGCGGCCAGGGCCAGGAGCGAGGAGCGGCGCGCGGAGATCCTCCGGGCGGCGTTCGAGGTCATCGCCGAGCGCGGCTACCGGGGCGCGAGCCTCGGCGCGGTCGCCGAGCGGGTCGGGCTCACCCAGCAGGGGCTGCTGCACTACTTCCCCACCAAGGAGGCCCTGCTGGTCGCCGTCCTTGAGGCCCGCGACCAGTGGGACGCGGTGCCGCGCGGCCAGTGGCGGCTCGATCTGCTCGGCTCGCTCGTCGAGTACAACGCGATGCGCCCCGGCATCGTGCAGACCTTCTCCGCCCTCCTCGGCGAGAGCGTCACGGACGAGCACCCGGCCCGCGCCTTCTTCTCCGGGCGGTACGAGGCGGTGCGCGCGAGCTTCGCGACGGTGCTGCGCGCCGAGTACGGCGACCGGCTGCCGTCCGGCCTCACTCCGGAGGCGGCGGCTCCGCTGATGACGGCCGTGATGGACGGCTTGCAGTACCAGTGGCTGCTCGACCCCGAATCGGTGGACATGCCGGGGGCGTTCAGGGATTTCGTGACGCTGCTGGGGGCCGGGCCCGGCGACGGTTCAGGCCGTGGCTCCGGCGACGGCGGCCACGACCTCGACCTCGATTAGCGCCTCGGGGCGGAAGAGGCGCGGCACCTCCATGGTCATGCTGGTGGGCGGGGTGCCGGTGAGGAACTCCCGGCGCACGGCGGCGTACGCGGGGAGTGCGTCGATGTCCGTCATGAACGTACGGATGTTGATCACGTCGGCGAGCGTCGCGCCGTGGGCCTTCAGGAGGGCGTCGAGCGTCTCGAAGACGCCCCGGGACTGCGCGGCGACGTCGTCGCCCTCGGCTATCTGCCCGGAGACGTACAACAGGACTCCCCCGTCGTCCAGTTGGACGCGGGCGACCTGGGAGTAGGGGCCGAGGGGCCGGGGCGCGGTTGCCGGGTTGTCGAGGGTGATACGCATGGCTGCGTACTCCTTTCAGGTCTGTGCGGGGCAGGACTCGGGCCTGCGGAGGTCAGGACTCGGGCCTGTGCGGGTCAGGGCGTGCGGTGGGCGCGGATGTGGGCGACGGCGTGGGCGATGTCCTCGTGGACGACGTCCTGATCGGCGGCGGCCGCCTCGAAATGGCCGGACACCGCCTCCATGACCGGCAGTCGGGCCGCGCGCGTGGCCAGCCCGACGTCCTTGACGGCGAGGTCGCTGCCGAAGTGCACGTCGGCGGCGAAGGCGCGGGCCACCGCTCCGGCGAGCGGTCCCGCGGCGAGGGCGGCCTTGGCGGTGTCCTCGTCCAGGCCGAGGGCGTCGGCGAGCCTCATGGCCTCGGCGACGAGGGCCACGCCGCCGATGACGGCGGTGTTGACGACGAGCTTGAGCGCGGCGGCCGAGCCGAGGGGGCCGGTGCGGGTGACGGGGCCGAAGCGGGCGAGGACGTGCTCGACGCCCGCCGCGTCGCCGCCCGCGAGGATGCCGAGGCGGCCCGCCGCGGCCTTGTCGGTGCTGCCCATGACGGGGGCGTCGACGAGGGTGACGCCGTCGGGCACCCGCTTGCCGAGCTCGTCCACGACATCGGGGCCGACGGTCGACATCTCCACCCAGTACGTGCCGTCGCGCAGCGCGGGCACGACGGCGTCGGCGACCGCGCGCACCGCGTCGGGGCCGGCGAGCATCGTGATGACGACGTCGGCGTCGCGCACGGCGTCGGCGGGGCCCGCGGCGAGCGTGGCGCCCGCCGCGACGAGGGGGTCCGCCTTCGCCGCGGTGCGGTTCCAGACGGTCAAGGGGTGCCCGGCGGACAGCAGTTGACGGGCCATGGGCTCGCCCATGTGGCCGATTCCGAGGAATGCGATCTTCTCCATGCGTCCGACGCTAGGCCCGGCGCAGAAATGCGACAAGCGAATCTCTAGCATGTGAGCCATGCCGAACCCGCATGCCACGCACCTGGCGGACCCCCTGCCCCCCGACCTCTCGACCGTCTGGCTCCGGACCTTCCTCGACGTGGCCCGGCACGGGTCGTTCACGGTGGCGGCGCGCGAGCTGGGGTGGACGCAGTCCGCCGTCTCGCGGCAGATCGCCGCGCTGGAGGCGGCGTTGGGCGGCGCGCCGCTCTTCGACCGGCTGCCGCGCGGGGTGCGGCCCACCGCGCACGGCCGTGCGCTGCTGCCGCACGCGACGGACCTCATGTCCCGACTGGGCGCGCTGGGGCGGGAGCTGACGGCACTGCGGGAGGCCACGGGCGGGCTGCTGCGGGTGGGGGCGTTCGCGACGGCCGACGCGGGGCTCGTGCCGCGGGCGATCGCGGGGTTCCGCGCGACGCACCCCGGCGTGACCCTCGTGCGCGAGGAGGGCCTGACGCCCGCGCTGCTGGCTCGCGTCGAGGACGGCGGGCTCGACCTGGCCGTGGTCTCGACGACGGGCGGCGCGCTGCCCGGCGACACGTACGAGCTGCACCACCTCCTGGACGAGCAGCTCTACGTCGCGCTGCCCACGGGACACCCGCTGGCCCGCGAGGCCGGGCTGCGGCTGCCCCGACTGGCCGGGGAGGACTGGATATCCGGCAGCCCCCGCGTCGAGGGAACCCTGCTCGACGCGGCGCTCCGCCACGGCTTCCGCCCGCGCGTCGCGCACGTCGTCGCGGAGTGGACGGCGAAGCAGGGGTACGTCGCCGCGGGGCTCGGCGTGACACTGGTCCCCGCGCTCGCGGCGGAGTCCGTACGCCCGGACATCACCCTCGTCCCCCTCCGGGACGAGGCCGCCCCGGCCCGCGCGGTGTACGCGGCCACACCACGGGGCCACGCGGCGCCGCCCGCGGTGACGCCGTTCCTGGACGCCCTGCGGGCGGCGTGCGGGGCCGGGTGACCGGAGGGGCGGTCCCATTCCTCAGCAACACCAGCAACACCTCGGACAAGCTGAGCACCCACACCTCGGACAAGCTGTGCACCCGCACCTCAGGCAAGATGCGCACCCGCACCTCAGACAAGCTGAGCACCAGCACCTCGGACAAGCAGGCACCCGCACCTCAGACAACCGACAGCCCCGGCAGAGCGGCAACCCGACGCCCCGGCACCCGACAAGGAGCCCCCACATGTCCACCACCCCAGGAAAGATGCACGCCGGCGAAGCCGACATCGACGAAGTGCTCGTGCGTCGGCTGGTCGAGGGGCAGTTCCCGGCGTGGGCCGGGCTTTCCGTCGCGCTCGTGGGGAACGCCGGGACCTCCAACGCCATGTACCGGCTCGGGTCGGACATGGTGGTGAGGCTGCCGCGGCTCGCGGGGGCGGTCGAGGATGTGGCGCGGGAGCACCGGTGGCTGGTCCGGCTCGCGGCGGCCCTGCCCGTTCCCGTGCCGGTGCCGCTCGCCACGGGCGGACCGGGCGAGGGCTACCCGTACCCGTGGTCCGTCTTCCGGTGGCTCGACGGCGAGACGCCCGTCGCGGGGCGGGCCCTCGCCGAACCCGCCCTGTTCGCCGAGGACATGGCCGGGTTCATCAACGCCCTGCGCGCGGTCGACCCGGCCGGCGCACCCGCCGCCTACCGCGGCGAACCGCTCGCCTCGCGCGACGCCGGCACGCGTGCGGCGATCGCCGCACTGCGCGGGGTCGTCGACGGCGCCGCCGTCACCGCCGTCTGGGACGCCGCGCTGCGTGCCGCCGCGTGGCAGGGCCCCGGCGTCTGGGTGCACGGGGACCTGCAGCCGGGGAACGTCCTGGTCGACGGGGGCCGCCTCAGCGCCGTCATCGACTTCGAGTGCATGGGCACGGCCGACCCCGCCGTCGACCTGATCGCCGCGTGGTACCTGATGGACGCCGGGTCCCGCGCCGCCTTCCGCACCGCGCTCGGCCCCGCCACGGACGACGCCATGTGGGCGCGCGGGCGGGGCTGGGCCCTGTCCATCGCCCTCGACGAACTCTCGTACTACCGGGAGACGAACCCGAGGATGGCCACGACGGCCCGGCACGTCATCGGCCAACTGACCGATGGGGAGGGCGATTTGGGGTGACCGGGCGGGCCCTCCGCGCGCAGGCGCCCCGCGTCACACCGCCGAGACCAGCAGGTGCGCCGCCAGCGCCGTGATCAGCGCGCTCGACGCCAGTGCCGTGCACAGCCTGCCCCCGTCGCTCGTCAGCGTCCGGCCGAGCAGCGCGCCGCCGCCCGCGAGGAGCAGTTGCCAGCTCGCCGACGCCACGAAGGCGGCCAGCGCGAACACCGCCTGTTCCGGGTGCGTCAGCGAGGCCGTGGCGGGGCCGCCGAGGACGAGGGCGGCGAAGTAGACGACCGTGGCGGGGTTCAGGAGCGTGACGCCGAGCAGGGCCGCGTACGCGCGGGCCGCGCCGGGCGGGGTGCCGGTGCGGTCGGCGGTCCCGGCCCGCCCACGGTATGTGCGCACCGCCACCACCGCGCCCCGCGCCGCCAGCGCCAGGAGCACCAGGACCGAGGCCCAGCGCAGGGGTACGACGGCCGGTGCGACGAGGCGGCTGAGCGAGGCGCCGCCGACCGCGGCGGCGAGGGCGTAGAGGCCGTCGGCGGTCGCGACGCCGAGGGCGGCGCAGGCGCCGGTGCGCAGCGAGGTCCGCGCGGTGAGGGCCACGAGGTAGGTCCCGACGGATCCGACGGGCATGGCGATGCCGTACCCGGCGAGGAGCCCCGCGACCAGGACCGCGCTCATGCGCGCGCGGGCATCGGCCTTCGCGGTCGGCCGGTCTGCTGCTGACCCCGCACCGAAGGGACGGCGGGGACGGTCAGCGGCAGGGCGGCGGGCGCCGGGGTCGCGGTCATGGGCGAAGCCTCGCGGGAGCGCGGCGGGGGCGGCAACCGATTTACGCCGGCGGGGCGTTCGCCGGACTCCACGTGAACCGGGCACCCGCCGGACCCCATCCCCTACGCCACCAGCCCCTCCGCGTACCTCCGCACAATCCCCCGCGCCGTCTCCGGCGTGTGGTGTCCCACCAGGACCTGGGCCGTGAGGCCGTCCGTCAGGGCGAGGAGGGTGTGGGACTCGGCCGTCGGGTCGAGGCCGGGGCGCAGCTCGCCGGTGTCCTGGCCGTAGCCGATCAGCCAGACCAGCAGTTCGTGCAGTTTCGTGTACGTCTCGCGCAGCACCGACGCCAGGGGCGCGCTCACCGCCGCGTGGGCCACGAAGGCCCCCCAGACCTGCGCCTCGGTGCGGTCCTCCGGTTCCACCAGGGCGAGCGCGGACAGGGTGCGTTCCAGCAGGGTCACGGCCGACTTCGGGGTGTCCGAGGCCTCGATGCGGGCCCTGGCCCGGTCGCCGACCCTTCGCGAGATGCCCTCCAGGGCGAACAGCAGCATCTCGTCCTTGGTGCGGAAGCAGCGCTGGACCGCGCCCATGGACACCTCGGCCTCGGCGGCGACGTCGCGGAGGCTGACGGATTCCATTCCGGAGCGGGCGATCAGGACGCAGACCGCTTCGGCGATGCGGTTGCGGCGGTCCTCGTAGTCGACCTGCCTGGGCACGTGGGGTGGCTCCTTCCAGGGGCGTCGGGCGGGGCGTGAACATTTCGATGCGGTTGCATCGTAACCCCATCCCATGCATGATCTGATGCGACCGCATCGGAAAAACGGCGCGGTCGTTCCGGGATCCGGCGCGGTCGCGCCACAAGAAACCGGCGCCGCGCACACGGCGCCTCGTTCGGGGAGATACACACATGGCGACGCAGACCAAGACGTCCTCCGAGGGCTTGCTCGCGCTCTTCGGTTTCATCCTGCTCGTGCAGGGCTTCGGCTCCGCGATCACCGAGTCCGGGTGGGACACCCGCTTCGGCGTCTCCGCACTGCTGCGGGAGGCCGGCGCGCCCGGCTGGACGGACCTGGCGATCGGGGCGCTCGGCTGCGTGCTGCTCGCGGCGGCCGCCCGGGGCCGGATGCGACGTAACGCGTCGTAGCGCTCACCCCTGCCGTCCCGCGATACTTCCGCCACCTCACCGGTTACGGAAGGACTCGCGTGCTCACTCGACTTGGCGCCCTGGGCGCCGCCGCCCTGCTGGCCGGGCTCGCCCTGCCGGCGCCCGCCTCCGCCGCCCCCGCGGGCCGCACGGCCCCCACCGCCGAGGAGGCCCGGCTCGACCGCGCCGCCCCGCAGGAGATCCTGCGGCGCAGCGGATTCGACTCCGCCGCGCCGGAGCTGGCGCGGGCGCTGGACAAGGTGCACTCCTACGGCCAGGCGCGCCGGTTGGTCGTACGGGAGGGCAGGGCGCTGTGGCTCCGGGCCGTCGACCGGGCGCAGGGGCGCGGGCCGCGGGGCGGGGACCTGAGCCGGGACGACGACCGGCCGCTGTACTGGGCGCGGCTCGGGATGACACGGGAGCTGCGGCAGTGGGAGCCCGGCCGTTTCCGGCTCGACGACGAGCAGCGCTCGCGGCTCATAGGGGAGTTGGAGCGGACCTCACGGGGCCAGGACGCCGTCGACCATCCGGGCGGGCGCGGCAAGGGGAAGGTGAAGCGGATCCTCGTCACCGGGTTCGATCCGTTCACCCTCGACCGGGACGTGCGGATCAGCAACCCGTCGGGGGCCGCCGCGCTCGCCCTGGACGGCACGACGATCCGTACCCCCGAGGGGCTCGCGCGCATCGAGGCGGTGACGTTCCCCGTCCGCTGGCAGGACTTCGCCGACGGGGCCGTGGAGCGGGCGCTGCGCCCGCACCTGCCGCGCGTCGACCTGTTCACCACCATCAGCCAGGGCCGCGTGGGCAAGTTCGACATCGAGCGGACCAACGGCGCCTGGCGGGGCGGTTCCCCCGACAACGACAACCTCGCGCGCAAGGAGACCGTCCCGGTGCGCGATCCCGCCTCGCAGCCGCAGTGGACGTCGACGACCCTCCCGTACAAGGAGATCGTGGCCGCGAAGACGGGCCGTTTCCCCGTGTACGACAACACGTCGGTGACGGAGATCCCGGCGGGCGGCACGACGCCCGTGGTCCGGCCCGAGGGGCCCACCGAGGGGTCGACGGCGCGTGAGGGCGGCGGGGGCAATTACCTGTCGAACGAGATCGCCTATCGCGCCACGCTCCTGCGCGACCGGCTCGGGCTGCACGACCGGCTGCCCGGCGGCCATGTGCACACGCCCGTCCTGCAGTTCGGCGCGGGCAACACCGATCCGGCGACGGGTGCCGTCACCGATCCCGAGTTCGTGCGGAACCGGCTCGACATCATCGCTCAGGTGCGGGGGATCCTCGGGGCGGCCGTCGCGTCGTCCTGACCGCCGTCGGCGGCGGCTCCCGGGCCGCCGCCGGCCGGGTCGTTCTCCCCGAGCAGGTCCCGGGCCATCAGCGTCGCGCCCGCCACCGCGCCCGGCATCAGGAACACCGCGACGAACGGCACCAGGAAGGCGACGGCGAGCGGCGTGCCGAAGCCCCAGGCGAGCTGCTTGCGGCCGCGCAACAGGGCCAGGCGCTCGCGGAGTTGGACGCCGCGGCGCTGCATCGCGACCGCGGTGAGCTCCTCGACCAGGAAGAAGCCGGTCACGGCGAAGCCGATCACCGGGATCACGGTCTGGCCGACGACCGGGATGAAGCCGAGCGCGAAGAGCAGCACGCCCCACACGGCCGCGCGCACGACGATGCGCAGGCTGTCGCGGGCGGAGATCCACAGGTCGCGCCAGAGCGGCAGCCCGGACTCGGGGGCGTGGCCGCACTCGGAGATGTCGACCTGCTCGGAGAGCGACTCGTAGAAGGGCTCGCCGATGAGGAGCGTCACCGCGGTGAAGGTGACGACGGAGAGCAGCAGCGCGAGCGCGAACAGCAGGGCCGTCAGGAAGCCGCGGAAGAGCCCGAGCCAGGGCGAGGACCAGTCGTCGGCGAACGGCGTGGCCCAGCCGACGAGGTCGACGCCCCACAGGGCCAGCGAGACGAGTGCGGCCGCATACAGGACCAGCGTGATGAGGCCGGGCAGCAGCCCCCATCCGTACTGCTTGCCGTGCTGGGCGACCCAGCGCTGCCCCTTCATCAAGTAGCCGAAGCCCACACCCAGATCGCGCATGCGGCACACCTTAGCCGCAGGTGGCCGGGGGTTTGTTCGGGGTCGTGTGCCAGGACTGTCACAGCTGGGACGCAAGGCCCTCTTGTTGAAAGGGAGTTGAACCGGTAAGACCTCGCTTACCGATCTTCCGGAGGTACGTATGGGTATATCCCGGCCAAAAAGACCTGTTCTGCTCACCGCCGCCACGGCCGGTGCGCTGGCCCTCACCGCGCTCGCCCCGGGCAGCGCGACCGCGGACCCGACGCCGCGCCCGGTCACCCGCGAGGGCTCGCCGCTCGGCGCCGACCGGGCCGCCAAGACGCCGGAGCAGGCGGCCGACCGCGCCCTCGGCGACGCCCGCGCCCCGGAGCTCGGCGACGACAAGGGCCGCGGCTACCCGCGCGAGCAGCGCCTTGATCCGCCCCCGGAGAACCCGGCCGACAAGTCCATCAAGCTGGGGCTCACGCCCTACCACGGCATAGCCCCGAAGCTGAACGCGCTGCAGCGCCTCGGCGACCGCGTGAGCGTGGAGATCGCGGGCCGCTCGGCGGGCGGACACCAGCTCTATCTCGTGACCGTCACCGCCCCGGAGTCCGCGCGCGAGACGGCCCGGCAGACGCGGATGCGGGAGCGAATAGAGAACGACCCGGCGGGCGCCGCCAAGGACGGGGCGATCAAGTCGTCGTACAAGACGCCCGTGTTCATCAACAACAACATCCACGGCAACGAGTGGGAGGGCACGGACGCCGCCCTGAAGCTCATCGGGAAGCTCGCGAAGGCGAAGGACGAGAAGAGCCGGGACCTCCTCGCCCACCACCGCCTCTACTTCAACATCACCACCAACCCCGACGGCCGCATCGCGGGCACCCGCGCCAACGCCAACGGCTTCGACCTGAACCGCGACTTCATCACCGCCTCGCAGCCCGAGGCCCGCGCGGTGCGGCAGATCGCGATCGCCAAGCAGCCCGCCGTGATGATCGACCTGCACGGCTATGTGAACGGCACGCTGATCGAGCCGACCACTCCCCCGCACGGCGAGAACTACGAGTACGACCTCTTCCTGAAGAACTCCTACGCCAACGCCCTCGGCATGGAGGCCGCCGTCAACGGCCTCGGCTACACCGAGGAGAAGGACGGCGTGAAGCCCGCCGTCATCCCCTTCCGCGACCAGCAGGAGGGCTGGGACGACTGGCCGCCGATCTTCACCCCGCAGTACATGCCCTTCCACGGCGCGGTCGCCACGCACACCATCGAGTTCCCGATGCAGGTGAACAACGGCGAGTACGAGTCGCAGCCGGCCGCGGAGCTGCGGCGCCGGGCGAAGATCAACACGGACATCGCGGGCGCGGCCATGCGGGCCACCCTCGACTACACGCGGCGCCACCGCGCCTCGGTGATCGCCGACCAGATCGAGGTGTTCCGGCGGGGCGCCACGGGCGCGAAGCAGGTGCCGGTGTCGGAGAAGACCGTGCCGGGGGTGCCCGGGATCGGCCCGGAGGACGTGTACACCACCAAATTCCCGCGCGCGTACGTCATTCCGGCCGGCGGACGCGGTCAGCGCTCGGCGACGGCGGCGGCGCGGCTCGTGGACCATCTGATCGCCAACGACGTCCGCGTGGAGCGCGCCCAGCACTCCTTCCGGCTCGGCGGGCGGACGTACGCGAAGGGCTCGTACGTCGTCGACATGCACCAGCCCAAGCGGGGCCTGGCCAATGTGATGCTCGCCGACGGGCGCGACATCAGCGACAAGGTGTCGACGATGTACGACATCTCGGGCTGGAGCCTCGGGCGGCTGTGGGGCGCGAGCGTGGACACGGTCGAGCGCGGCGGCCTGACGGGCCTCCACGCACGGCCGGTGCGTGCCGCCGCCCACGTCGGACACGTGGCGCCGCGCGGGAACCTGCGGCTGCGGCTCGACGACCCGCGCGAGATCGCCGCGCTCAACTCCCTGCTCGCCCAGCAGGTCCCCGTACGCCGTGACCGCGACGGCAGCGCGATCGTGCCGTCGTCCGCGCGCCGCGCCGCGACGGCCGCCGCCAGGACGTACGACGTGTCCTTCGACGCCACGAAGGCCACGGGCACGACCGCGCTGCACCGGACGCGGGTCGCCGCGGCCGTCACCCCCGGCGAGCTGTTCGCGCTGCGGGAGATGAACTTCGACGTGGTCCCCGTCTCCACCGACGTGCTCAACGCGGGCTTCGACTGGAAGAAGGCGGACGTCCTGTTCGTGTCGGCGGGGCTGGACCGCGCCGACCTGAACTCCTCGGCGAAGGCCGGGCTCGACCGCTTCCTCTCCGGGGGCGGCGGCCTGGTCGGGCGGGGCGCGGCCGGTGCCGCGCTGAACGCCGACGCCGGGCTGCTCGCCGTCAAGGCCGTCGAGGGCAACGGCGACGCCAACGGCGTGGTGCGCGTGAACGGTTCGGGCGGGACGATCACCGGCGGCGCGCCGGACCACAGCTTCGTCTACAGCCCGGTGTGGTTCACCGGCCTCGGCTCCGGCGTGCGCGCGGAACAGACGTACGCCGCCGGGAACCCGCTGGTGTCCGGGCACTGGCGGGCCGACGGGAACGGCGCGGGCGGGCCGGAGGACGCCGCGGGAAAGGCCTCGGTCGTCAGCGGTTCCGCCCGGGGCACGGACGTCGTACTGTTCGGCACCGAGCCGCTCTTCCGCGACCACCCCAAGGGGGTGTTCCCGCAGGTCGGGCGGGCGCTGCTGAGCGTCGGCTGACCGGCCGGGGAATGTCCCGGCGGGGCGCGGCGGTTGACCGGATCACCCGATTCTTCCGCCGCGCCCCGAGGAGCAGCCTCCATGACCCGTGAGATCAGAGTGCAGGGCACCGTCGCCGACGGGTTCGAAGGGGTGCGCGAGGAGTTCACCGCCGTCCTCGCCGCCGAGGAGCCCCGCTACGCGGGCCAGCTCGCCGCGTACGTCAGGGGCCGCAAGGTCGTCGACCTGTGGGTGGGGCCGGACACCGACGGCGACACCCTGTACGGGGTCTACTCGTCCACCAAGGGCGCGGCCCACCTCGTCGTCGCCCTGCTCGTCCAGGACGGCACGCTCGACCTGGACCGCGAGGTCGCCCACTACTGGCCGGAGTTCGCCGCCGAGGGCAAGGGCGCCGTCACCCTGCGCGAGCTGCTCGCGCACCGCGCGGGCGTCGTCGGCGCCGACTCCGGATTCTCCCCCGAGGAGGCCGCCGACGACCGGGCGATCGCCGCGCGCCTGGCCGCGCAGCGCCCCTACTGGCGGCCCGGCACCACCTTCGGCTACCACGCCCTGAGCATCGGCGCGCTCACCGGCGAGGTGGTGTTCCGCGCCACCGGGCGGACCCTTCAGGAGCTGTACGAGGAGCGGGTGCGCGCCCCGCACGGCCTCGACTTCTTCCTCGGCCTGCCCGAGGAGCTGGAGGGCCGGTTCCGCTCCGTGCTGCCGATGGAGCCGACGCCCGAGCAGCGGGCGCTCCTCGCGTCGCTGCCGACCGGACCGCACACCTTGGGCTCGATCGCCTTCAACCGCAACGCGGCCGAGCCCACCGACCTGCAGTCGCTGCCCAACTCCCGCCTGATGCGCGCCAAGGGCCAGGCGTCGGCGGGCGGCGTCGCCTCCGCGCGGGGCCTGGCCGGGATGTACGCGGCGGCGGTCACCGGCATCGCGGGCGGCGAGCCGCTCCTGAAGGCGGACACCGTGGCCGCGTTCGGGCAGATCCAGTCGGCCGGGCACGACCTGGTGGCACGGACCCACAAGGTGTTCGCGGTCGGCTTCCAGGCCACGTCCGAGGCCTGGTACCCGTGCCTGGGCGCGGGCACCATCGGGCACAGCGGCGCGGGCGGTTCGCAGGCGTTCGCGGATCCGCGCAGCGGTCTCGCGTACGGGTACGCGCGGCGCCGGTTCGCGTTCCCGGGCGGTCCGGCGCCGGAGAACGAGCGGCTGGTGCGGGCGGTGCACGACGCGGCGCTCGCGGTGGGCTGAGGCGGGGTTCGGGATCCGAGTCCTTGATCCCGCATCCCGGGTTCGGGTCCCGGGAATGCCGTGAGGGCCGCACCCCTCGGGGTGCGGCCCTCACGTGCGTGCGCGGTACGTATGTCGGTACGTACGGCGCCGCGGGTCAGGCGGCCGAGACGGCGACCTTGATGTTGCCGCGCGTGGCGTTCGAGTAGGGGCACACCTGGTGGGCCTTCTCGACCAGGGACTGGGCGGTGGCCGCGTCCACGTTCGGGATGGAGGCGGTGATCTCGACCTCCAGGCCGAAGCCGCCCGCCTCGTTCTGGCCGATGCCGACCTTGGCGGTCACCGTCGAGCCGGAGATGTCGGCGTTCTCCTTGCGGGCGACCACGCCGAGGGCGCCCTGGAAGCAGGCGCTGTAGCCGGCCGCGAAGAGCTGCTCGGGGTTGGTGCCCGCGCCGCTGCCGCCCATCTCCTTCGGGGGGTTCACGACGACGTCGAGCTTGCCGTCGTCGCTGGCCACCCGGCCGTCGCGGCCGTTCTCCGCGGTGGCCACGGCGGTGTACTTGACGTCGATCTTCTGGATGGACATGACTGCCGATTCCTCCTGAGATGTGCCGCGGTGCGCACCCACAGCCGCGTCATTGTGGAATTAGGTTATCGGATACCGGAAGAGCGACGGCAAGGCCGTCTCAGCCGAGGGAGACGATCATCTTTCCGGTGTTCTCGCCGCGGAGCATGCCGAGGAACGCCTCCACGCCGTTCTCGACGCCCTCGACGACCGTCTCGCGGTACTTCAGCTCGCCGGAGCGCACCCAGGCGCCGACCTCGCGCACGAACTGGGGCTGGAGGTCGTTGTGGTCCTGGACGAGCATGCCCTGGAGGCGCAGGCGCTTGCCGATGACCATGGCGAGGTTGCGCGGGCCCGGGGTCGGCTCGGTGTCGTTGTAGCCGGCGATCATGCCGCAGATGGTGGCGCGGCCGTGCACGTTCATCCGGCTGATGGCGGCCTCCAGGTGCTCGCCGCCGACGTTGTCGAAGTAGACGTCGACGCCGCCGGGCGCGGCCTCCTTGAGCTGCTCGACGACGGGCTTCTCGTCCTTGTAGTTGAAGGCCGCGTCGAAGCCGTACTCCTCGACGAGCAGCTTGACCTTCTCGTCCGAGCCCGCCGAGCCGACGACGCGCGAGGCGCCCTTGAGCTTCGCGATCTGGCCGACCTGGCTGCCGACGGCGCCGGCCGCGCCGGAGACGAAGACGGAGTCGCCCTCCTTGAAGGAGGCCACGTCGAGCAGGCCCGCGTACGCCGTCAGACCCGTCATGCCGAGGACGCCGAGGTAGGCGGAGAGCGGCGCGGCCTCGGGGTCGACCTTGGTGGCGTACCGGGCGGGCACGGAGGCGTACTCGCGCCAGCCGCCGAAGTGCAGCACGTGGTCGCCCACCGCGAAGCCCTCGGCGTTCGACGCGACGACCACGCCGACCGCGCCGCCGTCCATGGGCTGGTCGAGCTGGAACGGCGGGATGTACGACTTCACGTCGTTCATCCGGCCCCGCATGTACGGGTCCACGGAGAAGTGCAGGTTGCGGACCAGGACGTGCCGCTCGGCCGGGGCCTCGACGGGGACCTCGCGCAGCGCGAAGTCCTCGGGGACCGGCCAGCCCTCCGGGCGCCGCACGAGGTGCCAGGCGCGGCTGACGGAAGGGAGCTGCTCGGGGGTGACGGACATGGGGGGCTTCCTCCTGGGGGCTGGCCGGACCCACCGCCGCGGAACGGCTGCGGACGGACGGGACCGCGGAAATACTTCATGTTGTGAAACAACCATGCTCTTGAATATTTCATGATGTCAAGTAACCGGGTAGCCTGGAGGCCATGGCCACCAGTGATTCCCCCGCCCGCTCCCCCCGCGTCGACCCGCTGACGCGCGAAGTCGTCGAGCTCATCGGCGCGGTCGTGGGGCGCTATCACGAGGAGTACGAGGAGGCCGCCGCCGAGCACGCGCTGACCGGCGCGCAGGCGCGCGTCCTGGGGCTGCTCTCCCTCGAACCCATGCCGATGCGCCGCGTGGCGCAGAAGCTGAAGTGCGAGCCGTCGAACATCACGGGGATCGTCGACCGCCTGGAGGCGCGCGGCCTCGTCGAGCGGCGGCCCGACCCCGCCGACCGGCGCGTGAAGCTGGCCGCGCCCACGGCAAAGGGCCTCGACGTCGCCCGCGGACTGCGGGAGTCCCTGAACTTCGCGCGCGAACCGCTGGCCGAGCTCTCGCACGAGGAGCGGCTTTCGCTGCGGGGGCTGCTGCGGAGGATGCTGGGCGAGGAGGCGTAGCGCCTGGGGGCGTAGCGCCCAGCGGCGCGACGGCGGGGAGGGCCGGGGCGACCGGGGCCGCCCCGGCTGGAGCCGCTGCCGCTGGAGCCGCCCTGTCTCGGGCCGCCCCGTCAGGCCGGGCTCAGGTGCACCACCACAGGAAGCGGTCGCACGTCTCCGTCGGGGTCGGGTCCGGCGGCGGGGTCGGGTCCGGCTCGTCGGAGCCGGGCGGGGGCGTGGGGCGGGGCGTGCCCGGGGTGCCGCCCGGGGGCGGGGCGTGCGTGTTCGACGTGGACGGGTCCGGCCGGTCGCCGTCGCCCCGTCCGTCCTCCTGGCCTCCTTGCCCGTCCTGCCCCTCGCGCCCCTCGTCCCGCTTGTCGCCGGCCTTCTTCTCGTCGTCCTTCCCGGCGTCCCGCGCCCGCTCCTCCTCCGACGCGGAGGCCGCCGCCGAGGTGGCCGCCGCGTCCGTCGCCGTCGTACCGCCGGAGGTGGCGCCGTCGGGGCCCGCGGTCCGGGTCGGGGACGCGCTCGGCTCCCCGCCGTCCGGCGCCGACGCGGCCGTCGGGTCTCCGGACGGGCCCTCCGCGCCCAGTTCGGCGAGGCTCAGGCCGCCCGCGGCGAGCGCGAGGCCCGCGGTGGCGAGCAGGATCCTGCGGCGCTTGCGGCGGTGCGCCCTGCGTCCGCGTTCCCTGCGGCGGGACCGGCCGCCGGTACGCGGGGACTCCTCGTCGTACCCGTCGTCGGACCCCGCGGGCTCCTCCCGCGCGGCGACGGACTGCGCGTACTCCCGGCAGGCGTCGGCCGGGGTTCCGCACCCCGGGCAGGCGAGGGCGCCGTTGAGGTGCCTGCGGCACGGGTGGCAGTAGTCCATGAGGCCTGGAGGCTAGGTGCACCGCCGGTAACAGTGGAAGCCGGGGCTGTGAAAGTTGTGTGCGGAATCGAAACGTCCGGCGGGGCGGGTGTCCGGGCGTGGAGCGGATGGGGTGCGGGTGGGGTGCGGGTGGGCCGGGGCGTGGCCCTGACGCGGGGTGGGCAAGAGGGGCTTTGTGAGCAAGAGGGTTGTTGTGGGCAAGAGGGGCGTTGTCAGTGGCGGGCGGCATGATCGGGGGCATGACGCAGAACCTGTCGGGCGCGCTGCGCGCCCTCGCCCATGAGCACCTTCCCTCCGACGTGGCCGAGCGGTGGCTCGGGCTGCTCCGGCCGGGCATCCGGCTCGCCGCGGCGGGCGGGGACGACGCGGTGGTGGGGCAGTTGGGCGGTGAGCCGCGCCTTCCGGACGACGTGGAGTGGCCGGAGTGGGAGGGGAACGGCCCGTTGGCGTTCGTCGCGGCGGTGGACTGCGCGGCGCTGCCCGCCGAAGGCCTCGACCTGCCGTTCCCGAAGGACGGCACGCTCGCCTTCTTCTACTTCGACGGCCAAGTGGACGACGGGGAGGCTTTGGTGGACCCCGGCGACCCCGACTCGTGGGCGGGCGCCCGGGTCCTCTACATACCCGCGGACGCGCGGACCTCCCGGCGGGAGACGCCGGAGGACCTCGACCCGTACCACCACGTGCCGCTCACCGCGCGCGCCGAACTGACGGTGGCCGCGCCGTCGCATCCGCAGATCCAGCAGGTGTTCGCGCCGGAGGGCGGGCTCTTCGAGGACTACGAACACCCGGTGAGCGACGAGGACTTCGTCGAGGCGCTGTGGAAGTACGACAACAGGGTGGGGCATCAGCTGGGCGGCACCCCGCAGTGCGTGCAGGGGCCGGTCGAGCTGGAGGTGGCCCGGGGGGCGCTGGGCCCGGAGACGTCCTGGAACGACCCGCGGCTCGCGACCGAGGTGCGGGAATGGGTGCAGCTCGCGCAGTTCGACTCGGACAGCACTGCGGGCATGATGTGGGGCGACGTGGGCTGCCTCTACTGGCTGATACGCCCCGCCGACCTGGCCGAACTCCGCTTCGACCGGGCGATGTTCACTTGGCAGTGCTGCTGAGCCGAGGAGTGGACGGGGGTACTGAGGGCTGCCGGGACGGATGCGCACGAGGACCGTCGCCGAGGCGGGGCGAGGACTGAGCGAGGACTGAGCGAGGACTGAGCGAGGGCGGAGCGAGGACTGAGCGAGGGCGGAGCGCCCGTGCCAGGGCAGGGCGCTCCGACCGGCTACGCCCTGCCCAGTCGGCCCCTCAACCGCCGTGCCCTGAGCACCAGTTCCAGCTCGAAGCGGCGGTCCGGGTCGTCTATCTCGTCGCCCCAGAGCTCCCTGATCTGCCGCAGGCGGTAGCGGACGGTCTGGGGGTGGACCCCGAGGCGGGCCGCGACCTCGGGGGCGCCGCCGCGGGTCTCCAGCCAGGCCAGCAGCGTCTCGGCGAGACGGCGCCCGTGGGCGGGACCGCAGTGGTCCAGAGGTGCCAGGCAGCGGCGGGTCAGGTCCTCGATGAGCTCCTCGGGCTGCAGGAGCACCAGCGCCTCGGTGTGTTCGGTGCAGTGCAGCACCTCGCCCGAGGGCAGCAGGCCCCGTTCCATCAGCCGCACCGCGGCCTCCGCCCAGCGCAGCGACTTCGCCGCGTCGGCGAGCGGCACGGGCGGGCCGATGGCGCCCGACCAGCCGGCCATGGCGCGGCGCAGGAGTTCGGGGCGTCCGGCCGCGTCGGGGTCGGGCACGACCATGCGGGGCTGCTCGGCCTCCATGTCGAGCAGGACACCCTGTCCCACGGCCGGCGCGACGGCCTCCCTCGCGGGCCGCAGCAGGACGCCCACGGCGACGCGTTCGGGCAGCTGCCAGCCGACGCGGGCGGCGCGCTCGCCGAGTCCGCTACCGAGGGACGAGGATGCGCCGCCGCCCGGACCCGGGCCGGGACCGGAGATCGCGGGGCCGCCGGTGCCGGAGTCGGGGCGCCGTTCCGTCAGGAGCAGCTCCATCAACTTCCGTTGCAGTCGCAGCCGTTCGCCCGCTTCGCGCGCGGCGGCTTCCGCGTATCCGCGCACGGACTGGTCGACCAGGCCGTCCAGGTACTCGAACCCCGACTCGGCCAGCTCGTACATGGCCGGTGGCGGGATCTCGATCTGCTGGCCGATCTCGGCGAGCCTGCGCCAGGCGAGGCGCACCCCGAGGCGGTAGATCGCCTGGAGTGAGTCGAGGCTGCGGCCGTGCAGCCCCTCGCCACGGCCGAACTCCTGGAAGACCTCCAGGTGATAGCGGGGCCGCCCCTCCTGTGACGCCAACTGCTGGACGAACCCCTCCAGGGCGCGGCGGATACCGATGAGCGCCATGGGCTCGCCCGAGTCGTCGAGGACGACGGGCAGCCCGGGGTACTCGGCGCGGATCTCGCGCAGGATGTCCTGCGCGAGCGCGGGCACCTCCTCCATGGCGAGCGCCGCGAACTGCCGCACCTGCGCCGGAGGAACGTCACGCCAGGCGGAGCGGGGTTCGGGTGAGGCTGGGGCGAGAGGAGCCAGAGGGGGCGGAGGAGGCGGAGGAGGCGGAGAGGGGAGAGAGATGTCGGCGTCAGCGTCGGCATCGGTGTCGGTGTCGGCGTCAGCGCCGGGGGTGCGGTCGTCGGACAAGGGGTCACCTGATGTCCGGTCGTCGGACCGGCGCCTGCCGGGCAGGCGCTTGCCGGACGAGCGTTTGCCGGACAGGCGGCCCTCGGGCTCGCAGCCCTCAGACAAGTGCCCCTCAGACAAGTTCCCCTCAGATGTGCGGTCCTCAGACACGCGATCCTCGGACAAGTGCCCCTCGGGCAGCCGGTCCCCAGGCAAGAACTCGTCTGACGGGCAGTCCTCGGACAGACGGCCCTCGGACAGGCGCCCCTGTGACACGTGCTCCTCGGACAAGCGCCCCTCTGATGCGTGGTCCTCGGGCAACCGCTCCTCGGACAACCTCTCCTCGGGCAACCGCTCCTCAGAAGACAGCCGCCCCTCAGACAACCGATCGTCCGACATCCAGGCCCCGGAGGCCTGCGTACGCGTAGCGGCCACGGTTCCTCACTGACCCCGCGCAGGCGTCTCGTAATGCACCAGCGGTGTATTGGGCTGTTCCGGCGTGGCGTTCAGGAGGGCGACGATGCCGAGCGCCGCGCCCACGGCGAGGAGCGCCCCGGCGGCGACGGTGAGTGAAGCGGCGAGCAGTCGGTGCATTGTGAGGGTCAGCCTCTCTGTCGGAGGTCGTCCCCACCCCGGTCACGCAGTCCCTGGTCACGGCGCATCGGCTCCGCCAGGTCATGGGCTCCGCCATGTCATGGCCGAACGGCTCCGCCATGAAGTCGCTGGTCGCACAGTCCTTGCCGGCCCCGCCCGGCAGGTGCCCAGTGTCGGCAATGCATTGACACCTCGTCAAGGGTGCGCCTACGGTTCCCGGCCCATACGGCTCGGTAACACTTCTCCCGCCCTCAGCCCAGGAGTGACCCCCATGCGCCGCACCGCCTCTCCGCTTTCGTTGATCCTTCTCGGTCTTGGCGCGTTTCTTCTGGTCCTGGCACCGATGCTGGCCTGGTATGTCGAGCCACGCGCGAAACGCACGCCCGTGGATGTCGACATCACGACCGTCTTCAAGGGCAAGGGAAGCTATTTCGACACCGAGAAGATCAAGACGGTCCGCGATCAGGACCTCACGGTCACCCGGCAGGTGCGCGGGGACGTGGCCGACAGCGAGGACAGCGGGAAGGCGATCTGGGACGTGTCCACCTCGGTGGACCCGGACAAGTCGCTGCCCGCGGCCGACCCGCACGACTCCCTCCAGTGGACGCTGGAGCGCTGGGTCACCGACCGCAGGACGAACGCTCCGGTGCACTGCTGCGGCGAGGAGCCGTACTTCGAGGGCGAGGCGTACCTGAAGTTCCCCTTCGACGTGGAGAAGCGGTCCTACCGCTGGTGGGACAACACGCTGGGCGCGACCGTACCGCTGACCTACCGGGGCACGAAGAAGATCCAGGGGTACGAAGGGCTCCGTTTCACCGGCTCCGTGGAGGCGACCAAGACGGGCACGCGCCAGGTGCCGGGCCGGCTGGTCGGGCAGCCGAAGAAGAGCCAGGTGATCGCGGACGAGTACTACGCCAACCACGGCGTCGAGCTGGTCGCCGACCAGCGCACCGGCCGGATCATCTACGCCGCGATCGGGCCCCGCAAGACGCTGCGCGCGCCGGGTTCGGACAAGGATGCGACGGTGCTGCTCGACAGTGAGCGGATCGCGTTCACGCCGGCCACGCAGAAGGCCCAGGTGGAGCTCGCCAAGGACGACAGCGACCGGCTGGAGCTGGTCGGCGAGACGCTGCCGGTCGGTACGGCGGCGCTCGGCGGGGTACTCGCGGTGGCCGGAATCGTGCTCGTCGTCCGAGGGCGTCGTGACGACGGGGCGAACGGGCCGGGAAGGCGTGATGAATCGGCGGAGCCGGGAAGTCCGAATCCTGATACGTCACCGACGGCCCTGCACCCCACCACGATGTGATGAGACGTCAGCTCCGGAAAGCGCGGAAATTGTCACTTCGGTGAGTAGCCGCGCCGTTCCGGGCGGCGAAAACTATCCACCCCACCCGAGCACAGTCCTCGCACGGCCCCCGCACAGGCCGAGCACAGCACGTCCCCATGCCAGCCCCCACAGTTCCGCACCCTGAGACGAGTTGGAGCACGTATGCCCCAGCACGTACCGTCCTCGCTGCGCGCGGCCGCCCCACGCCGCGCGGAGCGCCTTCCGGCGTCTCCCCCACAACCGCGCCGGATCGTTTTCCTCGCCCACCGCGACCTCGGCAACCCGGCCGCGGGCGGTTCCGAACTCCTCGTCGACCGGCTCGCCGACGGGCTCAGCAAGCTGGGCCACCAGGTCACCCTGCTGTGCGGGGGTCCTGCCGCGTACCGCGACTACCGTGTGGTGTCCGCGGGCGGCGACCTGGGCCACTATCTGCGGGCGCGCTCCGCGTTCACGCGGCAGGTCGGCGACTGCGATCTGCTCGTGGAGGTCTGCAACGGGATGCCGTATCTGGCGCCGTTGTGGCACCGCGGGCCGACGCTGTGTCTGGTCAACCACGTGCACACCGATCTGTGGGGGATGCGCTTCCAGGGCGCGCTGGCCCCCGCGGCCCGGCTCGGCAGAAGACTCGAACACTGGGCGCTGTCGGGCGCGCAGCGCGGCAATCTGCTCGTGGCCGTCTCGCCGTCGACGGCCACGGCGCTGCGGGCGATCGGGGTCGAGCGGGACCGGATCCGGATCGTCCACAACGGTGTCGAGGAGCCGGGGCCGCTGCATCCGCGGTCCGTGGAGCCGTTGTTCCTGGCGATGGGCCGGCTCGTGGAGTACAAGCGGATCGATCTGCTGCTGCGGCTGTGGGAGCGCGTCAGGCCCGTCACGGGCGGCCGGCTGGTGATCGTGGGCGACGGGCCCGAGCGGCACCGCCTTGAGCAACTCGCGGGACCCGGCGTCGAGTTCAGGGGCCATGTCTCCGAGGCGGAGAAGCACCGGCTGCTCTGCGAGGCGTGGATGCTGCTGCATCCGTCGGCCGTGGAGGGCTGGGGTCTGGTGATCACGGAGGCGGCGACGCGGTCGACGCCGTCGATCGGCTTCGACGTGCCGGGCGTGCGGGACTCCGTCGAGGACGGGGTGACCGGACTGCTGGCCCGGGGCGAGAGTTCCTTCGCCGCGGCCTGGTGCACGCTGGCGCTGAGCGCCGAGCGCCGCCGGGCGCTCGGCAAGGCGGCCGGCGAGCGGGCCGTGCAGTTCCGCTGGGGCAACACGGTCCGCCAGTTCCAGGCGGTGGCCGCGGAGGCGGTCGCCGCGCACGAGGCGCCGCACGACGCGCCCCGTGAGGCGCCGCTCGGGGCTCCGATGCCGCAGGAGTCTGCGTGAAGGATCCGTCGCTGCGCCGCTCCGCCACGCTCTTCCGGGCCTTCCTGCGCGAGCAGCAGGAGCCCGAGCACTGCTACACGCTCCTGGCGCGGGATGCCGCCGACCAGGTGGAGGCGTACGCTCCGGTGAAGGGCCGCGTCGTCGTCGACATCGGCGGCGGGGGCGGCTACTTCACCGAGGAGTTCCGGCGGCGCGGCGCGCAGAGCTTCCTCTTCGAGCCGGACCCCGCCGAGCTGGGGGCCAAGCCGCCGCAGGGCTCCGTGGTGGCCGACGGCTATCTGCTGCCGCTGGCGGACGCCGTCGCCGACGTCACGTTCTCCTCGAACGTCCTGGAGCACGTCGCCGATCCGCAGACGTTCCTGAGCGAGATGGTCCGGGTGACCAGGCCCGGCGGTCTGATCTACGTCTCGTTCACCAACTGGCTCTCCCCCTGGGGCGGTCACGAGTGGGCGCCCTGGCACTACCTGGGCGCCGAACGCGGCCGCGCCCGCTATGAACGACGTACCGGCAGACCCGCGAAGCACACGCTCGGCGAGAACCTCTTCGCGCACCACGTCGGATCGACCCTGCGCCAGGTGCGGGCCCGTGACGACGTGGACGTCGTGTCGGCCCGCTCGCGCTACTGGCCGTTCCTGGCCGGGGCGATCACCAAGGTGCCGGGTGTGCGCGAGTTCGCGACCTGGAATCTCCTCCTCATCCTCAGGCGGTGTCCATGACCACGGTCCAGGCCCCACCCCCGGCGGCCGCACGGCCCACGACCGCTGCCCCTGAACCCTCGCGGGGGCCGCGTTCGCGGCGCTGGCTGCTGGGGTTCTGGGCCGTGGTGTTCGTGCTCTTCCTCGCGGTGAAACCGGGGCGGATGACGTTCGACACCAAGCTCGGTGTCGCCGTCGACCCCTGGCAGTTCCTGTCCGACCTGGGCCAGCTGTGGCACGACCGGGGCGGCTTCGGCGGGATCCAGGACCAGTACGTCGGCTACGCCTTCCCGATGCTGCCGTTCTACGGTCTGGCGAAGCTGGTGCAGCTGCCGGTGTGGCTGGCGGAGCGGCTGTGGTTCTCGCTGATCGTGGCGGCGGCCTTCTGGGGCGCGCTGCGCCTGGCGGAGCGCCTCGGCATCGGCAGCCGGCCCAGCCGGCTGCTCGGTGCGGTGGTGTACGCGCTGTGGCCGACGTTCACCGTGGTGATCGGGTCGACGTCGGCGGCGGCGCTGCCCGGCGCGGTCCTGCCGTGGGTGCTGCTCCCGCTGCTGGACGAGCGGGTCAGCGCGCGCCTGGCGGCCTGCCGTTCGGCGCTGATCATTCCGTTCATGGGCGGGGTGAACGCGGCGTCGACGCTGGCGTCGCTGCTGCCGGTGGCGCTGTATCTGCTGTCGAGACCGAACGGCCCGCGCAAGCGGAAACTCATCACGTGGTGGGTGCCGGGTGTCGTCCTGGCCACCGCGTGGTGGGTCGTTCCGCTGCTGATGCTGGGCATCTACGGCGAGAACTTCCTTCCGTACGTGGAGAATTCGGCCACCACGACCGGCACGATGTCGGCGACGGAGACGTTGCGCGGCGCCGGGAACTGGGTGGCGTACCTGAACTTCGGCGAGGCGTGGCTGCCGGCCGGCTGGACGGTGGCGATGGCGGTCGTGACGATCGTCTGTTCGGCGCTGGCCGCGGGCCTGGGGCTCGCGGGCCTGGCGCGCCGCGACCTGCCGGAGCGGCGCTGGCTGGTGCTCACCGTGCTGTCGGTGGTGCTGATCACGCTGGCCGGGTACGGCGGGGCGTTCGGGGCGCCGTTCCACGAGACGGTGCAGGGCTGGCTGAACGGCTGGCTCGTGCCGTTCCGCAACATCTACAAGTTCCAGGCGGGGCTGGCCCTCGCGCTGGTCCTCGGGCTGATGCACCTGGCGGGCGTGGCGGCCCAGTCGCGGGGTGCGCGCCCGGTGCGCGGGCGCCGGTACGCGCCGCTGATCGCGGCGGTCCTGGTGCTGCCGGGGCTCGCCTGGCCGTATCTCAACGGCTCGATCCTGCAGCCGGGTTCGTTCCAGAAGCTGCCGACGTACTGGCAGGCCACGGCCGACTGGCTGGAGAAGTACTCGCCCGACTCGCGCGCCCTGGTCGTCCCGGCGACCGCGCACGGCATCTACACCTGGGGCTCCCCCATCGACCAGCCGCTGGACGTCCTCGCGGACTCGCGGTGGGCGCAGCGCGACTACGTGCCGTTCGGCACGCCGGGCAACCGCCGCGCGATGGACGCGGTCGAGCAGGCCCTGATGACCGGCTCCCAAGTGCCGGGCCTTCGGGACTACTTGACGCGTGCGGGGCTGTACTACGTCGTCGTGCGCAATGACCTCGACCCCGACCAGGTGGGCCATGTCCCGTCCGCGACCGTCAAGCGGACGCTGGAGGAGTCGGGCTACCGGCGGGTGACGGGCCTCGGTCCGACGACGACCGACGGGAAGATCGCGAACGACACGCCGATCCAGGTCGAGGGCCTGTATCCGCGCCAGCGGGCGGTGGAGATCTACGCCCCCGGTTCCGGCGCCGAGCGTCCCGGCCAGGCCGGCCTGAAGCCGGTGTCGAACACGGCGGTCGTCAGCGGCGGCCCGGAGTCGCTGCTGCCGCTCTCCGCCGACCCGGAGATGCGGGACCGGCCCACGGTGCTGACCGGCGACAACCACCCGGGCGTCGGGACGCCGGGCCTCCAGGTGGTCGGTGACGGCCTGCGCCGCGCCGACACCCGCTTCGGTCTGGTCAACACCAACACCTCGTACACGTACGGGCGCGACGAGCGCAACGCGCCCGAGGCGTTGCAGGAGCCCGGCGCGAAGCCGCACCAGATCCTGCCGACCAAGGGCATCGAGCACCAGACGACGGCGGAGCTGCGCGGCGCCAAGAAGGTGTCGGCGTCCAGCTACGGCAACTGGCTCTTCCATCTGCCGCAGTACGACCCGGTGAACGCCTTCGACGGGAACCCGGCGACCGCCTGGGCGGAGGGCAACGCCGGTTCGGCGAAGGGCGAGTGGATCAAGGCCGAGTTCAACTCGAAGATCTCGGTGCCGGCCTCCTTCCGTGTCACGCCGCTGCCGCAGGACGGTGTGCGGTCGGCGCCCACGCGGGTGCGCGTGGAGACCGAGCGGGGCAGCGTCACCAGCAACCTCCAGCCCGACGGCACGGCGCAGCGGGTCAAGGCCCGCGCGGGCGCCACCGACTGGATCAAGATCACGATCCTGGACACCCAGGTGGCGCGCCCCGGTCTGACGGGCGCGGGCTTCTCCGAGATCAGCATCCCGGACGTACGCGTCACCAAGCTGCTCCAGATGCCGACGGACGCCGAGAAGATCACGGACGCCGGTTCGACGGTCTACTCGATGCACCGCTCCGCCGACCCGAACGCGCTCTCCCCGGTGAACGCGGAGGCGGGACTGCACCGCCGCTTCACGACGGCGCAGGACGGTTCGTACGAGATGAAGGCGAGCGCGGTCGCCGTGCCGGGCTCCGAACTCGACGAGCTGCTCTACAAGGTGGCGCCCGAGCAGGAGCAGCAGATCATCGCCACCGCGGACTCGACGGCCGAGCTGGGCAGCGGTCTGTCGCCGCGCAACCTCACGGACGGCGATCTGACGACGGCGTGGATCGCGGGGACCGACGACCGTCCGGTGATCCATCTGAAGTGGCCGGACAAGCAGCCGGTGGGCGAGATCGTGCTGCCCGCGGCGGGCGGTCTGTCCACCCGGCCGGTGCAGATCGAGATCAGTTCGCCGGACGGCGCGGCGACCGCGGGCGTCGACGAGAACGGCAACGCCCGCTTCGCCCCGATCACCACCGACCGGATGGACATCACCATCACGGAGACGGCGCCGCTGACCCTCCACAACCCGGTGGCGGACGACGACCTCCAGCTCCCGGTGGGCCTCACGGAGGTGTACGTCCCGGCGCTCGACAAGTACCGCACGCCGCAGCCCGATCCCGACGAGCGCTTCTCGCTGCCCTGCGGCCAGGGCCCGACGATGTCGGTGGACGGCGAGCTGTTCGAGACGAGCGTCAAGGGCACGGTCCAGGACCTCACGGACCGCCGCCCGGTCGAGGTCACGCTCTGCCAGGAGGGCAAGAAGGACACGACGGTGCGGCTCGACGCGGGCGCGCACAGCGTGGAGACCGGTGACGCGGGCCCGCTCGCGGTCATGGACGCCTCGCTGACCCGCGGCACGCCGGCCACGGTCGACACGTCCTCGCGTGACCTGGAGATCAAGGACTGGCTCGGCGACCGCCGCGAGCTGACGGTCGGCGCGGGCGCGGCCTCGTACCTGACGACGTACGAGAACGTGAACGACGGCTGGAAGGCGACCCTGAACGGCAAGGAGCTCACCTCGCTGCGGCTGGACGGCTGGCAGCAGGGCTGGCTCGTGCCGAAGGGCGAGGGCGGCACGGTCAAGCTCACCTACGAGCCGTCGCAGATCTACGAGATCGGGCTGATCCTCGCCGGTGTGGGCGTCCTCGCGCTGATCGCGCTGGTCCTCGTGCGGCGCCGCGAGCCGAACCCGGACGCTCCCGCCCCGGCGCCGCCCGCGCCGGGTCCGATCCTCGGCACGGTGGCGCTGACGCTGGTGGCCGCGGTGATCGCGGGTCCGTTCGCGCTGCTGGTCCCGGCGCTCGCGCTGCTCGCCTGGTGGCGGCACGCGCTGCTCGTGCCGATCGCCTTCCTGGCGATGGCGGGGGCGGGGGTCGCCGCGTCGATCGGCGCGGGCGGGTCCGTCGAGTCCGACGAGGGCGCGTTCGGCCACACGGCCCAACTCCTGGCGCTGATCGCGCTGTTCGCCGCGCTGGTGACCGCATGGGGGACGCGTCCGCGTCACGCGGCCCCGTCGGGCCGAGGGCCCGGCGACCCGGGCGGCCCGCCGCCGCACCCGCCCGTGCCCTCGGCCGATCCGGCGGCGACGCCGTCGGCGGGCCCGGACCGCGGTCCGGGCGGGCAGGCGCCTCCGCTGCCGCGCCGCAAGCGCGACGACGGGGACCCGGGCGGGCAGGGCGGCGCGCCGCGGGCGGAGCACGACACGGGGCACACCGTCTCGGCCCGGGGCCCGGCCGCCGCGCAGCCGGAGCCCGCGCCACCGGGCGGGGCGACGGTCCGCTTCCCCCGCAGGCGCACGTCCACGACAGGAGATGGCACCCAGCGATGACCGCACTGGAACAGCCGGCACGGCGCGCGGACGGCCCCCAGGGGCCGCCTGCGCGCGTGCCGTTCCCCGTCGTCGACGAAGTCGCCCGGCACTGCCTCCAGGAGGAGGAGCCGGAGACCGTGCACATCGAGGTGCATCTGCCGGGCACCCCCGATCCGGACCGGCTGCGGGCCGCGTTCGCCGAGGCGCTGCGCCGCCATCCGCGCATCCTGATGCGGGAGGCGCGGGGGCCGTGGTACCGGCGCCGCTACGAGTGGGAGCTGACGCGGGAGCCGGACGTCGACGTGGTGACGTTCCCCGCGCCGGAGCCGGACGCCCTCAAGCGGGCCCGCGAACGGGCGCTGGCCGAGGCACCGCCGCTGTCCGCGTCGCCGCCGATCCGGCTGGAGGTGGTGGCCGAGGAGGCGCCGGGGCGCGCCGGAACCGAAGAAGGCGACTCCGTGCCGGAACAGCGCGGGTCCGTGCTCTTCCTCACCATCAACCACACGGCCCTCGACGGCCCCGCCTGCCTGCGGGTCCTGGCGACGGCCGCCGAGCTCTACGGCGGCAAGGACAACTCCCCGGCGGCGCCGCCCTCCCGTACCCCGGACAAGGGCACGGCGGAGGAGCCGCCGCCCGACGCCCCCTCCGGCTGGTCGCCCCCGGCGCGGGTCGCGAAGGGCACCCCCGAGCCCTCCCCGGGCAACGGCATGCTCGTCGCGGAGCTGCCCGTGCCGCGCCGCCCCAAGGGCTCGCCGTTCACGGTCAACGACCAGCTCATGGTCGCCACCGCGCTGATGATCGCCCACTGGAACCGCGAGCACGGCGCCCGCCCCCGCCCCTTCCGCATCACCATGCCCGTGGACGACCGCCCCCGCGACGCGACGATGCCCATCGGCAACGGCACCCGCCTGGTCGAAGTCCCCTTCGGCGCCGACGAGTTGGCGCGCGAGGAGTGGACGCCGGAGACCATCCGCGATCTGCTGCGCCGCACCTCCGACCGCACCCGTGCCCTCAAGTCCCTGGCCCGCCCCCAACTGGGCCACGGCGCGACCCTGTTGACCGCGCCCGTGCTGCCCGTCACGCTCCGGGCCGCCGTCACCCGGGGCCTGCGCAGGGCTGCCGCGCCCTGGACGTCGACGACGCTCCTGAGCAACATCGGGCGCGTCCCCTACGCCCTGGACTTCGGCGACGCGGGCCGGGCGCACGCCGTGTGGTTCTCCGCGCCGGCCCGGCTGCCGCGCGGCCTGACCGTGACCACCGCGTCGACGGCGGGCCGCCTGCACCTGGCGCTGCGCTGGTCGAAGACGCTGCTCAGCCACGGCGACGGCGCCCATCTGCGCGACCTGTTCGAGCACTACCTGCATGCGACGGAACACACCGGGACCGACGAGGAGCCCACGTGACCACCGCGACCACCAAGCGCCCCGCCGGACTGCGTGACTTCTACGAGGACCCGGCCGTCCCCGTCGCGTCCGGCGACGCCCGCAGCCTGCGCCAGGCCCGCATACTCGCCGCCGCGCTCGGCCCCGCGACCACCCGCGCCGCCACCGTCCTGGACATCGGCTGCGGCGACGGCACGGCCGCGGCTACCGCGGCCCCGCTCCTGGCCGGCCACCGCGTCGTCGGCGTGGACTGGTCGCAGGACGCCCTCAGGCGCGCGCACGCCCGCCTTCCGTACGTCGTGCGCGGCGAACTCACCGACGGCGGGCTGCCGTTCGCCGACGGCGCGGCCGACGCCGTGCTGTTCAGCGAGGTCATCGAGCACCTCGTCGACCCGGACAGCGCCCTGGACGAGCTGAGAAGGGTGCTGAGGCCGGGCGGACACCTCATGCTCTCCACGCCCAACCTCGCGGCCTGGTACAACCGGGGCCTGCTGCTCGCCGGGGTGCAGCCCGTCTTCTCCGAGGTGAGCCTGCGCGCGATCCACGGCCGGCCGGGCAAGGAGGTCGTGGGCCATCTGCGGCTGTACACGGCCCGCGCCCTGCGGGAGTTCGTCGCCGCCTCGGGCTTCGAGGTCGTCCGCCTGTCCGGGGCGCCCTTCCACGGCGTGCCGCGCCCGCTGCGCGCCCTGGACCGCCTGGCCTGTGCCGCGCCGAGCGCGGCCTCGATCCTCCTGCTGCACGCCCGAAAGTCTTGAGTCCCATGTGGTGGGGTGTGGTCGCGGCGCTGTTCGCGAACGTGCTCTACAGCACCGGGTTCGTCCTGGAGAAGCGGGCGTTGACGGCGATGCCGTCCGTCAGCGTCCGCAGCCCCGCGCGGCTGCTGCGGCAAGTGCTCGGCAGCCCGCTGTGGATCGGCGGGTCGCTGGCGCTCGCGGCGGGCTTCGCCGCGCAGCTGGCCGTGTACCGCACGCTGCCGATCGCGGCGGCGCAGGGCATCTTCGTGTCGGGCCTGGTCCTGCTGCTGCTCCTGTCCTCGGTGCTGCTGGGCGAGCGGACCTCGGGGCGGGAGCGGTACGCGGTCGGCGCGATCCTGCTGGCGCTGCTGATGGTGGTCCTCTCGCTCAACGAGCAGAACGACACCGTCAGCCGCAGCGCGCCCGTGCCGCTGGTCCTCACCGTGTGCCTGCCCTCGCTCGCCGCGGGCGTCTGGCTGTACGGGGCGGCGGAGCGCCGCGCCCGGCACCGGCACCGCCTGCCGACGGCGGGCGTCGAGTACGGCGTCGCGGTGGGCCTGCTGTACGGCGTCAGTTCGCTGGCCATCAAGGGCGTCTCCAGCCATCTGACGACGCGCGACCTCGGCGGCGCGCTGCTCGACCTGCTGAGTTCGCCGTATCCGTATCTGCTGCTGTTCACGGGCGCGTTCGGCCTGGTCATGTCGCAGGCGGCCCTGCAACGCTGCCGGGCCTCGCTCATCGTCCCGGTGTGCACGACGGTTACGGCGCTGTTCACCGCGGTACTCGGCACGCTGGCGTTCGGCGAGGCGCTGCCGCACGATCCGGTGCGGCTCGCGCTGCGCATCGCGGGCACGCTGCTCGCGGTGAGCGTGCTGCTCGCCATGCCCAAGCACGACGGAACCGCACCCCCACCACCGTCCCCCACCAAGGAGTTGACGAGCGGATGAACCCCGACGACCCGCTGCTGAAGATCCTCGCCTGTCCGCTGGACAAGGGCCCGCTGCACCTGCTGGCCCCGGGCGAGCCCCTCGTGCCGGAGGAGGCGCTGTACAACCCGCGCCTGCGGCGCCGCTATCCGATCGTCGACGGCATCCCGCAGCTGCTGCCGTCCTCCGGTGAGCAGGTCCCGGAGGACGAGCACGAGCAGCTGCTCAAGCGCATCTCCCCGTGACGAGGGGGCGCGTATGACGTTCGCCGCCCGTGTGGCCCCCTTCGTCCCCGACCGGCTGATCGCCTCCCTGGCCCGGCTGGTCTACCCCCGCTTCGAGCCGGAGCTGGCCCGGCTCGGCGACCTCTGCCCGCCGGGCTGCGGCACCGCCGTGGACGTCGGCGGCTGGTACGGCCCCTGGTCGCGCCGGCTCGCCGCGCGGGCGGACCGCGTGGTGACCGTCGAGCCGGTGCCGCACCTGGCGCGGCTGCTGGCCGCGAGCACCCCCGGCAACGTCCGGGTGATCCAGGCCGCGGCGACCGACCGGCCCGGCACGGCCCGGCTCTGGCTGCCGCCCGGTGACCACGGCGAGCGGGGCGTCTCCTCGCTGATCCGCCGCGACATCCACGCCACCGCCGTCGACGTGCCGTGTCTGACGCTGGACGGACTCGGCCTGCGCAACGTCGACTTCGTCAAGATCGACGTGGACGGCAACGAGCTGCCGGTGCTGCGCGGGGCGCACGCCCTGATCGCCCGTGACCGCCCGGCGATCTTCATCGAGCTGGAGTCCCGCATCCAGCCGATCGCCCCGATCGTGGAGCTCCTCACCGGCCACCACGGCTACCGGGGCTGGGTCCTGCCGCACGACACCTGGCTGCCGCTCGCCGGCTTCGACCTGGAGGCGCACCAGGCGGACACGTCGTACGTGGTGTCCCAGGGGCTGCTGCGCCGGGTGCTCACGCCGAGACGTCCGCGCTACGTCAACTCGGTGCTGTTCCTTCCCGACGGGCGCCGCCCGGGAGCGCGCGCGGTGCGCGACGATGGGGTGCATGCCCGCTAGTTCCTCCTCTTCCGGCCCCTTCACCGCGCTGGACTTCCAGCTCGTCCTGCTGCGCCGGATGGCCGACCACAACGCCGATCTGGTGGAGGACGCCCGCCGTGAGCTGGGCGTCTCCATCGCCGAGATGCGCGAGGCCAACCGCCGCTGGCAGGCGATGACCCGCGCGCCGGGGTCCCGGGGCGCGGCCTCGCGCTACCGCTCGGTCCTCGGCGTGCCCGAGGCGGCCGTGCGCCGCCCGGTCGGCGACCTGGAGTGCGAGGCGCTGCTGTGGCCGGTGCCGCTCTGGCCGGACCTGCGCTTCGAGGTGCTCCTCGCGCCGAACGGCGCGGTGTGGAACGAGTGGCTGGTGCGGGCGCCCGGCGCGCCGGGTCCCGAGCTGCGCACGCTGGACGACCTGACGCCGTGGTCGTGCACGGTCGACGAGGCGGCGCGGGCGTTCGCCCCGGCCCGGCCCATGGAGGGGACGGCGCCGACGCGCTGGGGGCTGGCGTTCACGGCGCCGGACGCGGCGGGGCGGGGGCGGCGCTGCGTGGCGGAGTTCACGTGGGGGCTGCTCCAGCGGGTGGCGGTGCCCGACGACCGGGGCGCGCTCCCCGGCGGCTAGTGCGCGGCCTTGACGATCCGCTCGGCGACGTGGGCCGCGGAGCCGGGGTGCACGCCGAGGAAGAGGTTCGGCTCGACGAGTTCGAGTTCCATCACGCGGGGCTCCCCGTCGTCGCCGTCGACCAGGTCCACGCGGGCGTACAGCAGGTCGGGCGAGCCGGGCACGGCCGCCAGCGCGGCGTCGGCGACGGCGAGTTCGGCGTCGGTGGGCCGCCAGGGGCGCAGGTCGGGGTGGGCCACCTTGTCGGCGTCGTAGGCGGTGCCGGACGCGAGCACGGCGCCCTTCCGCGCGGCGTGCAGGAACTGTCCGCCGATGTGGACGAGCGCCCGCTCGCCGGTGGTGTCGATGTGCCGCATGTAGGGCTGCACCATGGCGGTGAAGCCCTCCGCGTGCATGCGGGCGATGTGCGCCCGCGCGGTCTCCCGCTCGTCCGCGCGGTAGCGGGCGGCGTAGCGCGCCCCGGCCCCGGAGGTCGGCTTGACGACGAACTCGCCGTCGCCGTCGAGGAACCGGACGGCCTCGCCGGGTGCGCTGTAGCGCGTGGGCACGACGGGCACGCCGGCCGCCGCGAGCTCGCCCAGGTACCGCTTGTCGGTGTTCCACCGGACGACGTCCACGGGGTTGGCGAGCCGCGTGAGCCGGGCGCACCGCTCGGCCCACGCCACGAACTCGCCGGTGCGCCAGCTGTAGTCCCACGTCGACCGGATCACCGCGAGGTCGAACCCGGACCAGTCGACGTCCGGGTCGTCCCACCCGACGACGCGGGCCTCGGCTCCCGCGGCGTCGACGGCCCGCGCGAGGACCGGCATATCGCGGTCATGCCCGGGGGCGGGCCGACGGGTGACCAGGGCTATGCGGGGACCTGCCACGGGAACTCCTCCTCGTACGCCGCCGCCGTACGCGGCTTGGTGCGTACGCGGCCCGGCCCCCGCAGGCTAACAACCGCCCCCGGCGCGCCTCACAGCACGAAGACGCTCTGCGCGGTCTCCGTCTGGTAGGTCTCGCCCGGGTACACGAGCCATTCGACCGGGCCCGAGCAGTCCGGGCCCGAGTGGACCTCGGCGATGGCGTCGGTGTGGTTGGCCACCGTGGTGGGGAACCAGTCGACCGCGTAGCAGCCGCTCGGGTTCTCGTACGCCTGGCCGTTGACGACGAGCAGTCCCTCCGCCGCGTACGCCGAACCCGACAGGGAGAGCGTGAGCGCGGCGGCCGCCGCGAACGCCCCGAGCACCTTGGCCGCCCTGCCCGCGCTTGCTTTCGCCGCTCCCGCTCCGGTCATGCGTCGTCGCTCCATGGGTGATCCCCTCCGCCGTGCGGGCCGCTCCCGCCGCGCCCCGCTGAAGTCACCAAACGTAGTGGATCAGACACAGCATGTGACCGGCGCGCAGAGGCATCCCCGGCGCGGTCGCGCGCCGTTCACACTCCCCTCACAGCCTCTCCGGATCCGGCGGGCCCCCGTGACCTCGCTCGGCCCAACTTCGGTGCCGCTCAAGGCAGTTCGTATGATGCGGCCATGGCAAGCACGGGGGAACTGATCGCCGGCCGCTACCGCATCGCGGGGCGGCTCGGGCGCGGCGGCATGGGCACGGTGTGGCGGGCGCAGGACGAACTGCTCGGGCGGGACGTCGCCGTCAAGGAGCTGAACGTCGACGCCGGGCTCTCGTCCTTGGACGCCGAGCGGCAGCGGGAGCGGACCCTGCGGGAGGCCCGTTCGGTCGCGCAGGTGAAGCACCCCGGCATCCTCGTGCTGCACGACGTCGTCAGCCACGAGGAGCGGCCCTGGCTCGTGATGGAGCTGATCGACGGCCGCTCGCTCGCCGACCGGATCACCGCGGACGGGCCGCTGCCGCCCGCGGAGGCCGCCCGGATCGGGCTCGACCTGCTCGCCGCGCTGCGCGCCGCCCACGCCGCCGGGGTGCTGCACCGCGACCTCAAGCCCGCGAACGTCCTCCTGGAGTCGGGCACCGGCCGGGTGGTGCTCTCCGACTTCGGCATCGCGCAGGTGGCCGGGCAGACCACGCTCACCCAGACCGGCGCGTTCGTCGGCTCGCCCGAGTACACCGCGCCCGAGCGGATGTCGGGGCGGCACACGGGCCCCGCCTCCGACCTGTGGTCGCTGGGCGTGCTGCTGTGCGCGGCCGTCGAGGGCGAGTCGCCGTTCCACCGGGACTCGGTGGCCGGGGTGCTGCACGCGGTCGTGGTCGACGAGATCCGTCCGCCGCTGTCGGCGGGCCCGCTGCTGCCCGTCGTACGAGGGCTGCTTGAGCGGGACCCGGAGCGGCGGTTCGGCGCGGACGAGGCGGAACGGGCGCTGCGGGAGTTCCTCGGGCAGGAGCGGCTGCCGACGGTGGCCCACACGCCGGTCGCCCCTGCGCCGCCGAAGCGCGGCACGGGCGGAGCGGACGACACCGGCGGGGCCGTGGTGCTCGGCGCCCCGCCCCGCGCGGGACGGCGGACGCCGCGAATGCGGGTCTCCGTGCTCGGCGGCGTCCTGATCGGGGCGCTGGCGGCGGGCGGGGTGGGCGGCGGGGTGTGGCTGCTGACGCGCGAGGACGGCGGTACGCACCAGCAGGCGGACGGCGGGGGTCCGGCGGAGCGGGTGCGGGAGGATTCGCGCTCGCCCGAGCCGGACGAGAGCGGGCCGGCGAAGAGCGCGTCACCGAAGCCGTCCGAGTCCGGCAAGGAGGAGGCGCCGGCGAAGCCCGACGCGGAGGGCGGCGCCGAGGACGGCAAGGACAAGGGCACCCCCGCCGAGCCCGCGGGCACCGGGGACGGCTCCGGCGGCGCGGGCGGCTCCGGCGGGGCCCCCTCCCCCGCGGGCTATCGCACGGTCCACGACCCGGCGGGCTTCTCCCTCGCCCTGCCCGCCGACTTCACGCGCTCCCCCGAACCGCCGCGCGTCTACTACTACTCGGCGGGCAAGGAGTTCCGCGTCGGCATCCACCCGCAGGCCCAGGACCCGGACGGACCGCTCGCCGTGATGCGCCGGGCCCACAAGGACGGCCCGTCGGACTACCCGGGCTACCGCGGCGGTTCGGTCCGCGAGACCACGCACGACGGCCACCCCGCCGCCCTGTGGGTCTTCACCTGGGACGGCACCGCGGCGGACGGCGGCCCCCGCGTCACCTACGACCTGAGCTGGGACGAGAACGGCACGATGTACGACCTGTGGGTCTCGGCCCCCGCCGCCCGCCAGAGCACGGGCAAACGCCACTTCGACAAGGCCCTGGCATCCTTCACCCCGTGAGCCGCCCGTACGACCTGCCGCACCTCCCCGCCGACGACGGCCCGGAGCCCACCCTGGCCGGACTGGCCCGGGGCGACGTCTGCCGCGGCACCGTGACCGCGCTCGCTCCCTTCGGGGCGTTCGTCGACGTGCGCGGCACACGGGGCCTCGTACGCCTCCCGGAGATCACCGACGGGCACATCGACCGCCCCGAGGACGCGCTGCGGGCGGGCCAGGAGGTCACCGCCCGGGTGCTGCTCGTCGACCCGGAGCGCGGCCAACTCGTCCTCTCCCTGAAGGAGTGGCCCCAAGGGACGGCACCCTGAGCGGACCCGTCCGCCGGCCCGGGCAGAAGCGGGAGCACCACCCTTGTTCCGTCGTCCCAACATCTGCTTATGATTCAGCGGTGTTCGATTCACGGCACATCAGGACGTTCCACGAGGTGGTCAGGGCCGGGTCCTACTCGGCGGCCGCCCGGTCCCTCGGCTATACGCAGCCCGCGATCACCCAGCAGATGAAGGCCCTCGAACGGTCCGTCGGCACCCCGCTGTTCACCCGCGTCGGGCGCCGCATGCAGCTGACGGAGGCGGGCGAGGCGCTGTCGCGGCACGCGGGGATCATCCTGGACGACATCTCCGCCGCCCAGCAGCAGATGAACGCGATCACGCGGCTGCGCTCGGGCCGGGTGCGGCTGTGCGCGTTCCCCAGCGCCAACGCCACCCTCATCCCCGAGGCCCTGGCCCGGCTCGCCTCGGGCCACCCGGGGGTGCGCGTGGAGCTCCTGGAGGACGAGCCGCCCGAGTCGCTGCGCCGCGTGGTGCGCGGCGAGTGCGACATCACGCTCGCGTTCACCTATCCCGGCCTGCACGAAGAGGTCCCCGACGAGCTGGTGGAGATCCCGCTCATGGAGGACCAGCTGACCGTCCTGATGCCCTCCGGACACCCCATGGCGCGCCGCCGTTCGGTCAAGCTCGCCGAGCTGGCGGAGGAGCGGTGGATAGCGGGGTGCCCCCGCTGCCGCGCCAACTTCCTTCACGAGTGCGCCGAGTTGGGCTTCGCGCCGGACATCGCGTTCACCACCGACGACAACCTGGTGGTGCAGAGTCTGGTCGCCGAGGGGCTCGGCGTCGCGATGATGCCGGGGCTCGTCCTGAACTTCCTGTGCCACCGCAAGGTGACGGGCCGCGCCCTCGACCCGGCCTCCCGCCGCCAGGTGTCGGCGTACGTCCTCAGGGACCATCTGCGCATTCCGGCCACCGCGCTGGTGCTCGACGAGCTCAGGACCGTGGCCGCCAACCGCGTCGGCTGCTGACCGCCCCGCACCCCGCGCACCGCTCTCCCCCACGCCTTCCATAAGCAGAATTTTCAGGTACGCCAAAGAACTGTCGTTGGACGTGATGGATAGGCGGCGCGACGCTGCCGGGTATGAGCACTCCGACCGCGTACCGGGCCGCCCGGACCACCGAACGCCTCGACACCCTCGTCGCCGACGTGCGCGAGGCCGTCGGGCGCGGCCTGCCCCCCGACCTGACCGCGTACCTGGTCGGCGAGCGGCTCGCGCCCCACCTCGGCGCCGCCGACCTGCTCACCGACGAACAGCGCGAGGGCGACCCCGAGCGCTACCGCCAGCACGTACTGCACGCCGAGCACGACGGCAGCTTCTCGCTCGTGGCGCTGGTCTGGCTGCCGGGGCAGCGGACGTCCGTCCACGACCACGTGTCGTGGTGCGTGACGGGCGTGCACGAGGGCGAGGAGCAGGAGCGCCGCTACCGGCTGGTGCCCGCCGCGGAGAACGGCGGCGCGGCCCGCCTGGTCGCCACGGACGACGTGGTCAACCCGCAGGGCTCGGTGTGCGGGTTCGCGCCGCCCGGCGACATCCACCGGGTGTGGAACGCCTGCGGCACGCGCGCGATATCGATCCACATCTACGGCGCGGACATCGCCCGCCTGGGCAGCAGCGTGCGCCGGGTGTACGAACTGCCGGCCGACCGGTAATGGCGCTGCTCGGAGAGCGCACCAAGACCGCCGCCCCCGGGACGACTTCGGTCACGGCCCGGCTGCGCGCCCCGGGCAAGCTGCCGGGCCTGGCGCTCGCCGCCGCGGGCGTCGGCATCGCCTGGTGCGTGCACCGGCTCGTGCCGGGCATCCCGATGCTCACGGCCGCCGTGGTGCTCGGCATCGCCGCGGCCCATCTGCCGGGCGCGGCCCACGCCTTCGTACGCGGCCCCGGCAAGGCGGGCCTGACGTTCGCCGGGAAGCGGCTGATGCGCGTCGGCGTGGTGCTGCTCGGCCTGAAGCTCGGCCTGGACGACGTGCTCGGGCTCGGCTGGGCGTCGGTCGCGATGGTGCTCGGCGTGGTCGCGGTCACCTTCTTCGGCACCTGGTGGCTGGGCCGCCGCATGGGGCTGCGCGGTGACCAGCCGCTGCTCATCGCCACCGGCTACTCGATCTGCGGCGCGTCCGCGATCGGCGCGGTCAGCGAGGTGTCCGAGAGCGACGAGCGGGACACGGCGACCTCGGTGGCCCTGGTCACGCTCTGCGGCACCCTCGCCATCGCCGTACTGCCGCTGCTCCAGCACCCGTTGGGGCTGAGCGACGCGGAGTTCGGGCGCTGGGTCGGGGCGAGCGTGCACGACGTGGGGCAGGTCGTGGCGACCGCGCAGACCGCGGGCGCCGGGGCGCTCGGCGACGCGGTCCTGGTCAAGCTGATGCGGGTGGCGCTGCTGGCCCCGCTGGTGGCGGCGGTGGCCCTGTCGGTCAGGGCCAGGGCGAAGTCGCGGGCCGGCGAGGGGCAGGAAAGCGACCGGAGCGCCAAACGGCCGCCGATCGTCCCGCTGTTCGTCGTCGGGTTCCTCGTCATGGTGGCGCTGCGCACCACCGGGTGGCTGCCGGGCGGCGCCCTCGATGCCGCGCAGACCGCGCAGGAACTCCTGCTGGCCGCTGCCCTGTTCGGCCTCGGCAGCGCGGTCGACCTGCCGTCCCTGACGCGCACGGGCGGCCGGGTCGCGGCGCTCGGCCTGGTGGCGTGGGGCGTGATCGCGGGGGTCTCGTACGTGGGGGTCCTGGTGACGTACTGAGGGGCGGCCGGACCTGCTCCCGCCGGAGATCGGGGAGTTGTTCGCGGATCGCCGGCGCTGCGGAAGCGCCGGTGATGCGGACCACGGGCGATACGGACCACGATCGATACGAACAACCGATGCGAACGACTGGGCAGTTGTTCCCTGGAACAGGTGATCGTCGCCGCAGGAATTGCGCGGGGCCCTCGCGATTGACGATGCTTACGGTGCGCGAGCGACGGGCTGCAGACCGTGACCGCGCTCCCGGTCCATGTCCCATACGGGACCGGGGTGTTGGGCCCCGGACGCGTACGTCCAGGGGTCCGGCCTTCCTGAAAGTCCCACAAGGAGAAGCACCACCATGAACATCATCACTGACGTCGTCGCCGGTCTCGCCCACTTCCTGGGCTGGCTCATCTGACGTCACCCGCAGTCCGCAGCGGCGCCGTCTCCCCTCGTCCCACGGGGAGGCGGCGCCGCCGCGTTGCGGCACGGCGGCCGTGGATCAGCGGACCGTGACGGCCTCCGGGCGCTCCGGGTAGAACTCCCGCGCCCGGCCCCTGGCGTCCTTCGTCCGGGCGAGCAGGCCCGCCGGGTACTCCACGCACCAGTAGCTGACCGTGCCGGCCGCCAGCGCCACCACGAACACGACGAGCACCGCGACCGGGAAGCCCGCCCGGGCCGACGGCAGCAGCCCCGCCCCGTCCAGCCACAGCATCACCGGCTCGTGCCAGATGTAGAGGCTGTAGCTGATCAGCCCCACGGCCGTGGCCCAGCGGGCCCGCAGCAGGCCGTGCCGGCGCACGCGCCGGCGCTCGCCCTGCCGGATGCGCAGCGTCGCGTACAGCAGCGCGAACCACAGCACGGAGGCGATCGGGTGGTAGAAGGTCTGCGCGAAGTTCTCCGGATCGGAGGACCAGGACAGGGTGAGCAGCCCGGCCAGCGCCACCGCCGACAGCGCGCTCGCCCACCGCGCCCGCAGCCGGCCCCGGTGCTCGCCGAGCGCCGTCAGGAGCACCGCGAGGCCCATGCCGGCCGCGAAGCCGCCGAAGCGGGCCTGCGGGCCGAAGTACACCGGCCAGTCGGTGTGCGGCACGCCCAGGACGTAGTGCGCGTACGCGATCCACGCCAGCGGCAGCGCGAAGAGCGCCGCGCAGCCCGACGCGCACAGCGCGATCCGCGCCCGGCGGGTGCGCAGCCCCCGGCAGGCCCGCACCGCGAGCGGCCCGAGCGCCACGAGCACCAGGTAGAAGGCGACCTCCAGGGAGAGCGACCAGGTCGGGCCGAGGGTGTAGAAGATCCGCTCGCGGTCGAAGACGTGCGTGAACGTGAGGTGTCCGACCAGGTCGCGCCAGTCCCCCGGCAGCGTCGGGTTCCGTGTCGACCAGACGACCACGACCGCGAGGAAGTACAGCGGCAGGATGCGGACCGCGCGGCGGAAGAGGAACACCTTCCCCGGCCTGACCGCGCCCTCCTCGCCGTCGATGGCGGCGCGCGCGTACGACAGCGTGAGCAGGTACGCCGACATCACGAAGAACAGGTCGATCACTTCGAGGGAGATCAGCGCCCCGACGTAGGGGTTGTCGACCGGCGGGTGCGAGCCCGCCGCGTCGTAGGTGTAGTACTGCTGCCAGACGTGGAAGAGGACCGTGCTGAGGGCGGCGAGGCCGCGCAGGCCCTGCAGTTCGAGGGCGCGCCCCCGCGGCGCGGTGCCCTCGCGGGCCGGGGCGCGGGGCGGCGCGGTCGTGTCGGGAACGACGGGCGAGGTCACGAACCCCCTCCCGGCACGCCGGACTCGGCGGTGGCGACGGCCCGCGGGGTGACCCGCCACTGCCGGTCGCCGAGCGCCTCCTTCAGGTGCGCGGCGCGCGCCACCATGTTCTTGAAGTGCGTGTAGAAGAACGTCGACACGAGCAGGTAGCGCCAGAACCAGCCCTTGCGGACGCGCAGTTCGGGCACCGCGAGCCGCCAGGCGAACGCGGCCTGCACCAGGCCCGCCGACAGCGTGACGGCCGCCGCGACCAGGCAGACGGGCACCGCCCAGTCGAGCCGGTCGGCGCCACCCGCGCGCCACGCGGCGTGCAGCAGGATCGGCAGGATCTGGAGGGTGAGCCACGGCTGGACCTCGCGCCAGCCGAGCAGCACGAACAGGCCCGCCTTCTGCCGGCGCGTGAAGACCGGTGAACGCAGGCCGCGCCACAGGTGCTTGAGGGAGACCTGCAGCCAGCCCTGGGCCCAGCGGGAACGCTGGTTCCATAGGGGTTTCAGGAGGGTGGGGGCGAGTTCGCGGGAGATGAGGGTGCGGTCCATGGCGATGCGGGCGCCCTCGTTCAGGGCGCGCATCGTGGAGTCGATGTCCTCGGTCAGCATCGAGCCGTGCATGCGGGTGCGCGCGAGCAGGTCGGTGCGCCAGAAGCCGTTGGAGCCGCCGAACACCCCGAAGCCGTACAGGCGGGTGCGGCCCGGGTGGCTGACCGCGTAGATCGCCTCGAACTCGACGGCCACCAGCCGGGCCACCCACGAGCTCTCGCCGTTGCGGATGAGGCAGTGGCCCTGCACCACGTCGTAGCCGTGGGACAGCCAGTCCCAGGCGTGCCGGAAGGCGTCGGGGGCCGGGTGGTGGTCCGCGTCGAAGATGCCGACGAACTCGCCGCGCACCCGCGTCACCGCCGCGTTGAGGTTCTGCGCCTTGGACGTGCTGCCCGCGACCTCCAGGAGCACCAGGCGCGGATCGCGCGCCGCGATCTCCCGCAGCGTCTGCTCGACGGGCAGCGGGTGCGGGGTGTTGTAGGCGAGGACGATCTCCAGTTCGCCGGGGTAGTCCAGGCGCAGGAACGACTCGACGGTGTCGACGATCGTCGCGGCCTCGTTCGGCAGGTACGCGGCGATGACCGCGCTCGCCGTCGGGTACGGCTGCGCCGGGGCGGCCGGGCGCGCCGGCGCGTCGAGCGAGAAGAGGCACTCCAGGACGATGAGCAGGGCGGACGTCACCAGGCCCGCGACCACCACCCAGTAGGCGACGGCCGCCGCGTCCCAGCCCGCCCGGTACGCCTGTTGGTAGAGCAGGAACGGCACGCCCACGCCGAGCAGCAGCATCAGGACCGGCGAGAGCAGCGGGGCCGCGGCCGACAGCAGGGCGCGCGGGCCGGGCCGGGCGCGCCGGTGGCCGTGCGCGGCGGCGGCGCGCATCCAGGGTTCGTAGCGCACGGGCCGCAGGTCGCGGTGGCGCAGGGCCTCCTCCGCGGCGTCCCTCGCCTGCTCGGTGGCCTGGGCGCTCGCGCCCCTGCCCGCGCGGGCGGGCAGCGGGGTCCAGCCGACGGCGGGGGTGAGCCGGACGTTCTCGTCCGCGACGACGAACCGCGTGCCGGCCACGGACGCGGCGAACTCCCGCAGGCTCTCGGTGGCCGTCTCCTCGTCGACGCCCGGCATCAGGACGAGCAGCCGTCCCTCGTCGTCCCAGCCGAGCCGGTCGCACACGTTGCCCAGGCGCTCGCCGACCTGGGCGAGGCGTTCGGCGACCTCGCGGCGCACGCGCGGCCCGAGCCGGGTCTCCAGGGCCTCGGCCTCGGCGACGCCGACCACGGCGAGGACGCCGCCGTGGCGGGCTCCGGCGGGCCGCTGGAGTTCGCGGTCGAGCTCGGCCATGAAGTGCGGCGCCGAGTAGAGGCCGGTGCGCGGGTCGAGGAGGAGCTGTTCGACGGGTACGGGCACCCGGTGCAGCTTGGCCGCGATGCGGGCGGACAGCTCGTCGGGGTCGGAGGCCTCCGTGACGCAGTCGTCGGCGCCGTCCCGCAGGAGTTCGGCGACGGTGGCGGGGGCGCGGGCCGCGGTGACCATGACCAGCGGGAGGGCCTGGCCCGCGGGGTCGGCGCGGACCTCCCGTATGACGTCGCGGCCCTGCCGGCGTCCGTCGGGGCCGTCGTCGAGGGCGACGATCGCGTCGGGCGTGGCCTGGCCGACCTGGCGGCGCACCTCGCCTGGGACGGCGTGCGTGACCTCGTGGCCGGTCAGGCGCAGGGTCCGGGTGAGCCGTTCGCGGCCGGGGCCGGGCGGGCCCACGGCGAGGATGTGGGGGCGGTCGGGCGGCGCCGGATCGGAGGTGGTGGACTGGTGCGGTATGAGCACCTTGCGGGGGGCGTCGGGACGCCCCAGGACATCGGACATGAAGGTGGTCCCATCCTGTTCGGATCGTGGGGGGAGGACCGGCTTGCTGACGTGTTCGCGGGTGATCGGCCGACGGACGGGCCGGGAGACCGGCCCGCGGCCGACCCCTGGCGGATCGGCCAATTGATTGACTGTTTGACAAAGCGCCGAACAGCCCCGAAACCCGGGCCAATTCGGCCACTTCAGCCTCAGTGATCACTGTGACACCACACCTTCAACGGCGTAACACTCTCATTACGCCCCGGTGCAGAGACTGCACACACCCTGCACAGACCGAGCAGACAACGAGGAGTACGAGACGTGAATCCCCTGTTCCCGGCCCTGGCCGCCGCGCACACGGAGGCCCGCGGCGAGGCCCTGCGCTTCGGCGACCGCTCGCTGAGCTACCCCGAACTCGCTTCGGCGGCGGGCGCGTTGGCGGAGCGCCTGCGCGGCGCGGGCCGGGTCGCCGTGTGGGCGACGCCCTCCCTGGAGACGGCCGTCGGCGTGGTCGCCGCGCTGCTCGCCGGGGTGCCCGCCGTGCCGCTCAACCCGAAGTCGGGCGGGGGCGAGCTGACGCACATCGTGACGGACAGCGCGCCGTCCCTGGTCCTCGTCGGCCCCGGCGTCGAACTGCCGCCCGCGCTCGCGGACGTCAAGCGCCTGGACGTCGAGGTGCGCCCCGACGCGGGCGCCCCGGGGCACGGCCCCGCCGCGCCGGTCACCGAGCCCGACGCCCCCGAGTCCCCCGCCCTGATCGTCTACACCTCCGGCACCACGGGCCCGCCCAAGGGCGCCGTCGTGCCGCGCCGCGCGATCGCCGCCACGCTGGACGCCCTGGAGGACGCCTGGCAGTGGACCGGCGACGACGTCCTCGTGCACGGCCTGCCGCTCTTCCACGTGCACGGCCTGATCCTCGGCACGCTCGGCCCGCTGCGGCGCGGCGGCTCGGTGCGCCACCTCGGACGGTTCAGCACCGAGGGCGTGGCCCGCGAGCTGGGCGCCGGGGCGACCATGCTGTTCGGGGTCCCGACGATGTACCACCGCATCGCCGAAGCCCTGCCCGGGGAACCGGAGTTGGCGAAGGCACTGGCCGGGGCGCGGCTCCTGGTCTCCGGCTCGGCGGCGCTCCCGGTGCACGACCACGAGCGCATCGCGGCCGCCACGGGACGGCGCGTCATCGAGCGGTACGGCATGACGGAGACGCTCATGAACACCAGCGTCCGCGCGGACGGCGAGCCCCGCGCGGGCGCCGTCGGCGTGCCGCTGCCCGGCGTCGGGCTGCGCCTGGTCGACGAGGCGGGCGCGGAGCTCGCCGGGGACGACCCGGAGGCGGTCGGCGAGATCCAGGTGCGCGGCCCCAACCTCTTCACGGAGTACCTGAACCGCCCGGACGCGACCGCTGAGGCCTTCGCGGAGGGCGGCTGGTTCCGCACCGGCGACATGGCGGTGCGGGACGCCGACGGCTACGTACGCATCGTCGGCCGCAAGGCCACCGACCTCATCAAGAGCGGCGGCTACAAGATCGGCGCGGGCGAGATCGAGAACGCGCTCCTGGAGCACGAGGGGGTGCGGGAGGCCGCGGTGACCGGCGAGCCCGACCCGGACCTCGGCGAGCGGATCGTGGCGTGGGTGGTCCCGGCACGGGCCGACGCCCCGCCGTCCGCCGACGAGCTGGCGGACCACGTGGCGGCGCGCCTGGCGCCGCACAAGCGGCCGCGGGTGGTGCGCTGTCTGGAGGCGCTGCCGCGCAACGACATGGGGAAGATCATGAAGAGGGCGCTGCCCGGCGGCTGACGCCGGACGGGCGGCATCAGCCGTCCCGTCCGGCGCTCGATGACACCGTGTCGGAGGTCCAGGGGGCACAGCCCCCTGGATTCGGGAAGAGGTGGGACCGGGGAAGGCCCCGCGGGGCTACTTCACTCCCACCGCCCGAATGATCTCCTGCGACACGGACCCGCCCCGGTCGTCCTTCGCGGAGGCCCGCAGCGACACGGACTTCGCCCCGCCCGGCACCTTCAACTCCCCCTCCCAGGCGGCCTTCCGACCGTCCCGGTCCAGGGAGACCGCCTGCCACGTCTTCCCCTCGTCGTACGAGACGGACAGCGCACCGCCCCCGATGACCCCGGTGTCCGGCGCCCCCTTCACGTACTCCGAGAAGATCCCGACGTCGACGCTCCGCCCGGCCCGCACCGCGCCGGAGAGGTCCGTGTCGACGTCGAAGCCGAGGTTCAGCAGCGGCAGGAACGTCTTCCTGTCCTCGGGGGTCCGCTGGGACCGGAAGGTCCACTCGGCGTGCCCCTTCGTGGCCAGCGACCATCGCGCGGGGTCGAGCGTCGTGTCGGTCACGACCTTGTACGTGCGCTCGGCGGGATCCGCGTCCCACACGTACACGGCCGAGCTCTTGCGCCGGTCGGCGCTGACGCCGTCGACGAAGACCTCGCTGGTCTGCGTCATCGACTCCTCGTTCCACACGTCGCCGAAGCCGGTGTGGTCGGGGCCCGAGTCGCCCCAGCCCGGCACGTTGAACTCCAGGTCGTCGCCCCGGCGCTGCTGGCCCCAGCCGAGGCCGGTGCCGAGCCAGGGGTGCAGGACCGGCTTGAACCAGTCGAGGCCGGTCCGCTGTCCGCCCCGGTAGGTGACCAGGCCGCTGCGCTCCTCCAGGGCGCCGGGCCCGGTGGACACGGACTCGTGCCACTTCTGGCCCGCGCCCGTCGACACGTACTCCGTGCGCTCGACGGGGTAGTCGATCTTCTCCTGGAAGCCGAGGCCGACGGGGAACGCGTCGGTGATCGAGTAGCGGTACTCGCCGCCCTGCGCCGGCTTCACCGCGTGGAACTTGCTGTCGATCACGGCCAGTTCACGCTTGCCCGGCTCATAGGTGAGGTCCTTCGGCACGGCCCCCTTGTGGCCCTCGGAGAGGTCGTACACGTAGGGGGTGTGGAGGGTCCCCGTGCTCTGGACCTTCCCTCCCGCCTTCGCCGCCGCGAGAAGACGCGCGCCGTCGGCGGCGTCGACCGTGGCGATCTGGAGCTTCCGGTCGCCGTTGTCGTCCGTGCCGAACCACGCGTTGAGACGGCCGGGCCGATCGTCCGTCACGAACAGCGCGGCGGCGCCCGCGTCCTGCGCGGCCTGGCCGAGCCGCGCCGGAGTGACCGCGTCGGTGCGGCGCACCACGACGGCCTTGCCGCGCACGTCCTTGCCCTCGTACGCGGCCGGGGTGCCGTCACCGGCGTCCACCAGCGCCCAGGCGTGCCGTCCCTCGGCGATCGTGCCGCCGGGCTGGGCGACGGCCTCGCCGAGGCCCTTCACGTCCACGAGCGGCTTGCCGAGCCGCCACACGGTCCGGTATTCGAAGCTGCCCTCGGTGACCTTCTTCGTGGGCGCGGCGAAGACGCTGTCGTACTTCACGGGCACCTGGACGGCGCCCGTGATGTCGGCGCCGCCGGCCTTCCTGTCGTACTCCATGAGCAGTTGCCGGGTCTCGGTGCGCCGGCCGACGTCGGCCCTGATCTCGCGCAACTGCCGCCCGTCGAGGGTGATCTCGCGGTCCCGGTCGAGCGTGATCTGCGGGTCGGCGAGGAAGCCGAGGCCGAGGGAGTCCTTGCCCTTGGCCCCGCGGACGTCGAGGAAGGTGGAGAGGGCGTACGTGCCCGGCTTCACGCGCAGCTTCAGGGTGCCGGAGTCACCGACGGCGGCCGGGAACGGCTCGGTGTCCTTCGCGAGCTGCTGCACCACGAGGTCGGCGGGCGACGCGGCCCCGTCGCGGTCCTTCACATGGACGGTGAGGGTGTACCGCTCCTCCTCCTTGACCAGGCCGAACGCGGTGTGCGCGACCTTCTTGCCGCCGGCGCTCGCGACGACGGCGCCGCTGGTGTTCCCGACGGGTGCCTTCGCGCCGTCCCCGGTGACGGTGGTGGAGGCGGTGCCGTGCGCCGGGACGGTGAGGGTGGAGTCGGCGAGTGCGACGACGCCGTCGGCGCCCCCCTGCACGGCGAGGCTCAACTCCACCGCCTGGTCCGAGGAGTTGGTGTACGTCAGGGTCTTCTCGACGGGCTTGTTGTCCTCGTACGGCCAGCCGTAGAAGCCGAGGTCGAGGCTGCCGGTCGCGGTGACGTCCGCGCCGAGGACGCCGGGCACGCTGACCCGCCCGGCGCCCAACTCATAGGCAGAGGAGTCCAGTTGCTCGGACCCGGACATCAGGGCGTCCTTGATCCGGGCGCCCGTCCAGTCGGGGTGCTTCTCGGCGAGCAGGGCGGCGACACCGGCGACGTGCGGGGTCGCCATCGACGTACCGCTCATCTCGGTGTAGAAGCCCTCGCCGCCGGTGAGCTGCGAGCGGGCGGCGAGGATGTCCACGCCGGGCGCCGACAGGTCGGGCTTGAGGGCGTTGTCCCCGGCGCGCGGGCCCTGGCTGGTGAAGTACGCGGCCCGATCGGCGGAGTCGACGGCGCCGATGGTCAGCGCGGAGTCGGCGGCGCCGGGCGAGCCGATGGAGGAGGGCGCGCCGGTGTTCCCCGCCGCGACGACGAAGAGGGCGCCGGTCTCCTTGGAGAGCGCGTTCACGGCGGCGGCCATCGGGTCGGTGCCGTCGCTGGCCTCCTGCGAACCGAGGCTCATGGACACGACCTTGGCGCCCACGTCCCCGGCCGCCCACTCCATGCCCGCGATGATCTCCGACTCGCTGCCGTAGCCCTCGTCGCTGAGCACCTTGCCGACGGCGAGCGAGGCGCCGGGCGCGACGCCCTTCTCCTTGCCGCCGTCCGAGGCGGCGCCGCTGCCTCCGACCGTGGAGGCGACGTGGGTGCCGTGGCCGTTGCGGTCGGCGACCTCCTCGCCCGCGATGAAGCTCTTGGACTGTGCGACGCGCCCCTTGAGGTCGGGGTGGCCGGCGTCGACGCCGGTGTCGAGGACGGCGACCTTGACGCCCTTGCCGGTGAGCCCGGCCTCCCACGCCGTGGGCGTGCCGATCTGTTCGTTGCTCTGCGCCAGGTCGGCCTCGACGCGCCCGTCGAGCCACACCTTCTCGATGCCGGAGCCCCCGCCGCGCACGGACCGCCACAGCGCGCCCGGCTTCTCGGCGGTGACGGCGACGCCGTCGACGCTCTTGAGGGAGCGCACCTTCTCGATGCCGGAGGGCAGTTGGCGGGCGGAGCGGGCCTTCGCGTCGTACGTGACGATGAGCGGCAGCCCGGTGTCCGCCCCCTTCCGCCCGCCCTCTCCGTAGCCCTGCCGGATCAGCTCGGTCACGTCGAAGAGGCGCTCGTCGAGGACGCCGGAGCGCAGGTGGGGCCGGGCCTCGTCGGGCACGACGGTGACGTGCCCGCCGGACACCCGGGTGCGCACGGCGCCGCTCGCCCCGGCGGGCCGGTCGACGGTGACGGCCTGCCTGCCGCCGGGGAGTTCGGTGACGGTGACCTTGTCTCCGGTGATGAGGGTGACGGTCCGGGCGGCGCGGGCGGCCGCGGTCGCGGGGGCGTCGCCGGCGCTGCCGCCGGGGTCGTCGGCGGTGGCGCTGTGCCCGGCGGGAAGCAGGGCGAACGCGAGACCGGCGGCGGCCACGAGCGAGGCTCTTCGCCGCGCGGGGGCTCTGGTCATGGAGCTGCCTCTCTTCGTCGGACCCGGGCGGGGGTGGTGCCCGAGTGCTGCGAAGAGTGTCAGGGGCCTGGTGTTGCGGGGGTGTTGACGGGAGCTGGCGGAAAGCCGCCAGGGCACGTTTCCGCCAGCACGGTCCCCGCCCCGGGCCCGCGGGAGTGGCCGGCCGTCACACAGGATCGGGTGACAGTCACAAGGAGCTTCCGTAACAATGCCGTTGGCAGGTGCGCGAGCACGGCACGGTACACGGTTCAACCGGTTCGACGGGGGTACGCCATGGGCGGCTTGGTGGAGTTCACGACCGACGACGGCGCGCGCGTCGTCATAGCCGACGTGGACGACGCCGGCTCCGGCTCCCGCCTGGTCTCCCGCGGCGACGAACCGGCCCGCGCGGCCCGCACCTTCGAGGCGTCCCTGGACGGCGCGCGGGCGGCCGCCGAGTCCGCGCTGCGCGTGTTCCGCGAGGGCAGCCTGCGCCCCGACTCGGTCGAGATCGAGTTCGGCGTACGGATGTCCGCGGAGGCGGGCGCCGTGATCGTGAAGGGGCAGGCGGAGGGGCATCTCGCGGTGCGGCTGACGTGGACGCCGGGCCCGTCGACCCCCGAACCCGCCACCCCCGCGGCGCCGTCACCGGAGCCCACCACCGCCTCATGAGCAGCACGTCCTGGCACGCCCGCGTCGAGTGCGGGCGGGAAGTGGGGGCGGGTTTCCTGGTGTCCGATCGACGGCTCCTGACCTGCGCGCACGTGGTGCGGGACGGCGGCGACGCGGCGGTCACCGTGTCCTTCCCCCACCACAAGGACCTCGGCGCCGTCGGGGCCCGCGTCCACGTCCACGGCGGCTGGGACGGCAGGGGCGACGACTCCGGCGACCTCGCCGTCCTCGAACTGGACCGGGCGGTGCCGATCGCACCGGCCCGGTTCGCCGCGCCCGAGGACGCGTACGGCGAGCCGCGCCCCCGCCTCCTCGCCTACGGCTTCCCCCGGGGCTACGACGAGGGCACCCTCGCCGAATACCGTTCCACGGCAGACCAGTTGATCGCCGACGAGTGGATCCAGCTGGAGGCCTGGAACGCCCACGGCCAGTCGCTGGCCCCGGGCTTCAGCGGCGCTGCGGTGACCCGCGCCGACAGCGGCCGGGTCGTGGGCATGGTCGCCGCGGCGGCCGGCGCGTCCGGCGTGCGCAACGGACGGATGCTGCCGCTCTCCGTCATGGCCCGCTACTGGCCGCGGCTCGGCGAGCTGATCCCCACGCCGGGCCACCCGGCCACGGCCAAGGAGCGGCTGCGCGAACTCGTGGAGAAGGCGGCCGACTCCGGCCTCGCCCGTGAGGCGGAGCGGCTCTACCTCGAGGCCGCGGGACCGTTCGGGCCGCCCGTGCCGCCCCGGGGGTTCTCGTCCCTGTGGTCCGCGGCCTGGTACGTGCTCTGGGAGATCGACGACCCCGACGCCCTGACCCGCTTCACCGACCGGCTCGCCGACCTCCTCGACACCCCGGCCGCGCCGCCCGCGCCCACGGCGGCGGCACCGGCCTGGTCCCCCATCCTCGTCGAGATCGACCACAGCGGCGCCGGCGGCGACCAGGTCCTCGTGACGGTGTCCGCGTACCGCGAGGGCCACCGCCATCCCGTGGGCTCGCGCACGCTCCGGCGCGAGGAGGTGCGGGAGTACGTGCAGCGGCGCATCGACGAGGCCTTCTGGCAACTCGGCTCCGACGCAGACGAGTTGATCGCGTTCGCGCTGCCCCGGGACTGGCTGAACGAACCCGTGGCCCACTGGCAGCGCAGCGCCGACGACCCCACCCCGCTCGGCTGCTCCTACCCCTTGGTCGTCACCGACCGGTCGCGGCGCACCGGCGGCCTGCGCCACCAGCTCTCCCGCACCTGGCAGAAGCTGGACGGCCTGGACCGGACGGCCCTGCACCGCGTCGAGTGCGGGACCGGCGAGAAGCCGAGCAGCCTGCGGTTCCGGCTGCGGCAGGACGGGGCCCACCTGGCGGGCTTCACCGCCCCGCCCAGGGCCGACCACGTCAGAGCGCACTTCGAGGCGTCGCTGAACGCCCCGGTCCCCGTCCTGATGTGGCCACGCGCCGGCTGCGAGGGAACAACCGACGGCACCGCGGCGGCCGACCACCGCGGCCACTGCACGGGAACGGCGTTCCTGGACGCGCTCGACGCCCACCTCGCCACGCTGCCGCCCGCCGAACTGCCCCGCCACGTCCTGACCCTGCGCGAGATGGCCGACGCGGCGGACGAGCCGGAGAAGCACTGGGCCAGGGACGTGCAGCTCCTGTGGGACGACCCCCGCTGTTTCCCCGACACGGCAGCCCATCTGCACTCCCCCGTCGCCTGAGCGCCGCACCCTACGGAGAGAACGCATGTCCCTGTGGCCCGTCTACACCGGAAACAGCGAGCCGCACGACGGCATCACCGAGCTGCCTCCGCCCCCGCCGTGGCGCGCCTTCGACGGCGGACCCGAGCTGGCCACTCCCGCGGACGACGACGCGACCACGTCGCCGGACCGGGCGCACCGCGCGGTGACGTACCGGCCCACCGACCAGAGCGTCCAACTGGTCAACGCGGCGCTCTATTTGAGGCGTCCGCTCCTGGTGACGGGCCCGCCGGGCAGCGGCAAGTCGAGCCTCGCGTACGCGGTCGCCCGGGAGCTGGCCCTCGGCCCCGTCCTGCGCTGGAACATCACCAGCCGCAGCACCCTGCACGACGGCCTCTACCAGTACGACCCGCTGTCCCGGCTGTACGCCGCGAGGGACGGGGCGAAGGGCGGCGCGCGCGACGCCCGGGACGGTGCGAGCGGCGCGGAGCCGCAGGACCGGTCGGGCGTCGAGGACCACCTGCGCCTGGGCCCCCTGGGCACCGCCCTGCTGCCCTACACGCGCCCCCGCGCCCTGCTGATCGACGAGATCGACAAGAGCGACCTGGACCTGCCCAACGACCTCCTGAACATCCTGGAGGAGGGCCAGTACGAGATCCCCGAGCTGGTGCGCGTCGCCCGGCACACGCCGACGGCGGACCTGCCGGCGGACGGCTCGGACGAGCCGGTCACCGTCACGCGCGGCCGGGTCCGCTGCCGCGCCTTCCCCTTCGTCGTCCTCACCAGCAACGGCGAGCGCGAGTTCCCGCCCGCCTTCCTGCGCCGCTGCGTCACCCTCCAGCTGCGGCAGCCCCAGGGCGACCACCTGGAGGACATCGTGCGCGCGCACCTCGGTGAACCCGATGCCTACGCGCGCGGCCTGATCACCCGGTTCCTGGAGCGCGGCAGCGGTGGCGAGCTCGCCACCGACCAGCTGCTCAACGCCATCTACCTGACCGGCGCCGCGGGCATCGACGCCGCCTCGCGCGACGAACTGGCCCACCAGCTCATGCCCTACCTGACCCAGCTGAGGGACCCGGGCCAGGATGCGCTCTGACCCGGCGGGGCCCCAAGGGCCGGTCGAGGCACTGGCCGGCCTCCTGGCCGGGGCCACGGGCGGGGAGCGCCTCTCCGCGGCCGAGGTGGCCGAACTGCTGTGGCTGGCCCGGCACATGGCGCCGCCCGCGGATCAGGATCCGCTCGTCGGCGCACCGCAGCCGACCGCACCCGAAGGGCCCGAGCCGCCCGGGGACACCGCACACCGGGCTCCGGCTCCGGACCGGCCCGCGCCGTCCGCCGACGACGCCTCCCCCGACGGCCGCGTACCCCTCCACCTGTCCGCCGGCGCCGGGGCATCCGCGTCGTCGCCCCGGCACACGCCCTCGGACCAGCCCTCCGGCCCGCCCGCCCCCGCACCGCCGACGCCGCCCCCGGCCGGGAGCGGCGTCCGTCTGCTGCGCGTCCCCGTCCCCCCGATGGTGCGCCACCCCCTCGCGCTGCAGCGCGCCCTGCGCCCGCTCAAGCGGCAGGTGCCCTCGCCGAGCGGACAGGTCCTCGACGAGGAGGCGACGGCGCACCGCATCGCCCGCCTGGGCGCCCGGCCGGACGGCTGGCTGCCGGTCATGCGGCCGGCCCGGGAACGCTGGCTGCGGCTGTGCCTCGTGTACGACACCGGGACCACGATGCCCATGTGGCGGCCCTTGGTCCACGAGCTGCACACGACCTTCGCCCAGTCCGGTGTCTTCCGCACCGTGGAACTCCACGCGGCACGGCCGGACGGCACGGTCCCCGCCCAGGCCGCCGCCGCGTCCGCCGACGGCCGCACGGTGACCCTGCTCATCAGCGACTGCATGGGCCCGCAATGGCGGGAAGGCGCACCGGGCGAGCGCTGGTACCGCACGCTGCGCCGCTGGGCGGAGCGCATGCCGCTGGCCGTCGTGCAGCCGCTGCCCGAACGCCTGTGGCGCACCACCGCCCTGCCCGCGGAACCGGGCCTGCTCCACGCCCCGCGCGCCGCCGCCCCCTCCGGCGCGCTCTGCTTCACGCCGTACGACACCCGGCCGCGCCCGGCGGACGACGCCGTGCCGCTGCCCGTACTGGAGCCCGGCCCGACCTGGCTGTCGCACTGGGCGTCCCTCGTCGCGGATCCGGGAGGCACGCAATTTCCGGGGGCCGTCGGGTGGTTGGGGCACTCCCCGGCTCCGACGGACCCGTCGGAGCGCGAGAACGTGGCCCTGCTCTCCGCCGAGTCGATCGTGCTGCGCTTCCGCTCCACGGCCTCCCCCGAGGCGTTCCGCCTCGCCGGACACCTGGCCATGGGGACACCGCACCTGCCGGTCATGCGTCTGGTCCACGCTGCCGTCGAGGAGCGCCCGCGCCCCCAGCACCTGGCCGAGGTGATCCTCAGCGGGATGCTCACCGGCGTACCGGACGGACCGCCGGGCGCGTACGCGTTCCGCGACGGTGTGCGCGACGTCCTGCTCCGCAGCCTGCCCCGCACCGCGCGCGGCCGCACCCGCCGGTTCCTGGCCCAGGTGGGCGGGCTGATCGACGACAGGGCGGGGGCGGCGCCCGGCGAGCTGCGGGCGGGCGCCCGCGTGGGCGCCGACGGCCCGCACCGTGCCGACGGCCCGCACCGCGCGGACGGGGCGGACGAACCGGCCCTGGAAGCCGAGCCGTTCGCGACGGTGAGCCAGGAGAGCGTGCACCGCCTCGGCGGCACCTCCGGACTGCTCGCGGGCCGCTACCGGCTGGACCGGCCGGTCGGATCGGAGCCGTCGCGGTGGCTCGCGCGGGACAGGTGGCAGGGCGACGAGAACGTACTCGTGCGGACCTACCCGCGTCCGGCGCCGTGGCTGAGGACCGCCTTCACCGGCATCGCGCACCGGCTCACCCAGGTGCGCCACCCGAACGTCGCCGCCGTCCGCGACTACGGCGTGGAGGACGAAACCCCCTATCTGGTCCAGGACTTCGTCGAGGGACGGAGCCTGGACCGGCTGATCGGGCGTTCGCCGGACCGCCTCCCCGACTCCGAGCTCCTGCCTCTCGTCGCTCCGCTGGCCGCCGCGGTGACCGCCCTGCACGCCGACGGCATCGCCCACGGCGCCGTACGCCCCTCGAACGTCGTCGTCACGCCGCTCGGCCCGCTGCTGACCGGCCTCGACATCAAGGCCTTCGACACCACGAGCCGCGAGGAGGACCGCCGGGACCTCGGGCATCTCATCCGCGAGATGTACGGGGGGACCTGGTATCCCGGGTCGCAGCAGCTCACCATGAGCCTGGCCGGCCTGGATCTCTCCGACGAGCTGCAGTGGACGCTGCGGGATGCCGTCAACGGCCTCCTGTCCGACGACCCCGAGGCCCAGCGGCGCGGCGCCGCGCGCCTCGCCCGCCTCGACCCCGAGCCGGCCTACGACCGCCACTACTCCCTGCTCGGACCGCTCGCCGTCCGCCACGACGGGCGTCCGCTGGCCACCGGCTCCGGGCAGGAGCAGGCGCTGCTGTGCATGCTCCTGCTCCAGGAGCGCGGGGTGACCTACAACGAACTGGTCGACGGCCTGTGGGGCTCCGCCGCACCCAAGGACGCGCGCCGCCTCATCGACGCCTACGCCTCCCGGCTGCGCAACGCGCTGGGGCCCGACTCCGTGCGGGCGGCGGGATCGCACGCCCTGCTGCTCCAGGCAGGCGCGGACGACGTCGACCTGTTCCGGTGCCGCAGGCTCGCCGATCACGCGGAGGAGGCGCGCCGCGAGGACGACATCGAGACCGCCCTCCGCCTCGTCCGGGCCGCCCTCGACCTCTGGTACGGCGAGCCCCTGGCGGGCGTCCCCGGCCCGGCGGCCGAGACCGCCCGCACGGACATCCGCGAGCTTCGGCGGTCCTTGGAGCGCATGCGGCGAGAGCTCATGGCGCGTGAGAACGAGCCGGGGCCCGATCCCGTCGAACTCCAGGAACTGCTCCAGGAGTTCCCGCACGCCGACGACGAGACGCTCGCCCCCCACGAGGCGCGCCCCGCCGTCGACCTCGCCTCGCTCGACACCGCACAGAACGAGCCAGAGACGACCGCTCCCACCCGGACCTCCCTCGCCTTCGACCTCCTGACCCGCTCCACCCCCACCGCCGCCGCCCTGCGCGACCTGGGCGAGGTGCTCTCGCGGTTCCTCGTCCACGGCGGCATCGGGCCCGAGCAGTTCACCCTGTCGCCCCGCGCCCGGGGCTGGGACGTGACCGTCGCGGCCGAGGTCCACGCCCTTCAGGTCCTGACCGTCGTCCTGCGGGAACTGCCGCGCGCCCTGCTGGAGATGGCGCCCTTCGGGGCCGCGGTCACCCTCACCCGCGACCCGGACCGGACAGCGCCCGTCATGGAGCCGTCCGCCGAACGCCGGCGCCTGCTGAGCGGCACGAGCACCCGGCAGGCCGTCGTCATCGTCTCCGACGACCTCCACGACGATCTCGTACGCTCCGGACGCTTCGGCACCGTCCGCTTCGAGCGGGTGCCGCACTCCGACGACTGGTACCACTCGATCGCGTTCGGTTCGGCCCTCTCCGTGCCGAGCGCCGTGATCCTCGGCTTCGACGGCACCCTCACCCGTCTCTTCCCGGGCACGGCGTCCTCCGACGCCGCCCGCAGGCTCGCCGCGCTGGCCGTGGAGCGGCGCGACGTGGACGCCGCGCTGGCCGGCGAGGCCGCGCCGCCGGCGGTGCCGGGCGGCCCCGGCTCCGAGAACCCGGGGACGTACCACCCGCTCGACGTGCTGCGCGCCTACGTCCAGGAGCACGGCCCGATCGCGCACGACATGAGCGTCCTCCTGGAGGAACTGGAGACACCCGCCGCGCAGGCCGCCCGTCCCGTCCCCCACTCCTCGGCGCTGCTGCGCGAGCTGGCCCGCTCGCCGATCGGGGAGCGCGTCGCCGTCGCCACCGACGTCTCGCCGCGCGCCGTGTCCGCATATCTGGCCGCCCGCAAACTGCCGCTCCCCGGGGGCGGCATCCACGGCCGCGACCACGACCACCTCCGCCTGCTGCCGGAAGCGGACTGCCTGGGCCGCGCGCTGGAGCGGCTGGACACGCCCCCGGACCGCTGCCTGATGGTCGGCGCCCTCGCCCAGGAGGCGGCCGCGGCGGGCACGCTCGGCGTTCCGTTCGTCGGGCTCGCCGCCGACGAACGGCGGCGCGAGCGACTGCTCGACGCCGGGGCCCTACGCACCGTCAATTCCCTGTCGGAACTGACGGGCCTGGCCGACCACGTCGGCTGAACGCCCCGTTCCTCCCCTCCCGGGTCCGAACGAGTCACACAAAGCCGCCAGATCGGCGAGTATGCGCCTTTTCGGCGGCGAGGCCTCCGGGTCCACTGGAACCACCGCACTGCCTGCGACTCCGCGAACACCACCCGTGCGGCGGCACCCCGCCCGGCTCAGCTCAGCGAGCGCGCCGTCCGCGCCCACCGCACGATGCGAGACAGGACCGCCGTCCGACGGTCCGTACGGTCTGCGCTCTCGGGAGGATCTGCCATGACCGTCAGTCTGGAGCAGTTGCGCCGCTGCCATATCGCCGTCGACCTGGGGGCCGCGCGGACCCGGGTCTTCGTGAAGGGCTCCGGACTCGTCGTCGACGAGCCGAGCGCCGCCGCCGTGAACACCCGCACCGGCGCGCTCATCGCCGTCGGGCAGTTCGCCGAGCAGATGACGGGCCGTACGCCCGGCTACATCAGGGTCGTCCGGCCCGTCTCCGGCGGCACCGTCGTCGACATCGAGATGGCCCAGCGCATGCTGCGCCACCTGCTCGGCGAGAAGCTCCGCCGCGCCCTGCGCCGCAAGCCGCGGCTGCGCGCCGCCGCCTGCACCCCGCACGACGCCGACCCGCTGGCGCAGCGCGCCGCCGTCGAGACGCTGGTCGGCCTCGGGGCGCGCCGCGTGGAACTGGTGGACACGCTCATCGCGGCCGCGGTCGGCTGCGGACTGCCCGTGGAGCGGCCCGAGGCGACGATGATCCTGGTCTGCGGCGCCGCCACGACCCAGGTCGCGGTGCTCTCCCTGGGCTCGATCGTGACCGCCGAACGCATCCCGGTGGGCGGCGAGGCCATCGACCACGCGATCGTCCAGCACCTGCGCCACCAGCACGAGTTGATGCTGCCCTCGCAGTCCGTGCGCCCCCTCCAGCTCGCCCTGAGCGGGAACGGCCTCACCCCGCACGGCCCGGAGTCCACGGAGATCCACGGCAGGGACGTGGCGACCGGCCTGGCCCGCTCGGTCCACGTGGACACGGCGGCGGTGCGCGACGCGATCCACACCCCGCTCACGGCCGTGCTCGACGGCATCGGCAAGGTGCTGCGCGACTGCCCGCCGGACCTGGTGGCCGACCTCGCGGACCGCGGCATCATGATGGTCGGCGGCAGCGCGCTCCTGCCGGGGCTCGACCAGATGCTCCGGGACGCGACCGGAATGCCCGTACATATCGCGGAACGGCCTGATGTGTGCGCTGTTCTCGGCCTCGGTGCGATGCTGGAGGGCAAGATCCAACCGCTGGTCCTGGACCCGCTGTCCGGCTGACCCGCGCACCACGCCACCGCACCACGACACGGAGCACGTCACCGAGATGCCCGAAGGAGCAGACGCCCCGCTGTCCTCGAAGCCGCTGCCCTCGATGCCGCTGCTGGAGGCGGTCCTCGCGGTCGGCACCGACCTCGAACTCCGCGCCACGCTCCAGCACATCGTGGACAGCGCGGCCCGGCTGACCGGGGCGCGCCACGGCACGCTCACCGTCCACGGTGTGGGTACGGGTACGGGTACCGATACCCGTACCCACACCGGTCCCGGCCCGGACGGACCGGGACCGGGAACGTCACCGGGTGAACTGTTCGTGGCGGGCGGCCCCGGTCGCCACCTCGACGGCCACCCCGACGGCCGTCCACCGGCTCGCCCGGAGACGGACGGCGACGCCATCGACGTACCGATCCGCGTCCACGACGAGGCATTCGGCGACCTGCGGCTCGCCGGAAAGCCGGACGGTCCCTTCACCGACGAGGACCGCCAGCTCCTGCGGGTCCTGGCGAGCCAGGCGGGCATCGCGATCGGCAACGCCCGCCTCTTCGAGGCGGCCCGCCAGCGCGAACGCTGGATCGAGGGCGCGGCGGCGGTCACCACGGCCCTCCTCACGGGCGAGGAGGCGGCCGACGCGCTGATGACGGTCGCGGACCGCGCGAGAATCCTCGCGGGCGCGGCGGCGGGCGTGATCCTCCAGCCCACGAAGGCGGGCGGCATGAGCATCGTCGCCGCCGCCACGGACGGGGCACCGCACGGGTGGGGGACGTCGGCGGGGCGCCGGGACGGACAGGGCGGGCAGAGCGGGCAGAGTGAACGGGGCGGGCAGAGCACGGACAGCCGCCCGCTCCCACCCTCACACCCCCACGCCCCCACTCCCACCCCCGCGCCCAAGCCCACTTCCAACCACCCCACCCCCAACGACCTCATCGGCACCACCATCGAGCCCGGCAGCGCCGTCCTGACCCAGCTCCTCGGCGGTGAGCCGGTGTTCATCGAGGACTCGGCGACCGACCCCCGCATGACCACACACGTACGCGTGCGCTTCGGCCCGAGCATGATGCTGCCCCTCCAGGCCGGCGGGCGGCTCATCGGCACGCTCGCCCTGCCCCGCCGCCGTGGCGCGCCCGCCTACACCGCCGCCGAACGCCTGCTCGCCACGCAGTTCGCCTCGCAGGCCGCCCTCGCGCTCGTGCTCGCCGACGCCCAGCAGAGCCGGCAGCGCCTCGCCGTGTTCGAGGACCGCGACCGCATCGCCCGCGATCTGCACGACCTCGTCGTCCAGCGGCTCTTCGCGACCGGCATGATGCTCGAATCGACCCGCCGCAGGGCCCGGTCGGCCAAGGTGCAGACCACGCTCGACCACGCCGTCGACGAGCTGGAGTCGACCATCCAGGAGGTCCGCACCGCCATCTTCGCGCTCCAGCAGCCGCCCGCCGACGCCCCGGCCACCTTCCGCGGCAAGGTCCTGCGCGAGACGGCCGGCGCGGGCGCGGTCCTCGGCGTCCAGCCCTCGGTGCACTTCGCGGGACCCGTCGACAACCGGATCGCGGACCCGGCCGCCGGGCACCTCCTGGCCGCGCTGCGCCGCGCCCTGGCCGCCACGTCGCGCCGGACCGGCGTCACCCGCGTCGACGTGACGGTCGACGCCCGGACGACGCTGCCGGACGGCCGGGAAGGGGTGCGCCTGACGGTGTACGACGACGGGGCCACGGACGGCGTGGAGGCGGGCACCACCGTGACGTGGCAGGCGCCGCTCTAGGCCGCCGCCTCCCCGCGCTCGCCCCATACCCGCCCCACGAATGACCGAGTACAGTCATTCGACGGTGCGCCGGGGCGGAGTGCCCACGAGGACGCTCGGCCGTACGGCGCCCGAGCACCCACCGTGCCACCGCAGCCGGGAGGAACGCGTGCGCCCACCGAAGCTCGACCGGTCGTTCAAGGAAGTACTGGAGCGCCGCAAGCTCTTCCTGAGACCGATCGGCGGCGGGGGAACCGTCCTGGTGTGCGTGGCGGACGGCAGCCCGGAGGGGTTCGAGATCGGCCGCGTCGTGCTGGGGCGCCCCAGCGGGGCGGTCATCCGCTACCGCGTACGCAGGCCCGACAAGAGCTACGAGGTGCAGGAGTCGGAGTGCCTGTCCTGGCTGACCTTCCAGGACCACGTCGGCGACATCCTCAGCCTGGCCTCGTACGACGACGTCCTGCGCCGCGCCGAGATCTCGTCGGGTGTCGCCTCGACCTACACGGCCGACCTGGGAGAGGAACGCGCGGCGTGGCTCGCCGAGGTCCCCGCCCCGGAGGGCATCACCGACCTGGGCAACGGCAGGGTCCGGCTCACCGAGTCCGCCGTCGCCTTCCTCCGCTGCCCCTCGACCCACTACACCCTGACCCTCACGGTCCACCCCGAGCTGGACATCCTGATGATCGAGGGAATGGACTGCTACGACCTGACCCGCGAGGCCTAGCCGCCCGGTCTCAGAGCGCCACCACCGAGACCTCCGTCGCCTTCACGCTCGTCCAGACCTCCGCCCCGTCCGCGAGACCGAGTTCGAGCGCCGCCTGTGGGGTGATCTCGGCGACCAGGTCCGGTGCCTCCTCCGAGGTGATCAGGACCCGCAGCCTGCTGCCCGCGGTGGTGATCTCGCGTACCGTGCCGGGCCATACGTTGCGCGGGCTGCCCTCCGGCTTCTCGCGGTGCACGGAGACGGCCTCCGGCGCGATGACGGCGAGCGCCCGCGCCCCGGCGGCCGGCGGATCGGCGACGACCAGGCGCCCCTCGCCCGCCAGCGTGAGCGTGCCGTCGGCGTCCGCCGTGCCGGGCCAGGCGTTGCGGCCGAGCATCCGCGCCACCCAGGGCGAGCGCGGATGGCGGGTGACGTCGGCGGGCGGCGCGTCCTGCAGCGTGCGCCCCTCGTCGAGCACGAGGACCCGGGTGGCCAGGGAGACGGCCTCCACGGGGTCGTGCGTGACGATCAGGCAGACGCCGCCGAACCCGTCGAGGTGACGGCGCAGGGTGTGGCGGACGTGGGCGCGGGTGGTCTGGTCGAGGGCGGCGAGCGGCTCGTCCAGGAGCAGCAGCCGGGGCCGGGCCGCCAACGCCCGTGCCAGCGCGACCCGCTGGGCCTGCCCTCCGGACAGCTGCGCGGGCCTGCGGTGCGCGAGGTGTCCGACGCCGAGCCGGTCGAGCCACGTCTGTGCCGCCCGCCGGGCCTCGGCCCTGCGCACTCCCTGCGCGCGCAGTCCGTACGCGGTGTTGCCGAGCGCGTTCAGGTGCGGGAAGAGCGCACCGTCCTGCGGCACCCAGGCGACTCCGCGCCGGTGCGGGGGCAGTGCGGTGACGTCCCGTTCGCCGAGCCGCAGCCGGGCGTGGGCGCGCGGGGTCAGCCCGAGCAGGGCGCGCAGGAGGGTGGTCTTGCCCGCGCCGTTGGGGCCGACGACGGCGATGGTGGTGCCGGGTTCGGCGTCGAGGGTGAGTTCGGTGTAGCCGGTGACGTCGGCGTGCAGGGCCCACTTCTCCTGAGGGACGGTTTTCTCCAGGGGGACGGATTCCCCCAGAGCGACGGGTGGGACGGATGGGACGGGAGCGCCCGCCGCGTCGGCCGGTCCGGCCGCACCCGACAGGCCGTCCGAGTCGACCGCGCCGCCCGAGTCGGCCCGCGCCGAAGCCCCCGCACTCCCCCGGCCCCCGACGCCCGCCCCGCCCGTCCACCGCCCCCGCAGCCCGACGAGCACGGCCATCGCGATGGCGAGCAGCAGCAGCGACAGCGAGGTCGCGGCCTCCGGCGAGTCCTGGAGGAGCAGATACACCTGGAGCGGCAGGGTCTGCGTGGTGCCGGGCAGGTTGCCCGCGAAGGTGATCGTGGCCCCGAACTCGCCGAGCGCCCGCGCCCAGGTCAGCGCGGCCCCTGCGGCGAGGCCGGGCGCGACCATCGGCAGGGTGACGGTGAGGAACACCCGGAGCGGAGAGGCGCCCAGGGACGCGGCCGTCTCCTCGTAGCCGGGCCGCAGCCCGCTCAGCGCGCCCTCCAGGCTGATCACGAGGAACGGCATGGCCACGAACGTCGCCGCGACCACCGCGCCGGAGGTGTGGAACGGCAGCACGATCCCGAAGGTGTTCTCCAGCCACGGCCCGAGCAGCCCGCGCCGCCCGAACCCGAGCAGGAGCGCGACGCCGCCGACGGTCGGCGGCAGCACCATCGGCAGCAGCACGAGGGAGCGTACGAGCGCCTTGCCGGGGAAGTCGACGCGCGCGAGCAGCCAGGCGAGCGGCACCCCGAGCAGCAGCGAGAGGCCGAGCGCCCAGAAGGACACGAGCAGCGACAGCTTCAGGGCCTGGGTGACGCCGGGCGTGGTCAGATGCGTCCCGAGGTCGGCCCATTCCGTCCGGGCGAGGATGCCGACCAGGGGCAGCAGCAGGAACGTCACGGCGAGCAGGGCGGGCAGCGCGAGGGCCACGGGCGGGCGGGTGCGGCCGGGGGTGCGGGGACGGATTCTGCTCATCGGGGTTCCCGGGATCGGTGGTGGTGACGCGTACGGCCGGGCGCCCGTGGCGGGGAGGCGCCGGGCGCCCGGCTGCCGTACGCCTTCGGGGAGCGCGGCCCCCGAAGGCTCGGTGCGGGCTACGGCTTCTGGAAGCCCCCGTCGCGCAGGATCTTCTGCGCCTCGGGCGTGCTGAGCCACTTCACGAACGCGGCGGCGGCGTCGCTGTTCTTGGAGTCCTTGAGGGTCGCGGCGGGGTACTCGGCCACGGCGTTCTGCTCGTCGGGGATCTCGACGGCGTCGACCTTGTCGGGGGCGGTGGCGGCGTCCGTCTTGTAGACGATGCCGGCGTCGGCCTCGCCGAGTTCGACCTTGCTCAGCACGGAGCGGACGTTCGCCTCCTTGGAGACGGGCTTCACCTCGACGTGCTGCTTGTCGAGGACCTGCTTGCTGTAGCGCCCGACCGGCACGGCGTCGTCGGCGAGCACGACCTTGAGCTTGGGGTCGGCCAGGTCCTTGAGGTTCTCGACCTTGTCGGGGTTGCCCTCGCGGGTGGCGATCACGAGGCGGTTCTTGGCGATGACGGTGGGGGTGCCGGTCTCGCCCTTGAGGCCGTCCATGGTCTTGGTGTCGGCGGTGACGAGGACGTCGGCGGGCGAGCCCTGCCTGACCTGCGCGGCGAGCTCCTGCGAACCGGCCGGGGAGATCGTCAGCTTCGTGCCCGGGTGCTCCTTCTCGTACGCCTTCTTGGCGGTGTCGAAGACGTCGGTGAGGGAGGCGGCGGCGAGGACGGTGAGGTTCACGTCCTTGTCACCGCCGTCCTTCTTGCCCGCGTTGTCGTCGTCGTTGCCGCAGGCGGCGAGCGGGACGAGCAGCGCGGCGGTCACGGCCGCGGCGGCGGCACGGCGGGCGGTCAGGGCGGGGAACTTCGGGGACATGGGACGGGACTCCTCGCGGAAGGCGGACGACGGAAATACGGTTACGGAGCTACGGATGTACGGAGGCGGGTCGCCGGGGGACGGACGGCGAAGCACCCGCTCCGGACCGGGCACGGAAGGCCGGGCCGGCCGACCGGTCGGGTCGGCGACCGCTCAAGCCCGGTCGATGTGCACGCTCGTGGACTTCACCCGGGCCGTGGCCTGCATCCCGACCTCCAGGCCGAGCTCCTCGACGGCCTCTCTGGTCAGCAGCGAGACGAGGCGGTGGGGACCCGCCTGGATCTCCACCTGCGCGGCGACGTCGCCGAGTTTCACGGCGGTGACGATGCCGGGGAACGCGTTGCGCGCGGAGGTGTACGAGACGTCCTCGTCGCCTCCCCCGCCGTTCTGCCCGACCTCGATGGAGAACGCGGCCAGATCACGGCCGTCGATGAGCCGCCGCCCGGCCTCGTCGCGGTGTGTGGCGACGCGTCCGGCGTCCGCCCAGCGGCGGGCGGTGTCGGGGCTGACCCCGAGCAGACGCGCGGCCTGCCCAATCGTGTAGGACTGCATATGCGACAAGATATGCGCGATCGCCTCGCATTTGTAAAAGTTGAGGCAGTCATCCATCGCAGATGCGCTCCACGGGCGCCCGGTCTGGATGAACCTCCAAGAACAGGCACCGGCCGGCCACGGACTCCGCCGCCCACGAGGACGACCGACCGCGACGGCCGAAAGGCCACGTACACCGACGTGACCCGGCACTCCGCACGACGGCTCCGCGCATACGCCGCCCGAACCGGTCGACTCGCCGTGCATGGCACTCTTCGGCAGGCGCACGCGAAGGCGAAGGCGAAGGCCCGAACGGTCCGCCCGCGCCTGGTGGCCGGCCCTGCGGCGGACCGGCAGCCGGTTCCGGGACGACGGCCTGCCCGACCGGGCCGCCGCCCTGACGTACTACGGCGTCCTCTCGTTCTTCCCCGCGCTCCTGCTGCTGGTCTCGCTCCTGGGCGTGATCGGGGAGTCGGCGACCAGCGCGGTCCTCGACGACCTCCAGAAGCTGACGCCGGGCCCGGTGCGCGACCTGCTGCGCGACGCGGTGCGCCAACTGCGGGACAGCGGCGGCACCAGCGGCGCGATGGCGGTCGCGGGCCTGGTGCTCGCGATCTGGTCGGCCTCGGGCTACGTGGCGGCGTTCATCCGCGCCGCCAACGCCGTCCACGGCCTCCCCGAAGGCCGCCCGGCATGGCAGCTGGCCCCGCTCCGGATCTTCCTCACCCTGACCCTGATGGCCCTGTTCGCGGCCAACGCGCTGATCGTGGTGTTCACCGGACCGCTCGCCGAACGGGCGGGCGACGCGATCGGCGCGGGCCGGGCGGCGCTCACCGTCTGGTCGCTCGCCAAGTGGCCCGTCCTGCTGCTCCTCGTCGCCCTGATGATCACCCTGCTCTTCCGGCGGGCGCCCGACGTCCGGGGCACCGGCTTCCGCTGGCTGAGTCCGGGCAGCGCCCTCGCGGTGCTGCTGTGGCTGATCGCCTCCGCCGGCTTCGCGGTGTACGTCGCCCATTTCGCCTCGTACAACAAGACGTACGGGACCCTGGCCGGCGGCATCGTCTTCCTGGTCTGGCTGTGGCTCTCGAACCTGGCGATCCTGCTCGGCCTCGCGTTCGACGCGGAGCTCGCCCGCCGCCGCCCGGCCGGCACCGAGGGGCCGGGCGGTCGATACGCGTGATCCAAGGGTGAAAAAGGGCCGCCACGGTTTACGTGACGGCCCTCGCGGATACGTTCGCGCAGGTCAGAACGATTCTGCACAGAACCGCTGAGGTGGGGCGGGTGGGACTCGAACCCACGGCCGACGGATTATGAGTCCGCTGCTCTAACCGGCTGAGCTACCGCCCCTAACGGCGCGTCGCGCACATTTGTGCGCGCCGTCTGCCGCAGCATAGCCGCTCATACGATCTCCTGCTTCGGATGGTCGGCATCGCACGACCATGAGGACCGCAGGGCTGGCCACTTGGTTCCACCGGACACGAAAAAGGACCCCTGAGAGGCATCTCAGGGGTCCTTCGTCACAGCTCTCCCGACTGGACTCGAACCAGTAACCTGCCGGTTAACAGCCGGCTGCTCTGCCAATTGAGCTACAGGAGATCGAGCTCCCCCGACTGGACTCGAACCAGTAACCTGCCGGTTAACAGCCGGCTGCTCTGCCAATTGAGCTACAGGGGATCGTCTCGTTGCATCGAACGCACCTAGCTGGGAACTCTCCGGGCGGCGGGCGCTCGCTGCGACACATACATTAGCGCAAGCAGGGGGGTGCTCCGCCAATCGGTATCCCTCGGCCGATCACCAGGCGAGTCGGCGGGCGGGCGACAGACGAGTGGCAGGCGTGCGACAGGCGCGCGAAGCCGACGCAAGGGAAGGGTGGCAGCCATGCGGTACCGGCTCACATTCGTGGCGGGACTGGCTCTCGGGTACGTGCTCGGGACCCGGGCCGGACGCGAGCGCTACGAGCAGTTGAAGAAGTCCGCCCGTGAGATCGCGCAGAACCCGGCCGTGCGCAACACCGTCGAGTCCGCGACGCAGCAGGGCCGCGAGGTCGCGGGCAAGGCGTTCCACTCGGTCTCCGAGAAGGTCGGGGACAAGATGCCCGACTCGGTGGCCGAGCGGGTGCGGTCGCTGCGCGAGCGCGGGCAGGACGGCGGCGGGGACGACTGGGGCACCAGCAACACCTAGGTCCCCGGCGGAGTACGGCGCCCGGAGCACGGGGCGGGGAACACAGGTACGGGACACGTCTCGCGGTGCGGCAGAATTCCAGGCATGGGGATAGTCGCAGGGTTGGACAGTTCGCCCGATTTCACGCGCATCGTGGTCTGTGACACGGACACGGGCGCCGTACTCAAGCAGGGCTATGCCCCGCATCCGACGGAGAGCACCGAGGGTGGCGGCCGGCCCTCGGACGTGGATCCGCAGGCGTGGCTGCTCTCCCTCGGCGAAGCGGCGGGCGGCGGGCTGCTCGAAGGCGTCCAGGCCATCGGCGTCTCCGCCCAGCAGAACGCCCTCGTACCGCTCGACCAGCACGGCAACACCGTGCGGCCCGCGCTCGTCGGCAACGACCGGCGGGCACAGGTCGCCGCCGTCGACCTGGTCGACGGACTCGGCAGCCGGGAGGCCTGGGCGCAGGCCGTGGGCTGTGTGCCGCAGGCCGCGCACCCGGTGACGAAGCTGCGCTGGCTGGCGAAGACGGAGCCGGAGTCGGCGCGGCGCGTGGCCGCCCTCATGCAGGCGCCGGACTGGCTGGTGTGGCAGTTGCTCGGCCGTCCCGCCCGGCGCACGACCGACCGCGGCGGCGCCTCCGGGACCGGCTACTGGTCGGCGGCGACGGGTACGTACCGCCCCGATCTCGTCGAACTGGCCCTGGGGCACCAGGCGATGCTGCCCGAGGTGATCGGTCCGGCCGAGGCCGCGGGGACGACGCCCGAGGGGCTGCTGATCTCGGCGGGCACCGGCGAGACGATGGCGGCGGCGTTCGGGCTCGGGGTGCAGCAGGGCGACGCCGTGGTGTCGCTCGGGGCGTCCGGGTCGGTGATGGCCGTCCACCACGGGGCGCTGGCGGACGCCGGCGGGATGATCACCTCCTTCGCGGACGCCACCGGCATGCATCTGCCGGTCGTGCACACGCTGAACGCCGTGCGGGTGCTGCGCGGCACGGCGGAGATGCTCGGGGTCGCGGATCTGGACGAGCTGTCCGCGCTCGCCATGAAGTCGACGCCGGGCGCGCACGGTCTGGTGCTGCTGCCGTATCTGGAGGGCGAGAAGACGCCGAGCCTGCCGCACGCGGCGGGGACGCTGACCGGGCTGCGGCGCGAGTCGATGAAGCCCGAGCACCTGGCGCGGGCCGCGTTCGAGGGCATGCTGTGCGGGCTCGGGGACGCGCTCGACGTGCTGCGCGGGCGCGGGGTCGAGGTGCGGCGGGTGTTCCTGCTGGGGGCCGCCGCCGAGCTGCCCGCGGTGCAGGCCGTGGCGCCGGCGCTGTTCGGTACGCAGGTCGTGGTGCCGCAGCCCGCGGACTACGCGGCGATCGGTGCCGCGCGGCAGGCCGCGTGGGCGCTGACGGGTCAACTGCCGCTGTGGCAGGGGGCCGCGGCGCAGGTCTTCGAGCCGGGCGAGGAGCACGCGGTGGGGCAGGCGGTGCGCCAGCAGTACGCGACGGTGCGGGAACAGTCGCACCCCGGGGCGTTCACCGCCTGATCCTTCTGGTGGGCCCGCCTTGATCCTTTGGGTGGGCCCACTTCTTTACCGGGGCTGAAATTTGACCGGGTCATGGGTTAATCGGTTGCACGCCGAGGGGGCGGGTGTCGGAGTATGGGGGGCGGCCTCGCCCGACCGCCGACACCCGACTCCTCGAGAGACCCGAGCGTGCTCATACGACTCCTGCGGACGCACCTGCGTCCGTACAAGAAACCCATCGCCCTGCTGGTGCTCCTGCAGTTCCTGCAGACCTGCGCCTCGCTCTATCTGCCCACCCTGAACGCCGACATCATCGACAACGGTGTCGTCGAGGGAGACACCGGCTACATCCTCACCTTCGGCGGCATCATGATCGCCGTCACGATCGTGCAGATGGTCTGCAACATCGGCGCCGTCTTCTTCGGCGCGCGGACCGCCTCCGCCCTCGGGCGCGACGTGCGGGCCGCCGTCTTCGACCGTGTGCAGTCCTTCTCCGCGCGCGAGGTGGGCCAGTTCGGCGCGCCCTCGCTGATCACGCGGACCACCAACGACGTCCAGCAGGTGCAGATGCTGGTCCTGATGTCGTTCACGCTGATGGTCTCCGCGCCCATCATGTGCGTCGGCGGCATCGTGATGGCGCTCGGCCAGGACGTGCCGCTCTCCGGTGTCCTGGTCGCGGTCGTGCCCGTGCTGGGCATCAGCGTGAGCCTGATCGTGCGGCGCCTGCGGCCGCTGTTCCGCAGCATGCAGGAGCGGCTCGACACCGTGAACCGCGTGCTGCGCGAGCAGATCACCGGCAACCGCGTCATCCGCGCCTTCGTCCGCGACACCTACGAGAAGGACCGGTTCCGCAAGTCCAACGCCGATCTGACCGAGGTGTCGCTCGGCACCGGCAAGCTGCTCGCGCTGATGTTCCCGATCGTGATGACGGTCGTGAACGTCTCCTCGATCGCGGTGGTGTGGTTCGGCGCGCACCGCATCGACAGCGGCGGCATGCAGATCGGCGCGCTCACCGCGTTCCTCGCCTATCTCATGCAGATCGTGATGTCCGTGATGATGGCCACCTTCATGTTCATGCAGGTGCCGCGCGCGGAGGGCTGTGCCGAGCGCATCGAGGAGGTCCTGGGCACCGCCTCCAGCGTGGTGCCCCCGGCCGACCCGGTGCGCGCACTGCGCAGCCACGGCCACCTGGAGATCCGGTCCGTGGGCTTCCGCTATCCCGGTGCCGAGGAGCCCGTGCTCAGGACCATCGACCTGGTGGCGCGGCCCGGCGAGACGACCGCCGTGATCGGATCGACCGGCAGCGGCAAGTCGACGCTGCTGAGCCTCGTACCGCGGCTGATCGACGCGACCGAGGGGCAGGTCCTGGTCGGTGGCGTGGACGTGGGCACCGTGGACCCCGCGCTGCTCGCGCGGACGGTGAGCCTCGTGCCGCAGAAGCCCTATCTGTTCGCGGGGACCGTGGCGACCAATCTGCGGTACGGCAACCCCGACGCCACCGACGAGGAGCTGTGGCACGCCCTGGAGGTGGCCCAGGCCAAGGACTTCGTCTCCGGTCTGGAGGAGGGGCTCGACGCGCCGATCTCGCAGGGCGGCACGAACGTCTCCGGCGGTCAGCGCCAGCGCCTGTCCATCGCGCGCACGCTCGTGCAGCGCCCGGAGATCTACCTCTTCGACGACTCGTTCTCCGCGCTCGACTACGCCACCGACGCGGCGCTGCGCGCGGCGCTGGACCGGGAGACGGCGGAGGCGACCGTCGTCATCGTCGCCCAGCGCGTCTCCACCATCCGCGAGGCCGACCGCATCGTCGTCCTCGACGAGGGCCGGGTCGTGGGCACGGGCCGCCATCACGAGCTGATGGAGGGCAATGAGACCTACCGGGAGATCGTGCTCTCCCAGCTGACGGAAGCGGAGGCCGCGTAATGGCTGGTCCTGGCGGCCCGATGATGGGCCCCGACTCCCGGTCGATGGACTTCAAGAGCTCCGGCAAGCGCCTCCTCGCGCAGTTCAAGCCGGAGCGCACCACGATGTACGCGATGCTCGCGACCGTGGTCGTGAGCGTCGCGCTCACCGTGCTCGGCCCGAAGATCCTGGGCCGCGCGACCGACCTGCTCTTCGCGGGCATCGTCGGGCGCGACATGCCCGACGGCATCACGAAGGAGCAGGCCATCGAGGGCCTGCGCGCCAAGGGCGACAGCGGCATGGCCGACATGCTCTCCGGCGTCGACTTCACGCCGGGCCAGGGCATCGACTTCGGCGCGGTGGGCGAGGTCCTGCTGCTCGCGCTCGGCACGTTCCTGGCGGCGGGTCTGCTGATGGCCGTGGCGACGCGGCTGTCGAACCGCGCCATCAACAAGACCGTGTTCCGGATGCGCGGCGACGTGCAGCAGAAGCTGTCGCGGCTTCCGCTGTCGTACTTCGACAAGCGCCAGCGCGGCGAGGTGCTCAGCCGCGCGACGAACGACATCGACAACATCAACCAGACGCTTCAGCAGACGATGGGACAGCTCGTCAACTCGCTGCTGACGGTGATCGGTGTCCTGGTGATGATGTTCTGGGTGTCGCCGCTGCTGGCGCTGGTGGCGCTGATCACGGTGCCGCTGTCGTTCTTCGTGGCGACGAAGGTCGGCAAGCGCTCGCAGCCGCAGTTCGTGCAGCAGTGGCGCACGACCGGCGAACTCAACGCCCACATCGAGGAGATGTACACCGGGCACACCCTGGTGAAGGTGTTCGGCCGGCAGGAGCAGTCGGCGAAGGCGTTTGCCGAGCAGAACGAGCAGTTGTACGAGGCCGGGTTCAAGGCGCAGTTCAACAGCGGGGTCATGCAGCCGCTGATGTTCTTCATCTCGAACCTGAACTATGTGCTCGTGGCCGTGGTGGGTGGCCTTCGGGTGGCGTCCGGTTCGCTGTCCATCGGCGACGTGCAGGCCTTCATCCAGTACTCGCGGCAGTTCTCGATGCCGCTGACGCAGGTCGCCTCGATGGCGAACCTCGTGCAGTCCGGTGTCGCGTCCGCGGAGCGGATCTTCGAGATCCTCGACGCGGAGGAGCAGGAGGCCGACCCGGTGCCGGGCGAGCGTCCCGACCGGCTGCACGGGCGGGTCGAGATGGAGCACGTCTCCTTCCGCTACGACCCGGACAAGCCCCTCATCGAGGACCTGTCGCTGGCGGTGGAGCCGGGCCACACGGTCGCCATCGTCGGCCCGACGGGCGCCGGCAAGACGACGCTCGTCAATCTCCTCATGCGGTTCTACGAGGTGACGGGCGGACGCATCACCCTGGACGGCGTCGACATCGCGAAGATGTCGCGGGACGAACTGCGGTCCGGCATCGGCATGGTGCTCCAGGACACCTGGCTGTTCGGCGGCACCATCGCGGAGAACATCGCGTACGGCGCCGCGAAGGACGTCGGCCGCGAGGACATCGAGGAGGCCGCGCGGGCCGCGCACGCGGACCGGTTCATCCGGACGCTGCCCGAGGGCTACGACACGGTGATCGACGACGACGGCACGGGCGTGAGCGCGGGCGAGAAGCAGCTCATCACCATCGCGCGGGCGTTCCTGTCCGACCCGGTGATCCTCGTGCTCGACGAGGCGACCAGCTCGGTCGACACCCGTACCGAGGTGCTGATCCAGAAGGCGATGGCGCGCCTCGCGCACGGGCGCACGTCCTTCGTCATCGCGCACCGGCTCTCCACGATCCGTGACGCGGACACGATCCTCGTCATGGAGAACGGGTCGATCGTGGAGCAGGGCACGCACGACACCCTGCTGGCGGCCGAGGGGGCGTACGCGCGCCTGTACGCCGCGCAGTTCGCCGAGGCCGTCGCCGAGGTCAACTGACCCTGTCGCGGCCCGGTCCGACCGGCCGCCGTGGCTCGGGGCGCGCCTCCTTCGGGGGCGCGCCCTTCTCAGTCCAGGTAGCCCCTCAGCTGGTCGGCGAAGGCGTGGTCCCTGAGCTTGTTGAGGGTCTTGGACTCGATCTGGCGGATGCGTTCGCGCGTCACGCCGAAGATGCGGCCGATCTCCTCCAGGGTGCGGGGCCTGCCGTCGGCGAGGCCGTAGCGCAACTGGACGACCTTGCGCTCGCGTTCGCCGAGCGTGGAGAGGACCGCCTCCAGGTGCTCGCGCAGCAGCAGGAACGCCGCCGACTCCACGGGAGAGGCCGCGTCGCCGTCCTCGATGAGGTCGCCGAGCGCGACGTCGTCCTCCTCGCCGACGGGGGCGTGCAGCGAGACGGGCTCCTGGGCCAGGCGCAGCACCTCGCTGACGCGCTCGTGGGGCAGGTCCAGGTGGGCGGCGACCTCTTCGGGCGTGGGCTCGTACCCGCGCTCCTGGAGCATGCGGCGCTGGACGCGTACGACGCGGTTGATGAGCTCGACGACGTGGACCGGGACGCGGATGGTGCGGGCCTGGTCGGCCAGCGCGCGGGACATGGCCTGGCGGATCCACCACGTCGCGTACGTGGAGAACTTGTAGCCGCGGGCGTAGTCGAACTTCTCGACCGCCCTGATCAGGCCGAGGTTCCCTTCCTGGACGAGGTCGAGCATGGTCAGTCCGCGGCCCACGTAGCGCTTGGCGACGGAGACGACCAGGCGCAGGTTGGCCTCGATGAGGCGGCGCTTGGCCATGCGGCCCATGACGACGAGTTTGTCGAGGTCCAGGGCGAGTTGGGAGTCGAGGTCGGGGGTGCCCGCCAGTTTCTCCTCGGCGAACAGGCCGGCCTCGACGGCACGGGCGAGCTCCACCTCCTCCGCTGCGGTGAGCAGGGGTATCCGCCCGATCTCGCGGAGGTACTGGCGGAACAGGTCGGAGGAGGGGCCGCCGGTCTCGGTGCGGCTGCGGGGGGTGGGCAGGTCGAGGGTCTCCGGCTCCAGGGCCTCGGGCGCCTCGGTGGTCTCGGGGGTGTCGGTGGCCTCGGGGCCTTCCTGCGCCGGCTGGGCTTCCCGCGTCGGCTGGGCCTCGGGTGCGCCCTGCGCCTCCGGGTGCCGGGAGGCACGGCTCTGCGGTGGGACCGCCTCCAGGACGTCCGTATCCGCATCCGCGCGCGCGGCGGTGTCGGTCTGGGTGAGGGTCTGGGTCTGCACGGGGGCGACCTCCAGGATGATCGCTGCTGAGGCGTGCGGCAACGGGAGAGAGACGGCGGCCTCGCCGCTGTCCGTCCCGAACACGATGTGTGGAACCGCGGGGGTGTCGGGCCCGCTGTCTGCGGGCCGGCCGCGCTCCGAGGACTCAGGCACCGGAACCCAGTGTGGGGTACGACACACGGCCGCCACGAGGGGCGTGCGGTGACTTTTTGAGTCCGGTCCGTGACCGCCCGGTTACCCGCCGGGTAACCCTTGGCCCCGGAATGAATCCCCGCGCGGGCCCGGAAGTCGCCTCGGAGGGACGTACGCGGTCGCCTCAGAGGGACGTACGCAGCTGCCTCAGAGGGCGTCCGCGCCGCGCTCGCGCAGCGCCTGGCCGTACTGCTGGAGGACCCACAACTCGTTCTGCACGGCGGTCAGATGCTGGGGGTCGCCGCCCGCGCCGAGGCGGGCGAGGCTGCCCTGGACGTCGCGGATGCGGCGGTCCACGGCACGCAGCCTGACCTGCACGAGCTGGATGCCCGCGTACATCTCGTCGACCGTCCTGCGCAGGATCGCCTCGACGGCGAGCTCGGTGACCATCGAGCGCACGGCGTCGTCGGGCGCCGCGTCGCGGACGCGGACCAGGTACTCCTGCGGGTCCTGTACGCCGAGCTCGGCGCCGCCCGCCTCCTCCACGGCGCGGCGCACCGCGGCGTACGGCGGGGCGGTGAACTCGTCGACGCCGTACGCGTCGAAGGCCGGGGAGACCAGCTCGGGGCGTTGCAGGGCCAGTTTGAGCAGCTCGCGCTCGGTGCGGTGGGCGGGGCTGCGCAGGGTGAGGGCGGGGCCGCTGAAGCCCGGCGGGGCGCTCTCGTACGCGGGCGAGGGGCGCTGGGCGGCCGGGGCGGGGCCCTTGCCGCCGCGCTCGCGGGCCCACCGGGCCAGCTGGGCGACGCGCTTGACGACGAACTGCGTGTCGAGGATGCCGAGCATGCCGGCGAGCTGGACGGCGACCTCGTGCTGCGCGCCGCTGTTCTTGATGCGGGCGACGACGGGCGCGGCCTCGTCGAGGGCGGCGGCGCGGCCCGCGGGGGTCTCCAGGTCGTAGCGCGCGACGATCTGGCGGAGCGCGAACTCGAAGAGCGGGGTGCGGGGTTCGACCAGGTCGGCGACGGCCGCGTCGCCCTTGGCCAGGCGCAGCTCGCAGGGGTCCATGCCGTCGGGGGCGATCGCGATGTACGTCTCGGCGGCGAACTTCTGGTCGTCCTCGAAGGCGCGCAGGGCGGCCTTCTGGCCCGCCGCGTCGCCGTCGAAGGTGAAGATCACCCGGGCCGAGCCGTTGTCCATCAGGAGGCGGCGGAGGATCTTGATGTGGTCGCCGCCGAAGGCGGTGCCGCAGGTCGCGATGGTGGTGGTGATGCCGGCGAGGTGGCAGGCCATCACGTCGGTGTAGCCCTCGACGACGACGGCGCGGCTGGCCTTGGCGATCTCCTTCTTGGCCAGGTCGATGCCGTAGAGGACCTGGGACTTCTTGTAGATCGCCGTCTCGGGCGTGTTCAGGTACTTCGGGCCGTTGTCGTCGTCGCGGAGCTTGCGGGCGCCGAAGCCGACGACGTCGCCGCCGATGTCGCGGATGGGCCACATCAGGCGGCCGCGGAAGCGGTCGATGGGACCGCGGCGGCCCTCCTGGGAGAGGCCGGAGAGGGTCAGCTCCTTGTCGGTGAAGCCCTTGCCGCGCAGATAGCGGGTGAGGTGGTCCCAGCCCGCCGGGCTGTAGCCGACGCCGAAGTGCGCGGCGGCGCTCTGGTCGAAGCCGCGCTCGGCCAGGAAGGTGCGGCCGATCTCGGCCTCGGGCGAGTCCAGCTGCTCCACGTAGAACTGCGCGGCGATCTTGTGGGCCTCGACCAGGCGGATGCGCTCGCCCCGCTGGTGCGCGGGGTTGTACCCGCCCTCCTCGTAGCGCAGCGTGATGCCCGCCTGGGCGGCGAGGCGCTCGACCGTCTCCGAGAACGTGAGGTGGTCGATCTTCATCACGAAGGCGATGGTGTCGCCGCCCTCCTGGCAGCCGAAGCAGTGGAAGAGTCCCTTGCTCGGGCTGACCTGGAAGGACGGCGACTTCTCGTCGTGGAAGGGGCACAGGCCCTTGAGGTTTCCGCCTCCGGCGTTGCGCAGCTGGAGGTAGTCGGAGACCACGGCGTCGATCGGGACCGCGTCCCGGACCGCCTTCACGTCTTCGTCATTGATCCTGCCTGCCACGTAGGAATACTACGGCGCCCCTGTGACACTCTCGTCCGGCCGGTCACGACAGGAGCGACGCCAGGGGGGTCGACGGGTCCGCGAGGGCGTCCGGGTCGGGCCGTGCGCCCCGGCGGATCAGCTGCTGGATGGGCTCCGTGACGTCCCACACATTCACGTTCATCCCCGCGAGGACCTGGCCGTCGCTCAGCCAGAAGGCGATGAACTCCCGCTTCCCCGCGTCGCCCCGGATCACGACCTGGTCGTACGTCCCCGGAGGCGCCCAGCCCGAGTACTCCAGGCCCACGTCGTACTGGTCGGAGAAGAAGTACGGCACGCGGTCGTACGTGACGTCCCGGCCGAGCATCGCGCGGGCCGCGGCGGGGCCGCCGTTCAGGGCGTTCGCCCAGTGCTCCACGCGCAGCCGGCCGAAGAGCGGGTGGTGGAGGGCGGCCACGTCGCCCGCGGCGTGGATGTCGGGGTCCGAGGTGCGCAGCGCCGTGTCGACGGCGATGCCGCCGCCGTGCTCGCGGTCGACGAGGTCGAGGCCCGCGGACTCGGCGAGGGCGGTGCGCGGGGCCGCGCCGATCGCGGCGAGCACGTCGTGCGCGGGGTGCTCCTCGCCGTCGTCGGTGCGGGCGGCGAGGACCATGCCGTCCTGTCCGGTGATCTCGGTGAGGCGCGCGCCGAAGTGGAAGCGGACGCCGTGCTCGGCGTGCAGGTCGGCGAACATCTGGCCGACCTCGGGGCCGAGGACGGAGTGCAGCGGCGTCGCCTCGGGCTCGACGACGGTGACCTCCGCGCCGTACTCGCGGGCGGCCGCGGCGACCTCAAGGCCGATCCAGCCGGCGCCCGCGATCACCAGGTGGCCGTTGTCCCTGCCGAGGGCCGCCAGGACGTGGCGGAGGCGGTCGGCGTGCGCGAGGCGGCGCAGGTGGTGGACGCCCGCGAGGCCGGTGCCGGGGACGTCGAGGCGGCGGGGCTCGGCTCCGGTGACCAGGAGCAGCTTGTCGTAGTGGATGACGGTGCCGTCGCCCAGGCGCACGGCCTTGGCGGCGCGGTCGATGGCGACGACCGTCTGCCCCAGGTGCAGTTCGACGTCGGCCTGCGCGTACCACCCCGGTTCGTGGACGAAGACGCTGTCGCGGTCCTCCTTGCCCAGGAGGTACCCCTTGGACAGGGGCGGGCGCTCGTAGGGGTGGTCCCGCTCGTCACCGATGAGGATCACCCTGCCGGTGAAGCCCTCGGAACGGAGGGTCTCGGCCGCCTTGGCGCCGGCCAGACCTCCTCCGACAATGACGAACGTCTGATCCGCGTCGACCACTTCATGCCTCCTTGCCGGGGGTACCGGGGGTGTCCCCCGGAAGAACACAGCCTTGCCTCTGGGACATGCCGCCACAGGGAGCGTCCCGCACGGAGCGTGATGGGGGAAGGGGGCGTGGCCCCAACTGGCCACATCTCGTCACGCCCCGTGGTCACTTCAAGGTCACTCGGCGTCGTTTCACCGGGGCCTCGCCGTCAGTCGGGTGTGCAGGGCGCGGGCCGACGCGTCGGTGAGGGACGCGATCTGGTCGACCACGACGCGCTGGGCGGCGCGGTCGTCGGACGCCGTGTCGTAGAGCGCGCGGAACTGGGGGTCGAGGCCGTCGGGGGCGCGGGCGGTGAGCGCCTCGGCGAGCTCGGCGACGACGACGCGCTGGTCGGCGCGCAGCCGCTCCTGGGCGGGGCGCTGCATCACATAGCGGTCGGCGACGGCCTTGAGGACCGCGCACTCGTGCCGCGCGGCGCGGGGGACGACGAGCTCGGCGGCGTAGCGCGTGAGGGGGCCCTTGCCGTACCGCCCGCGGGTGGCGGTCTCCGCGGCCAGGCAGAAGCGGCCGATGAGCTGGCTGGTTGCGTCCTTCAACCGGGCCTGGGCGACGGCCGAGCCGTCGTAGCCGTGCGGCCACCACTCCTGGTCGAGGAGGCGGTCGAGGGCCTGGGCGAGCTCTTCGGGGTCGGTGTCCACGGGGACGTAGCGCCCGATGGCCACGTCGAAGATGTCGCGCCGCTCGGGCTCCGCGTGCAGGGCGTTCGGATCGATGTGTCCGGCGTGCAGGCCGTCCTCGAAGTCGTGGACCGAGTACGCGACGTCGTCGGACCAGTCCATGACCTGCGCCTCGAAGCAGGTGCGCTGGCCGGGGGCCTCCTTGCGGACCCAGTCGAAGACCGGCCGGTCGTCTTCGTAGACACCGAATTTGGGTGACGCGGGGTCGGTGGGGTGGGCGCCGCGCGGCCAGGGGTACTTGGTGGCGGCGTCCAGGGCGGCGCGGGTGAGGTTGAGGCCGACGCTCACGAGGTCGCCGCCGGCGTCGGAGGGGACGAAACGCTTGGGTTCGATGCGGGTGAGGAGCCGCAGCGACTGGGCGTTGCCCTCGAAGCCGCCGCAGTCCGCCGCCACTTCGTTCAGCGCCTGTTCGCCGTTGTGCCCGAACGGCGGGTGGCCCAGGTCGTGGGAGAGGCAGGCCGTCTCCACCAGGTCGGGGTCGCAGCCGAGGGCGGCGCCCAGCTCGCGGCCCACCTGGGCGCACTCCAGGGAGTGCGTGAGGCGGGTGCGGGCGCTGGCGTCCCAGGCCTGGCTCCTGGTGCCGGGGGTGACGACCTGTGTCTTGCCCGCGAGGCGGCGCAGCGCCGCGGAGTGCAGGACGCGCGCGCGGTCGCGCTGGAAGGCCGTGCGCCCCGGCCTCTTGTCGGGCTCGGCGGCCCATCGCTCGACGGCGGCCTCGTCGTAGGCGCTGTAGGCGTCGTATCGCGCGTTCGGTGCTGTGCCTTCCATGCACCGACAGTAGACGCAAGCAGTGACAAAGAGGGATCTGGCCCCTCGGATCCAGCCGTGCGGATCCGCTCCGACGTGTGTGGTGGCGGGGTGTCAGACCGCCGTGAGGTGCCGGTGTTCGGGGCGGTGCGGGGCGGTGCGTGCCTGGTCGTAGCGGTGCAGGACGAGCCGGGCGAGGGCCGGGTGGGTGCCGAGCGGGGCCGAGGCGAGCCAGGGCGCGGCGGCCGCGCTCTGGGCGGCGAAGCGGCCGGGCGCGGTGAAGTACGCGGCGACGGCGGCGCGGTCGCGGCCCTGGGCGGCCAGCGCGGCGAGGGCGTCCGGCACGGTGCGGGCGCAGGCCGCGGTGGGCGCCGCGTAGGCGGGGACGACGGGGACGCCCAGGCGCTCGGCGAGCAGCTCGGCGGTGGCCTGGGCGTCGGCCGCGGCCTCCGGGTCGCGGGAGCCGGCGGCGGCGAGGACGACGCCGTGCCGGGCCGCCGCGGACCGGCCCGGGGGCCGTGCGGGCCAGCCGGACTCGACGAGCCGGGCGTGCAGGGCCTCGGCGAGCAGCGGGTGCGGGCCGAGCGGGGCCGCGACGCGGGTCTCGACGTGCGGCGCGGCCGCGGCGGCCCCGGGGATGTCGCGCTTGACGTGCTGGCCCCTGCCGAGCAGCAGCGGCACGAGCACGGCCCGGCCCCCGGGGTGCGCGGCGAGGGTGTCGGTGAGCAGCGGCTCGTTCAGTTCGATGTGGCCGAGGCGGACGGCGAGGCCGGGGCGCAGCGCGCGGATCCGCTCGGCGAGGGCGGTGACGATGCCGAGGGCGCGCGGGTCGCGGCTGCCGTGGGCGACCAGGACGAGGGTGGGGTCGGGTGCGGGGGCCGGGCGGCGGGTGCCGCCGAGGGACATGTGGCTGAGCTGGGTGCCGAGTTGGCTGGTGATCCGGTTCATGAGCTGCGCCGTACTGTCGAGACCGTCGAGGCCGGTGCTGCCGGGACGGTCGGGGTGAGTGCTGCCGGACTCGTCGTACAGAGGGTTCGACGGCGTCATGGACCGAGGATGGCCGGAGCGTGTTGCGACGGCGTTGCGCGCCCGTCACGGCTGTTTTCCCCGGTCTCACGGCGCCGTCCGGGCCGGGGTCAGGGGCGGGGCTCGGGGCTGTGTCGGGGGTGGTCTCCGGGTTGTTTCGGGGGCGGGAGTCGATGACGCGGTCGGTGGGGTCGCTTACGGTTGTGGCAGTGATCGGATCGGGGGAGATCCGGTGGGCACGGGGGCGATGGCATGGAACGGACGGGGTGGGCGCGGCGGTCGAGGCCGCCGGGCCGGTGGCGGGACCAGCAGGCCGGGCAGTGGCTGCGGCGGGTGCGGCGGCGTGCGCGGCTGCCGCGCACGCGGAAGGGGCAGCGCAGGGCCGTGCAGGCGGTGATGGCGCTGTGTGTGCTCGCGCTGCTGCCGACGACCTGGCTGTTCGTGGCGACGGACGACGAGGTGGGCACGGTCGCGGGCGCCCCGCGGTCCGAGGTCGCGATGGTGTTCGGGGCCGGGCTGTGGAAGGGCGAGCCGTCGCCGTATCTGGCGCACCGGCTGGACGCGGCGGCCGAGTTGTACCGCGCGGGACGCATAGAGGTCGTGCTCGTCACGGGCGACAACAGCCGCGAGGACTACGACGAGCCGGACGCCATGCGCGCCTACCTGACCAAGCACGGGGTGCCGGACCGTCGGATCGTCAGCGACTACGCGGGGTTCGACACGTGGGACTCCTGCGTCCGCGCCAAGAGGATCTTCGGCGTGGACCGGGCCGTGCTGATCAGCCAGGGCTTCCACATACGCAGGGCGGTGGCGCTGTGCGACGCGGCGGGCGTCTCGTCGTACGGCGTGGGGGTGGACGCGGTGCACGACGCGACCTGGTACTACGGCGGCGCGCGGGAGGTGTTCGCGGCGGGCAAGGCGGCGGTGGACTCGGTGTTCCGGCCGGATCCCCGTTTCCTCGGCCCCCGCGAGCGGGGCGTGGACCGGGCACTGGCCACGCCCCGCTGAGGGGGCGCCCCCGTCAGGGACACGACCGCCTCACCGTGCGGCGCGCGGGCCGCTGAGGTCCGCTTACCCCGCGCGTAACGCGATCGCGCGGCGGCGCGTAACACGCACGGCGGAGCCTGGACCGCATGCACTCCACCGCGACACCGGCGACCCCGACCCACTGTCCGTACTGCGCCCTGCAATGCGGGATGGGCCTGGCCGCGGGCCCTCGGGGCGTGGACGTGGTGGAGCGCGCCGGGTTCCCCGTCAACAAGGGAGCCCTGTGCGGCAAGGGGCGTACGGCCCCCGCGCTGCTCTCCTCCCGGGTGCGCCTGACGGAGCCACTCGTCCGGTCCCACGCCACGGGCAGGCTCGCACCGGCCACCTGGGAGGAGGCCCTCGACCGGGTCGCCGACGGGCTGTCCCGCACGCGGACGGATCATGGCGCGGACGCGTGCGGGGTGTTCGGCGGGGGCGGGCTGACCAACGAGAAGGCGTACGCGCTGGGCAAGTTCGCACGGGTGGCGCTCGGCACGTCGCAGATCGACTACAACGGACGGTTCTGCATGTCGTCGGCCGCGGCGGCCGGGCAGCGGGCGTTCGGGCTGGACCGGGGGCTGCCGTTCCCGCTGGCGGACATCCCGCGCACCGGCTGCGTGATCCTCGTCGGGTCGAACCTCGCCGAGACGATGCCGCCGGCACTGCGGTACCTGACCGAACTGCGTCAGAACGGCGGCACGTTGATCGTGGTCGATCCGCGGCGGACGCGCACCGCGGAGCAGGCCGACCTGCATCTGGCACCCCGGCCGGGCACGGACCTGGCGCTGGCGCTGGGCCTGCTGCACCTGGTCGTGGCCGAGGGCCGCACGGACGAGGCGTTCATCGCGGAGCGCACGAGCGGCTGGGACCGGGCGCGGGCGGCGGCGATGGCGCACTGGCCCGAGCACGTCGAGCGGATCACCGGGGTGGCGGTGCCCCGGCTGCGGGAGGCGGTGCGGATGTTCTGCGACGCCGGGGCCGCGATGGTGCTGACCGCGCGCGGGCCCGAGCAGCAGTCCAAGGGCACGGACACCGTGGGGGCGTGGATCAATCTGTGCCTGGCCACGGGGCACGCGGGGCGCCCACTGTCCGGGTACGGCTGCCTGACGGGCCAGGGCAACGGCCAGGGCGGGCGCGAACACGGCCAGAAGGCGGACCAGTTGCCCGGGTACCGCAAGCTGACCGACCCGGCGGCGCGGGCGCACGTGGCGGGGGTCTGGGGGGTGGACCCGGACACGCTGCCCGGCCCCGGCAGGTCGGCGTACGAACTGCTCGACGCGCTCGGCGGGGACGTCAGGGCGCTGCTCCTGATGGGGTCCAACCCGGTGGTGTCGGCGCCGCGGGCCGCGCATGTGGAGGAGCGGCTGCGCTCGCTCGACTTCCTCGCGGTGGCGGACGTGGTGCTGTCCGAGACGGCCCGCCTCGCGGACGTGGTGCTGCCGGTGACGCAGTGGGCCGAGGAGACCGGGACGGTGACGAACCTGGAGGGCCGGGTGCTGCTGCGGCGCCGGGCGGTGGCCCCGCCCGACGGGGTGCGCTCCGATCTGGACGTGCTGCACGGGCTCGCGGAGCGGCTCGGGCACGGGAAGGGGTTCCCCACGGACCCCGAGGAGGTGTTCGAGGAGCTGCGCAGGGCGAGTGCGGGCGGGGTCGCGGACTATGCGGGGATCTCGTACGAGCGGTTGGCGGAGGGGGACGGGGAGGGGGTGTTCTGGCCGTGTCCGGCGGAGGGTGCGGGGCTCGCCGAGGAGTCGGGGACCGGAAGGGAACCGGGGACGGGCGGGGGCGCGGAGACGGGCCGGGGCCCGGGTGGTGTGCCGCATCCCGGGACGCCCCGGCTGTTCCTCGACCGGTTCGCGACGGAGGACGGGCGGGCGCGGTTCGTGCCGGTCACGCACCGGGCCTCGGCCGAGGAGCCGGACGCGGAGTATCCGGTGCTGCTCACCACGGGGCGGGTGCTCGCGCAGTATCAGTCGGGGGCCCAGACGCGGCGGGTGGCGGAGCTGAACTCCGCGGCTCCGGGGCCGTTCGTGGAGCTGCATCCGCGGCTTGCGGCGCGGCTGGGGGTCGTGGAGGGCGAGCGGGTCGCGGTGGTGTCGCGGCGCGGCCGGGCGGTCGCGCCGGCTCGGGTCACCTCGGCGATCCGCTCGGACACCGTGTTCATGCCGTTCCACTGGCCGGGCGAGGGGCGGGCCAACTCGCTGACGCATCCGGCACTGGACCCGGTGTCGCGGATGCCGGAGTTCAAGGTGTGCGCGGTGCGTCTTGAGCGGGTGGACCGCGGGCCGGCGCAGGGGGCGCGGGAGGCGGCGGGACGGGCCCGGGGCTGAGGCTTCCCCGGGCCCGCCGATGGTGGCCGGCGAGAGGTCAGCAGGTGCGTCCGATGTACCAGGCGCCGTCCACGTCCCCTGCCTCACCGATCCAGGTGACGCCCGGGCCCACGCACTGGATCGTGTTGGGACCCCAGTCGTCGATCTCGATGAGGATCTTCGAGCCGTCGCTCGTGCAGTGGTTGTAGTACGCGTCGCTTCCCGTCTCGAAGAACCCGCAGGGGTCCTTCACGGACGGCTCGGCGGAGGCCGAGGACGCCATCGACATCCCCAGGCCCAGGGCCAGGGCGCCGATCAGGGCCGGCAAGGTACGGCGAACTCGCATGAGGCGTCTCCTTCTTGGGACAGGTGCTCGCGCACCACCTCGTGCACCGGCCCACGCCGGTGCACACGGAGAGCTTCCAGTCACTCACTGTCCGTAGTCGCGCGAAGTCGCCCGCACGAGTGATTCGATCCATCAGATCGAGTGCGCGGGCGTTTGAGCTGCGGATTCAGCCTGGCGGGGCGGGAGTTGAGCCCTGGGACGGGAGTTGCCGGCCGAGCCGGTGTGACGCCCAGTCACCGTTGCCGATCACCGCACCCGAGGTGCGCAGCCCGGCCGCCACGTGCGGGGCCGCCACGTACACCCAGGCGCGCACCGGCCCTCCCTCCGGACGGACCACGTAGCGCACGATCCGCTCGTACAGGTTGCGGGGGTCGCCCGGGACGTACTCCTCCAGCAGGTCCAGGGCGACGAGGAGACGGTCGTACGCGGCGGGCAGCGCGGTCACCAGCTCGCCGCGCACCGGGCCCGCCTCGGGGTCCTCGACGAGGTAGGGGTAACCGGGTCCGTCGTACAGGACCGCGCCCGGCAGCAGGGCGGGCTCCTGCGTGGCGACCCGGCCGGCCAGGTGGGCGGCGTGGTTGCACTCCCCCGGGCGCAGCGTGCCGTACACGAAGAACGGCAGCCGGGCCGCGCCGCCGGGCCCGCTCACTCGACGGCTCCCCGGTCCCCGACCTCCTGCGCCACCCAGTCCAGGTAGGCCGCGCTCCCCCGGACCACCGGTGTGGCGATGATCTCCGGGGTGTCGTAGTCGTGGGCGCCGGTGAGCCATGCCTCCAGGGCGGCGTACCGTGCGGGCGTCGTCTTGAGCAGCACCTGCCACTCCTGGGCGGTCTCGATGCCGCCCTCCCAGCGGTAGACCGAGGTGACGGGCCCGGAGATCTGCGCGCAGGCCGCGACCCGCTCCTCGACCGCGCCGCGCGCGAGGCCCCGCGCCTTGTGTTCGGTGTCCGTCGTGGTCAGCACGGTCAGCGCCCGTACCGCCGGTTCGTCGTCCATAGGCATACGCCGATTGTGCACAGCGGCGCGGGCGGGTGCCCCGGAAGAACGACGGCCAGAGGCCGGGGACCAGGTCCAAGGTCCCGAAAATGGCGATTCCCGCTCCTTTATTCGCGACTGTTACACAACCTCCCGTTTTCCGTGATGGACGGTTCCTACCGTCGAGAGCGGTGGCCGGTCCCTCTGCCGAATCCCCTGTGCAGTCCCCGGACCGGCCACCACCAGCCTCCGCACCCGCCGCGACAGTCAGCCACTCATGAACCCGATCCCCCGCCGCCTGCTCCTCCTGGGCGCCGTCCCCTTCGTCGTGCTCGCGGCCCTCGTGCTCACCGGGTGCGGCGGCACGAACGGGCTCGGCGCGGGCGAGGCCGCGCCCTCCGTGTCGATGCAGCCGCGCCCCGAAGCGGTCTGGCCCGCCTGGTCGGGCACGTCCTCGCGCGCGCCCGGCGCCGAGGCCGGCACGCACCAGCCGCCTCCGGAGGCGTTGAAGGGCCTGCCGAAGGTCGGTTCCGGAGGGCTCGCCGCGATGGACGTCCACGCGATCCTGCGGGCCGATCCGCGGACCAGGCCGCTCGCCGACCGCGGGATGATCGACCGCCCGGGGCGGGCCGGGCTGCGGCCGCCGATGTTCGTGGACCTGACCGGCGACAAGAAGCCCGAGATGCTCGTGGCCGCCGACACGGAGAGCGGCCGGAACGTCCTGGCCGTCTACACCGAGCGCGACGGCAAGGTCTATCCGATCCTGTTCACCTCCGGCAGGACCCTGAGCATCGAGACGATCGGCCCCGATCTGCTGGTGCGCACGCCCTGCGCGGACGGCGGCGAACAGGCCGTGCGCTTCCACTGGAACGGCATGCGGATGACCGCCGTCCCCGACGTCAAGGACTACAAGCGGCCGGGACGTCCGAACGGGACCGCCGAGCCGAAGCGGACCGCGGAGCCGAAACGGCCCGCCGAGCCGAAACAGCCCGCCGCCCCGCAGCGGACCGCCGACCCCACGAGCACCCCGCCCCCGCCCCCGCCCTCGTCCCCGTCTCCCGCCTCATCCCCGTCCCCGTCCCCCGGAGCGCCCTGATGCGGCGCTCCGGGGTCCGCGCCGCCCTCAACAGCCTCGGCCTGCGCTGGAAGATCACCGCGCTGCTCGCCGTGGGCTGCGCGGTGGTCGCCGTCGCCATCGGCCTGCTCGTCCACAAGGCCCGCCTCGACCAGGTCACCGACAGCGCCCGGTCGGGGGCGGTGGCGCAGTTGGTCCGCGTGCGTCAGCTGTACGAGCTGACGGGGCAGGTCGACCAGGACGACACGGACTCCGCCATCGACGATCCCGCCCTGCCCGCGCCGTTGCGGCAGGCGGCGCTGGCCGGGCAGCGCCAGACCTACCTCGACATGTCCTCGGGCGACCCGTGCGTCTGGGCGGCGCGGCCGGTCGGCGACAACCCGCGCCATGTGCTGTCCGTCCGCCAGCCGCTCGACGAACAGGCCGACGAGATGGCCGAATTCGACCGGCAGCTGATGGTCTCGGGCGCCGTCGTCGTCGGGCTGGCCGCGCTCGGCGGCGCCGGCCTGTCCAGCAGGCTCAGCCGGGAGCTGCGCACCGCGGCGGCCACCGCGCGCCGCATCAGCCAGGGCGACCTCGACGCCCGCATCGACCACCCGCGCCCGCCCGGCCTGCGGCACGGCAAGGACGAGGTCGCCGAACTGGCCACCGCCGTCGACACGATGGCCGCCTCCCTCCAGCAGCGTCTGGAGGCCGAGCAGCGGTTCACCGCGGATGTCGCCCATGAGCTGCGCACCCCGTTGACCGGGCTGCACACGGCGGCCGAGCTGCTGCCGCCGAGCCGCCCGACCGAGCTGGTGCGCGACCGGGTCCTCGCCCTGCGCACCCTCACGGAGGACCTGCTCGAAGTGGCGCGCCTGGACGCGGAGGTGGAGAAGCCTGACCTGGACGTGCATCCGCTGGGGCGGCTGGTCGAGACGATCGCGGAGCGCGCGGGGTGTTCGACGGCCGGGTTCACCGCGCAGGGCACGAGGAGCGCGTACGGGACGTTCGTCCGCACCGACGCGCGCCGGCTGGAGCGGATTCTGGCCAACCTCGTCGGCAACGCCCGCAAGCACGGCGCCGATCCGGTCGAGGTGCGGATCGACGGCGTCGAGGTCACGGTCCGCGACCACGGTCCCGGCTTCCCCGACCACCTGCTCGAGGAGGGTCCGCAGCGCTTCCAGACCGGGGCGCGGGAGCGCGGCCAGGGCACGGGCCTCGGCCTGACCATCGCGCTCGGCCAGGCCCAGGTGATCGGGGCCCGCGTGGATCTCTCCAACGCGCGGGACGGCGGCGCGGTGGCGGTGGTGCGCCTCCCGAGGGCCTGATGCCCGTACGCCCCCGACGTACGCCCCTCCCGAGGGCCTAACTCCCGTACGGCCGGACCGCCTTGGCCGACCGCAGGGCCCAGCCCCACCAGGCCAGCTGGTCGAGCATGGTCTTGGCCGCCGCGTCCGCCTGCGCCGGGTCGCGGTGGCGGCCCTCGTCGTCGAAGAGGGTGCCCGCGTTGTGGAAGGAGACGGTGTCGCGGATGGTCACGGTGTGCAGCTCGGCGAAGACCGGGCGCAGGTGCTCGACGGCACGCAGGCCGCCGGAGAGCCCGCCGTAGGAGACGAAGGCGACGGGCTTGGCCTGCCATTCGGCGCGGTGCCAGTCGATGAGGCTCTTCAGGGACGCCGGGTAGGAGTGGTTGTACTCGGGGGTGAGGACGATGAACGCGTCGGCGGCGGCCAACTGCGGGGTGACCTTGTCCAGTTCGGCGGCCACGGCGGGGTCCGGGCTGAAGGAGAGGGCCGTCGGCAGGTCGGACTCGGCGAGGTCGACGACGTCCGGGACGAGGTCGGAGCGCTCGCGGACCCGGGCGAGCAGCCACTCGGCGACGATCGGCCCGAAGCGGCCCTCGCGGTTGCTGCCGACGACGACGGCGACGCGGAGCGGGGCGTCGCCGTCACCGGCACCGAGGGCTCCGGCGGGAGCGGCCTCGACCCCGGCATCGAAGGGGGACTTCAGGGAGGACGTCGACGGGGAGGACGTCGAAGGGGACGTGGTTTCGGTCATGCGCCAAGCCTCGTAGTTAAACCATGGTTCAGGTCAAGCGGTGCCGCGGCTACGCTGACGGCCATGAGCGCCCCCCTCGACCCGCACGCGAAGGAAGCCACCGTCGGCGAGCTCGCCGCGCGCAGCGGAGTCGCTCCCTCCGCTCTGCGGTTCTACGAGCGCGAGGGGCTCATCACCTCCCGCCGCACCACCGGCAACCAGCGCCGCTACAGCCGCGACACCCTGCGCCGGGTCGCCTTCATCCGCACCTCCCAGCGGCTCGGCATCCCGCTGGCCACGATCCGCGACGTGCTCGGGCTGCTCCCGGACGACCGCACGCCGACCCGCGAGGACTGGGCCCGGATCTCCGCGTGCTGGCGCGAGGACCTCGACACCCGGATCCGCACCCTGGAGCGGCTGCGCGACAGCCTCACCGACTGCATCGGCTGCGGCTGCCTCTCGCTCGCCAAGTGTGCGCTGTCCAACCCGTGGGACGAGCTGGGCGAGCGGGGGCCGGGGCCGCGCCGCCTGGTGGAGGAGCGGGATCCGGTCGAGGAGACCCGGGAGAGGACGCCGGCGGAGGGCGTCTCGTAGCGTGACGCCCATGACAACCACCGCGCCGGCGCAGCGCATTGAGATCGACGGACGTCCCGCCACCGCCGAGAGCCTGCTGTGGCCGGCGCTCGTCACCACCGGGCACTTCACCGCGATGCAGGTCAGGGGCGGCCGGGTGCGGGGGCTCGACCGCCATCTGGCGCGGCTCGACGCGGCCACCCGCGAGCTGTTCGGGCAGAGCCTCGACGGGGAGCGGGTGCGCGGCCTGGTGCGGCACATCCTGCGGGACGACACCGCCGACGCCTCCGTACGCGTCTACGTCCACGCCCCCGACGACGAGCCGTCCCTCATGGTCACGGTCCGGCCGCCGACCGAGCTGGCCGCCACGATGGCGGACCGCGCGCAGGCGTTGCGGTCCGTGCCGTATCAGCGGCCCTTCGCCCACATCAAGCACCTGGGCGGCTTCGCGCAGGCGCGCCACGGCGATCTCGCGCGGCGCGCGGGCTTCGACGACGCGCTGCTCACCGGCCCCGACGGGACGATCAGCGAGGGCGCCGTCACGAACATCGCCTTCTTCGACGGCACGGACGTCGTGTGGCCCGACGCCCCGCACCTGGCGGGCATCGCGATGCAGCTGGTCGAGGCGGGGCTGCCCGCCGCGGGGCTGCCCACGCGGCACGCGCCGGTCACGCTCGCGGACCTGCCGTCGTACGCGGCGGCCTTCGTCACGAACTCCTGGGGGATCAGTCCGGTGCGGCGGATCGACGACGTCGCCTACAAGGTCGACGAGAAGCTGATGGCGATGGTGGCCGGGGTCTACGAGCAGGTGCCCTGGGACACGGTCTGAGCCGGTGACGGGTGCCGCCCCGGGCGGGGACCCGGTCTGAGCCGGGGCCGGTGCCACCCCGGGCGGGGACCGGTCCGGGCGCCCGTGACGGGTGTCGCCACGGAGGGGGTCACCCATTCACAGGCGCCGTGCGCGCCCTTCGGACTCGTGCCGTCCGCACGCCGGTGACCTGCTGGAACGCCGCCCGCACCGGGTCGGGAGCCGCCCCATCCGCGCCTTTCTGATGGCCCATCAGGAGGCGTGCGCCGCCGAGTGCCACTTACCTCGGTAGAGCGGGGTTCGACCGACGCAGCGGCACTTGGGGGTGCCGCGGGCCGTGCCTTCGCGAAGGCTCTCGGAGGAACGAGTACATGCGCATCGCCCGCCTGCTGACCGGTACCGCTCTCGCCGTGGCGGCGGCGGGCGCGGCGGCCTCCCCCGCGTCCGCCGCGGCCTCCGGAGGCCTGGAGATCCATCCGGCCACCGTCACGCCGGGCACCACCGTCACCGTGAACACCACCGCCTGCGGCTCGGGCGGGACCGCGACGGGCGACGCGAGCGCGGTGGGCGCGGGCACGTTCACGCTGGCGCCGAGCATGCACCAGGAGGACGCGGTCGGGCAGTTCAAGGTGCCGCCGTCCGCGCAGCCCGGCACGTACGAGATCGTCGCCAAGTGCTCCGGGTCCGGCGGCTCCGGCGTGAAGAACAAGCAGGTCACGGGCGATCTCATGGTGACGGTCACCTCGACCGCGGCGGCCGGTGAGCGGCAGCAGCCGCACCCGAAGGGACACGTGAAGACGGGGGTCGGCGGCGCGCTCGGTCCCGACCCCGTGCAGACCGCGGCGGGAGTGGCGGCGCTGGCCGTCGCCGCCGCGGGCGGTACCTGGCTCCTGCATCGCCGGGCGAGAGGCGACAGGATCTGACGGACACCCTCCGCTGTCCACCGGTACCGCCACCCCTGCCCCCTCCCCGCCCATGTCCCCTCGTGGGCGGGGAGGGGGACGAGGGCCCGGCCCGCCCGACCCCGAGGGGGACGCCGTATGCCTCGCAGGAAGACCGCCAACGCCGTCATAGGTGCCGTCACCGCCGTGGCGCTGTGCTCCGGGGCGTGGCTGCTGCGCAGCGGCGCCGCGTCGCATCCGCCGCCCCAGCCCTCCGCCGCGCAGGCCGCGTCGGCCCGGCCCGGCGCCCATGAGCACGAGCGGGCCGCCGTCCGCGACCGGGGCCCGGCGCCGCTGCCGCCCTCCCCGCCCGACCGGGTGCGGATCCCCTCGATCGGCGTCGACGCGCCCCTGATGGGCCTCGGCCTGACCCGCCAGGGCAGCCTCGACGTCCCGCCGCCCGAGCGCGAGAACCTCGCGGGCTGGTACGAGGCGGGCACCACGCCCGGCGAGCGGGGCACCGCCGTCGTGGCGGGGCACGTCGACAACAAGGAGGGGCCCGCCGTCTTCTACGAGCTGGGCGCGCTGGAGAAGGGCAGCACGATCGAGGTGGAGCGCAGGGACGGCGGGGTGGCCGTCTTCACGGTCCACGCGAACGAGGTGTACGACGCGAAGGACTTCCCCGACGAGAAGGTGTACGGCCCCGCGGCCCGCCCCGAGCTGCGGGTCATCACGTGCGGCGGGAAGTACTCGAAGAAGACCGGCTACCAGGGCAACGTGGTGGTCTTCGCGCACCTCACCGGGGTCCGCTAGGGCGGTCGGCTAGGCCACCCACTGCTCGTACGCCATCTTCACCACGAGCCCGAAGACGGTGGTCAGGAGCACGATCCGGACGAAGCCGCTGCCCTTCTTCAGCGCGGTGCGCGCGCCGAACATGCCGCCCGCGAGGTTGAACAGGGCCATCAGGCCGGCCAGCTGCCACAGGACGGCGCCCTGCCAGGCGAACATCGCGAGGGCGCCCGCGTTGGTGCAGCAGTTGACGATCTTCGCGGTGGCGGAGGCCGCGACCAGGTCGAGGTGGAGCACGGCGGTCAGGGCGAGCACGAGGAAGGTGCCGGTGCCTGGCCCGATGAGGCCGTCGTAGAAGCCGATGCCGAGACCGGCGAGGCCGATCGCGGCGAGGATGCGCTTCGGGGACGCGGGCTCGGCCGAGGGCGCGGTGCCGAAGGCGGGCCGCAGGATCACGAAGGCGGCCACGGCGAGCAGCACCACCATGATCACGGGCTTGAGGACCTCGGTGCTCATGCCGGCCGCGAAGAAGGCGCCGCCCATCGACCCGGCGAGCGCGGCGAGGCCGATGCGGACGGCGGTCGGCACGTCGACGGGGGTCTTCCTGACGTACGTCACCGCGGCGCCCGTCGTGCCGACGATGGCGACGGCCTTGTTCGTGCCGAGGGCGTGCGCGGCGGGCGTGCCGCCGGGCAGGCCGAGCAGCAGGGCGGGGAGCAGCAGCAGTCCGCCGCCGCCGACCACGGCGTCGATCCAGCCGGCCGCCAGGGCGGCGAGGCAGAGGACGACGACCGTGGTCAGGGATATGTCGGGCATGATCGCGACCTTATGGACGCGATGCGTGTGCCGTCCATCGAACCGGGGAGAGTTGAGGGTCTTCTGAGCTTGCCGGGCCGGGCCAGGGCACCCGGCGACCGGCCGTGGCGGGTCGTCAGGGGGCCGCCTGCGGGTCCGGGGCCGTCGCCGGGGCGCGGTCGGGGGCCGGGGGCGCGGACGGGTCGACGGTGAGGGCGAGCGCGGTGGCGAAGAGCGCGCTCGCTCCCGCGAGGCCCGCGGTGAGCGCACGGCGGGCCTGACGGGTGGGGCCCCGGTCGGGGGCGGCGGGTCTGCGGTGGCGTCCCATGGTCACCTTTCTGCGGGGTCTCGGTCCCGCGGTGGGTCTCGGGCCCGCGGTGGGTCGGCGGATTCTCGGGCTCGCTGCGGGGGCTCGCCCTACTGGGGTCTTGGCCTGCTGGGGTCTCGCCCTGCTGGGGGTCTTGGCCCGCCGCAGGTCTCGACCTGCGGCGGGTGTGGGATCACAGCGGGTCCTGGCCCACTGCGGGCCTCTACTCACTGCGGGCCCCGCCCCGCTGGGGGTCTTGCCTTGCTGCGGGTCCTGGCCCCCTGCGGATCTCGCCCCGCTGAGGGTCTCGCCCCACTGCGGTCTTGGCTCACTACAGGTCTCGACCTGCTGCGGGTCCAGGCCCGCTGCGGGGCCGCCGCGCCGCGGTCCCCGCCGCTGCGGGGCTCGGTTCAGAACGTGAAGCACTCGGCGTGGATCCGTTCCTCGGGGACTCCGGCCCGGACCAGCGCGGTGGTCGCGGCGGCGGACATGCCGGGTGGGCCGCACAGGTAGACGTCGTGCTCGGCGAGGTCGGGGACGAGGTTGCGCAGGGCCTGCGGGGCGAGCGGGTCGAAGGCGGCGTCGGAGGGGCCGAGCAGATAGTGCAGCGCGGCCCGCCGGCCGCGCGCGATCTCCTCCAGCTCCTCGCGCAGGACGAGCTGCTCCGCGCTGCCCGCGCGGTAGAGGAGGGTCAGGTCGCCGGGGCCGCCGGGCAGCGTCTCGAACAGGGCCCGCATCGGGGTGATGCCGACGCCGCCCGCGAGGAGCAGCACCTTGCGGCGCGTGCGCCGGTGGGCGGTGAGCGCGCCGAAGGGCCCGGTGGCCAGGACGCGCGTGCCGGGCCGCAGCCGCCGCATCCGCCGGGTGTGGTCCCCGGCAGCCTTGACGGTGATGCGCAGGGTGTCGCCGCGCACCGGCGCGGAGAGCGAGAAGGGCAGCGCCGTGTGCCAGAGCCTGCGCCGCAGGAACCGCCAGCGGAAGAACTGCCCGGGTTCGGCGCGCAGTTGGTCGAGGCCGATGCCCTGCATGACCACGGAGACGACGCCGGGCCCTTCGGCGCGTACGTCGACGACGCGCAGGCTGTGCCGCAGCGCCTGCCGCACGGGGACCACGAGGCGGTACCAGACCAGGAGCACGGCGACGGTGGCGTGCAGCAGGGACCACAGCCACACCGACAGGACGTTCGACGCGACGTCGGGCCCGGCGAGCTGGTGGGCGAAGGCCAGCGCGGCGCCGAGGTAGGTGAGCAGGTGCACGGCCCGCCAGGTCTCGTGGGGCACGCGGCGGCGCACGGCGCGGGCGGAGCTGACGCCGACGGCGGCGAGCAGGGCGGTGCCCGCGGTGGCGGCGGCGAGGCCGGGGTAGCCGAGCAGGTCGAGGGCGGCGCTCAGGAGGTCGGTGCCGGCGTGGGCCGCGTACCCGCACAGGGCGAGCAGCGCGTGGCCCGCGCACAGGCTCAGCACGTACCGCCCGCCCAGCGCGTGCCGCCGCGCGAGCAGGTCGGCGCCGACGCCGTGCTCGACGGCCGGGACGCGGGCCATCAGGAACAGCATGACGAGGATCCCGTACCCGGCGAGCAGCCCCGTCAGGTGCGCCCCGGTGGCGAACAGCACGTCGAGCCGCGCGGACGGCTCGGCCTGCACGGCCCACAGGGCGGTCACGCCCGCTCCCCCGCCGAGGATCCCGACGCGCAGGGCCCGCGGGGAGACCCGGACCGGCGGGACGGGGGCGGCGGGCGCGGCGGGGCGGGCCGCGGCGGCGCCACGGGCCCGGCGCCGACCGCCGGACGGCCGCCCGGCCGGTGCCGGGCGCGAGGGCGCCGGGGGCGCCGGGGGCGCCGGGGGCGCCGGGGGCGTCAGCGGCACGGTCGGCATGGGCGGTATCGGCGCGTCCGACGGCGGCTTCGTCCGGCTCAGGTAGGCGGAGAAGGCCGGGTACGCGTCGAGTCTGGGGTCGGCTGCCTCGGTGGTCACGGCGGCACACTAGGCGCCGGGACCCGCCGGAAGAGGCTGGTCAGCGGCGCACGGGAGATCCTTAAGGCGGCCTTGAGGATCGGCTCAACAGGGGTTAAGCCAGGGGCTCCCGCGGCGGGCCCGGCAGGGGCCCGTGGCCCGGTGCGCGGCCCCTCACACCCGCGGACGCCCCGTGCTGAGGGCAGCGTTCCCCCCGGGAAACAGCGGCGATCCGGCCGGGTAACACCCGCCCCGCAGGCTGCGGGACATGACATCGACGGTAGTGGTGATCGGCGCGGGCCTCGCGGGCACCCGCATCGCCCAACGCCTCGGCGCCGACACCGTGCTGATCGGCGAGGAGGAGCACGCCCCGTACAACCGCGTCCTGCTCGCCGAGGTCCTCGCGGGCCGGTACGGCCCGGACGTCATCGCCCTGCCGAGCCCCGAGGGCACCACGCTGCGCACCCGGGCGGTCCGCGTCGACCGCGCGGAACGGCGGGTGCACTGCGCGGACGGCACCGTCGTCCCGTACGGCACCCTCGTCCTCGCGACCGGCTCGAACCCCGTCCTGCCGCCCCTGCGCGGCCTGTTCGCGCCCGGCGCCCGGGAACTCCCCCGTGGCGTGCACGCCTTCCGGACCATGGACGACTGCCTCGCCCTGTCCGCGGCGGTGGCGCCCGACACCCGCGCCGTCGTCATCGGCGGCGGCCTCCTCGGGGTCTCCGCGGCCCGCGCGCTCGCCCGGCGCGGCGCCGAGGTCGTCCTGGCCCAGCAGGCCGAGCGGCTGATGGAGCGCCAGCTCGACCCGGCGTCCTCGGAGTTGGTGCGGCGCCACCTGACCGGCCTGGGCGTGGAGGTGCACACCGAGTGCCGGGTGCGCGGGCTCGGCGTCGACGGCGGTGCCGTGCGCCGCGTCGAACTCGCCGACGGCTACGCCCTGGACACCGAGCTGACCGTCCTGGCCTGCGGGGTGCGCCCCCGCACCGGTCTGGCGCTGGGCGCCGGCCTGGACGTACGCGAGGGGATCGTCGTGGACGACCTGCTGCGGACGTCCGATCCGCACGTGCGGGCCGTCGGTGACTGCGCCGAGCACGCGGGCCGCGTCTACGGCCTGGCGACCCCGGCGGTGGAGCAGGCCGACGCGCTCGTGGACGCGCTGACGGGCGCGGCCCGCGGACGGGCCGCCCGCCCGTACACCGGCAGCCGCACCCTGACCCGCCTCACGCTGCCGGGCCCCGGCCCCGACGCCCTGGACCTCGCCGCCTTCGGCGAGGTCGAGCCGCGCCCCGACGACGACGTCGTCGAGCTCGCCGACGCCACCCGCGGGACGTACCGCAAGGTCGTCGTCCGCGGCGACCGGCTCGTCGGCGGCGTGCTGCTCGGCGAGCTCGGCTCGGTGGGCGCCCTGGCCCGCGCCTGGGAGTCCGCCGAGCCGCTGCCCGACGACGCTGGCCCCCTGCTCCACCTGCTCACGCCCGACCTCACCCCCGACGGAGGCCGCTGACATGCCGCAGCCCGAACACACCCCGCGACCGCACCGCCCCACGCTCGCCCTCGTGGGCCACGGCATGGTCGGCCAGCGCTTCCTGGAGGCCGCCGCCGAGCACGGGCTCACGGCGAGCCACCGCGTGGTGGTCCTGTGCGAGGAGCCGCGCCCCGCCTACGACCGGGTCGCGCTCACCTCGTACTTCTCGGGCCGCACTCCCGACGAACTGTCCCTGACCGACCGGGAGTTCCTCGACCGGCACGGCATCGAGCTGTACGTCGGCGAGCCCGCCGAGCGCATCGACCGGGAGAGCAGGACGGTCACCGCGCGCTCGGGGCGGACCTTCGCGTACGACACGCTCGTCCTCGCGACCGGCTCGTACCCGTTCGTGCCGCCGGTGCCCGGCAAGGACGCCACGGGCTGTTTCGTCTACCGCACCATCGAGGACCTGCTGGCCATCGAGGAGTACGCGAAGACGCATGCCACGACCGGCGCCGTCGTCGGCGGCGGACTGCTCGGCCTGGAGGCGGCGGGCGCGCTGCGCGGGCTCGGACTGACCACGCACATCGTGGAGTTCGCGCCGCGCCTGATGCCGGTGCAGGTCGACGAGGGCGGCGGCCGGGCGCTGCTGCGCACCATCACCGGCATGGGCCTGACCGTGCACACCGGCACCGGCACGCAGGAGGTCCTCACGGACGGGGACGGCGCCGTGCGGGCCATGAAGCTGTCCGACGGCGGTGAACTGGCCACGGACATGGTGGTGTTCTCGGCGGGCGTGCGCCCGCGCGACCGGCTCGCCCGTGACATGGGCCTCGCGGTCGGCGAGCGCGGCGGCATCGCCGTCGACGAGCGGTGCCGCACCAGTGACCCGGACGTGTACGCGATCGGCGAGTGCGCGCAGGCCGTGGACGGCCGGGTCTACGGGCTCGTCGCGCCGGGCTACGAGATGGCCGCGACGGCCGCCGCCGCGATCGCCGCCCGCGAGGCGTCCTTCACGGGCGCCGACCTGTCCACCAAGCTGAAGCTCCTCGGCGTGGACGTGGCGTCCTTCGGCGACGCGCACGGCACGGCCGAGGGCTGCCTCGACGTCGTGTACGCCGACTCCCGCTCGGGGACGTACAAGAAGCTGGTGATCGGCGCGGACGGCACGCTGCTCGGCGGGGTCCTCGTCGGCGACGCGGAGGCGTACGGCACGCTGCGCCCGCTCACCGGGTCCGTGCCGCCCCTCGCGCCCGAGCAACTGGTCCTGCCGGCGGGCGCGGGCGGCCCGGTGGTGCTCGGCCCCGCCGCGCTGCCCGACTCGGCCGTCGTCTGCTCCTGCCACAACGTCACCAAGGGCACGATCCGCGGCGCCGTCACCGAGCACGGCTGCACGACGGTGCCCGAGGTCAAGAAGTGCACCAAGGCCGGTACGGGCTGCGGCAGTTGCGTGAAGGTGCTCGGGCAGCTGGTGGACGACGAGCTGTCGGCGTCCGGCGTCGAGGTCGACAAGGGCCTGTGCGGCTGCTTCGGCCAGACCCGCCAGGAGCTGTACGAGATCGTGCGCGCCCTGCGCGTCACGTCCTTCCGCGCGCTCCTGGACGGGCACGGCCGCGAGGGCGCGCGCGGCGGCGAGGGCTGCGAGGTCTGCAAGCCGGCGGTCGGCTCGATCATCGCCTCGCTGGCCCCGACGATCGGCGCGGACGGCTATGTCCTGGACGGCGAACAGGCGGCGCTCCAGGACACCAACGACCACTTCCTCGCCAACCTCCAGAAGAACGGCTCCTATTCGGTGGTGCCGCGCATCCCGGGCGGCGAGATCACCCCCGAGAAGCTCATCGTCATCGGCGAGGTGGCGCGGGACTTCGGGCTCTACACGAAGATCACCGGCGGCCAGCGCATCGACCTGTTCGGCGCCCGGGTCGAGCAACTGCCCATGATCTGGACGCGGTTGGTGGACGCGGGCTTCGAGTCGGGGCACGCGTACGGCAAGGCGCTGCGCACGGTGAAGTCCTGCGTCGGGCAGACCTGGTGCCGCTACGGCGTGCAGGACAGCGTGCGCATGGCCATCGATCTGGAGCTGCGCTACCGCGGGCTGCGGGCGCCCCACAAGCTGAAGTCGGCGGTCTCCGGCTGCGCGCGCGAGTGCGCGGAGGCCCAGTCCAAGGACTTCGGCGTGATCGCCACGTCCAGCGGCTGGAACCTGTACGTGGGCGGCAACGGCGGCGCGACCCCGCGCCACGCGGACCTGCTCGCCCAGGACCTGGACGACGCCGCCCTGGTGCGCCTGATCGACCGGTTCCTGATGTTCTACATCCGCACCGCCGACCGCCTGGAGCGCACGGCGGCGTGGCTGGAGCGGATCGAGGGCGGCCTCGACCACGTGCGGGACGTCGTCGTCGACGACTCGCTGGGCATCTGCGCCGAGCTGGAGGCGCTGATGGCCGACCACGTCACGCACTACCGCGACGAGTGGGCAAAGACCCTCGACGACCCCGAACGCCTCGCCCGCTTCGTGTCGTTCGTGAACGCGCCGGGCGTGCCGGACCCCACGGTCGGCTTCGTCCCCGAGCGGGACCAGATCAAGCCGGACCTGCCCCTGCTCTCCCTCAGCCCCCGGCCCCTGGAAGGAGCCTCCCGATGAACGTCCAACTCCGTCTGGCGGACGACTGGTTCGCGGTCTGTGAGCGGGCGCGGCTGACGCCGGGGCGGGGCCTCGCGGCCCTGCTGCCCGACGGCAGGCAGGCCGCGCTGTTCCTCGACCGCGAGGGCCGCGCGTACGCCATCGACAACCGTGACCCGTTCACGGGCGCGGCGGTGCTCTCGCGGGGCCTGCTCGGCTCGGCGGACGGGCGGCCGTTCGTCGCCTCGCCGCTCCTGAAGCAGCGGTTCGACCTGGCGACGGGGCGGTGCCTGGACGACGACGAGGTGACGGTGGCGGTCCATCCGGTCCGGATCGCGTGACGGGCACCGGGCCGCGTGACCGGCACCGTCCACTCGGCGGGGACCCCTTGACTGGTCGTTCCAGAATTTGCTTGACCGGTCGTTCCAGAAAGCCCTAGAGTCCTCTTCGTGGCCAGGACCAAGGAATTCGATCCGGACGCCGCGCTGCAGTCAGCCCTGGAGCTGTTCTGGCGGCGCGGCTACGAGGCGACGTCCATGGCGGACCTCGTCGAGGCGCTCGGCATCGGGCGCGCCAGCATCTACGCGACCTTCGGGAACAAGCACGACCTGTACCTGAAGGCCCTGGAGCGGTACGGGGAGCAGCAGAAGCCGCTGCTGCTCTCCGAGCTGGCGCAGCCGGGCCCCGCGCTGCCCGCCGTACGCGCGGTCGTCCGCCGCTTCGGCGCGGAGGCCACGGCGGACGAGCACCGCCTGCCCGGCTGTTTCGTCACCAACACGGCGACGGAGCTGGCGCCGCACGACGCGGCGGCCGCGCGCAGCGTCGAGCGCAGCTGGGACAGCATCGAGACCCTGCTGCACTCCGCGCTCGTGCGCGCCCGGGCCCAGGGCGAGCTGCCCGAGGACCGCGACCCGCTGACGCTGGCCCGCATGCTGCTCGTCCTGATGCAGGGCCTGCGCGTGGTCGGCAAGGCGAGCGGCGAGCCGGCGCGGATCCGGGACGCGGTGGAACAGGCGCTGGCCCTGCTGGACTGACCTCAGGCGCCCCCTCCCCCCTTCCGCCCCCTGTCGCACACCCCTGTTGCACACCTCCTTTTTCATGCCCTCATTCACGCCCTTATTCATGTCCTTATTCATGCCCTAATACTAGACCGAACGGTCAAGAAAGAGTGACGTCATGACTGGCGCAGCACCCACCCGCACCCGCTTCACCGGCCGCACCGCCCTCGTCACCGGCGGCGGCTCCGGACTCGGCCGGGCCATCGCGCTCGCGTTCGCCGCCGAGGGCGCGAACGTCGTCGTCGCCGGGCGGACCGAGGCCACCCTGAAGGAGACCGTGACGCTGATCGAGGAGGCCGGCGGCACCGCGCTCGCCGTCACCGCCGACGTCGCCCGCTCCGCCGACCTGGCCGCGCTCGTCGCCGCCACCGTCGAGCGCTTCGGCTCCCTGGACGTGGCCGTCAACAACGCGGGCATCCTGCGCGCCGGGCAGCCGGTCGCCGAGCTGCCCGAGGAGGACTGGCGCACGATGCTCGACATCAACGTCACCGGCGTCCTGCTCGCCCTGCAGGCCGAGGTCAGGCAGATGCGCACGCAGTCCACGGGCGGCGCGATCGTCAACATCGGCTCCACGCTCGGCGCGCACACCAGCCTGGCCGGCACCGCGGCCTACGGCGCGACCAAGGCCGCCGTCTCCGCGCTGGGCCGCGCGGCCGCCGCCGAGCACATCCGGGACGGCGTCCGCATCAACACCGTCAGCCCCGGCTCCTCCGACACCACCATGTCGTTCCGCCCCGGCGAGACCGAGGCCGACCGCGCGGCCCGCGTGAAGGAGACGAACCCGCTGGGCCGGGTGTCGACGACCGGGGAGGTCGCCGCGGCCGTGCTGTACCTCGCGGCGGACGAGTCGGGCTCCGTGGTCGGCGCGGACCTGGTGATCGACGGAGGCGCGGCGGCCTGAGGAAAGTGCCTGCCGTAGGCTCCCCCTCCGACTTACCGTCGAGTAAGAAGACGGTGTCGTACGAGAAGCCGATGGAGAGGGAGCCCTGCCATGGCCGCCTGGACCGCGAGCGACATCCCCGACCAGAGCGGCCGCACGGCCGTGGTCACCGGAGCGAACAGCGGCATCGGCCACATCACCGCGCGCGAGCTGGCCCGCCGCGGCGCCCGCGTGATCCTCGCCTGCCGCAGCGAGGAGCGCGGGCGCGGCGCGGTGGACCGGGTGCTCGGCGACGTGCCGGGCGCCGCCGTGGAGTTCCGGCCGCTCGACCTCGGGGACCTGGCGTCCGTACGGGACTTCGCGGGCGCGTACGACGACGAGCGCCTCGACCTCCTGATCAACAACGCGGGCGTCATGGCCCTCCCCCAGGGCCGCACCGCGGACGGCTTCGAGACCCAGTTCGGCGTCAACCACCTCGGGCACTTCGCGCTCACCGGCCTGCTGCTCCCCCGCCTCCTGGGCACGCCCGGGGCCCGGGTCGTCAGCGTCTCCAGCGGTTTCCACGCGCTCGGCACCATCGACTTCGACGACCTCAACGGCGAGCGGCGCTACCGCCGCTGGATCGCCTACGGCCGCTCCAAGACGGCCAACCTCCTCTTCATCCACGAACTGGCGCGGCGCCTGGCGGCCACCGGCTCCGACGTCGTCGCGGCCGCCGCCCACCCCGGCTACGCCTCGACCAATCTGCACAGCGCGGGCCCCCGGATGGAGGGCCGCAGGACGGCCGAGCGCGTCATGGAGCTCGGCAGCCGCGTCATCGCGCAGTCCGCGCGGGCGGGGGCGCTGCCCACGCTGTACGCGGCGACGGCGCCCGGCGTGCGCCCCGACTCGTTCACCGGCCCCGGCCCGCTCGGCTACCGCGGGGCGCCGACGCGTTCGTGGCGGATGAAGTGGACGCGCGACGACGCGACGGGCGAACGGCTCTGGGCGGCCTCGGAGCGGCTGACGGGGGTGCGGTACGACGCCCTCAAGGGCTGAGCCCCGTAACGCGCGGGCCCGGCCGGGCGTCACGCAGCCGCGCGCAGCTCCACCGCCGCCAGCGGGACGAACCCGGGCCCCTCTCCGGCGGTCGGCGCGTCCTTGCCCGCGAGGCGCCGCAGCATCGCGAGCGCGATCCGCTCGCCCTGCGCCTTGGCGCGGTCCGCGTTCGGGCCGCTGTGCAGCCCGTCGACCGTGGCGTGCCACAGCTGGACCCAGCGGCCGAAGTGCTCGGCGGTGAGCGGGCGCGCGGTGTGCAGGGCGGCGTGCGGGGCGAAGGCGTTGCGGCGGTACTCGGCGGTGCGGAAGAGCGCGCGCTCCCAGAAGTCGGTGATGCGCGGCAGGTGCACGTCGAGGTCGGTCCCGGCGATCTCCGTGAAGAAGGGGCCGATCAGCGGGTCGTCGAAGGCGGCCGTGTAGAAGCGGCGGAGCAGCACGTCGAGGTCGGCGCGGGACGCGACGTCGGCGCGGGCGCGCGGGGCGACCGCGGCGGGCGGGAGGTCCGCGCCCGCGCGTACGGCGGGCTCGGTGGGTGGGAGGTCCGCGGAGAGCGGGATGTGCCGGGCGTCCATCCCTCCACGGTCCGCCCGTCCCCGGCCCGCTCCCAGGGCCGAAGGTCCCCGTCACCGCAGGTCGGAGGCCTCGAAGACACCTCGTACCGCCGCCCCGTCCGCGCGGTCCACCAGACGCTGGAGCTCCACGCAGCCCGTTCTGAGCAGCCCCGCCTCGCGGGCCGCGCGGGCGCCCGTGTCCAGGCGGTGCAGGAGCAGGGGGTTGGCCACCAGGATCTGCGGGTCGAGCTCGACGCGGTTGCCGAGGGAGTCGCTCAGGACCAGGCGCGCGGCGACACCCTCGCTGTGCCGCACGGCGGTCAGCAGCCCGGTGCACACGTGCCGGCGCCTGCCGAGCCCCCGCACGGCGAGCCAGCCGGGGCCCGCGGTCACGCGCACGGGGTGCAGCACGAGGTACAGCAGCCCGGACAGCCCGGCCCACAGCGGCGCCCGGACCGCGTCCAGCGTGCCGTTGGCCCAGTCGACGAGCAGGACGAGCCCGAAGAGCGTCACCGCGCAGAAGACGGCGGCCCGCACGTCGTCCGCCCAGCCGCGGTCCGACATGACCTCGCCCGGCACACCCGCCGTCGTCGTCCCGCCGACGAGGCCGTCGTCCCGTGCCCTGCCCCGGCGCACCGCGCCCCGTGTCGTCCTGTGATGTCCCATGTGCCGCACCGTAGGACGGCCGGGCCGCCGCGTCAGCGCCGTTGACGGAGTGCATACACACGCGGGGCGGGGTTTGACGGGCCGCTGACGCGACACGCCGGGCTCCCGCAGCGGGACACTCGGCCGCAACACCCCTGTCGTAATTCCTCTGCATGGTTGATCGTTGGGCCGGGCACACAAGGCCGGGCCACGGACTTCGCACGGCGCACAGAGGCAACTCCGACATCGCACAGGGGGACGACCAGCATGACCATCAGCCGCAGGACACTGCTCGGGACGGGCGCGGCACTCGGGCTGCTCACCGCGTGCGGCTCCAACACCGGGCGCGGAGACGGCGGTTCGGGCAACGGCCCGGAACTCTCGCAGTGGTACCACCAGTACGGCGAGGCAGGCACGGAACAGGCCGTGAAGCGGTACGCCGCCGCGTACAAGAAGGCGGACGTCAGCGTGCAGTGGCGGCCCGGCAACTACGACGAGCAGACCGCCGCGGCGCTGCTCACCGACTCCGGCCCCGACGTCTTCGAGGTCAACGGCCCCTCCCTGGACCAGATCCGGCGCGGCCAGGTCGTCGACCTCACCGACCTCTTCGAGGGGGTGAAGGACGACTTCAACCCGGCGGTGCTCGCCCCGAAGACGTACGACGGGAAGATCTGGTCGATCCCGCAGGTCGTCGACATGCACCTGCTCTACTACCGCAAGAGCCTCCTCGACGACGCGGGCGTGCGGCCGCCGAAGTCCCTCGACGAGCTGGTCGACGCGGCGAAGGCGCTGACCACCAAGAAGGTCAAGGGCCTCTTCCTCGGCAACGACGGCGGCGCCGGCGCCCTCGGCATCACCCCCTTGTACGCGGCCGGCCTCAGCGCGGTCACCGAGGACGGCAAGGTCGGCTTCGACGACCCGGCGGCCGCCCGCGCCCTCGGCAAGCTGCACCAGCTGTACGCCGACAAGTCGCTGCTGCTCGGCGCGCCCGCCGACTGGTCGGACCCGTCGGCGTTCACGCAGGAGCTGACCGCCATGCAGTGGTGCGGCCTGTGGGCGCTGCCCGCCGTGAAGAAGGAACTCGGCGACGACTTCGGGGTGTTGGCGCTGCCCGCCGACGGCTCCGGCGGCACACCCGCGCTGCCCGTCGGCGCGTACGGCGCGGCGGTGAGCGCCCGCAGCGACCGCAAGAAGGAGGGCAAGGACTTCCTGAAGTGGCTGTGGATCGACAGGACCGACTACCAGCGGGACTTCGCGCTCTCCTACGGCTTCCACATCCCGGCCCGGCTCTCCCTCGCGAAGAAGGCCGACGAGCTGAAGGAGGGCTCGGCCGCGGACGCCGTGCGCTACTCCACCGAGTACGGCTACGCGGAGCCGCTGCTGTGGACCAAGGCGAGCCGCACCGCCTACCAGGACGCGCTGAGCCGCGTCATCAAGTCCGGCGCGAACCCGGAGAGCGAGCTCAAGTCCGTCGTGCGCACCGTGCGGGCGGAGCTGGAGCGGGTGAAGAAGAAGCCGTGAAGCGCGAGTCGACGGAGCCGGGCACGGTCCGCGCCCGGCCGTTCGGCACCCAGAACCGCACTCTGTGGTTCTGGGTGTTCGTCGGGCCCTTCCTGCTCGGCCTGGTCCTTTTCACCTACGTACCGCTCGGCTGGAGCGTCTACCTCAGCTTCTTCGACGCCCACAACACGGTCTCGCCGACCGACTTCATCGGCTTCGACAACTACACGTCGATGCTGCGGAACGACGCGTTCACCGACAGCCTGGTCACCTTCGCGGTCTTCTCGGCGTTCATCGTGCCCACCACGTTCGTGCTGTCGCTCGCGCTCGCCCTGATGGTGAACCGCGTCCGCCGCGCGCAGGCGTTCTTCCGGTCGGTCTTCTTCCTGCCCGCGGCGTGCAGTTACGTCGTGGCGGCCCTGGTCTGGAAGCTGTCGATCTTCAACGGGGTGCGGTTCGGGCTCGCCAACACCGTGCTCGGCTGGTTCGGCACCGACCAGATCGCCTGGCTCTCGACCACGGAACCGCCCTGGTACTGGCTGGTCATCGTCACCGTGCGGCTCTGGCTCCAGGCCGGCTTCTACATGATCCTGTTCCTCGCGGGGCTCCAGCGCATCTCCCCCACCCTCTACGAGGCGGCCGCCGTGGACGGGGCGCGGCCCGGCTGGCAGGTCCTGCGGCACATCACGCTCCCGCAGCTGCGGGCGACGTCGGTGGCCGTGACGCTGCTCCTGGTGATCAACGCGTTCCAGGCCTTCGACGAGTTCTACAACCTGCTCTCGGACTCCCAGGGCTATCCGCCCTACGCCCGCCCGCCGCTCGTCTACCTCTACTACACGGCGCTGGGCCAGGAGCAGAACCTCGGCTTCGGCAGCGCGGGCGCGGTGATCCTCGCGCTGATCATCGCGGTGGTGACGATCGGCCAGGCGAGCTGGTTCGGCCTCGGACGGAAGGAGGACTGAGCACGATGGACGACGCCCTGGTCCGGGTGGGCCGCGCGCTGCGGTCCGTCCTGCTGATCGCGCTGGCCCTGCTGTTCCTGATCCCCTTCTACCTCCTCGTACGCAACGGCCTGGCGTCCGAGGACGACATCACCTCGCCCGAGTGGACGTTCTTCCCCTCGACGCTGCACTGGTCGAACATCTCGGAGCTCTTCGACGACCCGACCGTGCCGATGGCGCGCGCCCTGCTCAACTCGTCGCTGATCGCCGTCGCGACGACGCTCGGCACGCTCGTCCTGGCCTCGCTCGCCGGGTACGGCCTGGCCCGTATCCCCTACCGCCACGCGAACAAGGTCTTCTACGCGATCCTCGCCACGATGATGGTCCCGGCGGCCGTCACCTTCGTCCCGAGCTTCGTGCTGGTCTCCTCGCTCGGCTGGGTCTCCACGCTGCGCGGCCTGATCGTCCCGACGCTGTTCTCGGCGTTCGCGTGCTTCATCTTCCGGCAGTACTTCCTGGGCTTCCCCAAGGAGCTGGAGGACGCGGCGCGGGTGGACGGGCTCGGCTACTGGCGCACGTACTGGCGCGTGGTCGTGCCCAACTCCCGGCCCGTCTTCGCGGCCGTCGGCACGATCGTGTTCATCGGCGCGTGGAACTCCTTCCTGTGGCCGCTGGTCATCGGCCAGGACCGGGACGCGTGGACGGTGCAGGTGGCGCTGGCCACCTACACCACGTCCCAGGTCATCCGGCTGCACACGCTGTTCGTCGCGGCGGCGGTGTCGATCGTGCCGCTGCTCGTGGTGTTCCTGTTCTTCCAGCGGTGGATCGTGGCGGGGGTGGAGCGGTCGGGGATCGACGACTAGCGGGACGGCACGGGCCGACGCGGGACGGCGCGGGCCGGCGCGTCAGGCCCGCGCCTCGAAGCGGTACAGCGAATAGCCGTACGTCGTCTGCCGCTTGAGGCCCCGCATCCGGATGTGCCGCGCGGTCACCGGCTCCGCCAGGTCGACCGCGTCGACGCCCGCCGTCGTCCGGCCGCGCCGCTCGGCGACGGTGCGCCAGCCGGAGGCGCCCGCGGGGTCGTCGGTGGCCTCCAGGTCGTAGTCGCGCCCGGCGGCGGCCTCCCAGTCGAGGAGCAGCCGCCGCACGGTCCGCGCCCGGCCCAGGTCGACGGCGAGCCACTCGCCGTCGGTGTAGCGGGAGGCCCAGCGGGTCGCCGGGTCGCCGTCGACGGCGTTCTCCGCGCCGAGCGAGGCGGTCTCCGCCGACGACGCGGTGGCCTGCCCGCCGCGCGCCAGGTCGGGGGCGTCGAAGAGCTGGACCGCCCACAGCGTCCAGCGCGCCCGCCCGCTCTCCCGGCCGCGCACCCGCACATACCGGGCCGTCCCGGTCTCGAACTCCAGCTCGTCCCAGCCCGGTTGGTCCCTGCCCCGGCGCTCGGCGACCTTGCGCCAGCTCCCGCCGTCCCGGGAGACCTCGATGTCGTACGCCCGCCCGTGCTCGGGCCCCCACTCCAGCCGGACCCGCGCCACGGCGCGCTCCTCGCCGAGGTCGACGCGCAGCCAGGGCCCGCCGCGCTCGGCGGCGCTGGTCCAGCGGGTGGCGGGGTCACCGTCGGCGGCGTGCGCGGGGTGGGCGCCGGAGGACGCGGTGGCGGGCGCGCCGAAGGCCAGCTGGTCGGGCTCGGCGAGGGTGGGGGTCACGGTGGTGAGGCCGGGACCGAGCGCGCCGCGCCGCAGCAGCGCGGTGAACTCGCCGTACGCGAGGCCCTGCGCGGCGCCGCTCCACATCTTCTGCGCGAGGGTGCCGTACGTCCTCTCGACCAGGGCGTGCGCGTCCTGCTGGGTGTAGGGGGTGCGCACGAGGTCGTTCCACACGGCGGACATGGCGCCGCGCAGCTGCGGGTCGCGCGGCGGCAGGCTCTCGGCGCCGGGGAAGACGTGCGGCTCCCAACTGTCGTACAGATAACGGCCGTCGAGTCCGTGGCCGTGGTAGTAGTCGGCGAACGGGACGATGTAGAGGGTGGCGTCGTTCGTGTTGACGATCTCGTAGCCGTCGGCCTTGGCGGCCCGGGGCCCGTACCAGCCGTTGTTCCAGCTGTGCACGGTGACGTCCCGGTCGTATCCGTCGGCGGACCCGGCCATCTCGGTCAGGCTGCCCCAGGCGCGCGGGTGCTTGCCGAGGCCGCGCAGATGGGCGGCCATGGCGTTGAAGTAGGCGCGGTACTGGGCCTCGGGTCCGGTGTACTCGTCGGCGCCGTAGTGCACTTCCGGGGCGCGGAACCACGGCACGAACTCGTCGAAGACCTTCTTCATGAACGCGGTCGTCTCCGGTTCCGCGAGGTCGAGGTGGTCGGAGTTGCCGCCGTCGAGCCCGAGCGAGGGATGCAGGCGCACGAAGGAACGGGCGTGCGCGGGGGCGTCGATCTCGGGCGTGAGCTGGACGGCGTGCAGGGCGGCGGTGTCCTCGAAGGAGTCCCAGTCCCGGCGCGAGTACGACCCGTCGGGCGCCGCGAGCCCGTCCCACTCGGGCTTGTCGCTGCGCAGCCGGAAGGCGTCGTAGGCCTTGCTCCAGTCGCCGTCCGGTGCCTTGATCTCGTTGTCGTTGAGGTGAAGTTGGAGGTCGTTGAGCTTGAACCACCCCATGATCCGCAGGTAGTCGCGGACGAAGCCGGGGGTGAAGAAGCGGCGCCCGACGTCCAGCATGAAGCCGCGCAGCCGGTAGTTCGGCCAGTCGCGCGCGGTGCCGACGGGGACCCGGGAGCGCGTCGCGTCGTGGAGCAGGATCTGCAGCAGCGTGCGGGTGCCGTAGTAGACGCCGCTGTAGGCGGGCGCGGTCACGGTCACGGCCCGTTCGGCGACGTCGAGGGTGTAACCCTCCTCCCGGTAGCGCTCGCCGCCCTCGGGGTGCCGGGCGGCCGGGTCGAGCCGCAGCACGATCTCACCGCGGGCGGGCCCGCCGTGCCCCGCGCGGCGGGGGGCGGCGATCTCTATGCCGGTGACGTCGGCGAGGTCATGGGTCAACTGCCGTGCGAGCGGCATGAGTCGCCGGGCGTCGCGCTCGGGGACGACGACGCGGGACGCCCCCGTCAGCCGGTACGCGCCGGTGCCGCCGTCCCACTCCTGGAGGGCGGGCACGACGGTGGGCCGTCGGTCGGCACGTGGGGCTCCCGCTCCTGCGGCTGCCCGCGACCGGGCCGCCGCCACGGGCAGCGGGAGGGCGACGGCGGCAGCCGCCACGGCGGTCGCGGTGATGAGGGCACGGCGGGAGAGGTGACGGGGCGGATGCGGGGGCGCGTGACGGGAGGGAGGCGTCATGGCAGTGGACTACACCACTCAACTCACCATGGTCACAAGAGAATCAACGGAATCGCCCAGCACGGTCGGCAGGCGACCCCCGGGAATCAACAGTTCTCAAGACAGTCACCGTGGGCTGCCGGACACGAACCGGGTTCAGGGCAACCGGAATCCGCCCGACGGGGATGACAGGCCCCCGAGCCAGCGATGCCGTGGGTACACACGGGCGAGGAGATCGGCCAGGGTCGTGCGCTGAGCCGACGTCATGTGAGGGACGGTCGCGTCGAAGTCTGCCTGGTCCTTGGGGCGCGCGTGCTTGGCCTTGAACAGCAGGACCAGTTCAGGCGCCAGGTAGGGGATGCCGTCCGGAGTCCGGTGGATGATCTCGCCGTACGGCAGCCGGATCGTCTCGTCGTGCCGACAGATCCAGGTCGTGCCGTCGTGGGGTTCGCGGAACACGTCGAGCAGATAGTCGCCGGTGGCCGGATCGCGCAGCCAGGTCTGATGTGTCGCGGCCAGCACGTCGGGGGTGGTGTCCTCCCAGACCCGACCGCTGCCGACCGCGTCGAAGACGTATCCCGCGAAGCGGTCGCGCACCTCGGGGAAGTCCGCGGCGGGAACGGCGATCTCGATGTCCCCGTGCTCGCGGGTCCGCGCCCCGCGAAACAGATCCAGCGCCCAGCCTGCGGCCACGCACCAGGGAGCGCTGACGCCGGCCAAGCGCTGTGCGACCTCACTCGGGGTCCAGCAGGACGCCCACCTGGCGTCGAGGGCATCGAGCTCGGCGGGCGACAGCTCGACCCCACCACTGGGAAGTTGCTCGCTCACGAGAGGGAATCTACCAACGGGACCGAAACGATCGCAGACGTGGATTGTCGTGTGCAGTCGTTGCCGTCAGCGCTGCCGTCTCCTCAGCCGAGATACGGCTGCTCGCGGTGCTCCAGAAAGTGCCGGAGCCTCAGCCGCTGCGTGTGATGCATCGGCAGTTCCTCAAGATCGCGCGGAGGGACGAACCTGAGTTCGGTCGACTCGTCGGAGATCGCGAGCCGACCGCCGATGATCCGGGCCGTGAAACAGACGTTGAACTGGCGTCGGACCTCGCCGTCCGTATACACGATGACGTGTTTCGGATCGGTGTACGTACCGACCAGGCCCACAATCTCCACGTCGAGGCCGGTCTCCTCCTTGACCTCGCGGACTGCCGCGCCGGGCAGGGAATCGGTCAGCTCCATGCCGCCTCCTGGCAGCGCCCACAGTTCGTTGTCCCGGCGGCGCTGGAGCAGGATCCGCCCCCGGCCGTCAGTGACGACCGCTGAGGCCGCGACTACAAAGCTGTTCGGCATGGGCGCGTCGGGATCGTCGTAGTACTCGGTCCGCGCCATGGTCACTCCTCCAGCGGTACTGGCTCCGCGCAGACGAAAGGCCGAACCACCCGAGCCCGGGCAGCCTTCCGGGTGGTCCGGTCACGGAAGCCCTGATCAGGAACCCCGGTGCCAATGGCACCGCCCCTCCTACGCCCCGCCCACCGCCGTCAGCAGCGCCAGTGGGGCCGCCGCCGAGCGGGATTCCAGGACGCACGAGTGCGGGTACGGCACCGGGAGCGGGTGGGCCGTCCTGTCGTAGCCCGCGAGGACCTCCGGGAGGCGGCCGTCCGCGGTGGCGGCCGCGGCGGCCAGGCCGCGGGCGACCGTGCGGGCCTCGTCGTGCAGGCCGTAGCGGGCCAGGCCCAGCGCGATCAGCGCGTTGTCGTGCGGCCACACCGAACCCCGGTGGTAGGAGAGCGGGTGGTACGCGGGCTGGCCGGCCGCGACCGTCCGCACCCCCCAGCCCGAGAAGAAGTCCGGTTCCATCAGGCGGCGGCCCACCGCCTCGCCGTACTCCTTGTCGAGCAGCCCGGACCACAGCAGATGGCCGGCGTCCGAGGCGAGCGCGTCGACCTGGTGCCCCTCGCCGTCCAGGGCGAGGGCGGGGAAGTTCTGCTCCGCCATCCAGAAGTCCCGCTGGAAGCGGTCCCGCAGATCACCGGCCGTCTGCGCCAGCAGATCGCCGTAGACCTTGTCGTCCCAGACGGTCCGCGCCAGCCAGGCGGTGCGCCGCAGGGCGTCGTACGCGTAGCCCTGCGCGCCCGCCGCCATGACCGGGCCGCTCGCCCCGGTGCCGTCGGCGGAGCAGATCGCGCCGGGCGAGTCCTTCCAGTTCTGGTTGGCGAGGCCGCCCTCGTCCGCGCGGTAGACGAGATAGCCGCGCGAGGTGAGCCCGCCGTGGTCGAGCATCCAGCCGACGGCGGCGCGCGCGGTCCCCGCGAGGCGACGGGCGAGCGCCGTGTCCCCGGTCTGTTCCGTGTACGCGCCGAGGAGCACCAGGAAGAGCGGGGTCGCGTCGACCGAGCCGTAGTAGCGCCCGAACGGCACCTGGCCGAAGTGCGCGAGCTCGCCGTGGCGCACCTCGTGGACGATCTTGCCGGGCTGTGCGACCGCACCCTCGACGGCCTCGGTGGCCTGGGTCGCGGCGAGCGCGGGGAGCGTGTCGGCGGCCAGGCCCGGCAGATAGGGCAGCGCGAAGAGCGAGGTCAGCAGGGCGTCCCGGCCGAGCAGCGTGAGGAACCACGGCACGCCCGCGCCGGGCACGCTCAGCACCTCGCCGTCCGGCCCGTGCGCCGGCACCCGCAGGACCGCGAGGTCCGCCAGGCCGCGCGTGCACGCGTCCGCGAGGTCGGGCCAGCCGGCGGGCAGCGTGACCCCGGCGGCGAAGTCCTGCTCGATGGCGTCGAGTTGCCGGACGGCCTCGTCCGGGCCACTCGGCACCGGAACGTCGGGCGCGCCGTGCGGACGCGCGGCGGCACTCAGTGCCACCTGGGCGGCGCCGTGCGCGTCGAGCTCCAGCGTCCACACGAGCCGGCGCGCACCGGCCCCGGTCTCCTCCACGCCGTCGGGCGCGGGGTCGGCCGTGACGGTCGTCCGCGAACACCACTCGCCGCGCCGGTAGGTGAACTCGACCCCGGTCGCCGCCTCGCCCTCCCCGCCGTCCAGCGGCTGCCGCGACCGGACGGCGCCGGACTTCGCGTACGTACGGTGGTCGGCGCGCAGCTCGAACTGGTCGGTGAAGTCGGCGTCCACGGTCAGCGCGAGACGGACCCGGGTGGGCACGGGACGGTTGCTGACGACCCGTAAGGACTCCAGGAACGCGCCCTCGGCGACGGCCTGTTCACGGAAGACCGTGTACGCGGGCGGCTCCTGGCGGGCGCCGCGCGGCACCAGGACGCAGCGGGCCGCGCCGGTGGCGGCGGGCGAGGTGTCCACGGGGGTGAGGACCTCGGGCACGGCGCCGTCGACGGTCAGCTGCCAGCGGCTCAGATGCCGGGCATCCCGTACGAACAGGCCGTCCGGGCCCGCGCCCGTGCCCCGCACCGCGCCGACGCCGCTGATGTCACCGCCCGCGCCCACCGCCGCGAACGTCCGTCCCCGCACCAGCAGTCGATGCCGATCACTCATGCCCACACCTCTCCCTCAGAGAGCCCGTCCCGCTCGCCGCGCCCACGCGTCCCGGTCCTGCCGTCGAGCAGCAGGTCCAGCGTGAGCGCGGCCGTCCAGCCGAAGCCGCGCGCCCCGCAGCCCCGGCCCGTGTACGGATCCACGTACTCGGCGAAGCCGCTCGCGCCCGCGACGTCGAGCAGCGTCTCCCGCAGCCCGTCCGCCCGCGCCGGCTCGCCGTGCAGCCGCAGACCCTTCTCCACCAGCCAGTTGGTGTTGAACCACGCCGGTCCGCGCCAGTAGCGGTGCGGGTCGAAGGCGGGTCCCGTCAGATCGTGGCTCGGCACGAGCAGTGCCGGGCCGCCGAGCCCGAAGTGCGGGCCGCACACGGTGCGCACCAGCGCCGCGGCGATGTCACGCGGCAGGCCGGGCAGCGCGAGCGGGACGAGTCCGGTGACGCCGCGCTCGGGGATGGGCGCGCCGGGCCCCGCGGCCGCACCGGGGCGCGGGTCGGGACCCGCGCGCAGGTCGCGGCAGAGGAAGAGCCCACGGGCCGGGTCCCACAGCCGCTCCACGAGCGTCCGCGTCAGCGCCTCGGCCCGGTCCCGCCGCGCCCACGACGCCCGCGCGAGCGGCGCCGGGTCGGCCGCGGAGTCCGCCAGCTCGGCCTCGATCAGGGCCAGGGCGTGCTCCGAGAGGATCAGCAGGGCGTTGAAGGCGGGGTCCTCCACGGCGAAGGCGCCGGGGCCGGGACCGTCCGCGTAGCCCCGGTCGCGGTACTGCTCGGCGAGCCGCACGTACCGGCCGTAGTCGAGGTCGGTCGGCCGGTCCCCGGGCGCACCGTGCTCCAGGTCCGTACGCCGGAAGGCACCGGACTCCGCGGGCCGCACCCGGCTCAGCGGGCCGTCCCAGCAGGGGCTGTTGTCCATGCCCTGCTCCCAGGGGTGCACGACGGCGGCGAGCCCCGCGCCGCCCGCGTTCCTGGCCCGCAGCAGATAGCCGTGCCAGGCAGCGAGGCGCGGCCGGACGCGGGCGAGGAAGGAGCGGGCCCCGGACAGACCGGGGTCGGCGCGGTGCACCAGCCAGGCGGCGAGCGCGTGCACCGGCGGCTGCACGATGCCGGAGGTCTGTACGCCGCCGGGGGCGCCGGCCGCGCGGCCCGCGGTGGTGGAGCGCCAGAAGTCGGGGCTCGGGAAGTAGGCGTCGAGGGGGACGGCGTCGTCGAACACGATGTGCGGGACGCGGCCGTCGTCCCACTGGGCGGAGAGCAGCATCTCCAGCTCCAACTGCGCGCGCAGCGGCGAGAGATGACGCAGGCCGATCGCGATGAAGGCGGAGTCCCAGGACCACTGGTGCGGATACAGCGCGCGGGACGGCACGGTCGACGTCCCCGTCCAGTTGGCCCACAGCACCTGGGCGGCCCGCTCGCGCAGCTCCCGCCGCGCGCCATGGCTGCTCCGAACGGCCGCCGGCCCGGTGGTCGCGCTGCGGTCCACGCGGAACTCCGATCTCCCCGGGGCACTCGACGGCCCGTCAGTTCGGTGTTATCCACCATAGAGTTACGTCTACGCAACACGCAAAACCCAATATGTAACGGGCAGTTGCCAAGCACAAGGGCGCTCGACGGGACCGGACCGACGACGGTCCGGAACGCGCCGCGGACGAACGGGAGGGGCGCATGAACGGGGCCGGGGCGGACGGGGCGGAGGCGACGGAGCAGCCCGGGGGCACGAGGGATGCCGGTGGCTCGGGGGATGCCGGTGGTGGCGACGCCGTCGGGGGCGGCCTCGCCTCGGTGGGCAGCCGCGGGGTGACGCGGGCTCCCGGGGTGCCGGGCGGGCATGGGGCGTCGAGCGGGCGCGGGGCTTCGGGCGGGCATGGGACGTCAGTCGGGCACGGGACGGCAGGTGGTCGTGGGATGCCTGGCGGCCGTGGAACGACGGGGAACCGCGGGACGGTCGGGAGCCGCGGGGCGCCGGGCGGCCCCGGCGATCTGCTGCACCTCGTCCGCAGCGGGCGGGCCACCACGCGGGGGGCGTTGCAGCAGGCGACCGGCCTGTCCCGGGCCACCGTCGGGCAGCGGCTCGACCGGCTGTTCCGGGCGGGGTGGCTGCGGGAGGGGGCCGGGGATCCCGTGGCGTCGCCCCTCGGCGGGCGGCCCGCGCTGCGGCTGGAGTTCGACGACGCACACGCGGTCGTCCTCGCCGCCGACCTGGAGACCCGGCACGCCCGCACCGCCCTGCTGACCCTGGGCGGCGAGATCATCGCCGAGCGCTCGGGGCCCCTCACCATCGAGGACGGACCCGACGCGGTCCTCGGCGAGCTGGGCGCCCGCTTCGGCGCGCTGCTGCGCGAGAGCGGACACCGGGCCGCGTCCGTCTGCGGCATCGGGCTCGCCGTGCCGGGCCCGGTCGACAGCGAGACGGGCCGCGTCGTCCAGCCGCCGATCATGCCGGGCTGGGACGGGTACGACATAAGGGCCCGGCTGCGGCGAGCCCTCGCCGAGGAGAGCCGGGGGCGGGCCGGTACGGGACCGGCCGGTACGGGGCAGGCCGCTACGGGACCGGACGGCGCGAGGGCGGACGGCGCGAGGGCGGACGGCGCGAGGGCGGACGGCGCGAGGGCGGACGGCACGAGGGCGGACGGCACGAGGGCGGACGGCACGAGGGCGGACGGCACGAGGGCGGACGGCACGAGGGCGGACGGCACGAGGGCGGACGGCGCGAGGGCGGACGGCGCGGCGCAGGACCCGGAACCCGGCGTCCCCCCGGACCTGCCCGTCCTCGTGGACAACGACGCCAACCTCATGGCGTACGGAGAACAGCGCACCCACTACCCGGACTGCTCGGCCTTCGCCCTGGTCAAGGTCTCCACCGGCATCGGCTCCGGCGTGGTCGTCGGCGGCGCGGTCTACCGGGGCATCGACGGCGGAGCCGGCGACATCGGGCACATACGGGTCCCCGACGGCGCGGACGCGCTGTGCAAGTGCGGCTCCTACGGCTGCCTCGCCGCCGTGGCCAGCGGCCGTGCGGTCGCCCGCCGCCTCACGGAAGCGGGCGTCCGCACGGCGGCGGGCGCCCCCGTGGCCTCCGGCTCGGACGTGCGCGCCCTCCTGGAGGCGGGCCACCCCGAGGCGGTGGGCCTCGCGCGCGAGGCCGGGCGGCGCGTCGGCGAGGTCCTCGCGACCGTCGTGACGCTCCTGAACCCGGGCGTTCTCATGATCGCCGGAGATCTGGCCGGAACTCCCTTCCTCACCGGCGTCCGCGAGCTCCTCTACCAGCGCGCCCTGCCCCGCTCCACGGCCCACCTGGAGGTCGTCACCTCACGGCTCGGCGAGCGCGCCGCGCTCATCGGAGCGGGAACGCTGGTGGTGGAACACCTGTACGCGCCCGAGCGCGCGGAGCGGCGGCTCGCGGCACTGGGCGTGTAGCGCCACCTGGAGCAGCCGCCGGGCGCGGCGCGGAAGGTCGCGAAGTCGGTCCGGATGCCAAGATCCAGCCCCTTCAAACGGCGTGATTCTCGCCACCCCTGATAGCCCTTGCGCTCAGATGAGCGGATCTGGGGCGACTGCACTTCTCCAAGGGGTGGCACTCAGTGCCACTGCTCGATCATTCATGAGCTGAACTCACATCTGAGATCAAGTCGCTCATCTGAGCAATTCCCAGGTTCTACAGGGGTTGCGACTTCAAGACTTGAACACAAGACCGCGCCGTCGGCTACCGCTCAGTCACTTTCGATCTAGCGGCGGACGGGTGGTTACGGCCGCATGACGCACAAGTGGACGTACCCAGGCGCCTTCGATCTGGGTATGTTCCTCGCCGTCAGGGCAGCCACCGAGCTCTCGAGGAGTCGAGACCCGTGTCGGAAAACAAAGATCCCCACGTAGCTCACACGAGTGAGAGCGTGAAGTTCGTTTACGACTTCACCGAAGGCAACAAGGACCTCAAGGACCTTCTCGGCGGGAAGGGCGCGAACCTCGCCGAGATGACCAACCTCGGGCTGCCCGTCCCCCCGGGCTTCACCATCACCACCGAGGCGTGCAAGACGTACCTCGACAGCGGCGACGAGCCCGTCGAGCTGCGTGACGAGGTGAGTGCGCACCTCGACGCCCTCGAGAAGACGATGGGCAAGAAGCTCGGCCAGGCCGACGACCCGCTGCTCGTCTCCGTGCGCTCGGGCGCCAAGTTCTCGATGCCCGGCATGATGGACACCGTCCTGAACATCGGGCTCTCCGACAAGTCCGTGACGGGCCTCGCCAAGCAGTCCGGCGACGACCGCTTCGCGTGGGACTCCTACCGCCGACTCATCCAGATGTTCGGCAAGACCGTCCTCGGCGTCGACGGCGAACTCTTCGAGGACGCGCTGGAGAAGGCCAAGGAGGCCAAGAAGGTCACGGTCGACACGGACCTGGAGGCGGCAGAGCTCAAGAAGCTCGTCACCAGGTTCAAGAAGATCGTCAAGACCGAGGCCGGGCGGGACTTCCCGCAGGACCCGCGCGAGCAGATGGACCTCGCGATCCGTTCGGTCTTCGAGTCGTGGAACACCGACCGCGCCAAGCTCTACCGCCGCCAGGAGCGCATCCCCGGCGACCTCGGCACCGCGGTCAACATCTGCTCGATGGTCTTCGGCAACCTCGGCCCGGACTCCGGCACGGGCGTCGCGTTCACCCGCGACCCGGCCTCGGGCCACCAGGGCGTCTACGGCGACTACCTGCAGAACGCGCAGGGCGAGGACGTGGTGGCGGGCATCCGCAACACCGTCCCGCTCGCCGATCTGGAGCAGATCGACAAGAAGTCGTACGACCAGCTCATGCAGATCATGGAGACCCTTGAGACGCACTACAAGGACCTCTGTGACATCGAGTTCACCATCGAGCGCGGTCAGCTGTGGATGCTCCAGACCCGCGTCGGCAAGCGCACCGCCGGTGCCGCCTTCCGCATCGCCACGCAGCTCGTGGACCAGGGCCTGATCGACGAGGCCGAGGCGCTCCAGCGCGTCAACGGCGCCCAGCTCGCGCAGCTGATGTTCCCCCGCTTCGACGAGGGCGCGAAGGTCGAGCAGCTCGGCCGGGGCATCGCCGCGTCACCCGGTGCCGCGGTCGGCAAGGCGGTCTTCGACTCGTACACCGCCATCAAGTGGTCGCGTTCGGGCGAGAAGGTCATCCTGATCCGCCGCGAGACCAACCCCGACGACCTCGACGGCATGATCGCGGCCGAGGGCATCCTGACCTCGCGCGGCGGCAAGACCTCGCACGCCGCCGTCGTGGCGCGCGGCATGGGCAAGACCTGTGTCTGCGGTGCCGAGGACCTGGAGGTCGACACCAAGCGGCGCCGCATGACCGTGGGCGAGACCGTCGTCGAGGAGGGCGACGTCGTCTCCATCGACGGCTCGACCGGCAAGGTGTACCTCGGCGAGGTGCCCGTGGTCCCCTCCCCCGTCGTCGAGTACTTCGAGGGCCGCATGCACGCCGGCGCCGACGACGCCGACGAGCTGGTCGCCGCCGTGCACCGGATCATGGCGTACGCGGACCGGGTGCGGCGCCTGCGGGTGCGCGCCAACGCGGACAACGCCGAGGACGCTCTCCGTGCCCGTCGCTTCGGCGCGCAGGGCATCGGCCTGTGCCGCACCGAGCACATGTTCCTCGGTGAGCGCCGCGAGATGGTCGAGCGCCTGATCCTCGCCGACGCCGACGACGAGCGCGAGGACGCCCTCAAGCAGCTCCTGCCGCTGCAGAAGCAGGACTTCGTGGAGCTCTTCGAGGCGATGGACGGCCTGCCCGTCACCGTCCGCCTCCTCGACCCGCCGCTGCACGAGTTCCTGCCGGACATCACCGAGCTGTCGGTGCGCGTGGCGCTCGCGGAGTCCCGCGAGGACCACAACGAGAACGACCTGCGCCTGCTCCAGGCCGTGCACCGCCTGCACGAGCAGAACCCGATGCTGGGCCTGCGCGGCGTGCGCCTGGGCCTCGTCATCCCCGGTCTGTTCACCATGCAGGTGCGGGCCATCGCGGAGGCCGCGGCCGAGCGCAAGAACGCCAAGGGCGACCCGCGCGCGGAGATCATGATTCCGCTCGTCGGCACGGTCCAGGAGCTGGAGATCGTCCGCGAGGAGGCCGAGCAGGTCATCGCGGAGGTCCAGGCGGCCACGGGCGTCGAGCTGAAGCTCGCGCTCGGCACGATGATCGAGCTGCCGCGCGCCGCGCTGACGGCCGACCAGATCGCGGAGGCCGCCGAGTTCTTCTCCTTCGGCACGAACGACCTCACGCAGACCGTCTGGGGCTTCTCGCGGGACGACGTGGAGGCCTCGTTCTTCACGGCCTACCTGGAGAAGGGCATCTTCGGCGTCTCCCCGTTCGAGACGATCGACAAGGACGGCGTCGGCAAGCTGGTCAAGGACGCCGTCAAGGCGGGCCGCGCCACGCGTCCCGACCTCAAGCTCGGCGTCTGCGGCGAGCACGGCGGTGACCCGGAGTCCGTGCACTTCTTCCACGAGGTGGGCCTGGACTACGTCTCCTGCTCGCCGTTCCGGATCCCCGTGGCCCGCCTGGAGGCCGGCCGCGCCGCCTCCCACTCGGTGGGCAGCGACCACCGGTAGGCAACGGCCCACCGGCCGAAGACCCCGGGACCGTCGCCGTGTCCCCGACCCTCAGTACCGATGCGGCGGCGGTTCCGGTTCGCGATGAAGGGGCAGCACCCGTGCGGGGGTGCTGCCCCTTCGGCATGGCCCGACCGGGCCGGGCCACGTGCCCTGACCGGTCGGACCACATGCCGTGACCGGCCAGACAACATGCCCTGACCGGTCGGGCCACCGGCTCATTCCGCTCTCAGCTCGCGGCTTCCGGCCCGGTTCTTCGCGATGTTCCGTGTCTTCTTGGTGTTGGCCGACTCGGCGACCACGGCGAGTACCGCCGGCGACCTCGACCACTCGGCGAGGTGGCGCTGCATCCAGTCCGTGACCTCCGCCAGCTCGGCCGGCGTCGGCACGTGACCGTCCTCGACGGACAGGTGGAACAGCCAGTCGTCGATGCGACGGCGGATGAACTCGCGGTTCCCCTCCGCCGTGAGCCGGTCGATCTCCGGCAGCAGTCCGTCCGCCCACTGCCGGAACTCGGCAGGACCGGCCGCCTTCCACGCCATCTCGTCCACGAGGGCGACCACCGCCGTCTTGGCCCCCATCTCATTGGGATCCCGCAGGATCGTGGCCACGATCGCCCGGTCCCGGTCGCGGCTCTGTGAGGAAGCGGCCGCCGAGACGACGCGCAGGTACGCGGACGTCCGGACGTGTTCGTCCGCGACGGCCTCGTCGACGTCCACGTCGAGGATGCCGGCCTCCGCCAGCAACTCGGCCACGTCGGAGTGCAATGTCATCGCTTCATCCCTTCCCGCAGGCTTTCTTGGCCGCCTCGGCGGCCTCGCGCTGTTCCTTCGCGGCCCGCTCCTCCGCCTGGCTTCGCTTGCCGAGCTTCCTGACAGCGGTCCTGATCTGCGGCTTGAAGTGCTCCACCGCTTGTCGCTGCTTGCTCGAAAGCTCCGGTTGGTTGTGGAGGGGTTTGCCGTTCGCCCCGATTCTGACCTCGCGGCCCCCGCCGCCGGTGACATGGGCGTGCGCCGGCTTGTCGACGTCGTACTCGTGCACGACGATCTTCACGCCGTTCTTGCTGACGTCGAGCAGGGAAAGGCCCAGCGGGTCGATCCACATGAACGGGTTGGGCACGTAACTGTGCGGCGTGAAGCCACCGTTGAGACCGATCGGGTCCGAGGTGAGGTAGCGGGCGGTCTCGGGGTCGTAGTGCCGGAAGAAGTTGTAGTGCAGCTCTGTCTCGGGGTCGTAGTACTGGCCCGGGAAACGCAGCGGTGTGTAGGCGGTGGCGCCGCGGTTCCAGACCGTGGTGCCCCAGAGGGTGGTCCTGGTGCGCCAGGCGATGTCGCCCTGTTCGTCGAGGAGCTCGGTCGGGGTGCCGACGAGGTCGGAGACGATGGCGTAGAAGCGGGCGTCCACTTCCTCGTCGGTGAGGTGTTTGCGCTCGGTCTGGGCCAGGGGGCGCAGGCCGTCGTGGTCCCAGGTGAGGGTCACCGATTCCGGTGCGCCCGGGGTGTGGCTCGTCTGTTCGCACAGGGTCGTGCCGTCCCAGGTGAAGTCGACCTGTTCGGCCACTGCCTCCCCCTGGTCCGTCATGCGCTGTTTGGACACGCGGCGGCCCAGGGGGTCGTAGAGGTAGCGCCACCGTGTGCCGTCGGGGGTCACCACGGAGGTGAGGCAGTCGTCCGCGTCCCATGCGTAGTGCCAGGTGTCGGGCTTGCGGGACAGGCGGGTCTTCTGGCGCAGGGTGGTGCGGCCCGCCGTGTCGCGCTCGTAGCGGACGTTGCCCGCCGCGGTGATACGGGTGCCGGTGTAGGTGCGGGGACCTGTCGCCTCCTGGCCCGGCATGGCGGCCGGCCAGGACGCGTCGGTCTGGTTGCCCGCCTCGTCGTAGGCGTAGGTCTCCGTCCAGCCCGCCGCGCGGACCGCGGTGACCCGGCCCGCCGCGTCCAGGTCGAAGCGGCGCGGACCGTTGAGCCGGTCCTCCATGCCGGTCAGATGGCCGTCCGCACGGTACGCGTACGCACGGTGCTGGATACGCGTGCCGGCCGGGCCCGTCAGTTCCTGTGCCGACAGGCGGCCCATGACGTCGTACACGTTCGTCAGCGTCAGGGCCTCGCCGACCGTGCGGGTGAGTTCCCGGCCCGCCTCGTCGTGCGTGAACGCCAGCCGCCGCCCGGACGTGGTCAGTTCGGTGGGGTTGCCCGCCGCGTCGTACGTCCACGTGCTCGTCGCGCCGGACGGTGTGGTGCGGCCGGTGCGGCGGCCCATCGCGTCGTACGTGTAGGTCAGGGTGCGGCCGTTGACCGTTTCCGAGAGCAGCCGGCCGACCTTGTCCCACTCCAGGCTCAGTGTCACGTCCGGGCCGACCGCCTCGGTGAGGCCGCCCGTCGCGTCGTAGGCGTACCGCGTGATCGCGGCGCCCGCCACGCTCTTCGTGACCGTCCGTCCCATCACGTCCCGTTCGAAGGTGATCTCGTCGCCCGCGGCCGTCGTACGGGTCACCAGATCGCCCGCCGCGTCGTGGGTGTACGTCAGCGTACGGTCGTCGAAGTCCGACTCCGCCACCAGGCGGCCCGCCGGGTCGTACGCGTAACTCCAGTTCAGACCCTGCGGGTTGGTGACCTTGCGGAGCTGGAGCTGGGTGTCGTGGTCGAACTCGTAGCGGACGCCGTCGGGGTCCGTGCGGGCCGCGATCAGGTCGAAGTGCGTGTACTCGTAGGTCGAGGTCGCGCCCATCGCGTCCGTGTGCGAGGTGCAGTTGCCCTCGCTGTCGTACGTCCACGACTCCGACGCGCCGTCCGCCTCCGTGCGACGCGCCAGTTTGCCCTCCACCGTCCACTCCAGGCGCGTGATCGCGCCCGTCGGGTCGGTGATCGTGTGCGCGCGGCCGAAGGCGTCGCGGTCGTAGCGGGACACCGCGCCCAGCTGGTCCGTGACGGCCAGCGGCAGGCCCGCCGCGTCGCAGCGCTGCTCGATGGTGTGGCCGAGGGGGTCCGTGACGGTGGACACGGCTCCGATGGGGTCGTGGGTGAAGCGGTGGGTCGTGCCGTCGGGGGCGGTCATGCTGGTGCAGTTGCCGTGCTCGTCCCATGTCTGGCGCAGGACGCCGCCGTCCGGACCGACGATCTCGACGGGCAGGCCGAGGTCGTTGTACTCCGCGCTGGCACACGTGCCGTCCGGAGGGCGAATGGCGGTCAGATTGCCGTGCTCGTCCCAGGTGTTCTCGGTGCGGCGGCCCAGCGCATCGGTGCGGGCGAGCAGGTTGTTCCAGCTGTCCCACTCGCTGTGGACCGTGCCGCCCAGGGGGTCCGTCTCGGACAGGAGCTGGCTGAGGTCGTTGTAGCGGTAGACGGTGACCCGGCCGAGGGCGTCGGTGTAGCGGGTTTCCCGCTCGTCGGGGCGGTACTCGATGGTGCAGGCCAGGTGGCCGCCGGTGCTCTCGCCGCGGACGCAGCGGTCCTCGTCGTCGTAGGTGAAGCGGTACCAGGTGTGGTTGCTGTCGGTCCAGGACGTGATGCGGGCTTCGTCGTCGTAGTCGAGCCACAGCCTCGGCTGCCCGGCCGAGTTGTGGATCTCGGCCAGATTGCCGACCTCGTCGTAGCCGTACGCGGCCACGAGTGTGCCGCCGGGGGTGTCCTCGGGGCGGGTGCCGGTGCTCTTGCCGGTGCCGGTGCCGACGCCTGCGCCCGTGCCGGGGGTGAGCAGGCGCAGCGCGGTGACGCGGTGGTCGTCGGTGTCCACCTTCAGGTGATAGCCGCCGGTGTGGCGGATCGCGGTGGGTACGCCGGTGGGGTCGTGGTCGATGTCGATGCGGTTGCCGTTGCGGTCGGTGATGGCGCGCAGGGGCAGGATTTCGTGTCGTTCTGCGGGAGGGGGGTTGTCCGCGGTGTCCGTGGTGTCCGTGGTGTTCGCGGTGTCCGCCGTGCTCACCGCGCCCGCCACGTCCTCCGTGCCCGCCGCGTCGGATATGACCGGGAGGAAGTGGCGGACGCGGCCGGTCTGCGGGTCGGTGGCCGTGACCGTGCCCGCGTCGTCGACGGCCAGCGGCCAGCGGGGGCCGTGCACGGGGAGCACGGGTTCGCCGCCGGGTTCGGGGTGGGGGTAGCAGAGCAGCTGGCCGTCCTCGGTGACGTAGATCAGACCTTCGTCGTCGATCTCGACCCGCTCGTCCAGCGTCGAGGCCCACGAGTCGCCGTACCAGTGGCCCCAGCGGTACGTGGACAGGTGCGTGCGCCGGAGGGCGAGCGGGAGCAGCCCCGGCAGCTCGACGTCCACCTTCTCCATGAGCATTTCGCCGGAGACCATGTCGATGGGGTCGCCGTTCTTGCAGCGCCCCTTGGTCGGCTTGCCCTTCTCCGCCACCTTCTTCATGCCGCCCGAGAGGGCCTTGCGCAGTCCCCCGGAGCGCAGTCCGCGGGCTCCGGCCTTCATGCCCTTGGCGAGTTTGGCGGCGGTGGTGAGGCCCTTGGCGCCCGGGATGCAGTCCATGGCGGCGAAGGCCACGTCCATGAGCGTGGCCTGGCCTTTCGCGTATTTGCTCAGTGTGTCCGCGAGGACGATGGCCCCGGCCACAATGACGATCGCGGCGAGGATCGGGCCGCCCACGATCATCGCGATGACACCCACGACGGCGACGACGACCTTGCAGACGGCGACGATGGTGTCCCAGTTGTCGGAGACCCAGTCGCCGATCTCCTCCCACCACTTGCGGTTCTGGATCCCCGCGTCGGAGGCCTCGTCGATCTTCCGCTTGGCGGTGCCCGCCGCGTCCTGACGGATCTTGCGGGCGTCCTCGGCCATCTTCTTCGCGGCCTCAAGCGCGCTCTGCGCGGAGTCGACGTCGCCCTGCGCGGACTTCTGCGCCTTCTCGGCGGAGGCGGCGTTGCGGGTGGCGGCCTTGACCTTGTCCGGATCCGGCTTGGGCACATCCTTGCCGGGCTTGTCCTGATACTTGTCGGCTTCCTTGCCCGCCTTGTCCACCCAGGAGTCCGCCGAGGACAGCCGGGTCTTGGCACTGCTGAGATCAGCCTGGGCCTCACGGCCCTTCACCAGGGCCTTGTCGGCCATGGTCTGGGCACGCTCCAGTTCCGGCCAGTACCCCGACAGCGCGTCGCCCGCCATCTCATAGCTCTTCTTGAGCTTCTTCAGCTTGCTCGGCGCGTCTTCGAACTTCTCCGTGAACGCCTCGGCCGTCTGCCCGGCCCACTGCAGGATGGCGTCCTCGCCCGCCATCCCCTTGATGTCCCGCAGGACTTTGCCCACGTCATCGGCGAAGTCATGCAGACTCCCGGCGAGCTTGCGCACCCGCTGCGGATCACCCGGCGTCGGATCCTTCTCCAGGTCAAGTACATGCCAATCCTGAGGTCGGTACGACACCGAAACGTTCCCCCGTCAAGTTGTCCACTTACGTCCCGAGACGCACCAGAAGCAGCTCTGGCGCTGCCCGTCCTGCACGAAGGATAGCCATAGCATTCAAGCCACTTGATCTTGATCACGGAAGTGCGGCGCCCCAAGCTCACCGGCCCGACGAACCCTGGACTGCACGCATCGAGTGCCAGAGCTGTTGACCTGTGGTCGCACTACTGAAGGTCGGCGCGGTGGGACTCTTGGTCGTGATGGTGATGAGCGATGCGACCATCCTCAGCAGGGCAGGTCGAAGCAAGGGGGGCCATGAGCAGTTCGCACCTCAACGCTCCTATCCAAGCCCGCATGTACGCGAAGACCCTGCACAAGGTGATCTGGATCGCCGCGATTGTGGTGTCAGCGGGCCTTCTGGCGCCGCCGCTGTTCTTCATCGCGGCCAAGAAGCGCGTCGCCGGTATGGCCGTGCCAGTGATCTACGCAGTGATCATCTATAGCTCGGTCATCGTGGCAACGATCCTCGGCAACTCGAAGAACTGGGAGGGGCTCGTTCTCGTAATCACGACGATCGTCGCCGCCGTGCACGCCACCATCCTCGATGCGGACTGGAAGCCGGGTCGATGACCGCCTAGGCATTGCGGCGTTATGGGTCTTGAAGGTTCCCGGGCCCGTGGCCCGATGATTGCCCGAGGCCCAGGTGATGCAACCCCAACTCGCAATCCCAGCTTGGGAAGCGACGGCGCTTGGGGAGCCATTCCGTTGCTGACCTGGCCACATGCTCTCTGAGTAGCCACGCGTCCGGGGCCCTGGGGAGCCGCTGTTGACCGTGGTTGTCCGCTCTTATGGGCACGCTATGGGCACGCCCCTGCGAGGAGGACGCTGGCGTCCTGGCGTGGCCTGCTTGATCTTGGGCTTGCGGCAATGCGCAGCGCTAATGCATGACGGCGTTGCGGTCGCACATGGTCACCGCCCCTCAGCCGCAAGTCCAGAGATCACAAAAAGTAGGCTTGGCCCTACAGACCTCGATCTCGATTACGCGCAGCCTGGTACCCATAGCGGCGGGCACGATGTGCCGCTGCGACTCCGAGGTCGAAAGATGTACCCACTTAGGTACTGACCTCGGTTCTCATCCCGGGGAGCCTGACGCTTGAGGTCAGGAGGCCAAGCGATGCGATGGATCGCCGAGGGATGCGGCGCGGTCGTGGCGCTGGGTGTGGCACGCCTGTTGCTTCGGCAGGTCCGGGGGCTTCTATTGGATGTCCGGTCGGTCATCCGCGCGTGGCGTGACCTTGTGCGCATCGTGGGAAGCGCAGCCGCGACCCGCAGCGGATCACGTCGACACAGGCACTGAAGCTGCGAACGCACCAGCCTACGATGTGTTCGTGGATCGTGACTGGATGCGGCAGCAGCTTGAGGGGTTCATCAACCTGGCCGCTCGCTACGAGGCCACTGAGCAGCCTGGAGATTACATCGGCGACGAGGGCCTGTACGCGCAACTCCACAGGGCCGAACCCACCGTCAAGCGAATCCTGCGTCTGTTGGATCCTGAACTGCCTGACAAGATCAATATTGATCAGATGGCGGGCGTCGCTATGGCCTGTAACGAAGTTCAGCGTGGTCTGGGCATCCTCGCCGCCATGGATGACTGGGCGACTCGGCTATTGCCGGACGCCCCGAGCTTGTCCGCCGACCGGTTGCACCCCTGGGTCTGGGAGCCGGCAGCTCCGCTGTGGGCCGCGGAGGCTCGGCAAGATGCCGTTCTCGCTGCTGCTCGGACCGTCAACCGTCGACTTCAGCAGAAGCTGAATCGCCACGACATCGGCGAGACCGACCTGTGCATGCAGAGCTTCGACTTGAAGGATCCTGTGGCCGGGAAACCCCGACTGCGGTTTCCCGGCGACCGCGATACGCCGACCTGGCGTGCTCGTCAGGAAGGGGCCAAGTACGTTGCCGCTGGTGCCTTCCTGGCAATCCGCAACGTTGCTGCTCACGAAGACGAGGTGACGTGGTCCGAGCAGGAGGCGCTGGAGCACTTGGCGACCCTGAGCGTTCTCGCCCGCTGGGTCGAGGAATGCACGGTGGAGTCCGCCACCTGACATAGGCCGGGCTCGGGATGCCACATCGACGTGGCACCGTCACGCTGCGAGCTCCGTCGCGTTGAAACAGGCGTGAACTCGATCTTCTCGTCTGCCGAGCGGCCGCTCTCGGCCGAACATGTCCTCAGCCTTCGGCCACTGCGCGTCGCGCAGCTCACGCGTGGTTGGGCCGTGGATGTCACTGCGGCCGACCTTGTGCAAGTCGCGGCTCCGGTTGATGCGGCGCGCCGGCTGTGGGCCGGCCGCGGCGACCTCGGAGGTACCGAGGCCAATAGGGGACTGGCGCGGATGCTGGAGGATCGGCCTGAGGACTTCGGTGCCGCGGGCCATATCGTGCTGGGCGCCGATGCCGTGGAAGTGCAGTCGGGTGTGCGGCCGTTCGGCGACTCCCTGCACATCATCGGGCCCGAGTGCATTGACGGTTTGCAGCGTTTGAAGGTCATTGCGGACGCGAGGGACCGGCTGTCGTACGACCATCTGCAGCTTTCCGTCATCCGCCTTGAGATCTACTGCGGCCCCGAGAGGGAGCGTGCTCGTCGCGTCTATGACGTCGCCGATCGATATCTCAACCCTTCCACGGCGCAGGATCGCTTGATCCGCTGTCCGAACATCCTCAACTTGATGCGGGGAGACTGGGAGAAGGGTGACTTCGATCCTCGGCGGGGCATGACGACAGGGATCCATGGGGAGCGCTTCTCCATGGCGGATGTGACCTCGGCCCTCGCCTGCCTGTCGGTCGATCCCCGACCGATCGCGGCGAACCTTGCTGCCACGGCGGAAGGGCGGGAAGCGCTGTGGGGCGACCGTGGTTCGCCCGTCTACCGAACTCTCTTTCATGGGCAGATGACCCCAGTGGGTGTAATGCGTGCCGTTGAGGCTTGGAGATCAGCTCATTTGGCGCTGGGGGCGATGCCACGGAAGTCCAGGCAGGGTTATGGCCACTTGATCGAGTACGCGCCGGAGTTGATCTGTTGGAAGGCTTGCCGCTCTCTGTCCCAGCCCTTGCCCCTGAGCTCGCTTCACGACCCCAAGTCGGCCTTTCCCTGGGTCAAGGCGATCGAACGCGATCTCCCCGCCGTCACAGTACAGACGGCAGGGAGGATGGTAGCCCGCTACCGGGCAGTTCGTCCTGAACGCAGTCGCCCGTACAAGGCAGAGGCTCCCGAACTCGGCTTGTGGATGGAACTCGCTGAGTGATCGATGTAACCAGTCTGAATTGGAGGGGCATTGTGGGCCCGGGCCGGCAGCCGAGCATCGCGTCGGCCTGGGCAGTGGGCGCCGGGGGCTACTGTACGGCGCTGGCTGTGCCCCCTAGTGTCAGCGAGCGCTCAAAGATCGCCATGATGCTGTGATCTCGCGGGCGCCAGCGCATGAATTCGGCCTTGGACATCGAGGTGTTGTGCCTGCAAGATGTTGTCGTGAGCAAGAAGGCCGAACCCTTCATCGTGATGATGACCCTCGACAGAGAGACGTCATCCGTGGTGCTGACTCGTTCGGACGGCAAGGAGGCTCGGCAGCCGATGGGCCAGTCACCGTTTGACAGCACCAGCCTCCTCTCGCGGTTGCACTACTCGCCTGCTCTTGGCGGCTTGCTTGCCGTCACATGCAAGGGCGATGACATCGCCTTTGAACTGCCTGCTCGTGACCGCGGTGACCAGCTCGAGCGTCGTCTCGTCGTATACCTGGACCAGAACATGTGGCGCCCGGTCAGCGAGGCCCTGCAAGGTGAGGCGACGGTAGAGGGTAAAGATCGAGACGCGGCAAATCAGTTGGCCGAGTGGGTACGGGACCGTCGTATCGTCCTCCCGGCTTCCGCCGGCCACTATTACGAGTCGACAAAGTGGTCGTTGACGGACAAGCGGTACCGCCTCGGCTTGACGATCCTCCAACTCAGCCGGGGATGGCAGATGCGGGATCCGCTTCAGGTACGCCGTGACGAAATCGACGGGATGTTCCGCGGTTGGCTAGGACAGGTCGATGACGTGCGAGCGGAGTCTGTATTCACACTCGCGCCCAACTCGCTCCATTCATCGAGTCGCTTGACGCCCTACACACCGCCTTCGGATTTCTCCGTCGATGACGCTTTTCGCATGGTCTCCCTGACGTCTGCTTCCGCATACATCGACGTCATGCTCGACACCGAGCAGGTTGAGCCTGGGCCAGAGCCCGGATGGGTCCAGTCCAATCAGCAGTTCAGCGATTGGCTGGATGGCCAAAGCTGGGACTCGCAACAGAAAAGGCGATCTATCGACGCCTTCCTGTTCGCCGACCTTCAGCGCGACCTGGCAGAGGGGGCACAAGCGGCCGGTCTCTCTCGGCAGGACCTCCAACAGTGGGGGCAGAAGCAGCCGATGGACGGCCTCAGCACATTGCCTGCGACGGGGATCTATCGCGAAATCCTTCACAACCGCCACCTCAACAGGGGCACGACTTGGCAGAGGAGTGACCTCACGGACATGATCTACCTGTCGTGCGCGGGCGGGTATGCGGACTTCGTCGTGTGCGAGCGACACATGCGGGATCCGTTGGAACGAGGAGTCAGACGCCTTGGGCTACGCACGAAGGTGTTTCGCCGCCTGAGTGAGGCCGTTGCGGCCATCGGCGATACTTTGGAACAACAGGCGCACGATACGAGTGCCCCCACAGAGCAGGAGTCGTAGGGACCTCGGTGCGGGTGATGGCTTGGGATGGTGCGTTGTGCCCAGGTGTCACGACCTGGGCGTCGTCCCCGCGGCGCCTCATCGCTGCGGCTGTCTCTACATGCCCTGCTTTGGCAAGTCCTTGGTGTTGCAGGGCCGGACGTTATTGACGCAAGCCAGTGCAGGGACTCGGTTCGAAGGATAGACAGGATGTCGTTGACGGCGCCGAATATGATCGCGGCAGTTTTTCCGCTCTTCCTCATAGGCTTCTTCGGTGCTCATGAACCAATTCTTCGGACGCCCTTGGGCCGCGTGCCGATAGTGGACGCTACTTGACAGAACTTTACATAGACCCCTCACCCGGTGGGGCATCCTGCGAGTTCGCTGTCCCAGCCGTGTGCAACGAGGCGGCGAGGATCCGACAAACCTCAACTCGCTGCCCCTGGTCGCAGCCCTCCAGAAGTCGCTCCAGGCGGCGAAGCACTGCCAGGTCTCGCCCGCAACGTGCGATCACACCCAGGACCACGCAAGCCGGCACTACCAGCACCAACGCAGACAAGGTCATGAGTCGTAGCCCTTCTTGATGTAGTCCACGACATCCCAAGTCTTGTTGTCGTACAGGCATGAACCGTGGCGATTCAAGATCACTGTGCGATCGCCGAGGTGAGCCGAGTGAGGAGAGAGCAAATTGAAAGCATTCCCCCGTGGCAGGCCGTCAGCGATGCCGTGAGCCAAGAGGTTTGCACAGAGTGTCTCCACGGTGTCGCCGCAGCACCACTCGATGACAAGATCGCCGGAGTGATGCGTGTAGCAGTTGGCGAACCCGTGCGGCTCTGCTGTTCTGTTCACCAACCGCGGACGACGCAGAATTCGACTCATCAACAGATCGCGCACCCGTAGGTCCGCGCTGCCTTCCGAGTCGGCCCACTCCTCGGCCTCCTGCCTTTCGTCGCGAGAGAGGCCGCCAGGGCCACGCTTCCAAAGAAGCACTTCATCCTCGCGCGCAGACGGCAGACGCATGTGACCGTGATCGGAGTGGATCACGGTGACTTGCGCCGGGCCGAGGGCGTCGTGGAGAACCACGCGGTCCCCGTTCCCTCGGGTGCGAAGCCCGGGGACTCCGCGGATGCCTCCGTAGATGTGATCGAACCGCGGCAGGAGCTCACGCAGAACCTCGTCCGCCATGTCGGACTCCAGGGTCAGTTCCAAGCTCTGACCATCTGGCCGCGCTTCACGCACTCCAAGAAGAGCACCGTTGAGTTGACGGTCCTTGAAGCTGCTTGCCAACACATGGGCCATGTGCGCTTCTAGACGGCGCTGATGAGGATCGGCGGCGTCTGCGACAGAGGATCCGAGATAGACGTTGGCCTGCCGGGCGAGCCTGGAAGCAGTCGAGAGCGTGAGTGATGTCTGGTTGCGGATCTTCTTGGCCAGACGGTTGGTGTTGCCTGAGCTGGACATGCGTCGGCCCTCCTTTTTTGCCGCCCGGCGACGACAAGAAGAGACAGATCGGATGTCCTAAGGCGTACTGACTGCTAACTGCGGGTGACTCTCAAGAGCCCACTGCTCGCTCCGACGCCGGGACCGGATGTAGCGAGACACGCTGCCGCAGCAGCGCCGCACACAATGTACACCAGGATCTTGCGCTCCATCCGGAGAATGGACGGCTTTTCGGTGCAGGGCACGGCACCCCCAAATTGGTCTAGATGACAAACAAACCCCAGGTCGCCGACCTGGGGTTTCATTATGGAGCGGGTGACGAGAATCGAACTCGCGCTCTCAGCTTGGGAAGCTGAGGTGTCCTAGGGGACCTCGCGGTGCAAGACTCTCGTTGCCTGACGCCGGGTCGTTGATTCCTCGGCGTTCCCCGCGGTTCCCCATACGATCGGGCACGTGTCTGGCACGGCCTCTGTCCGGAGCGGCGGGTGGGGCGTATGACTGTGAGCCCATGGCTCCGAAATCAGCACAGCCGCATGAGAGCATGGGTAGTTACCCATCCGCACTACGTACGCGAGTCAACGGCCTACGTCGACCCGGCCGTCTGGAACGCACGGCGAAGGGACACGTGGCCGTGGAATCTTCAGTGCCGCCGAGCAACGCGCGAACTGCTGGGCCTGTCTCGACCCACGTCGTGCGAGCTGCCATCACTGTGTGCCGCGATGCCCTGCATTGGCGTGACGATCTCCGCGGCATCTTCTGGGCAGCGGGAGTCTCTCGCCAACTCTACGAACGCTACGACCAACTCGGGATGAGCAAAGCGAGGATCGCACGCGCCATCTTCGATGAGTTGCATGAGCAAGGTTCGGCCGGACACGCGGTTCAGCGCAAGATCGTTGAAGAGCTCTGCCACATGCGGAAGCCCCATGCGGATGCTCCGGACCAGAAGGCCGGTGCCGAGGCACTGGCCGAGTTGAAGCGCGCAGCTCAGGAGCAAAGGATCCTTGTCGACCCGGAGCTTGCAGCGGCAGCTGCCCGTCGAGCTGCTGACAAGAGGCGCCGCCAGGTACTTCAAGAGCGTCAGCAACTTCTAGGAGAGCTGCGGCCCAGGTTCTTCGACCTCGTGAAGCAGGACGCAGCCGAATTTGCGCAACGGCGTGGATACGAGCTTGAGAAGCTACTGGCACAACTCTTCCGTGCCTACGAAATCGACTATCGCCCTTCCTACCGCATAGCCCACGAGCAGATCGACGGTTCGTTTCACTTTCGAGGATTCACATATGTCGTCGAGGCGCGATGGAGGACAGCACAGCCGGACTTGGGTGATCTGCTGGACTTCAAGGGGAAGGTTGACGGCAAGCTGGACAGCACTCGCGGCGCTTTTGTCTCGATGGCCGGCTACGACACCGAAATCCTCGACTACTTTGTGCGCAACTCTCGAGGGAGCAGGAACAACATCATCATGTTCACGGGGCGTGACATATCCCAGCTCTTTGAAGGACGTATCGGCCTTGTGGACGCGCTCACCAAGAAGGTCGACGCAGCCGAACAGGAGGGCCAGGCTCTGTGCGAGCTCTGATGCGAGGCGGTAGCTCTAGCGCGGGAGAGTGAGGGCGCACTCGACTGCATGCCCTCAAGGGCAGGGCATGGATCGGCCTCCAAGGCGGGGAATTCGACCCCACGCGCGCGAAGTGCGCCCCTTTGGCTTGCACCGCAGCTTCTCGTCGAGCTACCTCTCGAACTGCGTCAGCATGGAGCCGTTTGCCGTCTGCGCGGCGCGGGCGGCGGCGCGTAGGGCGCGGCGGATCCGTGTTCCGCCGTCGCACGTCTTCATGGCCTGGCAGGCCCGGCACGCGTCGATGTGCGCGAGGAGGACGTTGTACGTCTCTCGGGCGCGACGGTCCTCCTCGCGCTCGGCGGTATGCGCGGCGGTCACTGATCGGCCTCGCTGAGGACGGCGTGACCGGCGGTGACGAGGCTTTCGACGGCAGGCAGATCGCACAGGTCTCCCTGGAACCGGGGGCGCACCACCCAGTAGGTACCGGGCGGCTCGGTGCGGGTGAGCCTGGGCACGCCCATGTACGTATCCGTCCCGAGGCGAGGGGCAATGTCCTGGTGCCGCCACACGCTCCGTTCGATCGGCCGGATCAGGGCGTAGTACGTGCCGCCCATGGTCCGGCCGTCGTAGATCACAGGGCCGCGGAGGAGCTGCCCGAGGCGCCGAGAGACCTCTTCGGCCGCGGTGGAGCCCACCGACGCGTGGACGAGTGCGTCCGGCAGGCGGACCGCGTCGAAGCGGTGGCCCAGCGGCAACAGGGCGATGCCTGTGTCCGCCCACTCACGCCGTGCCTGTTCGGGCGTTTGCAGGGTGCACGCGAACCAGTCGGTGATGGCGCTCACGAGCGCCGGGGACACGCCGCTTCCTGTAGTCGGCAGACGTCCGGTGCCCTCATCCATGTCGACTCCTCGATGGTCGGCCGTGCCCGGAGCCGGTCGCAGGGCTGGCGGGCGCTGTCCCCATCTATGGAAGTGGGTCACCAGTGCGGGTGGAGGTGCCCCACCAGGGGCCTGCCAGGGGCCAGTTCGGCAGGTAGCGTGGCAGGCAGGAGGCCCCTTGCATGGACGACCTGAAGACGGCGCGGCGGAACTTCGGCGTACACCTCGCCGCTCTGCGCAAGCGGGCACGACTCTCCCAGTCCCAGCTCGCCGCACGCCTGTGCGCACTGAGTGGCACGACAACGCTGACCCGCAACGAGGTCTCCCGGTGGGAGCGGGGGGAACGGCTGCCGGATGCTTGGCTGGCCTCACTTTCCAGTGCCCTCGCCGTACCCGTGGAGGACCTCGGCCGCGCCGTCGCACGGGCCCGCGGGGAGGCGGACGAACCGCAGGACGACCACCCGCACGCCGTCGTGCGGGAACGGGCGGGCTGGCTGCTGGCACACGACAATGCGCACGGTGGCGACCACATCGCGGGCGCGGCGCTTCAGGTGTGGAGAGCGGAGCGCGCGCGGATCACCGGTGACGACAAGGCGCACCTGGCCGTCGTCGCCGAACTCGCCGAAATCACGGGGTGGCTGCTGTTCGATGCGGCCCGGCGCGAAGAGGCCCGCGTCGCCTGGACGGAGTCGCTGCACTTCGCGCGTGCCGCGGGCGACCGGACCATGCAGTGGTTCGCGATGGACCTGCTGGCCATGGAGGCGACGGAGAGCGGTCGTCCTGGCGAGGCACTGGCGCTCTGCGCGGAGAACACCGATGGCCGGGTGCCGCCACGCGTGGCACTGCTCGCCGAGCTCCGCCGCAGCCGCGCCCTCGCTGCCGTCGGCGACCGGGCCCGGGCTCGGCAGGCCATCGGCAGGGCACGCAGCAGCCTGGAGGACTCGCTGCATCCCCGCGACCCCCAGTGGTCGTGGTGGATCAACGACCTCGAGGTCACCGGGCACGAGGCGGAAGTCGCGCTGCTGCTGGCCGAGCCCAGGGACGCGGTGCCTCACTTCGAGCGGATCCGCGATCTGGTCCGTGCGGTCGACCCCACAGGCCGTGGCGCCCTGTTCTACGCGACCGCCGAGCTCGACGCCCTCGTGCGGCTCGGGGCCTGGACGGAGGTGGAGGAACCTCTCACGCGGCTCGCCCCGCTTCTGCGCAACGTGTCCTCGTCCCGTAATCGCAAGCGTCTGCGCAAGGTGCTGGGGTCCATCGACCGGAACGCCCCCCGCTGGCTGTCCGACACCGCGCACGAGGTCGCGGCAGGCTGAGGCAGAGCGTGCCGAAGGGGCTTCTTCCGGCTCAAGGGGCACGACCTTAAGGGGCACGGGGCCCAGAACTCTGGTCAGGACCGGCTCACGCCACCGTCTCGGGGAGGGCCAGCAGCTCTGCTCGGTGGTGGGCCGCCGCTGCTGCTGCGCTCGGGCCGCCCAGTGCCGCCACGCCGATCAGGCGGTCTCCCTGGTAGTAGCCGTAGAGCAGGTCGCCCCGCGTGGAGTCCGCGTCGCCTGACAGGAGGCGGGTTCGGGTGGCCAGGGCCGGCTGGCCGAAGGACTGGAGGCGGAGGTCGAACTGGTCGCTCCAGAAGGACGGCAGCGGTGCGAACGGGGCGGGGTCGGGCGGGTGCGTGCCGTTCAGGCCCGCGACCAGCGTGCGGGCCGCGTGGCGGGCGCTGTCGCCGGGGATGGACCAGTGCTCGACGCGGCGCGGCAGCGGGCCGTAGCGCGGGTTCGGGAAGCGTGCCACGTCGCCGACGGCGACCGCGTGCGCCAGGCCTCCGACGCGCAGCTGGGCGTCGCACAGGATGCCGTCGCCGAGGTCGAGACCCTCGGTGGCGGCCAGCCATTCGGTGTTGGGCAGCGAGCCGACCGCCTCGACGACCACGTCGGCGGCCACCTCGGTCCCGTCGTCGAGCACCGCGTGCGTGGTGGTCAGGTCAGCGACCAGACGGCCCATCAGGAACCGTACGCCGCGCGCCTCGTGGCGTCGGCGCAGCGCCCGCGCCAGGTCCGCGCCGACGGCCAGGACCATCGGCTCGGACTCCGGCGCGACGACCGTCACCGCGCAGCCCGCCGTCCGCGCGGTGGCGGCCACCTCGCAGCCGATGAAGCCCGAGCCGATGACGAGCACCCGGGCCCCCTCGACCAGCCGGGCGCGCAGCGCCGCCGAGTCCTCCAGTGTGCGTACGACGTGCCGGCGCGGGCCTCCGGCGAATGGGAGCCTGCGTGGCCGCACCCCCGTCGCGGCCACCAGACCCTCGTACGCATGGACGGCACCGTCGGCCAGCGTGAGCGTGCGCGCGGCCAGGTCGGCGGCGGCGACCGCCGTGCCCAGGTGCCATTGGACGTCGTCGACGCTGGCCCTGCGGCGCAGCACCGTGCCGGCGGCGGGGGCGTCTCCCGCGAGGACCTCCTTGGACAACGGAGGCCTGTTGTACGGGAGATGGGGCTCGTCACCGAAGACGGTGATCGCGCCGCGCCATCCCGCGGCCCGCAGCTGCTCCGCCGCGCGCAGTCCGCCGAGCGAGGCGCCGACGACCGCGATGCCCGCTGCCGTCACGCGTCAGCCCTCGACCCTGATGGCCTGCAAGGGGCAGACGTCGGCGGCGTCCTCGGCGTCGTCGCGCAGCGCGTCGTCGGGGTCCTCGACATAGGCGAGGTGCCCCTCCTCGTCGAGCCGGAAGATGTCCGGCGCGGCGAAGACGCACTGCCCGTGGTCCTGGCAGACGGCCAGGTCGACGGTGACTCTCAGCATTTCGACTCCCTTCCCCCGCAGGGGCTTTCAGCGGCGCGGCGGGCGGATGCCGCGGAACTCCCAGTCGCCGCCGAGCGCCGTGGAGAGGACCTCCTCGGACTCGGTGGGCTGGGCGCCGACGTCCGTGCGGACGGCCGTCGGTCCGGTGACGATGTGGTTGGTGAGCCGCCCGAGCCCTTCGGCCTCGACCTCGACGACGTCGCCCGGCTGTACGGGCCGGGAGCCCGCGGGCGTGCCGGAGAGCAGGACGTCGCCGGGCTCCAGGGTGATCGTGCGGGCGATGTCGGCGACGAGGTAGTGCATGTCCCACCGCATCTCGTCGGTCGAACCGTCCTGCACCAGGCGGCCGTTGACGTAGGTGCGCAGGTACTTGCCGCGGAAGTCCCAGCCGGTGACCAGGCCGGGGCCGAGCGGGCAGAGCGTGTCGGAGCCCTTGACGCGGAGCATGGAGCCGGCGTCGGTGTCACGGAAGTCGTGCAGCCCGAAGTCGTCGGCGACGGTGAAGCCCGCGATGTACGCGCCGGCGTCGGCGGGCGCGATGTTGCGGCAGGTCCGGCCGATGACGATGCCGATCTCGCCCTCGTAGTTGAGGTACTTGCAGCCCTCGGGGCGCACGACCGCGCCGCCGTGGGCGTTGAGCGCGGAGACCGGCTTGTGGAAGTAGGTGGGTGCGGGCGGCAGGCCGACGCCGAACTCCTCGACGCGGCTGCGGTGGTTGAGGTGGACGGCGACCACCTTGGAGGGGCGCACGGGCGGCAGGTGGTGCGCCTCGGCGGCCTTCACGGTGCGGCCGTCGGCGGCGATCAGCTCGTCGCCCTCGCGCACGACCTGGACGGCGGCACCGTCGAGGAGGACGCGGCGGTACTCGGTGGTGGCGGTCATGCGGCGCCCTCGCTCGGATCGGGAGAGACGGTCATGCGGCGTCCTCGCTCGGGTCGGGCGTGCCGGTCCAGCCGTCGGCCGGGCGGTCGAACCACAGGTGGATCTGGCCGGTGCCGACGGAGTTCTCGTACGCGCTGTAGGCACGGCCCCGGGCGGTGCAGCGCTCCTCTCCGAGGGCGCCGATCATCATCAGGTAGTGGCCGAAGCGGGCTTCGGGCCTGTGGGCGATGAACTCCGGCATCGTGGCGAGCACTTGGGCGTGGTCGCCGCGCTCGAACCACTCGATGCGCCGCTCGTCGGCGGCCCGCGCCTCGGGGGTGCGGATGTGGGACGGGTCGCTGGATTCGTGGGCGCGCAGTTCGCGCAGCGGCCAGAAGGTGTGGGACAGGGCGCCGGAGGCGATGAGCAGGACCTTGCGGCCCGCCAGCGCCCTGACTCCGTCGGCGAGCGCGCGGCCGAGCCGCAGGTGGTCCTCCGCGTCGCCGGTCTGACAGACCCCGATCGAGATCCACTTCTTGTCGGGGAGGCCGAGGCCCAGGTACGTCCACAGATTGATCGTGGCGTAGTACACGGGCAGGAAGGGATCGTCGATCGGGGTGATCCAGGTGCCGTGCGCGTCCGCGAACCGGGCGATGGAGTGGGCGAGTTCGGGGTCGCCCGGGTAGTCGTAGGGCATGCGGCACATGCCGCGCGGCAGCTCCTCGGAGGTGAAGAGCCCGGCACGGCGGGGCTGCGCGGAGACGACGAACTCGACGGTGGTCGCCCAGTGCGAGTCGAGGACGACGACGGTGTCGTAGTCGAGGGTCTCGAAGACGTCGGCACGCAGCGTGCGCAGGCCGGGGACGAGACTGATCTCGCGGCCTTCGTTGAGCTCCTTGCGGGCCGCCTCGGGCAGCACGATCGTGGGCACGTGGGCGAGGAGCCCGGCGCCGACGATCTCACCCGGGGCCTGCCGCGGCGGCCGGTGCGTGGTCTCACTCGTCACGGGCCCACCCCTTCGGCGCGGTCACGGTGTTCTTCAGGTCGCAGTAGAAGTCGAAGGACCAGTCGCCGCCCTCGCGGCCGACGCCGGACTGGCGGGAGCCGCCGAAGGGCGCGGAGAGGTCGCGTACGAAGAAGCAGTTGACCCAGACCGTGCCCGCGACGAGCCGCTCGGTGATCCGCCGGGCGCGCTCGCGGTCGCCGGTGGCGAGGGTGGCGGCGAGGCCGAAGCGGGTGCCGTTGGCGAGGCGTACGGCCGCGTCGTCGTCGCCGTCGGGGAAGGTCTGGAGGGTGAGGACGGGCCCGAAGACCTCCTCCTGGACGATCTCGGAGTCCTGGTCGACGTCGGTGAGGAGGGTGGGCCGGTAGTAGGTGCCGCCGAGCCGCGCGTCCAGCTCCTCGTGGCGGCCGCCGCCGATGACGGCCTCGGCGCCCGCGTCGAGGGCGCGGCGCACGAACCCGTCGACGCGGTCCACGTGGCGGGGGTGGATGGTGGGGCCGATGCCGGTGGCCTCGTCGCGCGGGTCTCCCTGGGTCAGCTTCGAGACCCGGTCGAGGAAGTGGCCGAGGAAGGCGTCACGTACGGACTCCTCCACGAGGAGGCGGGTGCCCGCGAGGCAGACCTGCCCCGCGTTGTCGTACTGCTCCACGGCGAGGTCGGCCGCCAGTTCGAGGTCGGCGTCGGCGAAAACGAGCAGCGGCGACTTGCCGCCGAGTTCGAAGCTGCACGGCACCAGGTGCGCGGCGGCGGCCCCGGCGATGCGGCGCGCGGTGGGCACCGAACCGGTGAAGCTGATGCGCCGCACGTCGGGGTCGGCGGTCAACGGCGCGCCCACCTCGTCGCCGTACCCCTGCACCACGTTGAACACCCCGGGCGGCAGCCCCGCCCCGTGCGCGATGTCCGCGAAGAGCGAGGCGGTCAGCGGGGTCCACTCGGCGGGCTTGAGGACGACGGTGCAGCCCGCCGCGAGCGCCGGCGCGATCTTCCAGGTGGCGAGCATCAGCGGGGCGTTCCACGGCGTGATCAGGACGGCGGGGCCCGCCGGGTCCCAGCTGACGTGGTTGGTGTGCCCGCGGGTGTCGAAGTCGTCGTGGCCGAGGGCGAGGAGGCGGTCGGCGAAGTAGCGGAGGTTGTGGGCGACGCGGGGCATGACACCGCGGCGGTGGGAGCGCAGCAGGGCGCCGTTGTCGGTGGTCTCGACGAGGGCGAGGTCCTCGGCGCGGGCCTCGACGCCGTCGGCGACGGCGTGCAGCAGCCGGGCGCGCTCGGCGGGCGGGGTGGCGGCCCAGCCCGGGAAGGCGGCGGTGGCGGCGGCGACGGCGGCCCGTGCCTCGGCGGCGCCACCGCGGGCGATCTCGGCGAGGGGCGCTCCGTCGATGGGCGAGCGGTCGGTGAACGAGATCGGGGAGGCGACGCGGGTGCCGCCGATCCAGTGCCGGGTGTCGACGGGCACGCCGGCGACGGTCGCCGTGTGCGGGGGCTGCGCGGGCTCGGGTGCGCGGGACGCGGGGGGCGCAGGGGGTGCGGGGGGTGCCATCGCGACCTCCAGTTCGTTTGAACCCAAACAACATTACGAACGGAGGGGCGACAGGGTCAACCCCCCGAACGGGCAAGCCTGTTCACGGGGCCAACTCCCGGAATGGGCAGGCCTGTTCACAGGGCCAACCCCCGGAGCGGGCAGGCCTGCTCACGGGACCAATTCCCGCAACGGACAAGCCTGCTCACGGGACCAACCCCCAGAACGGACAAGCCCGCCCACAGGGCCAACCCCCGGAACGACAAGCCCGCCCACAGGGCCAACCCTTCCAAGCGACAGGCCAGCCCACAGGGCCAACCCTTCCAAGCGACAGGCCAGCCCGCCGGACCAACCCCTCGTACCGGCAGGCCCGTTCAGCTACCGTTTGGACTCAAACAAATCTCAGGGAGGCACCGATGCCCGACGACGCCCTGACCACCTCCGGCCACCAGGACTGGCTCCGCCTGGCCGGGGAACTCATCCCCCGGCTGCCCACCCGGCACCGCGTCGCGGGCGCCGACGCGGACGGCTCGGGCGACGCGTTCCCCGTCGTCGCGCCGCGCGACGGCCGCACGCTCGCGCTGGTCGCGGACGCCGGCGAGAAGGAGGTGGACCTGGCGGTCGCCGCCGCCCGCCGCGCCTTCGACACCGGCCCCTGGCCCCGCCTCTCCCCCGCCGACCGGGGCCGCGCCCTCCTGCGGATCGCCGCTCTCGTCGAAGAGCACCGCTCCGAACTCGCCCTCGCCGTCACCCTGGAGAACGGCAAGCCCATCACGGAGTCGTACGGCATCGAGCTGCGCGCCCTGGCGAACACCTTCCGCTGGTACGGCCAGCTCGCCGACAAGCTCACCGACGAGTCCCCGCACACCTCCCCCGACGCGCTCGCCCTCGTCACCCGCGAGCCGTCCGGCGTGGTGGGCGCGGTCGTCCCGTGGAACTTCCCCCTCACCCTGGCGGCCTGGAAGGTGGCCCCGGCGCTCGCCGCGGGCTGCACGGTCGTCCTCAAGCCCTCCGAACTCACCCCGCTCTCCGCCCTGTTGCTCGCCCGCCTGGCCGACGAGGCGGAGCTGCCGCCCGGCGTGCTCAACGTCGTCGCGGGCGACGGCCCGACCGCCGGGCGCGCGCTCGGCCGCCACCCGGACGTGGACGTCCTCGCCTTCACCGGCTCCACGGCCGTCGGCCGGCACTTCCTGCGGTACGCCGCCGACTCCAACCTCAAGCGGGTCTGGCTCGAACTCGGCGGCAAGTCGCCGAACATCGTCCTGCCCGACGCCCCCGACCTCACCGCCGCCGCGGCCACCGCCGCGTGGGGCATCTTCTTCAACCAGGGCGAGATGTGCACGGCGCCGTCGCGGCTGCTCGTGCACTCCTCCGTGGCCGAGGAGGTCACGGAGGCGGTCGTCGCGCGGGCGCGCACGCTGCGGGTGGGCGATCCGCTGGACCCCGCCACCGAGATGGGGGCGCTCGCGGGCGCGGCACGCGTGACCGCCGTCCAGGAGCACGTGCGCGCGGCCCGGGAGGCCGGGTCGCGCCTGCGCGCGGGCGGCTCGCCGCGCGATGTCGTCCCCGGCGGCGCCTACTTCGACCCGACCGTCTTCGACCGGGTCGCCCCGGACACCGCGCTGGCCCGCGAGGAGGTCTTCGGCCCGGTGCTCGCCGTCCTGTCCTTCGACACGCTCGACGAGGCGGTCGCGCTCGCCGACGCCACCGAGTACGGGCTCGCGGCCGGCCTGTGGACCGCCGACCTGTCGACCGCGCACACGGTCGCGCGGCGGCTGCGCGCGGGCACGGTGTGGGTCAACTGCTACGAGGAGGGCGACCTCACGGTCCCCTTCGGCGGCTACAAACGGTCCGGACACGGGCGGGACAAGTCGGCGCACGCGCTGGAGAAGTACACGGAGCTGAAGACGACGTGGATCCAGCTGTGACGACGGCTCCCCGCACGGCGACGGCGCCCGGGGCCGTCGCGCGGACGCGCACCCCGGCCTCCCCCCGCCCCCTGATCGCGCTCCCCCAGCGGTACGCGGCGAAGACCTCCGCCCTGCGCTACGCCGCCGTGGTCACCGCGCGCGCCCTCGCGGACGCGGTGTTCCGCGCGGGCGGCGAGCCGTTCATGATGCACCCCGGCCCGCCGGAGGAGGCCGCCGAGCGGCTGGCGCGCTGCGCCGGTCTGCTGCTGCCCGGCGGCGGGGACATCGCGCCGTGGCGCTACGCGGACGGCGCGGACGATGCGACCGACGCGCAGGTGCACCGTTCCGTGTACGACGTGGACGACGCGCAGGACGACTTCGACCTGGCTCTCGCGCGGTGCGCGCTGGACACCGGCCTGCCGACGCTGGCGGTCTGCCGGGGGCTGCAGGTGGTGAACGTCGCGCGGGGCGGCACGCTGCGCCAGGACATGGGCGGTCCCGGGTCCGAGCACCGCCACAAGGTGCATCCGGTGCGGGTGGCGGCGGACTCCACGGTGGCCCGTGCGCTGGGTGCCGCCACGGGGATGGCGTCGGCCTCCTGCTACCACCACCAGTGCGTGGACGGTCTCGGGCGGGGCCTGGTCGCCACGGCGTGGGCGGCCGACGGGACGGTCGAGGCGCTCGAACTCCCCGGCCACGCGGGGTGGTTCGCTGCGGTGCAGTGGCACCCGGAGGACACGGCGGCCGCGGACGGCGCCCAACAGGGGTTGTTCGCGGGGCTGGTGCGGGCGGCGGAGGGGGCGGCCGGACGAAGGTGACCCGCGAGCCGACGGGGCCGTTCGCGCAGTTCCCCGCGCTACGGGGCACGGCCCAGGGACTGCGGGGAAGTCCGCCGACGCCCCGCCGGTGGGGGCTTGGCGCGCAGTTCCCCGCGCCCCTACGGGGCACGATCCAGGGACTGCGGGGAAGTCCGCCGGCCCGTCCTACGCCGCGCCGTCCGTCTTCGCCCGGCGGCCGCTGCGGCGGCGTGGGGGTTCCGCGCCCGCCAGGAGGTGGAGGCGGCGGTCGTCGCCCTTCTCCTCCGTCTGGAGCACGATCTTGCGCAGCAGGTCCGCGAGGGTCCGGCACTCCTCGTCCGTGAGGCCCTCGGTGACGAAGGCCTCCTCGGCGTTGAAGGCGGGGAAGACCTCGCCCATGAGGCGTTCGCCCTCGTCGGTGAGGCTGAGGAGGGCGAGCCGGCCGTCGTCGGGGTGGCCGCGGCGTTCGACCAGGCCACGCCCCGCGAGCGTACGGGCGACCCCCGTGAGCGTGCCCTTGGAGATGCCGGCCTCCTCGGCGACGTGCCGCGTCTCCATCTCGCCCCAGATCCAGACGACATAGAGCACGACGAAGGACGTCCACGTCAGGTCCGCCCCGCGCAGCACGGAGTTCTCGAAGTGCTGCCGCACGGCGGCCGCGGCGCGGTAGATGTTCGATACGGCGGCCATCTGCTCGTACGCGACGGGGGTGCCGCCGAGCCTGGCCCTGACCGCCTTCTCGGTCTCGCGGATGGTGCGATGGCCCGTCACGTCCGTGTCTCCCTGTTGCCGTGGTGCGGGTGGTGCGCGTGCCCGCCCCCAGTCTTTCAACACCCCTTGCCGGAGTGCACGCGTCTCCGTACCATCGGCGCCACTCGAATTTCGTACGGGCTCAAACGATATCGCGTTTCCGCCAGAAACGCCCTCCCCTCCCCGGAGTCCCGGTATGGCCATCGATCACCACGGCTCAGCCTCGCCCGCACCTCCCCTCTCCTCCCGCACCGCTCCCGAACGCCGCATCGGCGTCCCCGGGATCGTCTTCTTCGTCGTCGCCGCGTCCGCTCCCCTCACCGTGGCCGCGGGCGGCGTCCCGCAGTCGCTCGGCGTCTCGGGCGTGCTCGGCATCCCCCTCCTCTACCTCCTGACGGCCGCCGTGCTCGCCCTGTTCAGCGCCGGGTACGCGGCCATGAGCCGGCACATCACCGGCGCCGGGGCCTTCTACGCGTACGCCGCACAGGGCCTCGGCCGCACGCCGGGCGTGGGCGCCGCCTTCGTCGCGCTGCTCGCGTACAACGCCATGCAGATCGGCATCGCGGGGCTCTTCGGCGCCACCACCGCGGAGTTCATCGACGCGAAGACCGGCGTCGCCATCCCCTGGTGGGTGCTCGTGCTCCTCTGCACGGCCGTCGTCGGGGCGCTCGGGTACCGGCGCGTCGACCTCGGCGTGAAGGTCCTCGCCGTGCTCCTGGTCCTGGAGTTCGGGACCGTACTGGTCTTCGACATAGGGCAGTTCGGCCACGCCGCGGAGGGCGTCTCCGCGACGCCGCTCACCTGGGCCGCCGCCACGGACGGCTCGCTCGGCGTCGCGCTGTGCTGCGTCTTCGCCGCGTACATGGGGTTCGAGTCGGCGGCGCTGTACAGCGAGGAGTGCCGCGATCCGCGCCGGACGGTGGCACGCGCGACGTACATCGCCGTCGGGCTCATCGGCGTCTTCTACGCGGCGACGGCCTGGGCCATGATCACCGGCGCGGGCACGGAGCGGGCCACGCGGGTCGCGGCCGAACAGGGGCCGCAGATGATGTTCCTGCTCAGCGACTCCACCCTCGGCACGGCCTTCTCGGACTTCGCCCAGCTCTTCCTGATCACCAGCCTGCTGGCGGCGCTGCTGTCGTTCCACAACGCGGTGGCGCGGTACGTGCGTTCGCTGGGCCGGGAGGGCGTACTGCCGCGCGCACTGGGGGTCCTGCACCCCCGGCACGGCTCACCGCACCGGGGCTCGCTCCTCCAGACGGCGGTCACCGTCGTCGTCATCGGCGTGTTCGCGCTCGCCGGGCGGGACCCGGTCATGGACGTCTTCACCTGGCTGACGAACCTCGGGGCGCTCGGAGTGATCCTGCTCCTGCTCACCACGTCGGCCTCGGTGATCGGCTACTTCTGGCGCCGCCGCAGGCCGCCGCCGGAGCCGTTCTGGAACCGCCTGGCGGCCCCGGTCCTCTCCGGCGCCGCGCTCGCCGTCATCTTCTGGCTGGCGCTGACCAACTTCAGTGTGCAGCTGGGGGTTTCGTCGGGGAATCCGCTGCGCTGGATCCTGCCGGGCCTGATCGTGGCGGCGGCGGTGGCGGGGCTGGCGTGGGGCATGTGGTTGCGGCACGCGCGACCGGACACGTACGCGCGCATCGGCGGCCCGCCCGAGGACGCGGCGAGCGCCCCCAAGCCCTAGGCGCGCCCGCTTCAGAGCCCCCGCTCCAGCAGGGTGCCGCCGTTCCAGGTCACGCCCACCTGGCGGTAGTACGCGCCGATGGGCTCCTCGACGGTGAGGGCGGCCAGTTCCTCCGTGGGCGCGTCGAAGAGGTCGAGCTCGGCGTCGCCGGACCAGGACTGGCCGCCCTCGAAGGCGGCGGCGCCCGACTCGACGAGCTCGTCCAGGGCCAGGCCCTTGCCGTCGATGGACGGGAGTTGACGGTGGTGGGCCATCGGGTGGGCGTTGACGAACCCGTTCGTCGACGACGGGGCGCGCAGGGTGACGACCGCCTGGGCGAGACGGCGGTCGGCGGCGGCCAGCGTCGCGCCGAAGACCGCGCCGGCCTCGATGCGGGGGGCGGGGCCGTAGGGGTGGGGGCGGGTCAGGTGGATCGAGCCGAGCTTCTTCGGGTAGCCCTGGTGGTTGCCGCGGGCGATGGCGAAGTCCTTGTCGACCCAGATGTAGACGCAGCGGGAGTAGGTGCGGCCCCGGTAGGCGCAGCGGACGACCGCGAAGCACTCCTTGTACTGGGCGCGGACGGGGTCGAGGAGTTCGGCCCTCGTCGGGCCGCAGGACTGCCAGTCGGCCCAGATCAGGGCGACGGCGCCGGGGTCGTCCGGGGCGGGGTCCAGGGGGGCGGGGAGGAGTTCGCGGACGCGGGCGGGGTCGGTGCGGTACTCGATCGTGAGGAGGTCGCCGGAGTAGTGCCAGGGTGGGGGTGGCACGAGGGAGGACCTGCCGGTGGCGGTCTTGGGCGGAAAGAACCCTTGAACTCCGTTCATGGCGAACCCTTTCTCGGGCGCTTCGTTTGGGCCCGTACGATACGCCGGGGGCGGCGAGGTGTCACGGGTTCCTCCCTGGGGTCCCGCGGGGCGGGGGCCGTCGCCCGACCCTGCGTGCGGCTGCGCCGGGCTGGAGCCACTTTCGCCGCCGCCCGGCATCGGGGCTCATCCCCGCCTGCGCCGGGGCGGGGGCCACCTTTATCGCCGCCCGGCACGGTTCGGCTGCGCCGGGCTGGAGCCACTTTCGCCGCCGCCCGGCCCCGGGGCTCTTCCCCGCCTGCGCCGGGGCGGGGGCCACCTTTATCGCCGCCCGGCACCGTCCGCTTCCCGGCGCTCCGCGCCGGGTCTTCCCCACCCACCCACCCGTTTACCCCGCACCGCCCTGCCGGACCGGCTGCGCCGGGGCTGGAGCCTCCTTGATCGCTGCCCGGCACCGGGGGCTGTGCCCACCCGTTCCGCCCTGCGGAACGCCTGCCCACAGCAGCAATCACCGACGGCCGGTTGCCGCCCGCCGCGGGGACGGGCGGGCTGTTGTCCACCGGGTGCAGCGCGGGCGCACCGGCCCCCACCGGGCCGCACGCGCCCGACCGGCCCGAGGGGACGTGGGGGTATGTGCGAACGGAGCACCGAGCCAGCCATAGCGCCTTTGGACTTGAGGCGCGGCGCAGGGATGGCGAGTACGCACATACCCCCGCGACCCCGCCCCACAGACGGCAGGCGCGCACCAGCCCAAGACGCGTCGCCAGACGCCACGCCACCCGCGCCCGAGACGGCAGGCCACGCACCGGCAGACGCCAACGCCGCCCACCCCGCCCACAGGGCGACCGCGCATCCCCACCCGAGACGCCCCGCCCGAACCCTTGTCGTGGCGTCCCGCCAGTCATATCGTTTGAGGTCAAACAATAGAACGCGCACACGTCCCGATCCACCCACGCAGAAAGGCTGGGACCCGGGTGAGCGATGAAGCGAGCGCACACGCCAACGGCACCGCCAACGGCACCGTCACCGAGACCGTCGAGTCGCTGCGCGCCGCCGGTACCGACGTCGTCCGCGTCGTCTACCCCGACCTCATCGGGGCCGACCGAGGCCGCGACATCCTCCTCGGCCACCTGCCGAGCGCCTGCGGACACGGGCTCACCTTCTGCCGGGCCGTCTACCACACCACCCCGCGAGGCGACGTCGTCCCCATCCCCGGCGGCCTGGACGAAGGCCTCCCCGACCTCTGCGTCCGCCCCGACCTGGACACCCTGAAGCCCCTCCCCTGGGAGCCCGGCGTCGCCTGGTGCCTGGGCGACACCGTGGACCCCCACACCGGCACGCCCGTCGCCGAGTCACCGCGCGCGCTGCTGCGCCACGTACTCGCGCAGAGCGGCGACTACGCGGCGGACTTCGCCGGCACCGGCGGCGTCTTCCCCGTCGTCGGCCCCGAGCTGGAGTACTTCCTCTGCGACCCCGACCCCGCCGCCCCCTCCGGCTGGACCCCCTACGGCGGCGCCACCGGCAACGTCTACAGCGCGGGCCGCCGCGGCGACCCCGACGGCCATCTGCTGCGCACCCTGCGCCAGTTGGCCGGCCTGGACATCGGCGTCATCGCGGGCAACCACGAGTTCGACGGCGGACAGTTCGAGGTCAACCTCATCCACTCCGAGGCCCTGGACGCCGCCGACCGCGCCTTCCTGTTCAAGGCGGCCGTCAAGGAGAGCGCCCGCCGCGAGGGCCGCCTCGCGACCTTCATGGCCAAGCCGTTCGGCGGGCTGGGAGGTTCGGGGTTCCATCTGCACCTCTCCCTCGTCGACGGCTCCGGCCACAACGTCTTCGACGGCCCGGACGGCGAGCACGGCCTCTCCGACGCCGCCCGCCACGCCGTCGCCGGCGTCCTGCGGCACGCGCCCGCGCTCACCGCGCTGGCCAACCCGACCGTCAACTCCTACAAGCGGTTCGGCCCCGACACGCTCGCCCCCTGGCTGATCGACTGGGGCCTGGACAAGCGCAGCGCGATGGTGCGGATACCGCCCGAGCGGGGCGCGGGCGCACGCCTGGAACTGCGCCTGGGCGACGCCTCCGCCAACCCCTACCTCCTCGTCGCGGGCACCGTCGCCGCCGTCCTGCTGGGCCTGCGCGACAAACCCGAGCCGCCCGCGCCGCTGGAGGGCTACGGCTACGACGAGGCGACCGCGCCGCGCCTGCCCGGCACGCTCGGCGCCGCCCTGGACGCCCTGGAGGCCGACGAGGCACTGACCGGGCTGCTGGGCGAGGGCTTCACGCGCGCGTTCCTCACGTACAAGCGCAACGAACTCGAAAGGTACCAACAGACGGTCACGGACTGGGAGTTCACGGAGTACGCGTTCCTCATCTGACTTCGGCCGCACCCCCAGACGACCACCCGCAGACGACCACCCGCACCCCCAGACACCAGAAGCACGAGGCAGCACCAAGAAGCGTCCCGGAGGAGCACGTCCATGCGCACGGCCACCCCGCCGCCCCTCTCCCTCTCCGACGTCGACCTCGCCGACAACGACCGGTTCACCGACCGCGCGCTGCCCTGGCGGATGTTCGACGTGCTGCGCCGCGAGGACCCCGTCCACTGGCAGCCCGAACCCCCGCCCAACTCCGGCTTCTGGGCGGTCACCCGGCACGCCGACATCGTGCGCGTCGACCGTGACCCCGAGACGTTCACCTCGGAGCGGTTCACCAACCTCGAAGAGGTCGACGAGGACTACATAGCCCTGCGGCGCTCCCTGCTTGAGACCGACGGCCTGCGGCACCGGGCGATGCGGCTCATCCTCCAGAAGCGGTTCACGCCGCGCGCCGTCGCCACGTACGAGACGTTCCTGCGCGGACTGACCGCCCGCACCCTCGACGCGGCCCTGCCCAAGGGCACCTTCGACTTCGTCAGGGAGATCTCCGCCGACTTCCCGATCAACGTGCTCGCGCGGATGCTCGACGTCCCCGAGGGCGACACGCAGCAGCTCATCGACTGGGGCAACCGCATCATCGGCAACACCGACCCCGACTACGCGGACGTCCTCCTGGAGAGCGCGGAGAGCGAGCGGTACCGCGATCTGCCGTTCCGCTCCCCCGCGTCCCTCGAAGTCTTCGCGTACGGTAGGGAGTTGGCGAGGCAGCGGCGCGGCGGCAGCGGCGACGACCTGGTGAGCACGCTGGTGAACAGCTCACCCAAAGACGGCGTGCCGCTCTCGGCGACGGACTTCGACAACTACTTCCTGCTGCTCGTCGTCGCGGGCAACGAGACGACGCGGCACGCGATCTCGCACTCGACGCTCGCGCTGATCGAGCACCCCGAGGAGCGCGCCAAGCTGGTCGCCGACCCCTCGCTGATCCCGGCCGCGGTCGAGGAGTGCCTGCGCTGGGCCTCGCCCGTCTACCACTTCCGCCGCACCGCGACCCGTGACGTCGAGCTGGGCGGCAAGCGGATCAAGGAGGGCGACAAGGTGGTGCTGTGGTTCGCCTCCGGCAACCGTGACGAGAGCGTCTTCCCGGATCCGTACCGCTTCGACGTCACCCGGGAGAACAACGACCACGTCACCTTCGGCAAGGGCAGCCCGCACTTCTGCCTCGGCAACTCGCTGGCCCGCCTGGAGATGCGGGTCATGTTCGAGGAGCTGCTGCCCAGGCTCGCGGACATCCGGGTCGCGGGCGAGGTGCGGCGCGTGCGGTCGAACTTCGTCAACGGGATCAAGGAACTCCCGGTGACGGTGACGCTCAAGTAGCGGCGCTCCGGGGGCGGTTCAGCCGCCGGAGGTGTCCAGCTCCGCGTCCTCGCCGACGCCCGCGCAGTCGTAGGGGTCCTTCAGCCAGCCGTCCGGCAGGACCACGCGGTTGTTGCCCGACGTACGCCCGCGCGGGCCGTCCGCACCGGCCGGCCACGGCTGGTCGAGGTCCAACTCGCCCAGGCCGTCCTCCAGTTCGGCGAGGGACGAGGTGATCGCGAGGCGCTTGCGCATCTCCGAGCCGACGGCGAAGCCCTTCAAGTACCACGCCACGTGCTTGCGGAAGTCGATGACGCCGCGCGCCTCGTCGCCGATCCACTCGCCGAGCAGGGTGGCGTGCCGGAGCATGACCTTCGAGACCTCGCGCAGGCCGGGGGCGGCGGGCGCGCCCGTGCCCTCGAAGGCGGCGACCAGGTCGCCGAAGAGCCAGGGGCGGCCGAGGCAGCCGCGGCCCACGACGACGCCGTCGCAGCCGGTCTCCTTCATCATGCGGACGGCGTCGGCGGCCGACCAGATGTCGCCGTTGCCGAGCACCGGGATCTCGGGGACGTGCTCCTTGAGGCGGGCGATGGCGTCCCAGTCGGCGGTGCCGCCGTAGTGCTGCGCGGCGGTGCGGCCGTGCAGCGCGATGGCGGTGACCCCCTCCTCGACGGCGATCCGGCCCGCGTCGAGGAACGTGATGTGGTCGTCGTCGATGCCCTTGCGCATCTTCATCGTGACCGGCAGGTCACCCGCCCCCGCGACCGCCTCCTTGAGGATGGCGCGGAGCAGGTGGCGCTTGTACGGGAGCGCGGAGCCGCCGCCCTTGCGGGTGACCTTCGGGACGGGGCAGCCGAAGTTCAGGTCGATGTGGTCGGCGAGGTCCTCTTCCGCGATCATGCGGACGGCCTTGCCGACGGTCGCCGGGTCGACGCCGTACAGCTGGATCGAGCGCGGCTTCTCGGTCGCGTCGAAGTGGATCAGCTGCATCGTCTTCTCGTTGCGCTCCACCAGGGCGCGCGTCGTGATCATCTCGCTCACGAAGAGGCCCTTGCCACCGCTGAACTCCCGGCACAACGTCCGGAACGGCGCGTTCGTGATGCCCGCCATGGGGGCGAGCACGACGGGCGGCTGCACGGCGTGCGGGCCGATCGACAAGGGCTGCTGGGACGGCATGAAAGCTCTCCGGGACGGACGACGGGACCCTCCATTCTCCCTCACTCCCCAGCCGCCCGTCCCACCCTCCCTCCCGCCCCCTCCTCCAGCGCCCTCCGCCGCCCTCCACCCGCTCCGCCCGCTCCGCGCCATGGGCACCCATTCGCCGGTCCGGCAATGCCGGGATGATCGAATATCGGAGGTCGGCCGAGTTATTCAAGAAGATATGCACCGCACCACCCGGGGAACCTTGTAGATCGCGCGCCGCCGTGCCACTCTTCGAGACAGGCAGACGGGGGTGGGGGATGCTCGCGGCTCAGTATGCGGGAATATCGCATGAAACATGGGGGCTGGTCTTCAGCGCAACGCAAACCGCGGTCGTCGCCGTGGCTCTCCTCTTCGGACTCTCTCAGCTCAACATCATCCAACGCCAAAGAAATGCGGAATCACTGGCGTCCATGCATGCCGAATGGCGATCCATCGAGTCCGAAGCCATGCTCATCCTGCACGAAGTCCCCACCTTTTCAGGAGAGCTCGACGAACGCGCAGTCGAGTTGACGGCCTGGATCGCGCGGTGCACGGATGCGGATTCTCCCCCGCCTGAGCAGGAGCGCCTCCTCTGCGCCCAGTTTCTGGAGTATGCCCCACTTGTGGTCAACGCACTGAGCAACCTCTGCGCTTATCTCGATCGCTCGGCGCTCCGCGAGAGGGACCTGCTGTCCCAGATGAGCACGCGGATCTTAGAGGTCCATTACATACTGGAGCCGTACCTGCTTCTTGTGAGTTTCTGCCGAAAATCACGGTGGGGATTGCGCGTCCGAAGGCTCGGGATCGGGGCCGTGCGCTACTACAGCCGATCAAGATTTCAGGCTGTGCGCGGTTTCGACGTGAGAGGAGTCAATGTGCTTCCAGCCCTCCAGGACGGCGCAGCGATGATCCCGGAGAAGTTCCGACGCAAAGGCGTCTACATTCCGACGATGCGCGAGTGCGCGGAGACGGATCTCCAGGACATTGAAAGGCTCGGGCGAAGAGCCTCGACGCAGCCCGGCTGGGACAGGGTGGAGAAGCTGTTGCGGAAGGTCTGACGCGGAGCCCCGCACCCGACCGCACGCCCCCCGGAGGGCTACCGTCGAAAGATGCCCCCTGAACTCACCCACCGCAGACGGATGCTCGTCCTCGCGATCTGCTGCATGAGCCTGCTGATCGTCAGTCTCGACAACACCGTCCTGAACGTCGCGCTCCCCACCATGCAGAAGGAGTTCGACGCGAGCGTCGCGGGCATGCAGTGGACGATCGACGCGTACACGCTCGTCCTCGCCTCGCTGCTCATGCTGGCGGGCTCGACCGCCGACCGGATAGGGCGCCGCAAGGTCTTCCGGGCGGGTCTGGTGATCTTCACGCTCGGCTCGGTGCTCTGTTCGCTCGCGCCGAACCTGGAGTCCCTGATCGCCTTCCGCATGCTCCAGGCGGTCGGCGGTTCGATGCTCAACCCGGTCGCGATGTCGATCATCACGAACACCTTCACCGACCCGCGCGAACGGGCCCGCGCCATCGGCGTCTGGGGCGGTGTCGTCGGCATCTCCATGGCCGCGGGCCCGCTGGTCGGCGGGGTGCTCGTGGACTCCGTCGGGTGGCGCTCGATCTTCTGGATCAATCTGCCGGTGGGCCTCGCGGCGCTCTTCCTCACCCTGCGGTACGTCCCCGAGTCCCGCGCCCCGAAGCCGCGCCGCCCCGACCCGGTGGGGCAGCTGCTCGTGATCGTGCTGCTCGGCGCGCTGACGTACGCGATCATCGAGGCGCCCAAGGCCGGCTGGACGTCGCCGCTGATCCTCTCCTTCGCGGGCGCGGCGCTGCTGGGCCTGACCGGCCTGCTCCTGTACGAGCCGCGCCGCGCCGAACCCCTGATCGACCTGCGCTTCTTCCGGTCGGCGCCGTTCAGCGGGGCGACGGTGATCGCGATCGCCGCGTTCGCCGCGCTCAGCGGCTTCCTCTTCCTGTCCACCCTCTACCTCCAGGACGTACGCGGCCTGGACGCGCTGCACGCCGGGCTGTGGATGCTGCCGATGGCGGCGATGACGCTGGTCTGCGCGCCGCTGTCGGGGCGTCTGGTGGGCAGCCGCGGGCCGCGCGTCTCCCTCCTGGTCGCCGGGGTCGCGATGACGGCGTCGGGCCTGCTGTTCGCCGCGTTCCAGGCGGAGGACTCCAGCGGGACGCGCCTGCTCTCCTACGTCCTGTTCGGCCTGGGCTTCGGCTTCGTGAACGCGCCGATCACCAACACGGCCGTCGCCGGGATGCCGCGCGCCCAGGCGGGCGTGGCCGCGGCGGTCGCCTCCACCAGCCGCCAGATCGGCTCGACGCTCGGCGTCGCGGTGATCGGGGCGGTCTTGGCGTCGGGCGTCGCCGCCTCCTCGTACGCGACCGGCTTCTCGGAGGCGAGCCGCCCGGCCTGGTGGATCATCACGGGCTGCGGCGCGGCGGTGCTGCTGCTGGGGGCGCTGACGAGCGGGCGGTGGGCGCGGGAGACGGCGCGGCGGGCGGCGGAGCGGTTCGAGGAAGGGGAGACGGCGGAGGCCGGCGCCGGGCGACAGCCCCGGATGACGAATGACCGATGACCGGCGCGATCGATGACCGGCGCGATCGGTGACCGGTGACCGGTGACGAATAACAAGTGACAGATGACAGATATTGAAATCTGTCATCTGTCATGCCATGGTGGAGGCATGCGTACTCTCACCCTCGGAAACACCGGCCCCCGCACCTCCGCCCTCGGCCTCGGCTGCATGGGCATGTCCGCGCTGTACGGCGACGCGGACCGGACGGAATCCATCGCGACCGTCCACGCCGCCCTCGAAGCGGGCGTCACGCTCCTGGACACCGGCGACTTCTACGCCATGGGGCACAACGAGATGCTGATCGGCGAGGCCCTGCGCAGCGCCCCCGCCGCCCGCCGCGAGCAGGCGCTGACCAGCGTGAAGTTCGGCGCCCTGCGCGACCCGGACGGCGGCTGGTCGGGCTACGACGGGCGCCCGGCCGCGGTGAAGAACTTCGCCGCGTACTCGCTCCAACGCCTCGGCGTCGACCACATCGACGTCTATCGCATCGCCCGCATCGACCCCGACGTACCCGTCGAGGAGACGGTGGGCGCCATCGCCGAGCTGGTCGAGAAGGGCCACGTCCGGCACATCGGCCTCTCCGAAGTGGGCGCCGACACGATCCGCCGGGCGGCGGCCACCGCCCCCATCTCCGACCTCCAGATCGAGTACTCCCTCATCTCGCGCGGCATCGAGGCGGAGATCCTGCCGACGGTCGCCGAGCTCGGCATCGGCGTCACGGCGTACGGCGTGCTCTCCCGCGGCCTGATCTCCGGCCACTTCACCCGTGACCGGCAGCTGGCGGCCAACGACTTCCGCTCCATGAGCCCCCGCTTCCAGGGCGAGAACCTCGACCGCAACCTCGACCTGGTCGACGCGCTGCGCAAGATCGCCGACCAGAAGGGCGTCAGCGTCGCGCAGACCGCCATCGCCTGGGTGCTCGCGCAAGGCCCCCGGCACGGCGCGGCCATCGTGCCGCTGGTCGGCGCCCGGCGCAGGGACCGGCTCGACGAGGCGCTCGGCGCGCTCGGCGTCACGCTGGACGACGCGGACCTCGCCGCGATCGAGGCGGCGGTGCCGGCGGGCGCGGCGGCCGGTGCGCGCTACCCGGAGTCCCAGATGGCACACCTCGACAGCGAACGCTGACCCGTCCCCGGGTACGGTCTAGGCCATGGCGACCGCGGCTCCTCTCACCCCCGAACGCATCCTCGAGGCGACCGAGGAGGTGCTGCGCAGGCACGGCGCGGCCAAAGCCACGGTGGTCGACGTGGCCCGCGCCCTCGGGGTGAGCCACGGCACGGTCTACCGCCACTTCCGCACCAAGGCGGAGCTGCGCGGGGCGGTGACGCGGCGCTGGCTGGACCGTACCTCCGTGGTCCTCTCCGGGATCGTCACGGGCGCCGAGCCGCCCGAGGCGAAGCTCCGCCACTGGCTGGCGGCCCTCTTCGAGGCCAAGCAGCACAAGGCCGGTGACGATCCCGAACTCTTCGCCACGTACACGGTGCTGACCGACGAGAACAGCGACGTGGTCGACGCCCACATCGCCGATCTCACCGGCCAGCTGACCGCGATCGTCCAAGAGGGCGTCGAATCGGGCGACTTCACGGCCCCGGACGCCGCGACATCGGCCCGCGCGGTCTTCGACGCCACGAGCCGCTTCCACGACCCTGCCTACGCCCCCCACTGGTCCCGCCCCGGCATCGGGGCCGCCTTCACGGCGGTGGTGGACCTGACGGTGCGGGGGCTGCGGGCCTAGGCCGGGAGCGCGAACCCTTCCGGTGGCGCGCCCTCGGCGAAGAGCATGTCCACGCGCATCGCGTCCTGCCGTATCGCGCGGGCCCGGCGGTACTCCGGGGAGTCGTACCACTGCCTGACCCGGGCCATGTCCGGGAACTCAAGGACGACGCACCGGGACGCGGGCCACGTGCCCTCGACGGGGTCGGGCGTGGGCCCCGCGACCAGGTAGCGGCCGCCGTGGTCGAGGATGGACCGCCGGGCCACGGGCGCGTAGGCCAGGCCGGCTTCCTCGTCGAGCACGTCGATGGTGACGATGACGTATGCGGGCACGAGCTATGCCTCATTCCTTCGCGTCAGCATTCCTTGGCATCAGCGTTCCTTCGCGTCTGCGTTCCTTCGCATCAACAGGTGGCCCCTGCGGAACCTCTCGCCCTCGCCTGGTTCCCGGAGCATGCGGCCGGTCTCCGTGAAGCCGGACTCCGTCGCCAGCTCCGCGAGGGCGTCGATCGGCCAGCGGTACGCCGTCGTCACCTTGTGGTCGAACGGTGTGACCGGGGCGCCCTCCGACTCGAAGAAGGCGAGCAGGAGGTGGCCGCCGGGGGCCAGGACCCGGCGGAACTCCGCGAAGTACGGCGGCAGTTCCGCCGGAGGTACGTGGATCACGGAGTACCAGGAGACGACGCCGGACAGCCCGCCGTCCGGCAGGTCGAGCGCGTCCATGGAGCCGACCTCGAACCGGAGGTCGGGGTAGGCCTCGCGGGCCAGGCCGATCATCACGGGTGACAGGTCGATGCCGAAGGCGTCCAGGCCCAGGTCCCGCAGGAGCGCGGTCACCGGGCCTGGGCCGCAGCCCAACTCCGCGACGGTTCCCGGGCCGTCGGCCCGCACGTGGTCGGCGAACGAGGCGATCATGGAGCGGTCCGGCGAGGGCCCGGAGAGGTCGTCGCGGGCCATTCCCGCGTACACGGTGGCGATGGCGTCGTACGCGTCCGCCGTGGCACTGAGGTAGGTGGAGGATTCAGTCACGGGTGAGGACCCTAGGGGCCGCCTCTGACATCCGCCTCTGAAATCCGCCTCCGCCATCCGCCTCGGACATCCACCTCCGGCACCCGCCCCCACCGCCCCTCAGCGACCGCTACAGCCCGTCCTCCGTCGGCCGGTGCTCCACGTACTCGATGACCGTGCCGTCCCGGTGCCGGGCCGTGAAGCCCGAGCCCGTCGGGACCTTGATCAGCGGATCCGTGATCTCCGCGCCCTCCGCCGCGAGGCGGTCCAGGTACTTCTGCGCCGAGTCGACGAGCAGCGTGCCGTGCGTCGCGCGGAAGGGCGCCAGCGTCTCCTCCGTGCCCTCGATGAGGAGGAAGGCGCCCACCACCGCGAGGCAGAGGTTCTTCTCGGGGTACGCGAACCACATGTCCCGTTCCGTGCCGAGGAGTCGCTCGTAGGAGGCCGCCACGGCGTCCAGCGTGCCGGGGCCCGTGTAGACGCGGATGAGGGGGCGGGGTTCGGCCAGGTCCGAGGAGTCGTTTCGGCGGCGCCACATCGTCGGGGCCGGGGCGGGGATGCCGGTGTCGGTCGAGGTATCGGTCATGCGCCCAGCCTCGGCCCCGGCGGCCCCCGCAGCCAGAGAGGCATCTGTGGGGGTGAGTCCAGGTCATAGGCTGGGCGCATGGCGACCACGGAGAGCACGGAGCCCCTGGAGAGCACCGCCTCGGCCCTCCGGCGGCGGCTCGGCGGATTCCTGCGCGCCTACCGCGAGCACCTCTCCCCCGCTGACGTCGGGCTGCCGCACACCGCTCGCCGCCGCACCTCCGGCCTGCGCCGCGAGGAGGTCGCCGCGCTGTCCGGCGTCTCCGTGGCCTGGTATACCTGGCTGGAGCAGGGCCGCGTGGACACCTCGCGGCAGGTCCTCGACGCCGTCGCCCGCGCCCTGCGCCTGGACGCCGCCGCCCACCGGCACGCCCTGGCCCTCGCCGGGTTCACCGCCCCCGCCGCGGAGCCCCCGCCCACCGCGTACGACCCCGATCTCCGTGCCCTGCTGGACAGTTGGCCCGACAGCCCGGCGCTGCTCCTGGGTCCCGCGCTGGACGTCCTGGCCTGGAACCACGCGTACGCGGCGCTGTGGCCCGACCCCGCGGACATCCCCCGCGACCGGCGCAATCTGCTGCTCCTGCTGGTCGGCGACGCCCGGCACCAGCGGGTGCTGCCCGACTGGGAGCCGGTGGCGATGGAGCTGTACCGGCACCTGCGCACCCGCGCCGACCGCCGCCCCGGCGACGAGGGCTTCCGGCGGCTGACCGACCGGCTGCGGGCCGCGCGGCCCGACCTGGACGCGTGGTGGGCCTGCCGTTCGATCGGCGACTTCGCCCCGCGGACGGTGGAGGTCCGCCCCGAGGACGGCGGCCCGGCCCGCGCGTACGGCATGACGCTGCTGCTCGCCCCGCAGGCACCGGACGCGGCGATCCTCGTCCTGACCCCGAAGGGCCCGGCGGCCAGCGCGACGGCCCCCGGCGGCTAGGAGGCCGAGCCGGAACCCGGTCCCGCCGGATCCACCGTCGCCTGATGCTCCTGCGCCAGGTGTTCCTCGGCCTTGAGCCACGGCAGGAACTGCGCCTTCCTGCGCCATCCGCAGGTCCCGCAGCTCAACTGCCGCTGCACGCCCGCCTTCTGGACCTGGACGACGTGCTCGCGTCCGTGCTGGTCCCATCTGCTGACCTTGCTCGTGGTCATCGGAAGCATGCGCTTCAGTGTGCACAGAAGCCCCCGGTTCCATAACCCGGAACCGGGGGCTTCCACGAGCCTTCTACGGCGTCATGCGAGGAGCACGCGCCCGGGCGTCAGGCCTCAGCAGCCCACCAGGCGCGCGGCCAGGTAGCCCTCGATCTGGTCGAGGGAGACGCGCTCCTGCTTCATCGAGTCGCGCTCGCGCACCGTCACGGCGTTGTCGTCGAGGGTGTCGAAGTCGACCGTGACGCAGTACGGCGTGCCGATCTCGTCCTGGCGGCGGTAGCGGCGGCCGATGGCGCCGGCGTCGTCGAACTCGATGTTCCAGTTCTGCCGCAGGGCGGTCGCGAGGCCCTTGGCCTTCGGGGACAGCTCCGGGTTGCGGGACAGCGGCAGGACCGCGACCTTCACCGGGGCGATGCGGTGGTCGAAGCGCATGACCGTGCGCTTCTCCAGCTTGCCCTTGGCGTTCGGGGCCTCGTCCTCGATGTAGGAGTCGAGGAGGAAGGCGAGCATCGTGCGGCCGACACCGGCCGCGGGCTCGATGACGTACGGAGTCCAGCGCTCGCCGGCCTCCTGGTCGAAGTAGGACAGGTCCTGGCCCGAGGCCTTGGAGTGCGCCGACAGGTCGTAGTCGGTGCGGTTGGCGACGCCCTCCAGCTCGCCCCACTCGCTGCCGCCGAACTGGAAGCGGTACTCGATGTCGGCGGTGCGCTTGGAGTAGTGGGAGAGCTTCTCCTTCGGGTGCTCATACCACCGCATGTTCTCCTCGCGCAGGCCCAGGCCGGTGTACCAGTTCCAGCGCTGCTCCATCCAGTACTCCTGCCACTTCTCGTCCTCGCCCGGCTTGACGAAGAACTCCATCTCCATCTGCTCGAACTCGCGGGTGCGGAAGATGAAGTTGCCGGGCGTGATCTCGTTGCGGAAGGACTTGCCCATCTGCGCGATGCCGAACGGCGGCTTGCGGCGCGAGGTCTGCTGGACCTGGGCGAAGTTGGTGAAGATGCCCTGCGCGGTCTCGGGGCGCAGGTAGGCGACGGAGCCGCTGTCCTGCGTGGGGCCGAGGTGCGTGGCGAGCATGCCGGAGAACTGCTTGGGCTCGGTGAACTGGCCCTTGGTACCGCAGTTGGGGCAGTTGATGTCCGCGAGGCCGTTGGCCGGCGGGCGGTTGTGCTTGGCCTCGTAGGCCTCTTCCAGGTGGTCGGCGCGGTGGCGCTTGTGACAGGAGAGGCACTCGGTGAGCGGGTCGGAGAACGTCGCGACGTGACCCGAGGCCTGCCAGACCTCGCTGGCCAGGATCACCGACGAGTCGATGCCGACGACGTCCTCGCGCGAGGTGACCATGTAGCGCCACCACTGGCGCTTGAGGTTCTCCTTCAGCTCGACGCCCAGCGGTCCGTAGTCCCAGGCGGCGCGCTGACCGCCGTAGATCTCACTGCAGGGGAAAACGAAGCCACGGCGCTTGCTCAGGCTGACGATGGTGTCGATCTTGTCGGCGGCCACGGTGCTCTCTTCATGACGACGGCGGACGAAGCGGGAATACGCGCTCCGGGAGCGAATGCTTCAGGTTACCGGCGGCCTTACCCCCCTAATCAAATCGGTTCCGGTACGGCACCGGGCCCAGCGCGGGACCGGACCCCTTGTTGACAATCGTTTCCACATTTGTTGAAAATGAGTGTCATGAACGTACGACGCCTCATACCCACCGCAGCCCTCGCCTCCGCCACGGTCCTCGGCCTCACGGCGCTGACCGCCTGCTCCTCCTCGGCCGCGAGCGACAAGGACGGCAAGCTCGACGTGGTGGCGTCGTTCTATCCCATGCAGTACCTCGCGGAGCAGATCGGCGGCGACCACGTCTCCGTCACGAACCTCACCGAGCCCGGCCAGGAGCCGCACGACCTGGACGTCTCCGCCAAGCAGCGCGGACAGCTCGAAGAGTCCGACGTCGCCCTCTACCTCAAGGGCCTCCAGCCCGCCGTCGACGACGCGATCGACCAGTCCGGGATCAAGAACAAGGTCGACGCCGCCTCCCTGACCGACATGGAGAAGCACGGCAACGAGGTCGGCGGGCACGCGGCCGAGCACGACGAAGAGGGTCACGACGACCACGGCCACGACCACTCGCACGAGGGCGCCGACCCGCACATCTGGCTGGACCCGGTGAAGTACGCCGAGGTCGCCGAGGGCGTCGGCAAGGCCCTGGAGAAGGCCGACCCGGACAACGCCAAGACGTACGAGAAGAACACCGCGGCCCTCGTGAAGAAGCTCGGTGGCCTGGACAAGACCTTCAAGGACGGCTTGAAGGACACCGACTCCAAGGTCTTCATCACCACCCACGCCGCCTTCGGCTACCTCGCCGAGCGCTACGGCCTGACCGAGGAGGCCATCAGCGGCCTCGACCCCGAGGGCGAGCCCAGCGCCAAGCGCGTCAAGGACCTCCAGAAGATGGCGAAGGCCGACGGCGTCACCACCGTCTTCTACGAGACCCTCGTCAGCGACCGGACGGCCAAGACCCTCGCGAAGGACACCGGCCTGAAAACCGACGTGCTCGACCCGATCGAGGGCATCACGGACAAGTCCAAGGGCACGGACTACGTCCAGGTCATGGAGTCCAACCTGAAGGCGCTGCAGAAGGCCCTGGGCGCCAAGTGACCCTCTCCCCCGCGGCTTTGGAGGCACGAGCCATGAGCAAGTCAGCCGAACCGGGCGACACCGGCAGCGCCGACAGCGCCGTCATATCCCTGCGCAAGGTCACCGCCGAGCTCGGCTCGCGCCCCGTCCTGCGCGGGATCGACCTCACCGTGCGCCGCGGCGAGGTCGTCGCCCTGCTCGGCGCCAACGGCTCGGGCAAGTCCACGGCCGTGCGCACGGTCATCGGCCAGGTGCCCGTCACCGGCGGCGAGGTCGAGATCTTCGGCACCCCGCGCCGCCGCTTCCGCGACTGGTCCCGCGTCGGGTACGTCCCGCAGCGCACCACCGCCGCGGGCGGCGTGCCCGCCACCGTCACCGAGGTCGTCGCCTCCGGCCGCCTCTCCCGCGCCCGCTTCGGCGTGCTGCGCAAGGCCGACCGCGAGGCCGTCGCCCGCGCCATCGAGCTGGTGGGCCTCGCCGACCGCGCCAAGGACTCCGTGAACGCCCTCTCCGGCGGCCAGCACCAGCGGGTCCTCATCGCCCGCGCGCTCGCCTCCGAGCCCGAAGTGCTGATCATGGACGAGCCGATGGCGGGCGTCGACCTGGCCAGCCAGCAGGTCCTCGCCGACACCCTGCGCCTCCAGGTCGAGCGGGGCGCCTCCGTCCTGCTCGTCCTGCACGAGCTGGGCCCCCTTGAGCCGCTGATCGACCGCGCCGTGGTGCTGCGCGACGGCTGCGTCCTGCACGACGGGCCGCCCCCGGAGGCCGTCGGCCAGCACGCGCTGCCCGGCCACGACCACGTCCACCCGCACACCGCCGACGCCGAGCCGGTCCGTACCGGCCTGCTCACCTGAGGACGCGAGAACGATGGAACTCCTCAACTACGCCTTCATGCAGCGGGCGCTGCTCGCCGCCGTCCTGGTCGGCATCACCGCGCCCGCCGTCGGCATCTACCTCGTCCAGCGCCGCCAGGCCCTGATGGGCGACGGCATCGGCCACGTCGCGATGACCGGCGTCGGCCTCGGCTTCCTGCTCTCCACCTCGCCGGTGTGGATGGCGACGGCGGTCGCGATCATCGGCGCCGTCGTCATGGAGCTGATCCGCTGGTACGGCAAGACGCGCGGCGACATCGCGCTGGCGATGCTGTTCTACGGCGGCATGGCGGGCGGCGTCATGTTCATCAACCTCGCCCCCGGCGGCTCCAACGCGAACCTCCAGTCGTACCTCTTCGGCTCGCTCTCCACGGTCTCCGAGGAGGACGTCACCGCGATCTGCCTGCTCGCCGCGTTCGTGGTCCTCGTCACACTCGGCCTGCGCCGCCAGCTCTTCGCGGTCAGCCAGGACGAGGAGTTCGCGCGCGTCACGGGCCTGCCGGTGCGCGCCCTGAACCTGCTCACCGCCGTCACCGCGGCGGTCACCGTCACCGTCGCCATGCGGGTCGTGGGCCTGCTCCTGGTCTCCGCGCTGATGGTGGTGCCGGTGGCGGCCGCCCAGCAGCTCACCCGCAGCTTCGCGGCGACCTTCGCGATCTCCGTGGCGATCGGCGTCGCGGTGACGCTCGGCGGCACGGTCACCTCGTACTACCAGGACGTGCCGCCCGGCGCGACGATCGTCCTCCTGACCATCGGGGTCTTCATCGCCCTGACCGTCCTCGCCACACCACTGGCCCGGCGCAGGGCACGGGCCGCCGCCGCGGCCGAGGCGGCGGCGGGCGACCCCGTCGAGTGCGCCGTACCGGCCCAGCCGGTGGCCAAGACCTGACCCGCCTCATGAGCGACCTGGCACAATGGCCCGGCAGGCCCAGACCAGAGCGCAGACGCGAGGAGGCAACAGTGGGAGCCCCGGTTCGAGGCAGGTCGACCCGCCAGCGCGCGGCCGTGGCGGCGGCACTCGACGAGGTGGACGAGTTCCGCAGCGCCCAGGAGCTGCACGACATGCTCAAGCACAAGGGCGACTCGGTCGGCCTGACCACGGTCTACCGCACGCTCCAGTCCCTCGCCGACGCCGGCGAGGTGGACGCGCTGCGCACCAACGAGGGCGAGACGGTCTACCGCCGCTGCTCGACCGGCGAGCACCACCACCACCTGGTCTGCCGCGTCTGCGGCAAGGCCGTCGAGGTCGAGGGTCCGGCGGTCGAGAAGTGGGCCGAGGCCATCGCCGCCGAGCACGGATACGTGAACGTGGCGCACACCGTGGAGATCTTCGGTACGTGCGCGGAGTGCGCGAAGAAGTAGCCGTACGGAAGTCGCCATACGTACGTGAGGGCCCGCACCGTCGTCTCGACGGTGCGGGCCCTCACGCATGCGGGATCGGGTCAGCCCTTGGTGATCTGGAGCTCGTTCGGGATCGCGCCGCCGAAGCGGCGGTCGCGCGAGGCGTACTCCAGGCAGGCCCGCCACAGGTCGCGGCGGTCGAAGTCCGGCCACAGCACGTCCTGGAAGACCATCTCGGCGTAGGCGCTCTGCCACAGCAGGTAGTTGGACGTGCGCTGCTCGCCGCTGGGACGCAGGAACAGGTCCACGTCCGGCATGTCCGGGTAGTACAGGTACTTCGCGAAGGTCTTCTCGCTGACCTTGGACGGGTCGAGCCGGCCCGCCTTCACGTCCTCGGCGAGCGCCTGCGCGGCGTCCGCGATCTCCGCGCGCCCGCCGTAGTTCATGCAGAAGTACAGGGTCAGCTTGTCGTTGCCCTTGGTCTGCTCCTGGGAGATCTCCAGCTCCTTGGCGACCGACTTCCACAGCTTGGGCATGCGGCCCACCCAGCGCACCCGGATGCCCAGCTCGTCGAGCTGGTCGCGGGTCTTGCGGATGAAGTCGCGGTTGAAGTTCATCAGGAACTTCACCTCGTCCGGCGAGCGCTTCCAGTTCTCGGTGGAGAAGGCGTACAGCGAGATCGCGCCGACGCCCATCTCGATGCCGCCCTGGAGCACGTCGAGGACGCGCTCGGCGCCGACCTTGTGCCCCTCGGTGCGCGGCAGCCCGCGCTCCTTCGCCCACCGGCCGTTGCCGTCCATGACGATCGCGACGTGCTTGGGCACCAGCTCGCCGGGGATCTTCGGCGGCTGGGCGCCCGAGGGGTGCGGTTCGGGCGTCACGTACTCCCGGCGGGACCGTCCGAGGATTCCGCGTCGTGCCATGGGGGGCTCTCTCCTAGCTCGCTTCAGTTCTTCTCTACGTACCGCAGTGAACGCAGTCCGCGCTCCAAGTGCCAGTGCAGATAGGCCGAAACCAGCCCGCTGCCCTCCCTGGCGTGCCGCGCCTCACAGGCGTCGGCCGTCTCCCAGTCGCCCGTCAGCAGCGCCCCGAGCAGCGTGAGCGCCTCCGCCGACGGCACGACGCTGCCCGGCACCCGGCAGTCGGTGCAAATCGATCCGCCCGCCCCGACCGAGAAGAACCGGTTCGGTCCGGGCATGCCGCACTTCGCGCAGTCGGTGAAGCTCGGCGCGTAACCGTTCACCGCCAGGGAGCGCAGCAGGAAGGCGTCGAGGACGAGGTGCGGCTCGTGCTCACCGCGCGAGAGCACCCGGAGCGCGCCCACCAGCAGCAGGTACTGCTGCACGGCGGGCTCGCCCTCGTGGTCGGTGAACCGCTCGGCGGTCTCCAGCATGGCCGTCCCGGCGGTGTACCGGGCGTAGTCGGTCACGATCCCGCCACCGTACGGAGCGATCGTCTCACTCTGCGTGCACAACGGCAGTCCGCGGCCGACCAGTTCGCTCCCCCGCGCGAAGAACTGCACGTCGACGTGGGAGAACGGTTCGAGGCGGGCCCCGAACTTGGACTTGGTCCGGCGCACCCCGCGCGCCACGGCCCGCACGCGGCCGTGACCGCGGGTGAGCAGGGTGATGATCCGGTCCGCCTCACCCAGCTTCTGGGTGCGCAGCACGATGCCGTCGTCGCGGAACAGACTCATGGCCCCATTCTCGCGCACGCCACGGGGTGGCCGGGCCCGGGTTCACCTCAGGACGCCCTCAGGAGACCTCGCCCCGGCTGCGGGCGTTCGCGTACGCCGTCGCCGCGCGCAGCCGCTCCGCGCTGGTCGCCGTCCGGGCGGCCTCGGGGGTGCAGTCCCACTCCCTGCCTCCGCCGTAGGGGCGGAGCTGGACGTACGGGCCCTCGTGGCCCATGACCCTGCCGACGCGGCCGTTGCGGGTGTCCACGACGTACGAGCCGACGGGAAGGTGCACGGGGTGGTTCATGGCTCGCTCCTCAGGGCGACGGTCAGGCGGGCCGCCTGGTCGACGGAACATCCCCCCAATTCGACGCGCGGACATGGCGCCTCCCTCGCGAGGGCGGCGGGATCGATCCGCAATGACGGCAGCGTAATTCCCGCACGTGCCAGTGCGGTGCGCAATTCGTCCACTGTTTCCTCCGCATGCTCGACGCAGGCCACTGCGTGGGGGCTTTCTCCGGTCGCCACGTGGCTCCCCTTTCCTGTCGGATTTCACTCTTCCCGCCACCACGATGACGGCTTGCGCCTACACTCGGCAGGAGTCTGTCCCCTACAACTGCGGGGCTGCGGGAGGCGGTTGGCCATGGCCAATGGTTCACATGGTTCGAGGCAGGCGGCCTGGGAGTTCTTCGGCGCGGAGCTGAAGCGGAGGCGCGAGGACGCGGGGCTGAGTCAGTCGGCGTTGGGGGTTCGGGTTTTCGTTTCGGGCGGGTATATCGGCCAGTTCGAACAGGCAATTCGAAAGCCGCAGTTGGATGTGGCGCAGCGTATTGATGAGGTGCTACAAACCGACGGCTTTTTCGAGCGGATGTGGCGCAAGCTCATCAAGGATCAGCCATTTACGGAGTACTTCGCTCACGCGGCGGAGCTGGAGCGGCTGGCGACGGAGATCTGCGACTTCGCGCCGGCTGTGGTGCCAGGGCTCCTGCAAACACCCCGGTACGCGCGTGCGGTGTTCCTGAGCAGCAACCCGTTCGCCACCGACGAGTACGTCGAGGAGCTGATCAGGGGCCGCATGGATCGCACGCTGCTCCTCAAAGACGCCGCGCGGCCCGTGTACTGGGCGATCCTGCACGAGACCGTGCTGCTCGTTCCGGTCGGAGGCGCCGCCGTGATGGCTGAACAGCTCGATCACATCGCGACGATGACCCGCAAGCGCCAAGTGCTGGTGCAGGTCATCCCGTTCGCGGCCGGGGCGTACCCGGGGATGGGCAAGATGATGAAGCTCATGGAGTTCGAGGACGCTCCGCCAACGGTCTATACAGAAGCGGTGCTTTCGGGGAACCTCCTGACGATCCGGCAGTGGTGAAGCAGACGCGGGCGACTTACGATCTGCTCAGGGGCGTTGCGTTGTCGCCGGACGCGTCCCTGGATCTGATCGAATCGCTGTCGGAGGACTACAGACGATGCGCGAGTACGACCTGAGCACCGCCCGCTGGCGCAAGAGCAGCTACAGCGGCGGCAGCGGCGGGGAAGACTGCGTCGAGGTCGTCGACGGAGTGCCCGGCGTCGTCCCCGTGCGGGACAGCAAGGATCCCCGGGGCCCCGCCCTGGTCCTCGGCGCCGGAGCCTGGTCCGCCTTCGTCGGCGGACTCCGCGCCGCTACTGACGACTGATCGCCCGCGTCACCCCCGCCGCGATCGTCGTCGCGAGGGTCCAGCCCAGGACGATCAGCGCGTACCCGAACCACTGGTACGCCCCCTGCGCGGCGTACGCCCTCTCCTGCCCGAAGTCGACGATCGGCAGCAGCAGGTCCAGCGTGTAGAAGACGGGGTTGAAGTCCGGCGACTCGTCCGGCTTCAGCGCGGGCGGCCGGTGCAGCCAGAACGTCACCGCGCCCACCAGCACCAGCGACAGCAGCCAGACGGCCGCGCGCGTGGGCCGGAAGCCGTAGCCGACGGTGACGTCCTGGAGGTGGCCCCAGGCCCTGGCGTACGGCGGCAGCGTGGCCCGGTGGCGGCGGTGCTTGGCGAGTTGGACGGTACGGGCCGCCGCGTCGTCCCCGTTGTTCCGGTAGGCGGCGGTCAGTTGCTCGTACGCGTGCGGGACATAGCCGTCGGCGTCCCGCTCCAGCACCTGGAGGCGCCGTTCGGCGGGCTCGTTCGGACCGAGCCTGGTGTACGTGAGGCCGTCCAGACGGACCTCGTCCGGCCAGGTCTCCGGGGATATGTACAGCACGTCGAACTGGGAGCCGTGCAGCGTGATCGTGCCGTCGAGGCGCGGGGCGCGGTCCATCCAGAGCGTGCCGACGGTCAGACCGCTGGCCCGCAGCGCGACCCCGCCGGGGTTCGAGAGGCGGGCGGACTCCAGGTTGAGCTGCCCCGGTATGCGGGCGCCCCGCAGATTGATCCGCCCGTACGCCCGCAGCCGCGTCCCGTGCAGATCGGTACCGGCGTCGAGGTTCGACGCGTGGAGCGCCGTGCCCCCGGGATTGCTCAGGACCGCGTCGTCGAAGGTGATGTTCCCCGCGACGGTGGCGCCCGCGAGGCGGACCAGGCCGTGGGCGGTGAAGCCCCGGTCGGCCTCCAGGTCGTCGCCGATGGACGCGCGGTTGAGCGCGAGGATCGGACCCGACAACTCGGCGTCCGCGCGGCCCAGTTCGGCGCCGTCGAGAAAGACCGCCCCCGCGATCCGCGCGCCGCCGAGCCGGACGGGACCCCGGACGCGGCACCCCGACATGCGCAGGAGGCCGTCGAGCCGGAGGGTGGTGGCGTCCAGGCCGGGCAGGACGGAACGGCCCAGGTTCAGCTGGCGCAGCTGCGCGCCGTAGAGGTCGGGCGTGCCGTCGAAGAAGCAGGCCCACAGGTGGACCGCCGTCACGGCCTCCGCGTACTGGAGGTCGAGCCGCCCGCTGATCCGCGCGCCGGTGACCCGGAGCACCGGGACCTCCCCGTCCTGCCGGGGGCCGTCGAGGATCAGCGTGCGCAGCACCTCGGCCCGCACGGTCCGCTCGGGCCCCCACTCCGCCCCGGAGCGCGGGTCGTCCTCGCGCGCCGGCCGGAAGTCCACGGTCCGCCCGAGCGGATACGCCTCCCACACCCGCCGCTCCGCGGCGGTCAGTCGACTGATCTCCACCGCCGCGACTCTAGGCGAACGCCTCGGACAGCGCCTGCGTCTCCGCGTACGAGGGAACGTCCGCCGTGCGCGGCGGCAGACCCCCCGCGACCGCCGTGGCCGCCGCCACCGCCGCGCCGAGCGCCGCGCGGAACAGGAACGAGCCGCAGCTGACCCGCCGCACGCCCGCATCGGCGAGGTCCGGGAGGGCCGGGCCGTCGGGTGCGTGGAGGACGTTGAGCGGGGCGCCGAGGCCGGCGGTCAGCGCGGCGACGGCGCGCAGGTCCCGCAGGCCGGGCACGAACAGGCCGTCCGCACCGGCCTGTTCGTACGCGGCGAGGCGGCCCTCGGTCCGGGCGGCGCGGCCGTCGTCGCCCGGCAGCCAGTACGTGTCCGTGCGCGCGTTGACGAAGAGGCGGCCGGACACCGCCTCGCACACGGCGTGGAGGATCTCGCACTGATGGCCGAGGTCCCGCAGCGTGCCGTCCGGGCGCCCGTCCTCGATGTTGACGCCGACGACGCCCGCGTCCGCCAACTCGGCCACCAGCTGCGCGACGTCCTCCGGGCGGTCGCTGAAGCCGCCCTCGATGTCCACGCTGACCAGCGCGTCCAGGCGGGTCAGACCACGGGCGAGGCGGACCGTCTCCGCGCGGGCGGCGCCCGTGCCGTCGGGCAGGCCCGCCGCGGCGGCGACGCCCAGACTGGTCGTGCCGACCGCGCGGAACCCGGCGGCGGCGAGCGCGGCGGCCGACGCGTGGTCCCAGGCGTTGGGCAGCAGCAGGGGCGCACCGGTGCGGTGCAGGTCGCGGAACTCCTCGTACCGAAGTGTCATGACCCGACGGTAAGGGGGCGACGTTTCGGCGCGGGCCGAAGCGTCACCGCTCACCGGGGAGGCTCACCGCCAGGGCCCCTCCGTGGGGACGAAGTGGACGTCGTAGCGGTCCTGCTCGGGCAGCAGGCCGTCGAAGGTGTCCAGGCCGTGCTGGATGCGGCCGAGCGCGCGGAAGTAGCCGAAGCGCTCGACGCCCGGGGTGAGGACGGCGAGCAGTTCCGCCGTGGTGCCGGGCGCGGCGCCGAACGCGTGCGGCATGCGCGGCGGGACGACGACCAGGCCGCCCTTGCCCACCGTCACCGGGTCGCCGTCGAGCAGGAAGTCGACGGCGCCCTCGGTGACGTGGAAGAGCTCGTGCGACACCGCGTGGAAGTGCGGGCGGGCGCCGTCGGCGCCCTCGCCGAGGGCCAGGGTGTTCGCGCCGAGCGCGCCGCCCGTGCCGCTCGCGTCGGCGAGGAGACGGAAGCCTCCGCCGTGCGGAAGGGGGACGCGCTCGGCGTCCTCGCCCTGGACGACCAGCGCGTTCGGATCTGCCATGTCTGCTGCTCCCTTGCTCGTTCTGCTTGCCGGGGTTCATTCGAACCCGGGAAGAAGCCGCGAACCACAGGCGGTTGTCACCCACAGAAATCTCGGACCGAGATGGATCCGGGCAGGGACGGGCGGGGCGGGGGCGGGGCGTGGAGCTGCGGCAGCTGGAGTACTTCGTGGCGGTCGCCGAGGAGGGCGGGTTCGCGCGGGCGGCCGGGCGGATCGGGATCGTGCAGTCGGCGGTGAGCCGCCAGGTGCGGCTCCTGGAGTCGGAGTGGGGGGTCACGCTCTTCGAGCGGTCGACGCGGCACGTGCGGCTGTCCGGCGCGGGCGAGCGGCTGCTGCCGGAGGCGCGCGCCGTGCTCGCGGCGGCGGGCAGGACGCGCCGGGTGGCCGCCGACCTCGCGGGCGGGGCACGGGGGGTGCTGCGGCTCGGCACGGTGCAGGGGCCCGGCGGGCGCATGTACGGGGTGCTGGACGCGCTGGCCGGGCGGGCGCCCGAACTCCAGGTCGTGCTGCGGCGGTTGCCGCCCGCCGAGCGGCTCGCGGCGGTGCGCACGGGCGAGCTGGACGCGGCCTTCGTCCGTGCCGTGCGCGCGGCGGAAGGGCTTGAGCTGCTGCCCGTGTGGAGCGATCCGCTGTACGTGGCGCTGCCGTCGGGTCATCCGCTCGCCGCGGAGGGCGGCCCCGGCATCGGTCTTGACGCGCTCGTGCGGTCGGGGCTGCCGCTGCGGCTCGCGCCCCGCGGGGCCAACCCGCCCTTCCACGACCTGATCGGCGACGCGCTGCGGGACGCGGGGGCCGGACAGCCGCTGCTCGGGCCGCCGTTCACGACGCTCCAGGAGACGCTCTCGGCGATCGGGGCCCAGGCGGGCGCCGACGGGAGCGGGGGCTCGTGGACCGTCTTCTACGAGGTGGGCGCGCTGCCTTCGCTGCCCCGGGTCGCGGTGCGGCCCCTGGACGGACCGGCGCTCACCACCTGCCTCGCCGTGCGTCCCGGCCCGCCGGGCCCGGCGCTGCGGGAGCTGCTGCTCGTCACGTCGGCGGCGCCGCAGTAGCGGCCCCGCCTCACGCGGGGTGCTCGGTGCCGTCCGCAGGCTCGGGCTCCCACGCCGCGATGTCGCGCAGCGCGGCCAGGTGGCGGGCGAAGGCCGTCCGGCCCGCGTTCGTCAGGGAGAGCCAGGTCCGCGCGCGCTTGCCGACGAAGGCCTTGCGGACCTTCACGTACCCGGCCTGTTCCAGGAGGGCGGTCTGCTTGGACAGGGCCGAGTCCGTGATCTCGACGGTGTCGCGGAGGGTCTTGAAGTCGGCCTCGTCCACCGAGGCGAGCGCGGCGACGATGGAGAACCGGACCGGCGCGTGGATCAGGGTGTCGAGGGACTTGCGCGGATGCGTCACGGCGTGGCCCCGGAGGTGCGGGCCGCCCTGCGGTCGAGCACGCCGATCACGGCGAAGGGCACACCGCACAGGACGGCTCCCGGGATCCACCACAGCGCCTCGCCGGAGAAGAACGCCGTGCCGAGGGTGACCGTGAGCGTGTAGAGCGCGGCACCCGCCGTCGTCGTGAGGGCGTACAGGGTCCGGTGGTGGCGGGCCAGCACCGGCCGGGTCGCCGTGTAGATCACGAGACCGAAGAAGGGGATGAGCAGGACGACCGGGACGGCGTACTCCGAGGAGGGCTCGACCAGCAGGCCGTAGACGGCCGTCATGACCGTCATCGCCGCCCCGAGGAGGAACACCAGGGGGCCGGTCCCGCGGTTTCCCCCGCGCATCCGGGAAGCCAGTGCGTCGGCCGAGGCGAGGGCCTCCCGCGCTTCCTTCTTGTCCATCATGGCGCCTTCCTTGCGGGACAGGACTGGAGGATACGGTCGCATGCCGGCGCCTACGCGTCCTCGCCCTGGTCCCACTTGAAGGTGCGGACGGCCAGGGTGACCACGACGGCGGTGGTGGCGACGACGACCAGGACGGACAGCCAGACCGGGTGGGTCGGCTCGCCCTGGGACATCTGCGTGAGCATGAGGTCCGCGAAGAAGGACGTGGGCAGCAGGCCCAGCGTGGTGCGGACGGCGTCGGGCATGAGCTCCAGCGGGAACGCGAGACCGCTCAGGAACAGCGCCGCGAGCTGCACGAGCGTACCGACGTTGGTGGCGGCGTCCGGCGAGGACAGCCGGCCGCCGATCAGGTAGCCGATGCCGCCGAACATGGCGAGGCCGAGCAGGGCGATGCCGAACAGGGCGGGCAGGCGGCTCGGTTCGACCTTGCCGAGGGCGCACGCCAGCGCGAGCAGGACGGCCGCCTGCGCGGTGACCATGAGGACCCTGGCGATCATGTGCGTGAAGACGAGGCGGGCCCGGCCCACCGGTGTGGTGCCCAGGAGCCGGAGGGTGCCCTTGGTGCGCAGACTGGCCAGCGGTCCCGCGGTGACGGTCAGGGCGGCGCTGGTCACGGCGAGGAAGATCGCCATGGGGAAGACGAGCTGGAGGAAGTCCGGGGCGCCGGAGTCCTCCGGCATGGCGAAGCCGAGGCCGAGGAAGATGGCCAGCATCCCGAAGGGGAAGAAGAGCGCGAAGTAGAAGTACTTGGGATCGCGGATGAGCTCCCTGCCGTGCATGAGGGCCAGCTCGCGCGAGGACGCGGAGATCACACCATCACCCCTTTCTTCTCGGACGTGGCGTCGTCGTGCTCGGCGGGCGGCTCCGTGCCGTCGCCCGCCTCGTGGAAGGAGACTCCGGTGAGGAGGCGGAAGACCGCTTCGAGCCCGGCCTCCTTGATCTGGATGTGGCGGGCCCCGAGCGGACCGGCGAGCAGGCCGAACAGCGCGTCGGAGTCGTCGGTGCGCACGACGACCCGGGTGGTGCTGCCGGAGTCGTGGCTCTCGACGTGGGACACCCCGGGCGCGGTGCGCAGCTCCGCGAGGTCGGTGCCGTCCGCGACGGTGAAGTGCACTTCGCGCTCGGGCGCGTGGGTGCTGATCAGGTCCTGCGGCGTCCCGCACGCGGCGACCCGGCCCTTGTGGAGCACGGCGACCCGGTCGCAGAGCATCTCGGCCTCCTCCATGGAGTGCGTCGAGAGCAGGACGGTGCCGCCGGAGGCGCGGTGCGCGCGGATCGCGTCCCACAGCTCCTGGCGCGCGTTGGGGTCCATGCCCGTCGAGGGCTCGTCGAGCACCAGCAGACGGGGGCGGGAGATGAGCGCCGTGCCGACCAGGAGCCGCTGGCGCTGTCCGCCGGAGAGCTTCGCCACCCGCACGTCGCGGGAGGCCGTCAGGCCCATCCGCTCGATGACGGCGTCGGGGGTCTCGGGGTCGGGGTAGAGGGACGCCCAGACCCGCAGCAGCTCCGCCACCGTCTGCTGCTCGAACACGGCGGCGTGCTGCGGCTGGATGCCGACGCACTTGCGGATCTCGTCGCGCTGCGCCACGGGGTCGTATCCGAGGACCCGGACGGTGCCCGCGGTGGGGCGGCGCAGACCGGCGAGGGTCTCGATGGTGGTGGTCTTGCCCGCTCCGTTCGGACCGAGCAGGCCGAAGATCTCCCCCGGCCGCACGGAGAGGTCGATGCCCGCCAGGGCGACGACGTCCCCGTGGGGGCCCGGATACCTCTTGGTGACGTTCTGGAGCAGGATCGCCGTGTCGGGCGACGGGCTTCGTTCAGCCATTCCGCATCTGCCTCTCATCGGCTTGCGCCGAGGTCTCGCCGTGCGTACCGCTGTCCATCGTCTTGACTGTCAGCATGGCATCTACTTTCCAATTTGGAAAGTAGATGCGCGTCGGGTAAGTCGAATGTTTCCGGTGACTAGCCGGCCGAGGCGAGCACACCGAGGAGGCTCTCCTCGGCGGGCACGAAGCCCCAGCGGTTGAGGTCCATGTGCAGGTAGTGCAGGAGCAGTTCCTGCCGCGCCACGGGGTTGCCGTCGGCCTCCGCCGCGTCGAGGGTGCGCACGACCGTCGCGACGTGCCGGATCACGCTCTCCTGGAGGGACGCCTCGACGGACGCCTCCTTCGTGCCCTTCGCCGCGCGGGCGAGGAGGCCGCGCAGGTCCTCCTGGGCGGGCGCCGCCATCCGCAACTGCCGCCCCCACTGCCGGCGGTGGGCGGTCCAGAACGCGGTCCGCGCCTCCGCGTCGGGCAGCGCCGCCCTGATGAGCGCCCTCATGTACGCGACCGCGAGCGCCGCCCGGTCGAAGAGCGGCGCGAGCGCACCGATCCGCTGCTCGTCGTACCACCGGCAGGAGGCCGTGAAGAGCTCCTCCACCCGGGCCACCCCCCGCGCGCCGCCGTACTTGGCGAGTTCCGGCGCGTACAGGCAGCAGCGGGCCTGTCTGACCAGCGGAAGACCCTGCGGCACCGAGCCCGGCACGAGCCGTTCCACGGGGGCGGGCCGGTCGAGCGCGTGCAGCAGCCCGACCAGTTCGGGCAGGCGGGCGTGGACGCGGTCGACCCCGTCGGCGGAGCACTTCAGGCGCAGCCTCAGGTGATGGCCGCTCATGTCCCAGTAGCGCGTGAAGAACCACGCGGACGCCGCCTCCTCGGACGCCACCGCGGACAGCCACGGGATCAGCACCCGGGTGGCCTCGTCCATCGCGTCCGGATGCCCGGGGTAGGCGCGGACGTACCACCAGTCCGTGTCCACGCCCCCGTCCGCGCGGTCGGTGCGGTCGGTGCGGTCCTGTACCGGCATCATCGGTTCTCCTCGGGCCAGGCCAGCAGGGCCACGTGCTCGGTGACCCGGGGCCGGCCGAGGGCGTCGCGCTGGGCGTGCAGGGGGCGCTCGGGAAGTGCCTCCACGAGCCGGAGGTGGCTGGTGCGCGGGCTGAGCCAGTGGTGCAGCACGCCCACGGAGAGCGGCGAGGCCAGGGACACCCACATCGGTTTGCGGTCGGCGCTCATGCCGAGGGCGTCGCCCGCGCCCGCGAGCTGGTGCACGAAGACCTCCTCGGGGATGCCGTGGGCCCGGCGCAGCTCGTCGAGCCGGACGGCCAGGGCGGTCTCGCCGCGCTCGCCCGGCTCCGGGCGCGGGAGCGCCGAGGCCGGCACGATCCACGAGGCGCGCCGGGTGACGAGACGGCCCCCGGGACCGTCGGTGAGGCGGGGCAGCGCCACCACGTCGTCGCCGCAGAGCGGGCCCAGCTCGTGGGCCTTCGTCATCGTGTAGTCCGAGTGCGGCGAGCCGTTGACCCAGGGGTCGGCGAGGATCGCGAGCAGCCGCACGTAGGACTGGAGCAGGTGCTGCGGGATGAGTCCCAGGTAGGCGAGGCCGACGGGGTCGCCGCTCCGGTCGAACAGGGACAGCGTGTCGGTGCGGGCGTCGTGCGCGAGGACCGTGTCGTCCAGGGTGATCCCGTTCTCCGCGCCGACCTCGCCCGGCAGCACCAACGGCGGCAGCACGCCCCCGCATTCGGACTGCACGGTGTTGCAGTCGGTCCACACCACCAGCTCGCGGCGGTCGACGCCGGGCCAGCAGCGTGCGGTGTGCGCGGCGAGACGCTCGCGGAAACCGTCGCCGAGGAGCTTGCCGAAGCGGCTGAACAGCCCTCCGGTGCCCGCCCCGTACTGGTTGACCACGAGCCGGTGGCGGCCCGCCTCGATGTCGGACCGGTCCGCCGCCTCCAGCTGGAAGAAGACCCCGGTGTTCGGCGGGGCACTGGTCGGCCCGACCGGGAGCCAGGCCCGGTCCCCCGGGTCCCGCCGGCTCGCCATGTCCGCGAACAGGGCGCGTTCGAGCGGCGGATTGGCGTCCCGGTCGACGGTGAGCCGCATGAGGAAGCCGAGCGGGTCGCGGCAGACGCCGCCGGCGCCGAACTCCGCGGTGAAGCTCGCCAGGACGAAGTCGTAGAGGTGCGAGCGGAAGAGGTACGGCCGCACCCGCTCCCCCAGGAGCGCCAGGTCGTCCCTGACCTCGGGGACGGTCAGCGGGTCGGGCAGGACCAGGTCCGTCTCCCGGTCCTCGTAGACCAGCCCGCTGGGCGCCCGCTCCCCGCGGTCGCGCTGCCCGGCCCAGCCTCCGGTGAGGTCCCGCAGCTCCGTGGCCGCGGCGATCCGCCCCTTGCTGTCCGCCCGCCACGCGCCGTCGCCCAGGTCGTGGGCCCGCGCCAGGTCGCCGTGCCCGATCGGCGCGGCGGCGGGGGCGTCCGCCAGCAGCGCGGCCAGCGCGGGGAACGGCGCCTCGCCCCTGCGCCACGGCGGGACGGGCTGGACGACACCGGCGTCGAGCAGCCGGACGAAGCGGGCGAAGGGCCGGGCACCGCCGAGGGCGCCGAGGAGTTCGTCGAGCGTGGCACCGGAGGGCGTGGTCCCGGAGGGCGAGGTGCCGGAGGGCGAGGTGCCGGAGGGCGAGGCGGCCACCGCGGACAGGGCGGTCGTCGAGGCCAGGGCGTGATCGGCCTCCACCGCCCGGTCGTGGCGCCAGACCACGCCCTCGGTGATGATCACCTCGCTGTGGAGCAGCAGCCCCTCCGGCTCGGTGGGGGTGCCGGGGCGCACGGGCGCCACGCGGTAGCGCAGCAGTCCGGCGGTCGCCGGGTCGCCCGCCAGCCGGCGCAGCGCGAGGTGGGCGGTGGTCGCCGAGGTGCGGCTGCGCGCCCGGCCCTGTCCTTCCGCCCCGGCCTCGCCGACGGTCGTCAGCCCGGAGAAGGGACTCGTCTTGACGGCGGCGCGGGCGACGTAGGAGTAGAGCGTCTTCAGCTTCTTCGCCGACCGGGCCTTGTGGTCGCGGTGGCGGATCCAGTCGGGCGCGGCGATCGCCAGGAAGGCGGCGAAGTCGCTCTCCCCCGCGCCGCCTGCGGCCTCCCCGCCGGGTTCGAGCGTCCGGTGCAGCGCCTGGACGGCCCCGTCCCGGTCCTCGGCGAGCTGCTGGCCCAACTGGTCGAGCAGCGAATGCCGTTCACCGATGAGGCGGATCCATTCGTCGACGAGGAGGGCCGCGTCGGACGGCAGGCGTGCGGCCAGACGGCCGCGTACGTCCTCGTCCCAGGGCAGCGGGTCGAGCCGGTTGACCGACCGCTTGGCGGCCAGGACCTTGCGGCGCAGCGGTACGTCGTCGTCGAGCAGGGGGACGACCGCGAAGAGGGCGTCGGTGAGCCGGGGTGCCAGGGCGCCCAGGCGCTCGGAGACGGCGGCGTGTTCGGCCAGCAGCTTGCGGGTGGCGGGGGTGACCAGGTCGAGCGCGTCGGAGGGCAGGCCCGCCACCCGGGTCAGCACGAGCGGGGAGATCACGAGGGAGCTCATCGGCCCACCGCCGAGAGGGCGAGGTCCACGGTGACCGGGACGGCGTGGAACATGGCGTAGGCGAGGAGGCAGACATAGGCGACGGAGAAGAGTCCGTACGCCATGTGCCCGCGCCGCGCCGCCTTGCCGAGGTTGGCGAGGTGCGGCGGGAGTTCCTCGCGCCGGAGGGTGTGGCGCAGCAGGGCGAAGGCGCGCCCGCGCGCGTTGGTGAAGCCGGTCGCGGCCTCGATCGCGGTGTAACCGTCGCTGGGCATCAGCGGGTTGAGGTTGATGACCAGCATCAGGAGCTGCATGCCGAGCAGCAGCGCGGCGGTGTCCCTGAGCAGTCCGGTGGAGTTCAGGGCGACCACGCCCGACAGGGCGCAGAACCAGCCGTCGCTGAGGATGCCGGCCATGGCCAGGACGACGCGTCCGCCGCGTCCCCGGAACCGGTAGGCGTCCGTGCGGTCCACGTAGGCGACCGGCATGAAGTAGAAGAGCAGCGCGACTCCCAGGCCCCGCACCGGAGTTCCGAGCATCTGGGCGACCAGGGCGTGGGAGGTCTCGTGCATCAGCACGTACAGCAGCATCACGCCGGTGGCGAGCAGGAACGCGGGCCCCGCCGCGTCCTGCGGCGGCGGCATCTCGGTGAACAGGGTGTGGAAGCCCAGCCCGTAGCCCGCGATCGCGCCGAGCGCGGCGATCAGCACCAGCAGCTTCGCGGGCAGGGCGCGCAGCACCACGGCCACCGGTTCGAGCACGCGGGGCAGCGAGCGGGTCAGGATGATCCGCGGCATCAGCATCGACGTCCGGACGCGGCCGGCGCCCTGGGGCTTCTCGGGCGGCGCGGAGCCCTCCAGGAGACCGCTCCTGTCCAGGGCCGCGAGGAAGGTGTCGATCTGCCGGGAGAGCGCCTCGGCGCGCGCCTGGTCGGCGCGCGCGAGGAAGGCGACGAGGTCGTCGCGGGTGCGGGTGCCGTCCAGATAGGTGAGCACCACTTCGCCGGCGCGGGTGATGCGGTGGTAGTTCCCGGTGACCGGATCGAAGATCAGCGGGATGTCGTCCATCCCGCGTATGACCTCCAGCTCGTCTCGGAGCTTCGGTGGCGAACTGATCACTGTCTACCTCTCCTGTACTCCTGGACGCCCGGGGCCGACGGGCCGTGACCCGTTGACCCCGGGCCCTGCGTTGCAGGATGCTGCGAAATGAGAAAGCCGCCTTTCAGCGGCGCCGTCAGGCGCCGCCGAAAGGGAGGAGCCGAGCCCGGCGGGCAGGTGCCGAAACGGTGTCAGCCAGCGCGGCACCGCCTGCCGGGGCCGGTCACCCGTACGACGACGCCGTGGTGGCGCTGCTCGCCGAGCTGACCGGACAGGACGCGCACGCGGCGGACGTCGCCGTGGAGAAGGAACCCAGGGCGTTGCCCTGCGGCAGTTCCTCCACGAAGAGCTCCTCGTCCATCGCGTAGAGGTCGAACGCGTACGGATCGCCGTGCTGCTCGCTCATGGGGTGTCACCTCTTCTCTGTTTCTTGGTCGCCGGCCACGAGGGACCGGCCGGGGCGGAACGGTTCAGCCGACGCAGGAGGCCGTGGTGGCGCTGCTGGCCGAGCTGGCCGGGCAGGAGAAGGAGCTCGCCGAGGTGGCGCTGGAGAAGGAGCCGAGGGCGTTGCCCTGCGGCAGTTCCTCCACGAAGAGCTCGTCGTCCGTCGCGTAGAGGTCGATGAGCAGGTCGGTGCTGTCGTTCACAGGTGGAATCCCTTCTGGAAGTGGCGTGACCGCGACGGGCCGGTCAGCCGAAGGTCGAGGCGCTGCCGACGCTGGAGGCCGAGGTCGCCGGGCAGGACGCGGTCGACGCCGACGCGGCGGAGAACCAGCAGCCCAGGGCGTTGCCCTGCGGCAGTTCCTCGACGGACAGGTCGCCGTCCAGGGCGTACAGGTCGAACGCGTCCTCGTTGGTGGTGTCCACTGATCGATTCCTTTCGGACGAGGTGCTGTGGAAGGTGCTCACGACGGAGGCCCCGGCGGAGCCCCCGGGCCTGTCAGGTGTAGCTGGAGAAGGAGGTGAAGGAGGAGGCGGTGGTCGCCGGGCAGGAGGCCGAGCTGGCCGACCCCGCGGTGGAGACCGACGCGAGGGCGTTGCCGTCCGCCAGCGTCTCCATCTCCAGGGAGTCCTCAAGGATGTCGTCGAGGACGTAGAGCTCCAGTTCAGGCATGGTGCGCTTCCTTTCCTACGGGTAAGAGGTGACTCAGCCGGTGCAGTTGGCGGTCATGATGCTTCCGGCGCTGCTGACCGGGCAGCTGGCCGTGGTCGCGCTGGAGGCGGTGCTGAAGGTGCCCAGCGCCACGCCCTCGGGGATCTGCTCGATGGACAGGTCCTCGTCGCCCAGGTCGACGCTGTGGAGGTCGAGCTCCCACGCGCTGGCGTCGGTCATCGGATCACTTCCTTCTCTTCGTGGTGGTGCTCGGTTCACCGGTGGCCGGTCGGCCCCGGAGGCATGGGGGGCGGCACGGGTGCGCCGCCCAGGGCCAGGGCGAAGAGCTGGTGCCTGCTGGCCCCGTCGCTGCGCAGCGGCAGCCGTACGGAGGCCGGGATGAACCCGGCGAAGACGGTGCCGACGAGGCCGACGGCCACGGCGTCGAGCCACATCGTGTAGGCGGCGGCCGCGGTGCGGGTCATGAGCGTCCGGTAGCCGTGGGCGCCGTACAGCTCGCTAGCCAGGTCCAGGTCGGCGGCGAGGGAGACGATCGCGGCGGAGTCGCAGAACTCCCGCTGGATGGTGAGGCCGCGCAGCGCCTCGCCCTCCGGCAGCGGCGCGACCCGGACGTAGGACCGCTCGGCGCCGCCCGCCGCGTCGAGTCCGTACATGCCGGGCTCCAGGCCGTCGAGCCGGAAGGCGACGACGTTGATCTCCAGCGGCAGCCGCTCCGCCTCGTCCGGCCAGGACGCGAGGTCCGCCTCCATGCCCCGGGCGGCGACGTCGGCGACGAGCGAGGCGTCGACCGGGCCGGGCCCAAAGAACCGGACGGAGCGCCGCTTCTCCAACACGGTGAGCAGGGACGACCGCTCCCGCTGCCGGGCGGCGAAGCGGACGGGCGGTCCGAGGGGGACGGGCGGCCGGGGCGCGGGGCGGGCGGGCGCGGCGGCGGTGCCCGCGGGGGCCGGTGCCCGGAAGGCGGTGAGGAGTTCGGCCGCGAGGTCGTGCGGGCTGCTCATGGTGCGTCTCCCAGGTCGATGACGGCCGTGACCGGTTCCTTGTCGGGGTTGATGCCGAGCGCCGCGGCGACGGCGTCGTCGTCCCAGCGGGGGCGCAGGGCGAAGCCGATGCCGAGGGCGCGGGCCGCCTCCCGTGCGGTGGCCTGCGCGCAGCCGCTGTCGAGCAGCACGATCCGCAGGGCGAACGCGGAGTACTTGCGGGCGACCTTGGGGAAGTCGCCGGTCAGCACGATGCTGACCGGCCGGTCGCCGGGCACGGCGTCGGTGCGGGAGGACAGCCGGGCGAGGCGGTGCTCGGAGGAGACGTAGCCGTAGACGCCGGGGGCGATGCCGGGCACGTCGCGCACGACGGCGTACGCGGTCACCGAGCCGATGTTGCCGCCGCTCGCCGTCCAACGGGCCACCTTCTCGGCGCTGTCGGCGTTCTCGGCCTTGATCCCCGCCGTGACGGAGAGCAGCAGCGACAGCGTGTCCGGCCCGAGGGCCGTGCCGTCGCGCGGCGCGTCGGCGCGGTCGAGCCGGTCGTGGCCGGGCGGCGGCAGCTCGACGGCGGGGGCCACCGGCCAGGTCCGGGAGACGCGTTGCAGCGCCAGGTTGGAGGGCTTGTAGTGCATCTGGTGGGCCTTGAGGTCGGCGAACTCCTTCGGCGGCATGGCCACCGACGCCTCGAAGCGGGTGGCGGGCGCGGCGCGTTCCACGACCGGGCCCTCGGCGACGGAGCAGCGCGGACAGCCGGGCCGGGTCGCGGACGAGGTGTCGCGCTGGCCGAGGCTCTCCAGGTCCACGAGCCGCCAGCGCATCGGCAGCGGTGTGGGGGTGGTCCGGGAGACCGCGGCGAAGACGTCGCGGGCGAACAGCGCGGCGGCCAGCTCGTGGTCGCCCGCGGCCGCCGTGCGGTCGTCGGTCTCGTCGTCGGCGGTCAGACAGTCCAGGCACGGTGTCGTGCGGGAGTCGACCAGCGGGCCGAGCGCCGCCCGGCGGCCCCGCACGCTCAGCCGCAGCAGCGGGATGCCCTTGTCCCAGCAGTGGTCGGCGAGGAGGCGCGGGCCGGGCGCGCCGTCCCGACCGCCCGCGTCGGCCCAGACGACGAGCGACGTCCCCTCGGTGGGGGCGTCGCCGGTGCCCAGGGCGACCGGCATGGAACCGGTCAGCTCGTCCCGCAGGAGCGCGGCGAGCGCCGGGTCGCCGAAGATCTCGATCCCGGCGGTACGCAGGCGGGTGGCCGCCTCCTCCCAGCAGGGGTTCACCTCGGTGGCGCTGCCCACCCGGGACAGGTAGTCGGCGAGGCGGTCGTCGACGTCGGCGAGCGCCGCGCGGGCCGGCTCCGGGGGCGGCCCCTCCTCGACGACGCCGCAGGTCCACAGCAGCGAGAGCGCCTTGAAGACGACCTCCTCGGGCAGCCCGAGTTCGGCCGCGAGCCGGTCGTGGGTGCGCTCGCCGTCGAGCAGGCCGAGCAGTCCGGGCAGCATCTCGGTGGCGGACCGGCCGCGGAAGAGCTGCTTCTTGGGCGGTCCGGTCACCACCACCTGGTCGGCCTCGGCGCCGACGACGAGGCCCCGGCGCACCCGGGGCCGCAGGGGGATGCGCAGCTGCGGGTCGAACCGCGCGGCGGAGCCGACGGTCTCGGCCGTCATCATGGATCGGTCGCTCACGCTGTCCGCCCTTCGGTGATCGGTGCCAGTCGGTGCCACAGCTCGTCGCCCGCGGGCGCGGTGCGGCAGCGCGCGCAGCGGTCCACGGCGACCACGGAGGCCCTGCTGGTGGCGCCGGTGATCTGGTCGAACTTCCGCACGGTGCCGCCGATCGCCTCCGCGTCGGCCGGGGGGCGCAGCGCCTCCTCGATCGCCTGGCGGGCGAAGGCTGCGGCGATGCCGACGTGGTGGACCGGGTAGCCGGTGGGGTGCCGCTCCCCCGGGCCCGCGGTGCCGTGTCCGGGCCGCCGGTGCTGGTTGCGGCGGCGCACGTAGCACTGGTGGCAGGCCGTGCGGCCGGGGATCACCACGGGGCCGCACAGCACCTCGGTGGCGGTGGTGTGCACCCCGAACCACGGCGTGCCCCAGGCGAAGGCCGCCCGGTCCGTGGCCTCGTCGATGCGGGGCCGCTCATGGGAGCCGGCCAGGACGACGAGATCGGCGCGGGGCCACAGACTCGGGTGGGTGCCCTCGTCGATCTCCATCACGGTGACGGCGTGGCCGGGCTGCCGGGGGCCGTGTTCCAGGCGCCGCGCGACGTCCTTGCCGAACGCTCCCGAGGCGAGTACGAGCAGATGACGATTCATGACCCACCTCACGCGAAGGGCTGCGGATTGGGATTGATGCCGGCCTCGTCGTGCACGGGGTGGCCCATGGCGCGAGGAGCCTCGTAGAGGCGGGGGTGGGCGAGGTAGCGGGCCCGGTGCGCGAAGGAGAGCGGCATCAGCTGCGGCACCATGACCCGCACGGCGGTCGCGCCCACCTGGCGGGCCTCGTCGGTCGTGATGTCGACGACCACGACCTCGCCGCCGGCCCGGGACACGCGCTCCAGCAGCCAGGGCAGTTGCTCCGCTCCCGCCGCGGGGCGCGGCAGGTCGGCGAGGGCCCGCGTGGGGCGCTCGCCCTCCAGCAGGAAGTCGAAGCGGTGGCGCTGGTCGGGCTTCCCGGCGAGCAGCGCGCCGCCGATCACGCTGACGATGTCCTGCGGGTCGTCCGGGTTCGTGTGCCGGCTCGCGTGCGAGCGGAGCGCGATGCGCAGCGAGGCCGCCTCGCGGTGCAGCTTCGCGATGGCCTTGCCGGGGTCCGTGTCGCAGGTGGCGACGACGAGTTGGGCGAGGTCACGGTCGTGGTCGGCGAGCTGCACGCCGTAGATCACGGGGATGCCGAGGTCCGTCGTGGCGTCGAAGAGCAGGGTGCGGATGTTCTCGCCGGCGGCCCGCTCGACGAACGCCCGGTGCTCGGGGGCCAGTTCGTCGGGGCTGAACTCCAGCCGGGGCAGCCGCAGACGCTGGAGCCAGGTCAGGGCGATGGAGTCCCGTTCGACGACCTCCATCAGGCCGTTGGCCACCGCGGCCAGCGGGTCGGCGTGCGTGGCGCAGCCCGTGGAGACCGGGTGGACGTAGCGCTCCGCGGCCGACTCGGGCGAGCACTTCAGATAGACCTGGACGGCCGGTACGTACACCTTGCGGCCGCGCGCCAGGGACCAGCCCTCGACCCAGCGCAGGGGCATGTCCCGGTCGGTGGGCACCAGGCCGCAGCGGGGGTCGGCCAGTTCGGCCGGGGAGAGGTTCGGCCACTCCCAGGGCGCGATGGCGTCCTCGCCGAGCTCCGCGGCGGTCGCCCAGATCATGTCCCGCGGGGACCAGGCGCACGAGGAGTACCGCTCCAGCGACTCGGCGGCGGCGAGGTGCGCCGCCGTCTCGCTGTCCAGCGCCCCGCCGGCCCCGTCGAAGTTGCCGGAGGACGCGTCGTGCGTCCACTCCGACTGCGCGGCGAGCACCGCTCCCGGGTCGCCCAGCGATCCGGAGAAGACCGCGAAGTCCGGCTCGCCCTCGGTGACGGGCAGCCAGGTGAGCCGCGACACGAGTCCATAGGGCGACACGAGCTTTCCGATACGGCGCAGGGATTCGGGCACCGCGGCGCCCTGGGGTGTCGCCTGGAGCGTCCTCATTCCTTCCCCTCCTCGACCCGGTTGAATCCGGCAGAGCCGCAGCCGAGCCCTCTTCCCATTCGCATCCGTCGAAATCGCAAAACAATTCCCTCGTTCCGGACAGTGCAACTCCGCTTCGCGCCAGGAGGCCTGAGAAATTGCAACGCATGTTTCTACTGGGTCACTAGCGGGACAGCAGAGGACGTGTTTGACTCCGTTGGGCGCCGCGAGCGGCTCGGGTTCGCAATCTGCTGCGAACGGTTCCAACCTTCATCACGTGGTGGACAGGTCGGGGCGCTGTTCGGCGAGGCAAAGAATCTTGAAACGGGGATGAACAGATTGGACGAGTCGTACGAGGAGAGCTTCGCGCGGTACGTCGTGGGCGCCCGACCCGCACTCCGACGTAACGCCTTCGTACTGGTGGGGGACTGGTTCGCCGCTGACGATCTCGTACAGCAGACACTGATGGCCGTGTACCGGAACTGGGAGCGGCTGGACCGTCACGACGCACTGTCCGCCTACACCCGCACCGTGATGGTGCGCCTCTTCATCGACGAACGACGCAGACACCGCTGGACGCGCGAACTGCTGCAGGACTCGTTACCGGAACCCGCGCCCGCGCCGGAGGAGTTGGCACGGATCGGGGACCGCCTTGTCCTGCTCAAGGCGCTGTCCGACCTGACGGCCCGGCAGCGCGGGCTCGTCTATCTACGCTACTGGGAGGATCTGAGCATCGAGGAGGTCGCACAGATCATGGGGTGCTCCTCCTCGACGGTCCGCGGCTCCACGTCGAGGGCCCTGCGGATCCTGCGCGAGCGCCTCGGCGGGCTCGCGGGGACCGCGCGGGAGCACTGAGGAATGAGCTTGTCGGCCGCCGGCCAACAAGGCGCCCCGCCAAGGGTGTTGTCCTTGTCAAAGGTCCGGCGGCCCGGCATTCTGGGCCAGATGAACTCAACAGCGGCTACAGATACTCCCGCCAGGAGACAGGCACAGGAATCCTCCGAGGGCGCCTTCGGCGCACAGCGAGCTCCGGATCCGCTCGCGAGGGAAACGTGTTCTGTACCTTTGTTTTTATGGGGGCTGGGTCATGAGTGAAAAAGAGCGCGATCAGGCGTCGGAATGCGATCGGGACACCGCCGACTCGCTCCGCGAATGCATGCGTGCGCTCCTCGACTCGGCACCGGCCCCGGAGCCCGTACTGAGCGACGAGGAACTCCTCGCGAAAATCCGCGAGTCCGCCGCGAAGGCCCCGCCGAAGGAAGACTTCGACTGACGGGCGCCGTCATGCAGTGCCGGTCCGCTGCGCCGGACCGGGCCCACCGCATTCCCTATCCCTTTTCCCTTTCAACTACTCCTCATGTTCAACTGATACCCGGGTTCAACTGTCACTAAGGCCCAACTGTTACTCAGGCCCAACTGATACTCAGGTTCAACTGATCCTCACGTTCAACCACTTCTCATGGTGACCAGAGCGACCGCGCTCATCGCCGCCTGCATCTCCGCGATCGCCTTGCGGACGCTCTCGCCCGCCCACTGCCCCTCGGAGATCTCCCGCATCCTCGGCACGACCTCGCGCCGCGGCGCGTCGGGAAAGGCCAGGCGGTGCAGCTTGGCGCCGTGCAGCAGCGCGACGAGGCCGGCCGAGCGGTCGTCGGGCTCCGCGCCGCGCAGGACCGTTTCCGCCAGCCGCGCGCGCAGGGCGCGCTCGACCGTGCCGTCCGCCTCGGGGAACCGCCGCACCGGGAACATCCCCAGCACCTTGCGCTCCTCCTCGCCGACCAGGCCCCGCTCCCTGAGGGCCTCGACGGTGGCGTCCAGGACCTTGCGGTGGTCCTTGGTCAGCCACTCCGTCACCTTCGGCGGCCTGCGCCTGCCCGCCGCCCAGGCGTCGATCGCCCCGAGCCTGCCGTCCAGCAGGCCGACCCCCGTCGGGGCCCGGTCGACCACGGTGATCCGTCCCTGGTCCACGGAGACCCGGCGGGCCAGGACCAGATCGAGGACGATCGCGGCGGCCACCGCCCACTGACAGGACTGCCGCTCCTTCACCGCCCCGGACTCGTCGTCCAGCGACAGCAGCATGATCTCCTCGGCGAGTGTCACCGTCACGTCCGGCCCCCCTGTCACTCGACTCGTGGTCTGAGACGAGAAGAACGGGCAATCAGTTCCGCCGGTGTCCCGCATCGCTGAAGATGTGCAGATGAAGAGTGACTTGTTCTCCAGCGACCACATGGCCCAGCCGTCCCACGCGCCCGGCATGACCCTCCAGAACGCCAAGTCGATCAAGTACGCGGTCAGCGGCGAGATGCACGCGCGGCAGGGCGCGATGATCGCCTACCGGGGCAATCTGCAGTTCGAGCGCAAGAGCCAGGGCGTGGGCGGGATGCTCAAGCGGGCGATGACCGGTGAGGGCCTGCCGCTGATGGCCGTGCGCGGCCAGGGCGAGGCCTGGTTCGCGAACGAGGCGCAGAACTGTTTCATCGTGGACATCGAGCCCGGCGACGTCCTGACGGTCAACGGCCGCAACGTCCTGTGCTTCGACGCGAGTCTCTCGTACGAGATCAAGACCGTGAAGGGCGCGGGGATCACCGGCGGCGGCCTCTTCAACAGCGTCTTCACGGGCTCGGGCCGCCTCGGCCTGGTCTGCGAGGGCAACCCGCTGGTGATCCCCGTCTCCCCCCAGCAGCCGGTGTACGTCGACACGGACGCGGTGGTCGGCTGGACCGCCGACCTCCGCACGTCCCTGCACCGTTCGCAGTCCTTCGGATCGATGATCCGCGGCGGCTCGGGCGAGGCGGTGCAGCTGATGCTGGAGGGAGAGGGGCACGTCATCGTGCGGCCGAGCGAGGCGACCCCGCAGAAGCCGCAGCAGCACTGACGCACGCGGGCGTCGCCTAGGCGGCGGCCCGCTTCTCGTGGCCGACCAGGCGGACGCAGACGGTCAGGCCCTTGATCGCCTGCTCCAGCTCCGCGAGGCCCGGGTAGCTGGGCGCGACGCGGATGACGGCGTCGCGCGGGTCGTCGCCGTAAGGGTGGGTCGCACCGGCCGGGGTCAGCACGATGCCCGCCTCAGCGGCGCGGCGCACGACCTCCTTGGCGCAGCCGTCCTGGACGGTGAGCGTGACGAAGTAGCCGCCCTTGGGCGAGGTCCAGGCCGCCAGGCCGGTGCCGCCGAGCTCGGCCTCAAGGATCCGGGCGACCGCCTCGAACTTCGGCTGCAGCAGGGCGCGCTGGCGCTCCATGTGGGCGCGCACGCCGTCGGCGTCCTTCAGGAACATCACGTGGCGCAGCTGGTTGACCTTGTCGGGGCCGATCGAGCGCTTCTGGTTGTTGGCCAGCAGCCACTTCACGTTGGCGGGCGACGAGCCGAAGAAGGCGACACCGGCGCCGGCCGCGGTGATCTTCGAGGTGGAGCCGAAGACGAACGCGCGGTCCTCGTGGCCCGCCCGTGCGCAGGCGGCGAGCAGGTCGGCGAGCACGGCGGGCTCGTCGGTGAGGTGGTGGGCGGCGTAGGCGTTGTCCCAGAAGATCCGGAAGTCGGGGGCGGCGGTGGGCATCGCGGCCAGGCGCGCCACGGTCTCGTCGCTGTAGACGACGCCGTCGGGGTTGCTGTACTTCGGCACGCACCAGATGCCCTTGACGGCCGGGTTCTCGGCGACGAGCCGCTCGACCTCGTCCATGTCGGGGCCCGCGTCCGTCATCGCCACGGGGATCATGTCGATGCCGAACCGCTCGCAGAGCGCGAAGTGCCGGTCGTAGCCGGGCACCGGGCACAGGAACGCGACGCGCTCCTGGTCGACCCAGCGGGACTCGGCGCCGGGCAGCGTGCCGAGGAGGGCGTGCACGAGACAGTCGTGCATCAGCTCCAGGCTGGAGTTGCCGAGGGCGAGCAGCTGTCCGGCGGGGACCTGGAGCAGCTCGGCGAAGATCTCCCGGAGCTCGGGCAGGCCCTGGAGCCCGCCGTAGTTGCGCACGTCCGTGCCGTCGGCGGAGGTGTGCCGCCCACCGGGCAGGCTCAGCAGGTCCTCGGCGAGGTCCAGCTGCTCCGGCGCCGGCTTGCCCCGGGTCAGGTCCAGGGACAGACCGCGCCCGGCGAGGTCGTCGTAGTCCTTACGCGCCCGGTCGAGCAGCCCGTCCGGGGCCTGGGCGTCGGGGCTGAGCTCGGTGGTCATCGTGGTGCCTCTCGCAGGTGCCGCTGTGGGTGGGTGGTACGGGGGTGGAGCCTGCCGAGGATATAAACCGAGGACCCGGCGGGGCAGGGGTGACCGCTTCGCGAGATTTCTCCGGCACGAACGTGGACGGACGGCCCGCTCCCCGGACCCGCGCCTGCCCCGGACCCGGCCGGGGAAACTCAGCAGCGCGGTCGCGCGTCCAGCACCGCGGGTGACCGGCCGGGGCTCGGGCGGCCGGGCTCGGGCGGGTCCGCGGGCTGGCAGAGGACGAAGGCCACGTCGTCGGAGAGCGGGACCTTCGTGTGGCCCGTCAGGCGGGCGTACAGGGCGTCGAGCGCGTCGGCCGGCAGCGGCTCGCCCAGCGCCTGGGCGACGCCTTCGAGCAGCGGGAAGTCCGTGCCGCTCGCGTCGCGCGCCTCGCTGAGCCCGTCCGTGTAGAACAGCACCCGGTCGCCGGGCTGGAGCCAGGCGCGCTGTATCACCGGGCGCGGGCCGAGCCCCAGCGGCAGCGAGGGTTCCTTCGGTTCGAGCTGCTTGGTCTGCAGGCCCACCCGCAGCGGCGCGGGGTGCCCGCAGTTGACGAGCCGCACCTCGCCGGGGGCGAACTCGGCGAACAGCGCGGTGACGAAGTCCTCCGGCCCCAGCACCCGGCCGACCCGCTCGTCCATCGTGCGCGCCAGCTCGGGCAGCCGGGGGGTGACGTACACCAGGTCGCGGAAGGCCCCGATGACCTCGGAGGTGATCCGCAGCGTCGCGAGGTCGTGGCCGCACACGTCGCCGATGAGCACCCGCAGGCCGTACGGCGTGTACGCGACGTCGTACACGTCGCCGCCCACCGTCGCCCCCTGGACGGGACAGTGGTGGCGGGTGCACACCTCCACGCCGCCGATCCGCCGGGCGACGGGCCGCAGGATCGCGCCCTCCGCGGCCCGCGCCACCTCGGTGATCCGGGCCAGGGCGGCCGTGTCCGAGGCGCGCCGGGCGGCGGCCCCGACGATCAGCGCGCCGCCCGCCACCAGGACCAGGAGGTCCAGGAAGAACGGCGGGGAGGCCACGAAGCCGTGCGCGGCGCCCGCCACCAGGGCGAGCAGCACGGCCCCGCACGCGGCGGCGGCCGTCTGCCGGACGCCCTGCCGCAGGCAGGCCGTGAGCGGCGCGAGGAGAAGAGTGGCGGCCGCGGGCTCCCAGCCGCCGACGAACACGGCGGGGGCGGCCAGGGCGAAGGCGAGCACCCAGGGCAGCGCGCGGCAGGCCCGGGCACCCCATCGCTCGCGCCACCGCTTGAGGACGGCCATGCACGGCCCCCTACTCTGTGTAGCCCCGCTCCGGTGGAACGGCCACTATGGTCCACGGACACCGCCCGCACGACCGATTGACCGGACCGTGCCGCCGATGACCGGCGATGATCCACCGGTGGCGCCTTTTGCCCGCCTCGCGCGGGAGACCACTCAAGACGTGGCAAGCCCGGCCCCGGGGCGGCGCCGGGGAGGACACTCTGCGTCGTGACTCTCCCCACCGAGACGACGAGTTTCATCGGGCGGTCGGCCGAACTGCGCTCGGTCGAGGCACTGCTGGCGACGGAACGCCTCGTGACGCTGACGGGCGTGGGCGGTGTCGGAAAGTCCCGCATCGCGCTGCGGGCCGCCCACCGGGCCGAGCGGGACTTCACCCACGGGGCACGGCTGGTCCAGCTGTCGCCCCTGCGCGACGCGTCCCTCCTCGGGAACGTGCTCCTTGAGGAGCTCGGCCTGGTCGACCAGGCCACCGGGCCCGCCGAGGAGCTGGTCGCCCGGTGGCTCGCCGAAAGGCGGCTCCTGCTGGTCCTCGACTCGTGCGAGCACCTCGTGACGGCGTGCGCCCGCATGGTGCGGACCCTGCTCGACGCCGCGCCGGGGCTGCGCGTCCTGACCACCAGCAGGCAGCCGCTCGGCGTGCCGGGCGAGCGGTGCTTCGAGGTGGATCCGCTGCCGGTGGAACCTCCGTCGGTGGGGCGTCCGCCCGCGCGGCCGGGCGCGGCGGCGGGCCGGGGGGACGCGCTGGCGCTGTTCACCGAGCGGGCCGCCGCGTCGGCTCCGGGACTGGCCCTGGACGGCGCCCGGCACGTGTCGGCCGTGACCGTCTGCCACCGCCTCGACGGCATCCCGCTCGCCATCGAACTGGCCGCGGCCCGGCTGCCCGGCCTCTCCGTCGAGGAGCTCGCCGAGCAGCTCCAGCACCGCTTCGAGGCGCTGATCACCCGGGACGGGACCCCGGGCGCCGCCGCGCCGCGCCACCGGACCCTGCGCACCACCATCGGCTGGAGCCACGAGCTGTGCGAGCCGCTGGAGCGGCTGCTGTGGGCCCGCCTCTCGGTCTTCACCGGCGGCTTCGACGCGGACGGCGCGCGGGCGGTCGGCGCGGGCGGCCCGCTGCCGGCCCACGACGTCGTGCGGGTCCTGGACGGCCTGGTCGCCAAGTCCCTCGTACGCCGCCGGGCGGACGGCTCGGGCACCGCGCGGTACAGCATGCTGGACACGGTGCGGGAGTTCGGCGCGCAGTGGCTGCGCGAGCTGGGCGAGGAGCACGGGGCGCGGCGCGCGCACCGGGACTTCTACCGCGACCTGGCGCTGCGGGCCGACGCCGAGTGGCTGGGACCGCACCAGATCCGCTGGTACACCCGCCTGGCCGCCGAGCACGCCAACCTCCGTACGGCGCTGGACTTCAGCCTGTCGCGCGGCGACGGCCGGGCCGCCCTGGAGATGGGCGGGGCGCTGTGGTTCTTCTGGTTCGCCTGCGGGTTCGCGCGGGAGGGCAGGCACTATCTGGGGCGGGCGCTCGACCTGTACCCCGCGGCGTGCCCCGAGCGCGTCAAGGGCCAGTGGGCGTACGGTCTCGCGGCCATCGTGCAGGGCGACCTCGACACCGTGCGGCGGCTCGCGCACGCGCTCCACGAGACCCTCGACGGCACCGACGCCGCCCACGCCGCCGTCTACTTCGAAGGCGCCGCACTGACCCTCCAGGGGGATCAGGAGAGGGCCGCCCTGGTGCTCGACGCGGCGGCGGATCCCCCGCGACCGGCGGGCCCCTTCCCCGAGGCCTGGCTGCTGATCAAGGTGACGCGCGCGTTCGTACGGGTCCACCGGGGCGACTTCGACGTCGCGGCCGGCCACGCCGACGAGCTGTGCGCCAGGACCGAGCGGCTCGGCGAACGGTGGATGCGCGCCTGGGCCGGATACACCCGGGCCCTGGCGTCGGCCGGACTCGGCCTCCCCGCCGAGGCCGCGCACCACGCCCGCACGGCCCTGGAGGGCAAGGCCCTGCTCCACGACAGCGTCGGCGTCGTCATGACCATCGACGTACTGGCCTCGGCCGCCGCCGCGGAGGACCACGGCAGACACGCGGCCCGCCTGCTCGGCATCGGCCAGCGCATGTGGCAGGCCATCGGCACGTCCCATCTGGGCTCGCCCGAACTGCTCGCCACCCGTGCCGAGTCCGAGCGCGTGATCAGGCGGTCCATCGGCGACACGGCGTACGAGGAGGAGTACCGGACCGGCCTGGAGACCAACGCCGCCGAGGGCCTCGCCTACGCCCTCGCGGCCCCCTCCCCCGACTAGCCCGCGCCCCTCACCCCACCCCCCGCATCCCCTGCCCCGCCCGCTCCCCGATCCCCCGGAAGTGGTCGGCCATCGCCCGCTGCGCCCGTGCCGCGTCCTTCGCGCGCAGCGCGGCCACGATGTCGCGGTGCCGGGCCACCGTCACCTCGGGCGCCGGGTCGCTCGCCCAGTCCCGTGCGCCCGCCACCCGGTGGAAGACGTGCCAGAACGCGCCGAGGAGCTGCGGCACCAGTTCGTTGCCGAGCGGGCGGTAGAGCGTCTCGTGGAACTCGCGGTCCAGGTCGGGGAAGGCCGTCCCGGCGTCGGCCGCCTCCTCCATCTGCCGGACGAGACACTCCAGTTGGACCAGTTCGGTCTCGCCGAGCGTCCCGGCGACGCGCCGCATCAGTCCCTCTTCGAGGACCTCCCGTACCTCCAGGATCTCCGCGAGCGCCCGGGTGTCGTCGCGGAGCCTGACGAGCGCGCGGAAGGTGAGGCCGTCGGCGAGCGGGGTGAGGGAGGCCTGTCCGACGTATGTGCCGTGCCCGTGTCTGATCTCCACGATGTCCAGGGCCTGGAGGGCCTTCAGGGCCTCGCGCACGGAGTTGCGGCTGACGCCGAGCGCGGCCATCAGCTCGGTCTCGGTGGGCAGCGGCGCGCCCGGCCGCAGCCCTCTGTCCAGGATCAACTCGACGACCTCACGCCGCACTTGACCGCTCACACGCCGCTCTCGGATCGGCTCCTGCGCCATGCGCGCCATCGTAGGCACGGGTGACATCCCACGTCCCACCTCCGGCACGACTTCGTCCCGTTCGGATCCCTGCGCACTCTCTTGACCGGGTCCCGCGCCGCTCCTATGGTCGCCACGCCACCCACGACGTAGGACGTGGGACCTCTCAGGGAGGCAAGGGAGACACAGTGAGCGACCTGATCCCCCGGACCGCGACGCGCCACGGCTCACCGCACGCCGGCACACCGGACCGCCGGTCCTTCCTCAAGTACGGCGGCGCGCTCGGCGCGGCCGCCGCCCTCACCACCACGCTCTCCGCCTGCTCGTCGGGGCCCGAGTCCACCAACGAGACCGACGGCGGCGGCAAGGGCGGCGACGCGACGCTCACGGCCGTCATCGGCTATGGGAACGACGGCAGTTGGGACCCCACGCAGACCGCGTCCGCGTTCGCGATGGCCGGCAACGAACACATCTACGAGGGCCTGCTCGGCACGGACCCCCTCACCCGTGAGCCCTACGCCGCGCTCGCCACCGAGGTCCCGTCCGACCTCAAGGCGACCACGTGGAAGTTCGCCCTGCGCCCCGGCGCCACCTGGCACGACGGCAAGCCCGTCACCGCCGACGACGTGGTCTTCGTCTTCGACCGGATCCTGGACCCCACGACGCAGACGCTCGCCAAGGGCTTCTTCGAGAGCTGGCTCAAGGAGGTCAGGAAGGTCGACGCCACCCACGTCGAGCTGATCCTCAAGTTCCCCTTCCCCGACGGCGCGGCGCGGATCTCCCTCGCCAAGATCATGCCGAAGCACGTCTTCTCCCGGCCGGGCGCCTGGGACGACGCGACGAAGGGGAAGACGGTGGGTTCGGGCCCGTACCGGATGACCGCCCACCACCCGAAGTCGAACACCACCTTCGAGGCGTACGGGGACTACAACGGCCCCCGCAAGGCCGCCTTCAAGAAGATGAACTGGCTGACGATCGTGGACGCCGCGCCGCGCGTGGCGAAGATCTCCGGCGGCGACGCGGACGCGGAGATCTCCGACAACATCCCGTACGCCAACATCGAGCAGCTCAAGAAGGACGGCCTGACCGTCGAGGGCGGCGCGGGCATGAACAACCTCTTCCTGCTGTTCAACACCGCGCACAAGCCGTTCGACGACGTACGCGTGCGCCAGGCGCTGCACTACGCCATCGACCGCGACAAGATGATCGAGGCGGCGCTCAAGGGGCATGGCAAGGCGTCCACGTCCTTCCTCAACGAGGCCAACCCCACCTACCGGCCCGCCAAGACGGTCTACGGATACGACCTGGCGAAGGCGAGGAAGCTCCTGAAGGAGGCCGGGGTCGACAGCCTGAGGATCAACCTCATGGCCGTGAACGTGAGCTGGATCGTGGACTGTCTGCCCACCATCCAGGACGGCTGGAAGAAGCTCGGCGTCGAGGTCACCCTGGACCCGCAGGAGACCACCGCCGTCTTCACCAAGCTGGACCAGAAGAAGGACTTCCAGATCGTCGCCGCCGCCTCGAACCCCAACCAGTTCGGGCTCGACGCCGACCTGATCATGCACTACAACTACGGCCCCGAGAACATCTGGATGGGCTACGCCCGCTGGGCGGACGACCCCGTCGCCAAGAAGCTCTTCAAGGACATGGACCAGGCCACGCGCGAGTCCGACGCGGGCAGGAAGAAGGCCATGATCCAGGACTACGTCGACACCGTGGCCGAACAGGCCGTGCTCTACCCGGTCGTCCACAACGAGCTGATGACCGCCTGGGACCCCGAGAAGATCACCGGCATCAAGGCCCAGCCCTACCCGGGCATCAATCTCCTCCAGGCCAAGTGGGCCTGAGGCACGGCCAGTTCAGGAGTCGCCCGCCGTGACCGAAGTCCTCAGAATCCTGGCCCGCCGCGTCGCCCTGCTCGTCCCGCTGCTGCTCGGCATCGTGCTCTTCGTCTTCGTCGTGATGCGGTTCTCGGACGTCGACCCGGCCTCCGCGTTCTTCCAGGGCGCCAACCCGACCCCCGAGCAACTGCACGCGTTCCGCGAGGAGAACGGCCTCCTGGACCCGCTGCCCGTCCGCTACATCGCCTTTGTAGGGGACCTGCTCCAGGGCGACATGGGCATCAGCGTCCTCAACCGCTCCCCCGTCCTCGACCAGGTCGCCACCGCCCTGCCGCTCACCATGCAGCTGACCTTCCTGGGGCTCGGGATCGCCGTGGTGCTCTCCCTCGTCCTCGGCGTGACCGCCGCGATCCACCGCGACCGGCTGCCGGACCAGATCATCCGCGTCGTCTCCCTGACCGGGGTCGCGGCGCCCGGCTTCTGGCTGGCGCTGCTGATGATCCAGTACCTCGCGGTGGAGCTCGGCTGGTTCCCGACCGGCGGCTACATCAACCCCGGCGACTCCTTCACCGGCTGGCTCAGGACGATGACGCTGCCCGCCTTCGCGCTCTCCCTGCCGGTGGCGGCCGGGCTGACCCGCATCATCCGCACGGCCGTGGTCGAGGAGCTCGACAAGGACTACGTCCGCACGGCCGTCGGCAGCGGACTGCCGCCGGTCGTGGTCGTCGGCCGCAACGTCCTGCGCAACGCCCTCATCAACCCGCTCACCGTGCTCGGTCTGCGCGTCGGCTATCTGCTCGGCGGCGCCGTCGTCATCGAGACGATCTTCTCGCTGCCGGGGATGGGCAAGCTGATGATCGACGCCGTGAAGAACGGCGACCCGGCCGTCGTGCAGGGCGTCGTCATCACCACCGCCGTGGGCTTCGTGGTCGTGAACCTCGTCATCGACATCCTGTATCTGCTGGTCAACCCGCGGCTGAGGGGGGCGGGCCGATGATCGCCCCGCGCAAGGAGCTCACCGAGCGGCTCGCGGTCCCCGGCATCCGGCTCCGCTCGCTGCGCAAGCTCCCCGTCCTGTCGCGCGTCGCGGTGGGCCTGCTCACCGTCGTCGTCCTGATGGCGCTCCTCGCCCCGCTGATCGCCCCGCACGACCCGCTCGACCAGCAGCCCCAGGCGGGCGGCACCGGCGCCCCCTCCGCCGACCACTGGATGGGCCAGGACAGCCTGGGCCGCGACATCCTCAGCCGGCTGATGTACGGGGCGCGCTGGTCGCTGGCCATCGGGCTCGGCGCCACCCTGCTCGCCCTGCTGGTCGGCGCGGTGCTCGGGGCCGTCGCGGCGACCTCCCGCAAGGCCGTCGACGAGACGCTGATGCGCTGCCTCGACATCGTGATGGCGTTCCCCGGGATCGCGCTGGCCGCCGTGCTCGTCGCGGTCTTCGGCGGCGGCATCCTCGTCCTCATCTGCGCCATCGCGTTCCTGTTCACCCCGCCGATCGCCCGCGTGGTGCGCGCCAACGTCCTCGACCAGTACGGCGAGGACTACGTGGTCGCCGAGCACGTCGTCGGCGCGCGCACCCCACACATCCTGATCCGGCACGTCGCCGTCAACTGCGCGGCGCCCATCCTCGTCTTCTGCACCGTGCAGGTCGCCGAGGCCATCGTCTTCGAGGCCTCGCTCTCCTTCATCGGCGCCGGGGTGCGCCCGCCCGACCCGTCCTGGGGCAGCGTCATCGCCGACGGAAAGAACATGGTCCTGATCGGCGGCTGGTGGGCGACGGTCTTCCCCGGGCTCCTGATGCTGTTCACCGTCCTCGCCCTGAACATCCTCTCCGAGGGCGTGTCCGACGCGTGGGCCGCGCCCTCCGGGCGGGACGTCGCGGGCGCCGCCCGCACCCAGGACCGCGTCGAGGCCCCCGAGCCCGGCAGCGGCACGGTCCTTGAGCTGCCGGGCCTGACCGAGGCGGCCGGGCGGCTGCGCTCCCGGGCCCGCCCCCTGCCGTCCGGCGAACCGGTCCTCAGGGTCGAGCACCTGGCCGTCTCCTTCCCGCAGCGGCACGGCGGCGTGGACATCGTCGACGGCATCAGCTTCGACGTGCGCCCCGGCGAAGTCCTCGGCCTGGTCGGCGAGTCGGGCTGCGGCAAGTCGCTGACCGCTCTGACGGTGATGGGCCTGGAGCCGGCCGGGGCCCGCGTGCGCGGCAGCGTCACCTTCGCCGGACGGGAGCTGACCGGCCTGCCCCTGCGGGCCCGGCGCAGGCTCCTCGGCCACGACATGGCGATGATCTACCAGGACGCCCTGTCGTCCCTGAACCCGGCGATGACCGTGCGCTCCCAGCTCAAACAGGTCGTCCGCAGGGGCGGCCGCCGCACCCCGGCCGAGCTCCTCGGCCTCGTGGGCCTGGACCCCGAGCGCACCCTGCGCAGCTACCCGCACGAACTCTCCGGCGGCCAGCGCCAGCGCGTCCTGATCGCCATGGCCCTCTCCCGCGACCCGAAGCTGATCGTCGCCGACGAGCCGACCACCGCGCTCGACGTGACCGTCCAGGCGCAGATCATCCAGCTGCTGCTCCGGCTGCGCGAGGAGCTGGGCTTCGCGCTGGTCCTCGTCTCGCACGACCTGGCCCTGGTCGCCGACGTCACCGACCGGGTGGTGGTGATGTACGGCGGACAGATCGTCGAGACGGGCGTCACCGCCGACCTCGTGGAGGCACCGACGCACCACTACACGCGCGGACTGCTCGGCTCGGTGCTCTCGCTGGAGTCGGCGGCGCGCCGCCTCACCCAGATCAAGGGCGTCGTCCCGTCTCCGGCCGACTTCCCGAAGGGCTGCCGGTTCGCCGACCGCTGCCCGCTGGCGAGCGAGGTGTGCCGTCACGAGACGCCCGCGCTCGTGGGCGGCACGGCCCACGCGACGGCGTGCCATCACCCGGCGCCCCGCAGAGGCACGGGGAACGGCGCGACCGGCCACGACGGGCCCCCACACACGACCGCTCTCCCCACGGCGCGCCGCCCCACGACAGAGGGAAGGCCGAAATGACGACGGCCATCGCAGAGTTGAAGGACGTGCACGTCGTGCACACGGCCCGCACCGGCGGCCTGTTCGCACGGGACAAGGTCTACGCCCTGACGGGCGCCGGCCTGTCCATCGCCCCGGGAGAGACCGTCGGCGTGGTCGGCGAATCCGGCTGCGGCAAGTCGACGCTCGCGAAGGTCCTCGTGGGCATCCAGCGCCCCACGGCGGGCACGGTGTCGTTCCAGGGCCGGGACCTGTGGACCATGGCACCGGACACGCGCCGCACGGCACTCGGCACCCGCACCGGCATGATCTTCCAGGACCCCTCGACCGCCCTGAACCGCAGGCTGTCGATCCGGCAGATCCTGCGCGACCCCCTCGACGTCCACAAGCGGGGCAGCGCCCGCGAACGGGACGAACGAGTACGGGAGTTGATGGCCCTCGTCGGCCTGCCGAAGGTCCTCGCGGACGGGCTGCCGGGGCAGCTCTCCGGCGGGCAGCGCCAGCGCGTCGCCATCGCCCGCGCGCTGGCACTGGAACCGGACCTGGTGGTCGCCGACGAGCCGACGAGCGCCCTCGACGTGTCGGTGCGCGCCCAGATCCTCAACCTGCTCCTGGACCTGAAGGAACGCCTGGGTCTCGCCCTGGTGTTCGTGTCGCACGACATCCAGACCGTACGCAGGATGAGCGACCGCGTCGTGACCATGTACCTCGGACGGATCGTCGAGGAGTCGCCGGCCGAGGAGATCCTCGGCCGCGCCCGGCACCCGTACACGCGCGCCCTCTTCTCCGCCACACCCGGGCTGCTCGACCCCATCGACCCCATCCCACTGGCCGGCCCGGTGCCGTCGGCCACCCGGCCGCCGAGCGGCTGCCCGTTCCGCACCCGCTGCTGGAAGGCGGACGACGTGTGCGCCGGAGCCATGCCGGAGGCGCGATCGGCGGGCGCGGGGCACCGGTTCCGCTGTTTCCACCCCGTCGATGAGGGACAGTCGACCCACGAGTTGGTCACCCAGGCCGCCGCCACGGCCCCTGCCACCACCCCCAGGGAGCAACCATGACTCTTCCCGCCCCGCTCACCGGTGTCGTCCCGCCCGTCTGCACCCCCCTGACACCGGACCGCGAGGTGGACACCGCCTCCCTCACCCGGCTCGTCGACCACCTCGTCGAGGGCGGCGTCGACGGCCTGTTCGTGCTCGGCTCGACGTCGGAGGTCGCGTACCTGACGGACCGGCAGCGCGCGCTGGTCCTCGACACGGTCACCCGGCACGTGGGCGGCCAACTGCCGGTCCTGGCGGGCGCGATCGACATGACGACCCCCCGCGTCCTGGACCACGCGCGGGCCCTGGCCGGGGCGGGCGCGGACGCGGTCGTGGTCACCGCGCCCTTCTACACGCGGACCCACCCGGCGGAGGTCGCCCGCCACTTCCGCCTGGTCGCGCGCGGCTGTCCGGTGCCGGTGTTCGCGTACGACCTGCCGGTGTCCGTGCACACCAAGCTGGGCGCGGACCTGGTCGTCGCACTGGCCGCGGAAGGCGTGCTCGCGGGCCTGAAGGACTCCAGCGGCGACGAGGGCGGCTTCCGCAACGTCGTCCTCGGCAAGCGGTCGGGGCCGGGGCTCGCCGGGTTCAGCGTCCTGACGGGGTCCGAGGTGACGGTCGACTCGGCGCTCGCGATGGGCGCGGACGGCGTCGTCCCGGGCCTCGGGAACGTGGACCCCGCCGGATACGTACGGCTGTACCGGGCCTGCCACGAGGGCGACTGGGCGCGGGCGCGGGCCGAACAGGAGCGGCTGTGCGGCCTGTTCGGCATGGTCACGGCCGGCGACCCGGCCCGCATGGGCGGCAGCTCGGCCGCCCTGGGCGCCTTCAAGGCGGCCCTGTACCTGCGCGGCGTGATCACCTGCCCGGCCACGGCGGACCCGCAGATCCCGCTGTCCCCGGAGGAGACGAAGAGGGTGGGCAAGCACCTGGCGGCGGCGGGGCTGCTGTAGGCGCCGGGGCGGCCGCCCTCAGGACGGCGTCACCGAACCCGGTGACACCAGGCCCGACTCGTAGGCCATGATGACCAGTTGGGCGCGGTCCCGGGCGCCCAGCTTGCCCATGATGCGGCTGACGTGGGTCTTGGAGGTCAGGGGGCTCAGGCCCAGGGTCTCGGCGATCTCCGTGTTGTTCAGGCCGCGCGCGACCAGGCGCAGGACCTGCCGCTCCCGCTCCGAGAGGCCGTCGGGCCCGCCCTGCCCGGCGGTCACCGTCAGGTCGGGGACCGGGGTCCGCAGGACCCGGGCGATCAGGCGGGCCGTGGGGCCCGGCGACAGGAGGGACTCGCCGGCGGCCACCGTGCGGATGGCGTCGAGGAGTTCGGCGGGCCTGGTGTCCTTGACCAGGAAGCCGGAGGCACCGGCCCGCAGCGCCTCGACGACGTGCTCGTCCGTGTCGTACGTCGTCAGCATCAGGACCTTCACGCCCGCCAGGTCCTCGTCGGCGGCGAGCAGCCGGGTCGCCTCGATGCCGTCGAGGTCGGGCATGCGGATGTCCATGACGATCAGGTCGGCGCGCGCGGAGCGGGCCAGCTCGACCGCCGAGCGGCCCGTCCCCGCCTGTCCGACGACCTCCATGTCGGGCGCCGAGTCGATGAGCATGGCGAACGCGGCGCGCACCAGCGTCTGGTCGTCGGCGAGCAGGACGCGGACGGTCATGTCAGTCCTCCCAGGGACACGGGTGCCAGGGGCAGCACCGCGGACACCATGAAACCGCCCTCGGGCCGCGGCCCCGCCTCCAGGGTCCCGCCGACCGTACGGGCCCGCTCCCGCATCCCGACGAGCCCGTAGCCCGGCGCGTGGGCGGGCGCCCCGTCGCCGGTCCCGTCGTCCGTGACGCGCACGCGCAGCGCCGCGTCCTCGGTACGCACCGCCACCCGCACGGTCAGGCCGGGTCCCGCGTGCCGCACGGCGTTGGTGAGCGCCTCCTGCACGATGCGGTAGGCCGCGACGCCCACGGCGGGCGGCGCCTCGCACGCCGTCACGTCCAGCTCGACGCGGGCGCCCGCGGTGCGGGCCGCGGCGGCGAGGTCCGGCAGCCCGTCGAGGCCGGGCAGCGGTCCCCTGGCCTCCTCCTCGGTGCCGGACCGCAACACCTCCAGGGTGGCGCGGAGTTCACCGCGGGCGGTGCGGCAGGTCTCGGCGACGTCGTCGAGGGCCCTGGCGACGGCCGCGCGGTCGAGCCGGTCCGGGTCGGCGGCCAGCACGTGCGCGGCGACGGACGTCTGCACGCCCACCAGCGTGATGCTGTGCGCGAGCAGGTCGTGCAGGTCGCGGGCGACCCGCAGGCGCTCCTCGGCGACCCGGCGGCGCGCCTCCTCCTCACGGGTGCGCTCGGCGCGCTCGGCCCGTTCGACGACGGAGGCGACGTACTGCCGGTGGATGCGGACGTACACGCCGAGCAGCAGGAAGGCGACGATCCAGCCGGAGATGCGCAGCGACTCCGCGCCCTCGGCCAGGCCCTCGCTGAACTTGACGCCCAGCATGATGCCGAGGACCGCCGCGCCGACGAGGAGGGCGTTGCGGGGCCGGGTCCGGGAGGCCACGGTGAACAGCGAGGCCATCGACACCGCCATGGGCGCGGTGTGGTTGTTGTCCAGGGAGTGGTAGGTCAGCAGGATCACCATCATCACGACCATGACCCGCATCGGGGCGCGCCGCCGCCACACGATGACGACGTGCGCGACGAGCAGCAGCGCCCAGCCGAACAGGTCGGGCGGGGCGCCGTTGTCCCGCACGACCCGCACGATCACGACGGCGCTGGCCGCCATGGCGAGGGCGAACAGCGCGTCGGTGCGCAGCCGTTCACCCGGCGCGGCCGGTCCGAGGACGCGCTCGATGAGGTTGCGGCGGGCGGCGCCGCTCGCCGCGCCCGGACGTATGACGGGTGAGTCCACCGGACCATCTTCGGGTACGCGGGCGCCCCTCCGGGAGAGGAGGGGCGCCCGGCGGGAGCGGCTCAAGGCGAGGGCACCCGGACGGGTTCGGCCTCGGGGGCGGCGGGCGCCGCGGGCCGGGGCCGGGAGAGCGGCCCCGGCCACCACACCTTCCTGCCGAGCGCCACGCTCGCGCTCGTCACCAGATACGTACGCACCAGGAACGTGTCGAGCAGCACGCCGACCGCGATGACGAAGCCCAGTTCGACGAGCTGGACCAGCGGCATGTTGGTCAGGACGGCGAACGTCGCGGCGAGCACGAGCCCGGCCGAGGCGATGACGCCGCCGGTGGTGCGCAGTGCGGTGAGCGCGGCCGTCCCCGGTTCGGCCCCGTTCACGCACTCCTCCCGCATCCGGTGCATCAGGAAGATCCCGTAGTCCACGCCGAGCGCGACGAGGAAGACGAAGGACAGCAGCCCGAGCCCCGGATCGGTGCCCTCGAAGCCGAAGAGCGGTTCGAGGACGAGCCCGGCGATGCCGAGCGAGGCGCCCCACACCGCGACGACCGCGGCGAGCAGCAGCAGTGGCGCGACCAGGCTGCGCAGCAGGGCGACGAGGATCAGCAGGACGGCGCCGAGGACGAGCGGCACGACGATGTTCCGGTCCCGGGCGTTGGTGTCCTTCAGGTCGAGTTGCTGGGCGCTGGACCCGCCGACGTAGGAGCCGTCGAGCCGGTCCCGCAGCGCCTCGATCGTCGCGGTCTCCCCCGCCGACTCGGGCGGGGCGGCGGCGAGCACGGAGATCTCGGTCCAGCCCTTGGCGGTACGTCCCCGCTGGGCGCTCTCGACGCCCCGGGTGTCGCGGATCTCGCCGAGGGAGGCACCGGCCCGGTCGGCCGGGGTCATGACGGTGATCGGCTGGGTGCCCTGCTCGGGGTAGGCGGCGGCGAGGGTCTCCATCGCCGACACCGACTCGGGTGTTTTGGTGAAGGAGTCCTCCTGCTTGAGGGAGCCCGGCAGGTTCAGCGCCCCGAGCGCGAGGGCGCCCAGGAGCACGGCCCCGCTCGCGAGCACGGCCAGCGGCCTGCGCCCGGCCGAGGCGCCCATCGCGGCGAAGAGGCCGCGCCGCTGCTTGGGCGTGCTGCCGAAGGCGGGCACGAGCGGCCAGAACACGCGCCGCCCGAGCAGCACGAGGACGGCGGGCAGCAGCGTCAGCATCGCCGCGAGCGCGCACAGCACACCGACCATGCCGAGCGGCCCCATGCCCCGGCTGCTGTTGAGGTCGGCGGCGAGCAGGCAGAGCAGCCCGGCGGCGACGGTCCCGGAGGAGGCGAGCACGGCGGGCCCGCAGCCGCGCAGGGCGGCGACCATGGCGTCGTAGGGCCGCTCGATCCTGCGCAGTTCCTCGCGGTAGCGGGAGACGAGCAGCAGCGCGTAGTCCGTGCCCGCGCCGAACACGAGGATGGTCATGATGCCCGAGCTCTGTCCGGTGACGGACGTCCCGAACGCCTGGTTGAGTCCGTACGCGACGCCCATCGCGAGGTAGTCCGCGACGCCCGCGACGGCGAGCGGCACGAGCCAGAGGAAGGGGCTGCGGTAGATGAGCACGAGCAACAGCGCGACGACGGCGGCCGTGGTGTAGAGCAGCGGCCCGCCCAGCGAGTTGTAGACCTCCGCGGCGTCGGTGTCGAGCGCCCCGGCCCCGCCGACGTCGACGCTCAGCCCGCCGCCGCCCTCGGCGGCCTCGCGCACGTCCGCCACGAGGGCGTCGCGCTTGTCCTCGTCCTGCCCGGGCTCGGTGGAGGCGACGGGGTAGATGAGGGTGGTGCCGTCCTTCGAGGGCACGCCCTTCGGATCTGCCACGAGCCGATGAGCCCCCGCGATCTCGTCCACCTGCTCACCGGCGGTCCTCCGGTCGGCGGCGGTGAGCCCGCCGTCCCGGTGGTAGACGAGCACCAGCTCGGTGGCCTCGCCGCCCGGCAACTGGTCCTGGATCTTCGCGACTTCGGTCGACCCCGCGCTCGCCGGCAGATAGTCGACGGGCCGGTCCTTCTGCACGTCGGCGAGTTTCGCCGCGAACGGCGCGGCCAGCGCGATGACGACGATCCACAGCCCGAGCAGCCCCCAGGGCACGGCACGCCTTCGCCCTCGTGGCGCGGCAGCGGTCGGTGTGGCCCCCATGACGGGCCTCCTTCGGCAGGGATGACATGGTCTGCGTCAACCCTTCCGGGCACGGAGGGCGAATCCGTCGGGCTCGGGGGCGAGTTGGGGGGTACGGCGCGGGGAGGCCGAGGGCGGCGATTACACCCGGCGGAGTATCCGCAGGGCCTCCCGGGCGCGGTGCCAGTGGCCGGTGGCGAGGCAGAGCAGGAGGTAACGGCGGCCGATGGACCGGAGCTGGTGGGCGTGGGGGCCGAAGATCCCCTCGGTGTCCCGGAGCAGCCTGTCGAAGTGGGCGACCGAGCGGTGCGGGCGCAGGGCCCAGAGCAGGGCGTAGGCGTGGTGGGCGCGGGCCTGCACGGCCCAGACGTGGTCGGGCCCGTGCAGTCGCTCGCGGTCGGCGGCCAGGGCCGCGAACTCCGTCACGGCGGCACGGACCCGGCCGGTGCGGCGGGCGAGGTGCGCGGCCCCGGCGCGGGCGTCGAGGGTCCACGGGTGATCGGCGCCGTACAGCCGCGCGTAGTCGGCGGCCAGTTCGCGCATCGCGGTCAGGGCCCGGCGCCAGCGGCCGGAGTAGCGCAGGGCACTGGCCGCCCACCAGTCCCGCTGGGCGAGGGTCCAGGGGTGGTCGGGGCCGAACTCCTCGGTGAGGTCGGTCAGCAGACGCCGCTGGACGGCCACGTTCCGCCACACCAGGCCCACGGAAACATAGGCGGATCCGAGTCTTCGCCGGGCGACGACCGTGTCGTCGCCCAACGGCCCCGAGCGGCGTTCGGTCTCCGCGAGCACCTGCTTGCGGATGCCCAGCACCTTGATCCGGCGCTGGCACCGTCGCAGGGGGTACGCCGATCTGCGGAGCGCGCCGACGGTGTACGGGTGGCGGGGGCCGAGAAGCCCGCGGTAGTCCGTGTACAACTCCCCTGTCAGCTTCCTGACCTGCCGCCACCGCCCCGTCCAGGTGAGCGCCATCGCGTACTCCATGCGGACGGCGAGGGTCGCCGGGTGGTGCTCCCCGAACACCCGGGTGTTCTCTGCGAGCGACTCCTCGAACAGCTCCACCCGTTTGTGGTGGTGGCCCGCCGCCCCGTAGGCACGGGCCAGCCGGCGCCGGGCCATGAGCGTGTCGCGATGGTCGACGCCGCGCAGCCGGACCAGGTCGTGCAGCACCGCCACGCGTAATGCGACGGCCTCCTCGTACCGCCCGCACCAGCCGTAGGCGACGGCCGTGGCACCGCGCGCCCAGACGGTGTCGATGTGGTCGTCGCCGTACAGCCGGGCGAGTTGCGCGACGTTCTCCTCCCGCAGCGCGCAGGCCTCGTCCGCCCCGCCCAGGGCGTTCAGGGCCGACGCGAGGTCCGCGCGGGCCCGCAGGGCCTGCGGGTGACGGGCGCCGAGCGCCGCCGTGATGTCCCGCAGCGCGTGGCGCAGCCGCGTGGCGGCCTCGTCGATGCGCCCCTCCTCCTGGAGCAGCGTGGCGAGGTCGAGCCGGAGCCCGAGGGCCCGGGGATGGGCCGTGCCGTAGACGCGCTCCGTGTCGGCGAGCACCTCGCGTGCGACGGTGATCGCCTCCGCCGTGCGCCCCGCGTCGAAACAGGTCCTGATGTACTGGGACCGCGCGTTCAGCGTGTCCGGGTGCTCGGGACCCAACGTGCGGGTGTAGTCGGCCAGTACGTCACGGAAGGTCGCGTCGGCCGCGCTCTCCCGCAGGCCCTTGCCCAGGGCCCGCGCGAGGTTGACCCGCGCGGAGAGCGTGCCCCGGTGGTCCGGGCCGTGCAGGGCGGTCAGGTCGGCCACCACCTTGCGGTGCAGCTCGATGGACTCCTCGTCCCGGTCCAGCCGCATCAAGCACAGTGCGAGGGTGTCCCGCACGTCCGCCGTCTCCTCCGACCCGTCGCCGAAGACCCGCACGGCGTCGGCGGCGGCCCGCCGGGCCACCGTCAGCGCCTCGTCGTACCGGCCCGCGGAGAGACAGTTCAGCGCGAGGTCGTTCCTGGCGAGGACCACCTCCGGGGCGTCCTCGCCCACCTCCCGCACGCGCTCCGCGAGGAACTGCCGCAGCAGCGCGGCGCCTTCCCCGGCCAGGCCCGCCGACTCGTAGGTGCCCGCGAGCGTCCGCCAGGACGACAGCTCCGAGGCGCCGTCCGGCTCGGCGCCCGGTCCGGGCCCGGTACGGACGCCGTCCGTGAGCCCGGCGCGCATGCGTTCCGACAGGGCGACGGCCTCCGAAAGACGGCCTGCCGCCGCGTAGGCCCGCACCAGGCGGCCCCGGGCGGTCAGCGTGTCGGCGTGCTCGGTGCCGAACATGCGCTCGGCGTCCCGCACCGTGTCCTCGTACAAGGACACCGACGCGTCGAAGCGGCCCGCCAGTTGATACGTGGCGGCCAGCTCGGCGCGGGCGAAGTAGACGCGCTCCTCGACGACGTCCGGGGCACGCTCCACCAGCGCCAGGCGCCTTCGGCGGACCGCGAGGGCGTCGTCCATGCGCCCCGCCTGTACGCAGATCTGCCCGAGCGACCACAGCGCGTCCCGCAGCATCTCGTCCGGCACGTCCGCCGCCGCGTCGCACGCCTCCACGATCTCCCCGGCCACGGCGAGCGCCCGCGTCAGGTCCCCCACCTCGGCGAGGTGGTCGTTCGCCGCCCAGCTCCGCAGCTCCAGGAGCGGCTCCATGGCCCGTACGCCCCGCTCCGCCAGCTCCGGCCGCAGCGCGTCCCACAACGCCTCGACCTGGACCGCGAGCCGACGCCCGCGCTCGCGCAGCCGCCACGCGTCCTCGGCGGGCACGAGCAGCACGTCCAGATGGCGCACGACCGGATCCACCGCCGCGTCCAGCGTGCCCTCCCGCCGGGCCCGCTCCCGCAGGACGCGCTGCACGAGCCGGTGCACGCCGACCGCGTCGTCGCCGACGCGCGTGATGAGCGAGGCCTCGACGAGCGCGCCGAGGGCGTCCTCGGCCGCCGGGGCGTCATGGGTGCCGGCCAGCTCCACCACGCCGTGCAGCAGTGCGTGGGAGACGCCGTCCGGCGAGAGCACGGACAGCACGTCGAGCAGCAGCCGCACGAGCCGGCCCCCGCCACCGGGCCGCCCCTCCACCTCCTCCACCGCCAGCAGGACCGCCTCGGCCGCCCGGTGCGGATACCGGTCTCCCGGCACCCTGGCCAGCACCTCGTGCACGGGGTAGGCCCGCAGCCGCTCCAGGTAGGCCCGGTAGCCGCCGCCCCGCCCCCGGATGACCTCGGCGGCCTGCGCGAGCGCCAGCGGCAGGCAGCCCAGTTCCGCCGCGAGTTCGGCCGCGCCGTCGTCCTGCCCGCACCCGGACCGTTTGCCCAGGAAGTCCAGCGCCTCCTGCCGGGTGAAGACGTCGACGTCGACCTGCGCGCCCGCGATGTTCCCGAAGGACCGCACCGTCGTCGTCACCACGACCTGCGCGCGCCCCGCCGTCGGCAGCCAGGCGGCGACCTCGTCCGGGTCGGTCGCGTTGTCGACGACGATCAGGCACGGCAGGTCGGGGTGGGCGCCGAACCAGCCGAGCGCGGCCCGCGCCGCCGCCTCCACGTCGTCGCCGGGGGCCCGCACGCCGAGGCGGTCGGCGAGTTCGGCGAGGCCGGCGGCGAGCCGGCCGCCGTTCTCGGCGGTGAGCCAGGCGACGACGGGCCAGCCCTCCACGGCACGACGGCGCGCATAGGCCGCGGCGAGCTGCGTCTTGCCCACGCCGCGCGCCCCGGTGACGGCGTGCACGACGGTGAGTCCCGGTTCCCCCGCGGCCTGCTCCAGGGTGGCGAGGAGGTCCGTGCGCAGCTGGAAGCCCCGGGGCTCCAAGGGGAGTTCCCCCATGCGGACCAGCACCCGCGCGGGCTCGTCGCGGGCCGGGTCGGGGCCGGGCCCGGCAGGGACGGGCGGTGGCTGCGTCCGTGCGGTGGCCCGGCTCACCCACGCCGCGCCCGCCGTCCCGCCGATCGTCGCGACGACGGTCGCCGCGGCGACCCCGACGGCGATGCGGCCCTCCTCGGCCGAGGGCATCAGCGGTACCCGTACCGCGTAGAAGAGGATGAACACCCCGGCGAACGCGAGGGTGTTCAGGGCGATCACCGTCGCCCAGCGGACTCCGTCCCTCATGTCGGCGGATTGTCCCGGACCACGCCCCGCGCGGGACCCCGCGCGCGGAACTCCTCCCACGGAGCCGTCAGGACGGGGTCCGCGCCGCCACCAGGAGGCGGGCCACCTCGTCCGTGTCGATCGTCAGGGCGCAGCCCGCCGTGGTGAGCACGTCGCGCTCGGCCGGGGTGTAGGGGCCGTCGGCCAGGGCGATGCGGGCGCCCTGGAGGAGGAGGGCCTCGCGGCCCGCGGGGGCGAGGTGCGGGGCCAGGGGGCCGAGCGCCTCGTGGAGTTCGATGGCGAGGCCGGGGCCGCAGTCGGGCTCGGTGACGCGTCCGGCGTCGGTGGCGAGCGCGTCGACGAGGGCGACGAGCCGTTCCTCGGTGCAGTCGTCGTAGCCCGCGCCGCGCAGCGTGGCGACGGCCGTGTCGAGGGTGCTGCGCGCGGTGGTGCCGCCGGTGGAGAGGACCGCGAGGACGACGGTGTGCACGGCGTCGCGGAGCATCGCCGACAGCCGGGTGGTGGTGGGGTGGTCCAGGACGTCGGGGTCGAAGAAGTCCTGACAGGCTGCGCACTGGATGACCGGTCCCGCGGTGCCGCGCGGCACGACGGGCAGGCCGAGCAGCACGAAGCGGCGCCGGCCGGTCAGGCGCTGGTAGTTGCGGTCACCGCCGCAGGCGGGACAGAAGAACTCGCCGTCGCCGACGGCGTCCCAGGCGGTGTGCATGCCGATCACGCGCCTGCACACGGCCCGCCCGCGCGAGACGGGCAGGGCGAGGATGCGGGATTTTCGGCCGTTTCGTCCCCGAGCTGGCAGCATCACGCACCTCCGTAACTCCCCGGCTGCATTGCCGCGTTGGCGTGATGTTAGCCACATCGGTGATGCGGCGTCAGCACCTCGTACAGGAGAGCGAGCGGGACATGGCCGGGAGATGACGCGGCCCCGCCCGCCGAAGCGGCGGACGGGGCCGGAAAAGCACCGGTGGGGGGATCAGCGCGCCGCGCGGTTGACCGCGGAGACGGCGGCCTTCAGCGACGCACGTGTCGTGTTCGCATCGATGCCGACGCCCCACAGCACCTTGTCGCCGATCGCGCACTCGATGTACGAGGCGGCCTGCGCGGACGCGCCCTCGCTCATCGTGTGCTCCTGGTAGTCGAGCAGGCGTACGTCGATGCCGATGCCCTGGAGCGCGTCGAAGAACGCGGAGATCGGACCGTTGCCGGAACCGGTCAGGACGGTGTCCGCGCCGTCCAGCGTGGCCTCGACGGTGAGGGTGTCGACGCCGTCCTTGTCGGTCGTCGTCTGGCCGTTCTTGACCTGAATCCGACCCCAGGGGTTCTCGGGGTTGGGCAGGTACTCGTCGCGGAAGACGCTCCAGATCGCGTCCGGCGTGACCTCGCCGCCCTCGGCGTCGGTCTTCGCCTGGATGATCCGCGAGAACTCGATCTGCATGCGGCGCGGCAGGTCCAGCTTGTGGTCGTTCTGCAGGACGTACGCGATGCCGCCCTTGCCGGACTGCGAGTTGACGCGGATGACGGCCTCGTAGGAGCGGCCGACGTCCTTGGGGTCGATGGGCAGGTACGGCACGGCCCACTCGATGTCGTCGACGGTCTTGCCCTGGCTCGCGGCCCGGGTCTCCATCGCGTCGAAGCCCTTCTTGATGGCGTCCTGGTGGGAGCCGGAGAAGGCGGTGTAGACCAGGTCGCCCGCGTAGGGGTGGCGCGGGTGGATCTCCATCTGGTTGCAGTACTCGGCCGTACGGCGGATCTCGTCGATGTCCGAGAAGTCGATCTGCGGGTCGACGCCCTGGCTGAAGAGGTTCATGCCCAGCGTCACCAGGTCGACGTTGCCGGTGCGCTCGCCCTGGCCGAACAGGCAGCCCTCGACGCGGTCGCCGCCGGCCATGACGGCCAGTTCGGCGGCGGCCACGGCGGTGCCGCGGTCGTTGTGCGGGTGGATGGACAGGCAGACGAACTCGCGCCGGGAGAGGTTGCGGCTCATCCACTCGAAGCGGTCCGCGTGCGTGGACGGCGTCGAGCGCTCCACGGTGGCGGGCAGGTTGAGGATGATCTCGCGGTCGGCGTCGGGCTGCCAGACGTCCATGACGCCCTCGCAGACCTCCAGCGCGAAGTCCAGCTCGGTGTCGGTGAAGATCTCGGGGCTGTACTGGTATCCGAACACCGTCCGGTCGTCCAGCAGCTTGTCCGCGTACTCCATGACCAGGCGCGTGCCGTCGACGGCGATCTGCTTCACGGCGTCGCGCGAGCCGCGGAAGACGACATCGCGCCAGACGGGAGCGGTCGCGTTGTACAGGTGGACCGTCGCGCGCCGGGCGCCCTTCAGCGACTCCACCGTGCGCTCGATGAGCTCCTCGCGCGCCTGGGTCAGGACGGAGATCGTCACGTCCTCCGGGATCGCGTCCTCGTCCTCGATGATCGACCGCACGAAGTCGAAGTCCGTCTGGCCCGACGAGGGGAAGCCGACCTCGATCTCCTTGTAGCCCATGCGGACCAGCAGGTCGAACATGGCGCGCTTGCGAGCCGGGGACATCGGGTCGATCAGCGCCTGGTTGCCGTCGCGCAGGTCGGTGGAGAGCCAGCGGGGCGCGACCGTGATCCGCTGGTCGGGCCAGGTGCGGTCGGGGATGTCGACCTGCTCGTACCGGCCGTACTTGTGGATCGGCAGGGAAGTGGGGCGCTGGAAGTTCGCCATGATGCGTGGGCTCCTCGGGAGGGTGTCCGCTGGATCCTCGGCCAGAGGTTGTCCTCTGTCCCAGGGACGGCCGACGGTCTGAGCGCAACACCGAACTCCGCGGGGAGGGGGTCGGCCTCGACTACAGGCCCTCGCCGCGGCAGCTAAGAAGAAGCAGCCCGAATCGCATGATGTGCCGCAGCCTAGCCGAGCCGCGCGTTGTGCGCGGGCCCGTATCAGTATGCGGGATCCCCGGCAGGTAACGGCTATGGCGTGATCAATACCTCTATTTCATCAATCATGGTTGCAGGTAGTGACACAGGCATGACCCAGTGCCACATTGCCGCCATGACCGCCAACCCGACGGGCTTCGAGCCCGTTTTCTGCACCATCGTGCCGCCCCACGTCCTGGACACGCTCGCCCAGAACCAGGACCCCGCGCTCGCCTCGCCCGCCCGCCGCACCCTGGAGCGGGACGCCATCGAGCGCACCCACCGCCGCCTGACGACCGTCATCGGCGCCCCCAGCGTGGCCGCGCCCAAGGAAGCCGTGGCGGGCAAGCCGCACCGCACGATCTACGACGCCAAGCACCGCACGGAGCTGCCGGGCCGCAAGGTCCGCGGCGAGGGCGACAAGCCGGGCAAGGACGCCACCGTCAACCGCGCGTACGCGGGCCTCGGCGCCACGTTCGAGCTGTACCAGAAGTCCTACGAACGCAACTCGATCGACGGCAGCGGGCTGCCGCTGAACGCGACGGTCCACTACGGCGAGGACTACGGCAACGCCTTCTGGAACGGCGAGCAGATGGTGTTCGGCGACGGCGACGGCGAGATCTTCCTCGACTTCACCATCCCCGTCGACGTCATCGGCCACGAGCTGACCCACGGCGTCGTGCAGTACACGGCCAACCTCACGTACTTCGGCCAGCCGGGCGCCCTGAACGAGTCGATGGCCGACGTGTTCGGCTCGATGATCAAGCAGTACACGCTCGGCCAGACCGCCCACGAGGCCGACTGGCTGATCGGCGCCGGCCTGCTCGCCCCGCGCGTCACAGGCAAGGCGCTGCGCTCCATGAAGGAGCCCGGCACCGCGTACGACGACGACGTGCTCGGCAAGGACCCGCAGCCCGCCGACATGGACCACTACGTCAGGACGGGCCGCGACAACGGCGGCGTGCACATCAACTCCGGCATCCCCAACCGCGCGTTCTACCTGGTCGCCGACTCCCTCGGCGGTCACTCGTGGGAGCGGGCCGGACAGATCTGGTACGCCGTCCTGACCGGCGGCGAGCTGGCGCAGGACGCGTCCTTCGCGGACTTCGCGAAGCTGACGGTGGCCGCCGCCCGCGCGAAGTACGGCGACGGCGACGAGCTGAAGGCCGTCATCGACGCCTGGGCCACGGTCAAGGTGCCCACCGGCTGACGGTGCGCTACCGGCCGCCCACCCCGTGGAGTAGACAGGACCCATGCGTATCCAGGTGAAGCGGACCGGAGGATTCGCGGGCATCGACCGGCACGCCGAGGTGGACACCTCGCAGCTGGCCGATGCCCCGGAGTGGCACGCCCTGGCCGAAGCGGCCGTGGCCGAGGGCAGGAGCACCCCGCCGATAGGGGTGCCGGACGGCTTCAACTACCAGCTGACGGTGGACGGGCGGACCGTGTACTGCTCGGACCCGCGGCTGACGGAGCCGCAGCGCAAGCTGATCTCGCGGGTGCTGAAGGAGGGGTCGTAGCAGGGGTTCGCGGCGGGGTGCCGGGCACCGGTCCCGGCACCCGTCCGGACGCCACCCGGTAGAACGTGAGCGTTGTTCATCTTTTCCGCGCACGCCCATTGACTTCCGTACTCGGCAGTACGGAAGATCCCGCCCATGGCAGCGAGTGCGGCAGTACCCCGTTTCCCCCGCGGCTTCCTGTGGGGCGTGTCCACCTCGGCGCACCAGATCGAGGGCGCCGCCGACGAGCGCGGCCCCTCGGTGTGGGACGCGTTCACGGCCGTACCGGGGAACGTGAAGGACGGCACGACGGCCGCCGTCGCCTGCGACCACTACCACCGCTACCGCGAGGACGTCGCGCTCGTCCGTGACCTCGGCGTGGACGCGTACCGCTTCTCGGTCTCCTGGCCCCGCGTCCTGCCCGCCGGCACCGGCGACGTGCACACGGCGGGCCTGGACTTCTACGACCGCCTCGTCGACGAGCTCTGCGCGGCGGGCATCCGGCCCGTGCCCACCCTCTTCCACTGGGACACCCCGCTGGCCCTCCAGGAGCGGGGCGGCTGGCTCGACCGCGGCACCGCCGAGCGGTTCGCCGACTACGCGGCCGTCGTGGCGGCCCGCATCGGCGACCGCGTCACCAAGTGGATCACCCTCAACGAGCCCGCGGAACACACCCTGCTGGGCCACGCGCTCGGCCAGCACGCGCCGGGCGAACGGCTCCTCTTCGACGCGCTGCCCGTCGCCCACCACCAGCTCCTCGCGCACGGCCTCGCCGTACGGGCGCTGCGCGCGGCGGGCGCCACCGACATCGGCATCGCCAACTCCCACGGCCCGACCTGGCCCGCCTCCGACGCCGAGGAGGACACGGCCGCCGCGGACTTCTACGACGTCCTCCTCAACCGCCTCTTCGCCGACCCGCTCCTCCTCGGCCACTACCCCGAGGGCATCGGCGACCTGATGCCCTCCCCCGACCTCGCGGCGGACCTGGCGGTCATCGCCGAGCCGCTCGACTGGTACGGGATCAACTTCTACCAGCCGACCAAGGTGGGCGCCCCGCTCCCCGGCGGCACGGCCGCCGAGTTCTCCGGCGTCACCCTGCCGCCCGAACTCCCCTTCTCCCCCAGGGAGATCGAGGGCTACCCGGTCACCGGCTTCGGCTGGCCCGTCGTCCCCGACTCCCTCACCGAACTCCTCACCGCCTTCCGCGACCGCTACGGCGACCGGCTGCCGCCCCTGGTCATCACCGAGAACGGCTGCTCGTACGACGGACTCGACGACCAGGAGCGGATCACCTACCTGGACGGCCATCTGCGCGCCCTGCACCGGGCGTTGGAGGCGGGCGTCGACGTGCGCGGCTACTTCGTGTGGTCCCTGATCGACAACTTCGAGTGGGCGGAGGGCTACCGGCAGCGCTTCGGCCTCGTCCACGTCGACCGCACCACCCAGGAGCGCACTCCGAAGGCCTCGTACCACTGGCTGCGCGCGGCGCTCCGGGCGCGGCGACCATGACGGCCGCGGCGCTGCGGGAGCCGGCCGACCGGGTCGGGCGCGGCTGGACGAGCACCCTGTCGGTCGCCAACGGCGCGATCTGGGTGGGCTGGTACGGCCCCCTGCAGATCCTGCTCGCCGTACAGGCGGAGGACCTCGCCCCCGTGGGCACCTCGAAGGAGACCGTCCTCGCCTGGGTCACGGGCGTCGGCGCGGTCGTCTCCCTCGCCGCCAACCCGCTCTTCGGCGCGCTCTCGGACCGCACGACGTCCCGCTGGGGGCGGCGCACCCCGTGGATCGTGGCGGGCGCGGCGGGCGGCGCCGCGGCACTGCTGCTGCTCTCGGCGGCGGGCTCGGTGTGGTGGATGGCGGCGGGCTGGTGCCTGGTCCAGCTCACCCTGAACGCCGCGTTCGCCGCGATCACGGCCGCCGTGCCGGACCGGGTGCCGCGCCTCCAGCGCGGCTCGGTGGGCGGCTGGCTCGGGGCGGCGCAGCTGCTCGGCGTGGTCGTCGGCACGGGCCTCGCGACGGTGGCCGGCGGGACGGTCGCGGGGTACGCGGCCTGCGCGGTGTTCACGGTGGCGGGCGTCCTGCCCTACGTCGTACGCCACCGGGACCTGCGCCTGGCGCCCGCCGACCGCCCGCCGTGGCGGTGGCGGACCTTCCTGACCGGCTTCTGGCTCAGCCCGCGCCGCCACCCCGACCTCGCCTGGGCCTGGCTGACCCGCTTCCTGATCAACGTCAGCAACTCGCTGGTGCTGCTCTACCTCTTGTACTTCCTGCGGGACCGGCTGCACCGGCCCGACCCGGACGAGGGCGTGCTGATCCTGACGGCCGTGAACGGCGCGACGATGCTCGCCACGGTCGTGGTGGGCGGCGCCTGGTCGGACCGGTCCGGCCGCCGCAAGCCCTTCGTGATCTGGTCGGGCGCGCTGATGGCGGTGGCGACGGGCCTGCTGGCCCTCTGGCAGACCTGGCCGGGCGCGCTCGTCGCGGCGGCGGTGCTCGGCATCGGCTTCGGCGTCTTCACCTCGGTGGACTTCGCCCTGATGACGGACGTCCTGCCCGAGGCGGCGGACCGCGGCAAGGACCTCGGCATCATCAACATCGCCAACTCGCTCCCCCAGGTGGCGGCCCCCGCGCTGGCGGCCCCGATCGTGACGCACCTGGGCGGCTACCGCGTGCTGTACCTGACGGCGGCGGTGATCGGGCTGGCGGGGGCGGTGCTGGTGCGGCGGATCAGGGGCGTCGAATGAGAGCTCTCAGAAACCGAGCTTCCGCAGCTGCCGGGGATCGCGCTGCCAGTCCTTGGCGACCTTCACGTGCAGGTCGAGGAAGACGGGCGTACCGAGGAGCGCCTCGATCTGCTTGCGGGACTTGATGCCGACGTCCTTCAGCCGCTTGCCCTTGGGGCCGATGATGATGCCCTTCTGGCTGGGCCGCTCGATGTAGACGAACGCGTGGATGTCGAGCAGCGGCTTGTCCGCGGGACGGTCCTCGCGCGGCAGCATCTCCTCGACGACCACGGCGATGGAGTGCGGCAGCTCGTCGCGCACGCCCTCCAGCGCGGCCTCGCGGATCAGCTCCGCGACCATGACCTGCTCGGGCTCGTCCGTGAGGTCGCCCTCGGGGTAGAGCGCGGGGCCCTCGGGCAGCAGCGGCACGATCAGGTCCGCGAGCAGACCGACCTGCTGGTCGCCGACCGCCGACACCGGGATGATCTCGGCCCACTCGAAGCCGAGGTCCTTGCCGAGCCGGTCGATGGCGATGAGCTGCTCGGCCAGCGCCTTGCTGTCGACGAGGTCCGTCTTGGTGACGACCGCGATCTTCGGCGTCTTCTTGATGGACGCGAGTTCCTTGGCGATGAACCGGTCGCCGGGGCCGATCTTCTCGTTCGCGGGCAGGCAGAAGCCGATCACGTCGACCTCGGCCCACGTGGTGCGCACGACGTCGTTCAGCCGCTCGCCGAGCAGCGTGCGCGGCTTGTGCAGGCCGGGGGTGTCCACCAGGATCAGCTGGGCGTCGTCGCGGTGGACGATGCCGCGCACGGTGTGCCGCGTGGTCTGCGGCTGGTCGGCGGTGATCGCCACCTTCTTGCCGACCAGAGCGTTCGTGAGGGTGGACTTGCCCGCGTTGGGGCGGCCGACGAAGCAGGCGAATCCGGCGCGGTGCACGGCCTCGGACGGCTCGGCTGATGACGGGTTACGAACGCTCATGGCGCCCATTGTCCCTGATCCCACGAGCCGCGCCGCACCGCGCGCCCCCACCGGCCGGGCGGCCCCGCCCCCGCCCCGTCCGCGCCCCACCCCGCCGCACCCTCCCGTGAGCCCCCGGAAACAGCCGCGCAACACGAAACACACCGGAAACGCCGGGGTGCGCGAACCGAAACGCGCGGCGGTGACGCTCTTCCCCCATGTCCCCCATGACGACGACCACCGCCGCCCCCCACCTCGACACCGGCGACACCGCGTGGCTGCTCGCCGCCACCGCGCTCGTCCTCCTGATGACGCCGGGCCTCGCCCTCTTCTACGGCGGCATGGTCCGCACGAAGAGCGTCCTGAACATGCTCCTGATGTCCTTCGTGTCGATCGCCCTGGTCACGGTGGTGTGGCTGCTCGCGGGCTACTCGCTGGCCTTCGGGGACGACGCGTTCGCGGGCCTGATCGGCGGCTTCGACCACCTCGGCATGGCGGGCATCGGCCCGGCGTCCCTGACGGGCTCGGTCCCCACGCTCCTCTTCACCACCTTCCAGCTCACCTTCGCGATCATCACGGCCGCGCTGATCAGCGGCGCGATCGCGGACCGCACGCGGTTCGGGGCGTGGGTGGTCTTCGTACCGGTGTGGACGCTCCTCGTATACGTTCCCGTCGCGCACTGGGTGTGGGGCCCGGACGGCTGGATCGCGAACGCGCTCGGCGCGCTGGACTTCGCGGGCGGTCTGGTCGTCGAGATCGCGTCGGGTGCCTCCGGTCTCGCCCTGTGCCTGGTGCTCGGCCCGCGCATCGGCTTCAAGAAGGAGGCGATGCGGCCGCACAACCTGCCCATGGTCCTGATGGGCGCGGGCCTGCTCTGGTTCGGCTGGCTCGGCTTCAACGGCGGCTCGGCCCTCGGCGCGAACGGCCTGGCGGCGGCCTCGCTCCTGAACACCCTGGTCGCGGGCTGCACCGGCCTGCTCGGCTGGCTCCTCGTGGAGCAGCGGCGGGACGGCCACCCCACCACGTTCGGCGCGGCCTCGGGCGCGGTGGCGGGCCTGGTGGCGATCACGCCGTCGTGCGGGGTGGTCGACGTGCCGGGCGCGGCGGTGATCGGCCTGGCGGCGGGCGTCGTCTGCTCGTACGCCGTCGCGTGGAAGTTCCGCCTGGGCTACGACGACTCGCTGGACGTCGTCGGGGTCCACCTGGTGGGCGGGGTGATCGGGACGCTGCTGATCGGGCTGTTCGCGACGGCGACGATGACGACGGGCGGCCAGGAGGGCCTCCTGCACGGCGGTGGGTTCGCCCAGCTCGGCAAGCAGACGGTGGCGGTCCTCGCGGTGGCGGCGTACACGTTCACCGTCACGTACGCCCTCGGCAGGGCCGTCGACGGGCTGCTCGGCTTCCGGGCGCCCGCCGAGCACGAACTGACGGGCCTGGACCAGACACAGCACGCGGAGAGCGCCTACGATCACGGCGTCCTGACGAGCCCCGTGGGCTCCGCGTCGGTCAAGAAGGGGAGCACCGTCGCATGAAGCTGATCACCGCGATCATCAAGCCGTTCCGCCTGGACGAGGTGAAGACGGCTCTCCAGGAGCTCGGCATCCACGGCCTGACGGTCACCGAGGCCAGCGGATACGGCCGCCAGCGCGGCCACACCGAGGTCTATCGCGGCGCCGAGTACCGGGTCGACCTGGTCCCGAAGGTCCGCGTCGAGGTGGTCGTCGCCGACCCGGACGCGGACCCGGCCATGGCCGCGATCGTCCGCGCGGCCCACACGGGAAAGATCGGCGACGGAAAGGTCTGGTCGGTCCCGGTCGACACGGTGATCCGCGTCAGAACGGGCGAACGGGGTCCGGACGCGGTGTGAGCAGTTTCAGCCCCTCCGGCATCGTGACCGGGGCCGGGAGGTCGGGAGGTTCAGCCCTCCGGCATCGTGACCGGGGCTGGGGCTGGGGGTTTCAGCCCCTCCGGCGTTTGAGGAGCGGGGTCCGGGGCGGAGCCCCGGTTTCGGGAAGGGGCGGGATCGGGGAAGAGACCGCCGGAGGCAGACCTCAGCCCGCCGCCACCCGCACCCGGACCTCCCCGTCGGGCCCCGCCAGGAACACCGGCGTCCCGGCCCCGCCGAGATCCCGCACCGCGGCGACGTCCTCGTCCGCGACCGCCTCCGCCCCGGAGACGACCGCCGCCGCCTCCAAGGACTCCGCCCCGGACGCCACCGCCATGGCCACCGCCGTCCGCAGCGCGGACAGCCGGAGCGACTCCAGCTCCACGGTCCCCGCCACATACGTGCGCCCGGTCTCGTCCCGCACGGCCGCCCCCTCGGGCACCCCGTTGCGGGCCCTGGCGGAACGGGCCAGGGTGACGATCTTGCGGTCCTCGGGATCCAGCGCGGCGCTCTCAGTCATGCCCCGAGCATACGGAGCACGCCCCGCTAGACCGCCACCGGATGGAACGACCCCCGCCGCCCCTCCGGCGACGCCAGCCACGCCAGCTTCCCCGCCGTGTCCACCCCCGCGTCCGCACCGGCCCCCGGCATCGGCGTGTGCAGCACGATCGTGAGGTCGGGCCTGGCCGGCACCTTCAGCTGGGTGGACTCCAGGAACAGCGTCCCCACGAGCGGGTGCTCGATCTCCTTGGCGACCTGCCCGCCGGGCAGGATGTCCCGCCGCTCCCACAGCTCCACGAAGTCCGCGCTCGCCGCCCGCGCCTCCTCGATGACCGCCGCGAACCCGTCGTCGTCGGGGTGCTCCGAGCACGCGGCCCGGTACATCGCCACGACCTGCGGCGCGTTCCGCTCCCAACTGCTGGCGCGGGCACGGTAGATGGGGTCGGTGAAGAAGGTGAGCAGACAGTTGTCGGAGGTCTCCGAGCGCATGCCGAGGACGGACGCCGCCGCGTCGTTGTACATCACGCAGTTCCAGTACGCGTCCATGATGTGCGCGGGCTGCGGCATCCACGTGTCGATGAGCCGCCGCAGGCCCTCGCACATGGCCTGGTCGTCCCTGGCGACCTCGGGCCGCGGCGGGTTGAGCCCGGCGAGGACGTAGAGGTGGCGCCGCTCGGCGCCGCTGAGCCTGAGGACGCGCGCCACCGCGTCGAGGACCTGCGGGGAGACGGAGATGTCGCGGCCCTGCTCGAGCCACTGGTACCAGGACGCCCCGACCCCGGCGAGCACGGCGACCTCCTCGCGGCGCAGCCCCGGCGTGCGCCGTCGCGCCCCGCCGTCCGGCAGCCCGGCCTCCGCGGGGCTGACCCGGGCGCGCCGGCTCATCAGGAACTCCCGGAGCTCCCCGAGACGACGTGCCTTCGAGGCGTCCTCGACCGACGACACTGCGACCATGCGGCGCTCCCCCAAGCCCTGACTGGTGTTCCGACCACCAGCATAAGTTCCCGCTCCCCACGACTATTCCGGGCGCCCGAAGCTCTTGTGCATGGCGATCGACACCTCCACCGCCCCGTCCACCGAGGCCACCCCGTCCGCCGGGACCACCCCGGCCCCCCGCTCCCCCGAGGCCGCCGCGCGGGCGCCGCGACCCCACACCCCCAAGCTCTCCACCCGCGACAAGCTCGTCCTGTTCGTGCTCTGCGCCGCGCAGTTCATGGTCGCGCTGGACTTCTCCGTCCTGAACGTCGCGCTCCCCGTGCTCGGCGCCGACCTCGGCATGAGCACCTCCGCCCTGCAGTGGGCGGTGACCGCGTTCGCGCTGCCCTCGGGCGGGTTCCTGCTGCTCTTCGGCCGGATGGGCGACCTGTTCGGGCGGCGCAGGCTGTTCCTCGCCGGGCTCGCGCTCTTCGGTCTCGCCTCGCTGCTCGCCACGTTCGCCTGGGACCCGGCGTCGTTCCTGACCGGGCGCGCGCTGCAGGGCGTCGGCGCGGCGGCCATCGTGCCGACCGGCATGTCCCTGCTGACCACGACCTTCCCCGAGGGCCCGCAGCGCGACCGGGCGCTCGGCATCTCCGGCACGCTGCTCTCGCTCGGCTTCACGGTCGGCATGGTGCTGGGCGGCGTACTGACCGACACCCTGGGCTGGCGCTCCACCATGGGCCTGCTGACCCTCTTCGCGCTGATCGTGCTGCCGCTGGCGCCCGGTCTGCTGCCGGAGTCCCGCACCCCGGACCGCCCCCGCCTGGACGTCCCCGGCGCCGTGACGGTCACCGGCGGTCTGCTCGCCCTGATCTACGCCCTGTCGACGGCGGCCGAGCGCGGCTTCGGCGGCACCGACGTCATCGTGACCCTGGTGGCGGGCGTGCTCCTGCTCGCGGCCTTCGGATACGTCGAGTCGCGCGCCGCCTCGCCGCTCGTCTCCCTGCCCATGCTGCGGCGCCGCACGGTGGCCTTCGGCAACCTGGGCGGCCTGGTGACCTTCTCGATGATGTCGACGGTGGTCTTCGTGCTGACCCTGTACCTGCAGGAGGTGCTGGACCTGTCGGCGTTCGAGACGGGTCTGGTCTTCGGCGTGCAGGGCGTGCTGTCGGTGGTCGCCGGGATCTACGCGCCGCGGGTCATCGGCCGCTTCGGGGCGCGCCGCACGCTGGTCGGCTCGCTGCTCGGCCAGGGCCTGTTCGTGGCGGCGCTGCTCGGCATCGGCGAGGGCGGCTGGTCGGTGTACCTGGCCACGGCGGCCGTGTCGGTGGCGAGCATGTTCCACCTGGGCGCCATCGTCTCGTACGGGGTGACGGTCACCTCGGGCGTCCCCGACGAGGAGCAGGGCCTGGCGACGGGCCTGGTCACGTCCACCCAGCAGGTGGGCATCACGATCGGCATCCCGCTGCTCGGCGTCCTCGCCACGACGGGCCCGGACCTCCTCGCGGGCACGCGGACCGTCCTCGTGATCGACACGGCGGTGGTCCTCGTGACGGCGGCCCTGGTCTCCCTGGGCCTGCGCCGCGGTGCCGGCCGCGGCTAGCTCCCCCCGTGCACGGCGACGGCCCGTCCTCCTGGGGAGGCGGGTCGTCGCCGTGTCTCACGGGCGGCGGCCCCCGGCGGGCGGCGCCGCCAGGGCGAGAAAGGCCGACCAGGCCTTCGGGCCGAAGTCGACGACGGAGTCCCGGGGGCGTGCGGAATCGCGCACGCGAACCTTCTCACCGGTCCAGGCGACCTGCACGCAGTTGTCGTCCGCGCCGTCGCTCGCGCTGCTCTTGCGCCACGTCCATGAGCTGCCCACGCTTCTCCTCCACCCCGGGTGCGGAAGACCAGCCGTCGCTGCTCACGGCGGAAGGACGGAGACAGGGTTTCAAGCCCGGCCGATTCCCCCGTGCGGCTGGTGCAGGGACACGCAGCACCTCTTCCAGAATAACGGGGCGCCATACGAATATGAACGACCCGTTTCCCGCCAAGATCCCACGGCCCAGGGCGAGTTACTCCTGTGCGACGGCTGTCTCCACGGGGGCCGTGTCCCCGAGCAGCGCCTCCAGATCGTCCCTGCCGTCCTCCATCCTCTGGGCCAGCGCCCGCAGCAGTGGCCCGATGTCTTCCTTGATGGCGAGGTCCTCCAGCTCCCAGAACCGCTCCAGGTAACGACCTGTCTCGTCCGGGGCGTTGGTGGTGTACGAGTCGCCGCGCGGGTTCTCCAGATAGAGGGAGTCCGGCATCTCCTCGGCCTCGAACTCGAAGTGGCTGAAGGGCCCTTGGATACCCGCGTGGGCGCCGATGCTGAAGGGCAGGATCTGGATGGTGATGCCCGGCTTGGCCGCCAGCTCGGCGAGCCGCTCCAGCTGGGCACGCATCACACCGCGTCCGCCGACATGGCGGCGCACGACCGCCTCGTCGAGGATGTAGAAGAGCTCCCGCCCGCCCGAGGTCAGCAACTCCTGCCGCGCCAGGCGGACTTCGACACCGCGCTCCAGGCGCTCCTCGGGGATGTGCTTGTTGTAGGAGAGCATGATGGCGCGCGCGTACTCCTCGGTCTGGAGCGGACCGGGCATCAGCAGTGAGCCGTAGTGCCGAATGATCGAGGCCGAGGACTCCAGGGCGAGGAACTCCAGGAACTCCTTGCCGTACAGGTCGCGGTACTCGCTGTAGGGCATTCTCCGGCTGCCCCGCGCCAGATCGAGCAGTTCGTCGATCTTGCGCCGGTCCCTGATGTTGTACGCATCCAGGAGAGGCCGCAGGTCGTTGACCGAGATGCCCACCTCACCGGCCTCGATCCGGATCAGCTTCGAGGGACTCCACTCCATCTTGGCCGCGACCTGCCGCTGAGTGAGGCGGGCAGCGGTACGCGCCTTGCGGAGCTCGGTGCGCAGCCGCAGCCGCTGGAGTGCCGCGTTTGGCACGCTCATGATGGCTCCACCCCCAAGTGGACCGTGCGAGGTGCAACATAGCAGATTAGCAGCTTACTCATCGAGACCTTCCGGGGCGCCAGTTCACGTCACTGCCAGGAGAACCCATGTCCGCTGGAGCGGCAACAGGAGCGCCCGGCAGTTGCCGAAAAGCTATATCGCATTTCGCGAGCTGCGTATCGGAGGCTGCGAACTAGATACTCACCTTCAGCCACCTATCCGACAGCACTCTACCCAGGTGCGCACCTGCAGGCTACGCTGGTCTGAAGCAAACGCACGCCCAACTCACCCATCCCGACAAGGAGGTTGGTCGGCAGGGAGCGAACCTGCACGTCACGTCACTCCATCGAGTGTCACGCGCCCCCCGTTCCCTCTTCCTGGCGCCGCCCATCCGTGGATCGCCGCGGTATCCACGACGTGCGTGGACACCAGGAAGGAGAACAGCCCGATGGCCGAGAAGCCTGACGGGCGTCGCACCATCCACACGTGGACCGAATGGGCCGCACTGTCGGCTCCGTGGATCAGTCTCGTCCTGCTGATCCAGGAGATCGTCGAGAAGTGGGTCCTGCCCCACGTGTGAACGGCACTGGCCCCGACCTAGGGGCCGGGGCCAGGTACGGCGGACGCCATCGCACAGACGTTTCCACTCCGAGTTCCCTTGGCCTGGCAGCCCGGAGTGGGAGCGTTTCGGATCCGCCTCTCACTCCATTCTGCCGCCCCGCCACGCCGATGGCGAGGGCCTGTTGGGACACTCTGCCGACCACACCCCGGGTCGCGCACGCCCCTCAAGGCCGGTCGAGACGCAAACGCTCCGCCCGTGGCAGCCCGGCGACCACCAAGTCGTACGAGTCCTCGACGAGTTCCCTGATCTGGCGGTCCGGCAGTGCGCCCTGGACCGTGACGGTGTTCCAGTGGCGCTTGTTCATGTGCCAGCCCGGCACGATCTCCGGGTGGGCCGCCCGCAGCCGGTCGGCGATGTCCGGCTCGCACTTGAGATTGACGGTCAGCGGGCGCCGGTCGAGGGCCGTGAGCGCGAACATCTTCCCCGCCACCTTGAAGACCGACGTCTCCGGCGTGAACGGGAAGTCCTCCACCGCGTCGTTGAAGGACAGGCAGAACGTCCGCAGCTCCTCGGGCGTCACCCGGACTCCCCCTCCTTCGCCGCGTCCGCGACGGCCGCCACGGGCTCCACGAGCACGGTCACGATCTTGTTCCTGCGGCCGGCCGCGGACTCCGCGGTGAGCTTCAGCTCCCGCCCGTCCGGCAGCGGCACGACCGCCGAGGCCCCCGCGATCGGCACGCGGCCCAGCTGCTTGGCGAGCAGTCCGCCGACCGTCTCGACGTCCTCGTCGTCGAACTCGTCGAGGCCGAACAGCTCCCCGAGGTCGCCGATGTCGAGCCGCGCGGTCACGCGGTAGCAGCCGTCGGCCAGCTCCTCCACGGGCGGCAGTTCACGGTCGTACTCGTCCGTGATCTCGCCGACGATCTCCTCCAGGATGTCCTCGATCGTCACGATGCCGGCCGTGCCGCCGTACTCGTCGATGACCACGGCGACGTGATTGCGCTCCTGCTGCATCTCGCGCAGCAGGTCGCCCGCGTTCTTCGTGTCGGGCACGAAGGTCGCCGGGCGCATCGCCGTCGACACCAGCTCGGACTCGCTGTCGCGGTTGATGTGCGTCTTCCTGGCCAGATCCTTCAGGTAGACGACACCGACGATGTCGTCCTCGCTCTCACCCGTCACGGGGATGCGCGAGAAGCCGGAGCGCAGCGCGAGGGTGAGGGCCTGGCGGATCGTCTTGAAACGCTCGATGGAGATCAGGTCGGTGCGCGGGACCATGACCTCGCGCACCAGCGTGTCGCCCAGCTCGAAGACGGAGTGCACCATGCGGCGCTCGTCGTCCTCGATCAGCGACTCCTTCTCGGCGAGGTCCACCATCGCGCGCAGCTCCGCCTCGGAGGCGAACGGGCCGCGCCGGAAGCCCTTGCCGGGCGTGAGCGCGTTGCCGATGAGGATCAGGAGCGGCGGGATCGGGCCCATCACGCGGGCCAGCGGCAGCAGGACGTACGCCGCGGCGGTCGCCGTGTTCAGCGGGTGCTGGCGGCCGATGGTGCGCGGGGAGACCCCCACGGCGACGTAACTGACGAGGACCATCACGCCGATGGCGACCGCGAGGGCCTGCCAGGTCTCGTCGAACTCCCGCAGGCAGGCGTACGTCACCAGGGCCGCCGCGGCCATCTCGCACGCCACCCGCACGAGCAGCGCCACGTTCAGATAGCGCGTGGGGTCGGCGGCGACCTGCGCGAGCTTCGCGCTGCCGCGCCGCCCGGAGCGGACCGCCTCGTCCGCGCGGAAGCTGGAGACGCGGGCGATGCCCGCCTCGGCGCAGGCCGCGAGCCAGGCCACGACGACCAGGGCGACCGCGCCCGCGATCAGCTGAGGACTCATGGGCTTACGAGACGGTGGGCGCCGGGGACGGGCCGGTCAGGCCCTTCTCGGCACGCCAGCCGTCGACGATGGCCGCCTGGAGGCCGAACATCTCGGCCTTCTCGTCGGGCTCCTCGTGGTCGTAGCCCAGCAGGTGCAGCACTCCGTGGACCGTCAGGAGCTGGAGCTCCTCGTCCATGGAGTGCTGCGTCGGCGCGTCGGCGCCCTGCTTGGTGGCGACCTCGGGGCAGAGCACGATGTCGCCGAGGAGGCCCTGCGGGGGCTCGTCGTCGTCCTTCATGGGCGGCCGCAGCTCGTCCATGGGGAAGGACATGACGTCCGTCGGCCCCGGCAGGTCCATCCACTGGATGTGGAGCTGCTCCATGGCGTCGGCGTCCACGACGATCACCGAGAGCTCGGAGAGCGGGTGGATGCGCATCCGCGCGAGGGCATAGCGGGCGATGTCGAGGATCGCCTGCTCGTCGACCTCGGTTCCGGACTCGTTGTTGACGTCGATCGACATGGCGCTGCTGGTCTACTTCCCGTTGTTGCCGCCGCCGGTGGCGCGGCTGTCGTGCTGCTCGTACGCGTCGACGATACGGCCGACCAGCTTGTGCCGTACGACATCGTGCGAGGTGAGCCGCGAGAAGTGGATGTCCTCCACGCCGTCGAGGATCTGCTGGACCTCGCGCAGACCGCTCTTGGTGCCGCCCGGCAGGTCGACCTGGGTGATGTCACCGGTGATGACGATCTTCGAGTCGAAGCCGAGGCGGGTCAGGAACATCTTCATCTGCTCGGCGCTGGTGTTCTGCGCCTCGTCGAGGATGATGAACGCGTCGTTCAGCGTCCGGCCGCGCATGTACGCGAGCGGGGCGACCTCGATGGTCCCCGCGGCCATGAGACGCGGGATGGAGTCCGGGTCGAGCATGTCGTGCAGGGCGTCGTACAGCGGGCGCAGATACGGGTCGATCTTCTCGTACAGCGTGCCGGGCAGGAAGCCGAGGCGCTCGCCGGCCTCGACCGCGGGGCGGGTCAGGATGATGCGGTTGACCTGCTTGGACTGCAGGGCCTGCACCGCCTTGGCCATGGCGAGATAGGTCTTGCCCGTGCCGGCGGGACCGATGCCGAAGACGATCGTGTGCTTGTCGATCGCGTCGACGTACCGCTTCTGGTTGAGGGTCTTGGGGCGGATGGTGCGGCCGCGGGACGAGAGGATGTTCTGCGTGAGGACCTCGGCGGGGGTCTCCTCCGTGCCGTTGCCGTTCTCGTCCGCCCTGAGCATGGCGATCGAGCGTTCCACTGCGTCCTCCGTCATCGGCTGACCGGTGCGGAGCACCAGCATCATCTGGTCGAACAAGCGCTGGATGAGGGCGACTTCGCGGGCATCGCCCACGGCGCTGATCTCATTGCCCCGGACATGGATGTCGGCCGCCGGGAAGGCCTTCTCGATCACCCGCAGCAGGGCGTCGCCCGAGCCGAGGACGGTCACCATCGGGTGCTTCGCCGGGACGGTGAAGTGGGCTCGGGCCTGGTCCTGTGCGTCGGTGTGAGTGGTGGGTGTCTGAGTCATGGGCCGGCTCTGAAGGCCTGCTCATCCTCCTCGTGCGGGGCTTGGTGGCCGCTCGACAGCCTTGCGGTTCCCAGGGTACGACGCGCCACCTCACTGGCCGTAGGCCTTTTCTCCCCGACCGTCCCGGACGCCCCGACGGCCCCGGCCGACCTGACCGCCGCTCCGCGGCGGATCCCCCCACCCACCCACCCGTTCACCCCGCACCGCAAGGCCGAGAAGCCCCCCACCGCTGTGGGCGCGACGCGGTGGCGAACCAGCCGCTCCTGCTGTGGGCAGCGGCACTGGCCGGGTAGCCGCCCCCCGCTGTGGGCAGGCGTTCCGCAAGGCGGAACGGGTGGGCACAGCCCACGGTGCCGGGCAGCGAGAAGTGTGGCCCCAGCCCCGGCGCAGCCGAACCGTGCCGGGCGGCGATAAAGGTGGCACCCGCCCCGGCGCAGGCGGGGAAGCCCGGCGCGGGGCACCCCGTAAGACCGCTCAAGCCCCGGCGCCGCCGGACGTCACGCCGAGCGGAACCCGATCGTCGGGACCGCGCGCCGCAGCGGCCAGGGGCGGGCCACAGAGGGAAGCAGCGCCTCCAGGAAGGCGTACCGACTCAGCGCCAAAGGATCCTGGTCGTCGAACTCCCGCACCCGGCGCCACCACGCCCCCACCTCCGCCCACCCGGGCGCGGACAGGGACCCCCCGAACTCCTGGACGGAGAGCGCCGCCGTCAGACCGGCGAAGGCGAGCCGGTCCGCCAGCGGCCACCCCGCCAGCGTCCCCGTGACGAACCCCGCGACGAAGACGTCCCCCGCCCCCGTGGGATCGAGCGCCTCCACCTCGATGGCCGGCACCTCCGCCGTCTCCCCCGTCCGCCCGTCCACCGCGTACGCCCCCTCCGCCCCCAGCGTCACCACCGCCAGCGGCACATGCTCGGTCAGCGCCCGCGCGGCGGCCCGCGGACACGACGTCCCCGTGTACCGCATCGCCTCCTCCGCGTTCGGCAGGAACGCCTCGCAGTGCGCCAGGTCGGCCAGGCCCGCGAGGTCCCACCGCCCGGTGTCGTCCCACCCCACGTCCGCGAAGATCCGCGTCCCGCTCCGCGCGGCCTGCGCGATCCACGGCGCGCGCGTGCCCGGCGTCAGCGAGGCGACGGCGGCACGCGCACGCGGCGGGCACGCGGGCGCGCCCCCGTCCGGCGCGTCGGCGTCCGGCGGCGGCTCGTGCCCGTGGCTGACCATGGTCCGCTCGCCCTCGTACGCCATGGAGACCGTCACCGGCGAGTGCCACCCCGCCACGGTCCGTGACGTGGACAGGTCGATCCCCTCGCCGCCTTCGAGGGCGTCCCAGCAGTACTCCCCGTAGTGGTCGTCCCCGAAGGCCGCCGCCAGCGACGTGCGCAGCCCGAGGCGGGCGAGCGCGGTCGCCATGTTGGCGACGCCGCCGGGGCTCGACCCCATGCCGCGCGCCCAGGACTCGGTCCCGCGCACGGGCGCGGAGTCGAGCCCGGTGAAGATGATGTCGAGGAAGACCGTGCCGGTGAGGTAGACGTCGCAGTCCGGATCGCCGGCTCTGCGGGCCGCCTTCAGCGGGTCGACGGTGGGCTGTACGGGTACGACCATGCAGGCAACGTAACGGACGATGCCCAAAGAGGCCCGGGGTTGCCCCCGCGGCACGACGGAACGGTCACCAGCGCGGCACGGCCGGAGTCACCCACTCCGGTTCCACCACCCGCATCGCGGCCGCGTCGTCCCGCTCCCGCATCGCCGCGAAGTCCGCGTCGAGCCAGCGCGCGTGCAGCGCCGCGAGCCGGTCCCTGTCGAGCTCGACACCGAGCCCGGGGGCATCGGTGACGGCGACCTTCCCGTCGACGAACCGCAGCCGCGAGGTCAGCACGTCCTCGGCCTGCCACGGGTAGTGCGAGTCGCAGGCGTGGTCCAGCACGGGGACGGTCGCCGCGACGTGCGTCATCGCGGCCAGACTGATCCCCAGATGCGTGTTGGAGTGCATCGACACGGCCACCCCGAACGTCCGGCACACGGCGGCGAGTTCGCGCGTGCGCCGCAGCCCGCCCCAGTAGTGGTGGTCGGAGAGCACCACCTGCACGGCCCCCTTCGCGAACGCCTCCGGTATCTCCTCGAAGGTGGTCACGCACATGTTCGTGGCCAGCGGCACCCGCGTGCCCGCCGCGACCTGCGCCATCGCGGGCGTGCCGAGCGCGGGGTCCTCCAGGTACTCCAGTACGTCGCCGAGCTCGTCCGCGACCTTCAGGGACGTCTCCACGGACCAGGCGCCGTTGGGGTCGAGCCGCAGCGGCGCGCCCGGGAACGCCCGCGCGAGGGCGCGGATCGCGGCGATCTCCTCGTCCGGCGGGAAGACGCCGCCCTTGAGCTTGAAGGAGCCGAAGCCGTGGCGCTCGGCGAAGAGCCGGGCCTGGGCGACGACCCCGGCCGGGTCTAGCGCGGCCCCCCACCCCGCGTCCGGCTCGCTCGCCACGCCGGCGGGGTGCCCGTCCCACTTGTAGAACAGGTACGCGCTGTACTCCACGGCGTCCCTGACCCGGCCGCCGAGCAGCGCGTGCACGGGCAGCCCGAGCGCCTTGCCGAGCGCGTCCAGGCACGCCACCTCGAACCCGGAGACGACGGACAGGCGCAGCTTGTCCGCGGTCTGCACCCCGCGCAGCCCGCCGACGTCCACGGCGTCGTCGACCCGCGCCGCGTCCACGGCCGTCTCGTCCGCGAGTGTGAACAGCCCGTTCAGATCGGACACGGGGCGCCCGACGAGCCGCTCGGCGAACGGCCGCGCGAGCTCCAGATACTTCCCGTCCCCGTACGTCTCCCCGATCCCCGTCACGCCACCGGCCGTGACCACCTCCACGATCAGACGCGGGGTGTAGGGCTGGTGGACGCCCTGGGTGTTGAGGAGCGGCGGATCGGCGACGAGGACGGGCGTGAGACGGACCTCTTCGATGACGAGACTGCCGGAGCTCTGTCCATACATGAGAACGGAGACTAGGTACACGAACGCGCCACCGTCAATGGGGCGGTACCCCGCGCCCCGGGAAGGGGCGCGGGGTACCGCGCAAGGGTGCGGCTACAGCTCCGCCTCGATCAGGTCGGCCGCCCGTGCGGTGCCGCCCTCGGCCCGCACCTCCGCCTTCAACTCGGCGCACCTGCGCGCCACTTCGGGGTCCGCCACCAGATCGAGCAGCGCACCCCGGAGCACCTCGGCGGTGGCGGCCGCCGTGTCGATGCGCCGCGCCACTCCCAGCTCCACGAGCCGGTCGGCGTTCAGCGGCTGCTCCGCGCCCTGCGGCACGGCGATCATCGGCACGCCGGAGAAGAGCCCTTCCGAGCTGCTCCCCATCCCGGCGTGGGTGACGAACGCGTCGGCCTGTTCCAGGATCGCCAACTGCGGCGACCAGGAGCGGACTTCGATGCTGGAGGGAAGGTCGTCGCCGAGTTCGGCGGGATCCACGTGCTTGCCGATCTGGAGCACCACGTGCCACCCGGGCAGGTCCCCGAAGGCGGCCACGCAGTTCCGGTAGAACTGCGGCTGCTGGGTGTAGGCCGAGCCGAGCGAGACCAGGAGCACCTTCTCGGCGCCCTCCGGCCGCGTCCAGCTCTGCCGCTTCGCGCGCTCCCCGAAGCAGGGCCCGACGAAGTCGATCCGCTCGGCGTCGACGGTGTCGGCGTGCGGCTGCATGGCGCGCGGAATCGTGGCGAGCGCCCGCGGCGGCACGCCGGAGAACTCCGCGACGTCCGGCGTGGTGGCCCCGCACCCGGCGAGCCACTCCTTGAAGCGGGCCTCCAGGACGTCGGCGCCCGGCAGTCGCGCGAGGTGCGCGCCGACCTCCTCCTGGTAGCTGCCCCAGGCCACGTAGGTGGGCGACAGCTGCACCAGCGGCCGCCCCTGCGCCTCGGCGAGCGCGCGGGCTACATAGGCGCCGATGTCGTACAGGTACAGGTCAGCGGGGTCGTCGTCGTACGCCGCGCGGAGCTGCGGGAGCACCGCCATCGCGTCGTCGAGGAAGAGCGCGCTGGCCTCGATCGGGTCCTCGGGCCAGATGTTGTCGTGGTGCGGGAGCGTCGACGTGTACGGCACGAGCTCGGCGCCGGTGGGCTCGATCAGGCCCGCGGCGGCCGGGTCGTTGGCGTACGTCACGCGGTGGCCGCGCGCGACCAGCTCGGTGATGATCTCCAGGCTGGGCAGCACATGGCTGACCATCGGGACGCCGATCATGGCGATGTGGGCACGGCGACGGGAAAGTCGGCGGGATGACATGGGAGTTCCTTCGGTTGCAGAACGTCACGGATGAAGGCACGGCGACCCGCCGCCCCGGCCCTCGTACGCGGGTGGGACCTCGCGTGGGGCGGGCGGTCGGGCCGAAGGGGCCGTGTCAGCCGTAGATCTGCAGGAAGGAGTCCATGCCGGGACGGTAACCCGGCACCGACGATCAGTCGAACGAATATTCCGCGACCTCGGCGAGATACCGCGCCCGCAGCGCCTCGTCCGCCGCGTCCCGGTCCAGGAAGGCCGCCTCGAAGGAGTTGCGGGCGAGCGTGCGCAGCCGCTCCTGGTCGAGGCCGAGGGCCTCGCGCACCGCGTGGAAGGTGTCGTCGACGTACCCGCCGAAGTAGGCCGGGTCGTCGGAGTTGACCGTGCACATCAGGCCCGCGTCGAGCATGCGCGGCAGCGGGTGCTCCTCCAGGACGTCGACGGCGCGCAGCCGGACGTTCGAGAGCGGGCAGAGCGTGAGCGGCACCCGCTCGCGCACCAGGCGCTCCACGAGCTCCGGGTCCTCCATGCAGCGCAGACCGTGGTCGACGCGCTCGACGCGCAGCACGTCCAGGGCCTCGGTGATGTACGACGGCGGGCCCTCCTCGCCCGCGTGGGCGACGAGCCGCAGCCCGAGGGCGGCGGCGGCCTCGTACACCTCCTTGAACTTGACCGGCGGGTGGCCGACCTCGGCCGAGTCGAGGCCGATGCCGATGATCCGGTCGAGGTGGGGCTTCGCGGCCTCCAGGGTGGCCATCGCGGACTCGGCGGACTCGTCGCGCAGGAAGCACATGATGAGCCGCGTGGAGATGCCGTGCCGCTCCTCGCCGCGGTCCAGCGCGCGGGACAGGCCCTCGATGACCGTGCCGATCTCCACGCCGCGCGCGGTGTGGGCCTGCGGGTCGAAGAAGATCTCCGCGTGCCGCACGCCCTGCGCGGCGGCGCGGGCGAGGTAGGCGTCGGCGAGTTCCTCGAAGTCGGCCTCGGTGCGCAGCACGGCCATGAGGCCGTAGTAGAGGTTCAGGAAGCTCTGGAGGTCGTCGAAGAGGTAGGCCTTGCGGAGCTCCTCGGTGTCGGCGTAGGGCAGTTCGACGCCGTTGCGCGCGGCGAGCGCGAAGGCGAGCTCGGGTTCGAGGGTGCCTTCGATGTGGAGGTGGAGTTCGGCCTTGGGGATCGGCATGGTGCGGTCTCGCTCGGTTCTGTGCGGGAGCCCCGGGGCCGTGGTGGCGTCCCCGGGGCTGCGGTGGTGCTCAGGTTCGTTTGGGCAGGGGGACGCGCAACAGGTCCCGGGCGACGGTGAGTTCGCCCTCGAAGCCGGCGGCGCGGGCCTGGTGCTCGTACGCGGTCGGGTCGGGGTAGCGCTGGCTGAAGTGCGTCAGGACCAGATGGCGCACGCCGGCCTCGGCGGCCACCCGGGCCGCCTGACCGGCCGTCAGGTGTCCGTGGTCGAGGGCGAGGCGCTCGTCCTCGTCGAGGAACGTCGACTCGATGACGAGCATGTCGCAGTCCTCGGCGAGCGCGTGCACGCCGTCGCAGAGCCGGGTGTCCATCACGAAGGCGAAGCGCTGCCCGCGCCGCACCTCGCTGACCTGGTCGAGGCCGACGCCCCCGAGGCTGCCCTCGCGCTGGATCCGTCCGACGTCGGGCCCCGTGATGCCGTGCCCGGCGAGCAGCTCCGGCAGCATCCGTCGTCCGTCGGGCTCGACGAGGCGGTAGCCGAAGGACTCGACGGGGTGCGAGAGCCTGATCGCGTCGAGGGTGTACGCGGCGGTGGCCGCCAGCACGCCGTCGGCGGCCACCGGGACCTCGGTGAGCGGCACGGTCTCGCGGTAGGCCGTCGCGTGGCGCAGCCGGTCGAAGAAGCGCTGCCCCGAGGCCGGGAAGTGGGCGGTGACGGGGTGCGGGACCCGGTCGAGGTTGATGCGCTGGATCACCCCGGCGAGGCCCAGGGAGTGGTCGCCGTGGAAGTGCGTGACACAGATCCGGTGCAGGTCGTGCGCGGCGACCCCGGCGCGCAGCATCTGGCGCTGCGTGCCCTCGCCGGGGTCGAACATGATGCCCTGGCCGTCCCACAGCAGGACGTAGCCGTTGTGGTTGCGGTGCCGGGTGGGGACTTGGCTCGCGGTGCCGAGCACCACCAGTTCACGTACGGACAAGGCGCGTTGTCCCCGCTATCCGGGCGGCCACTGGAGGCCGCGGCCGCCCAGGACGTGCGCGTGCGCGTGGAAGACGGTCTGGCCGGCGCCGGAGCCGGTGTTGAAGACGATGCGGTAGCTGTCGGACTTCTCCTCGGCGGCCACCTCGCCCGCCTCGCGCAGCACGTCGGCGGCGGCCTTCGGCTCGGCGGCGGCGAGCGACGCGGCGTCCGGGTAGTGCACCTTGGGGATCACCAGGACGTGGGTCGGCGCCTGCGGGTTGATGTCACGGAAGGCGAGAGTCGTCTCCGTCTCCCGGACGACGGTCGCCGGCACCTCACCCGCGACGATCTTGCAGAACAGGCAGTCGCTTTGCGCTTCGCCCGCCATGGGCCGCCTCCTAGCTGAGCAGGACGAGAACGATCAGTACGTTCGGCATGCTATCGGCCCGCGCCGCGGTGACCGGGGGAAGGTCACCGCGGCGCAGCGCCCGCGGGGCTCACTCCGAGCCGGGCACCGGGGGCGCGGCCTTCGCCGGGTGCTCCGCGAGCGCGGCCAGCGCGATGCGGACCGCCTCGTCCAACTGCGGGTCACGGCCCGCCGCGTGGTCCTCCGGCGTGATGACGACCTCGACGTCCGGGTCGACGCCGTGGTTCTCGACGCCCCACTCCTGGCCCTCCATCCAGAACCCGTACTTGGGCTGCGTCACCAGCGTCCCGTCGACCAGCCGGTAGCGGCTGTCGATGCCGACGACGCCGCCCCAGGTGCGCGTGCCCACCACGGGCCCGATGCCGAGCGCCCTGATCGCGGCGTTGACGATGTCGCCGTCGGAGCCGGAGAACTCGTTGGCGACGGCGACGACCGGGCCGCGCGGCGCGTCCATGGGGTAGCTGAGGGCGCGCGAGCCGCGGGGCAGGTCCCAGCCGACGATGCGGCGCGCCAGCTTCTCCACGACGAGCTGCGAGGTGTGCCCGCCGCGGTTCTCCCGGACATCGACGACCAGGCCCTCGCGGGCGACCTCGATGCGCAGGTCGCGGTGGATCTGCGCCCAGCCGGGCGCCTGCATGTCGGGCACGTGGAGATAGCCGAGGCGGCCGCCCGAGCGCTCGTGGACGTACGCCCGCCGGTCGGCGACCCAGGCGTGGTAGCGCAGCGGCTCCTCGTCGTCGACGGGGATCACCACGGCGTGCCGGGGGTCGCCGCCGCCCGACGGCGAGACGGTCAGCTCCACGGGCTTGCCCGCGGTGCCCACGAGCTGCGGTCCCGGTCCGGTGACCGGGTCGACGGGCCGGCCGTTGACCTCGATGACCGCGTCGCCGGGGCGGACCGCGACGCCGGGCGCCGCCAGCGGCGACTGCGCGGACGGGTCGGAGGTCTCCGAGGGGAGGATCCGGTCGATGCGCCACAGGCCGTCCTCGCCGCGCGAGAGGTCCGCGCCGAGCAGGCCCTGGCGGTGCGCGCCGCCCCCGCCGCCGGAGACGACGTACGCGTGGGAGGTGCCCAGCTCGCCCTGGACCTCCCAGAGCAGGTCGACGAGGTCGTCGTGGGTGGCGACGCGGGCCAGGACGGGGCGGTAGCGCTCCAGGACGGCGTCCCAGTCGACGCCGCCCATGTCGGGCCGCCAGAAGTTGTCCCGCATCAGGCGGCCCGTCTCGTCGTACATCTGGCGCCACTCGGCGGCCGGGTCGACGGTGTGGCGGACCCGGGAGAGGTCGACGGTGATGTTCGAATCGCTGTCGTCGTCGCCGGAGGCCCGCCGGTCGCTGGGCACGACCTTCAGCTTGCCGTCGGTCCACAGCAGGACCCGCTTGCCGTCGCCGGTGACCGCGAAGTGGTCGGCGTCCGCGGCCAGTTCCTCGACGCGGCGCTGCGCGAAGTCGTACCGCTCCAGCTCGGTCCTCGGCTCCGGGTCGTTCGGGGTGGCGCGGGAGGCGCCGAGCACGCCGCGCACCGGGTGGCGCAGCCAGAGCAGCCCGTCCTTGGCGGCACGCAGCGTGGTGTAGCGGGCGGCCTCGACCGGGAACGGCACGATCCGGTCGGCGAGTCCGTCGAAGTCGATGCGGGTGACGGGGGCGCCCTCGCTGTCGGGGGTCTCGGCGCCGGGGCCGTCCTGCGCGTCGAAGGGCCGGCCGTGGCGCTGCGGTCCGAACGGCGACGGGGTGGTCGCGGCGAGCGTGATCAGGTGGGGCCGCGAGCCGCCGACGAAGGCCAGGTCGAAGACGTGCTCGTCGTAGACCGGGTCGAAGGCGCGCGCGGAGAGGAACGCGAGGTGCTTGCCGTCGAGCGTGAACGCGGGCGCGTAGTCACGAAAGCGCAGCGGGGTCGCCTCGGACACCGAGAGGTCGGCGGTGTTGGCGAGTCTGAGCTGGCGCAGCGGGCGCGGCCCGGGGTGCGACCAGGCCAGCCACGCCGAGTCGGGCGAGAAGACCAGGCCGGTGGCCTCGCCGTCCTCGCTGCGGTCGACCTCGCGCACCTCGCCGCTCTCGCGCTCGACGAGCAGGACGCGGCCGTCGTGCGAGGCGACCGCGGCCCGGGAGCCGTCCGGCGCGACGGCGAGCGACAGGACCCGGCCGAGCTGGCCCGCGGCGAGCCTGCGGGGCGTCGCGCCGGGCGCGGGGCCGGTGGCGGGGGCGAACTCCAGGGCCTCGTCGCCCTCGGCGTCGGTGACCCACACGACGTGTTCCTCGCCCTGGACGCGGAAGGTGCGGGGCAGCCGGGCGCGCACGCCGTGCCGGGCGGCGAGGGCGCGGGCGGGGCCCTCGCGGTGCGTGACCCAGTGCACGGAGCCGCGCACGGAGACGGCGCTGCCGCGTCCGGTGTGGTCGGGGGCCGCGGCGCCGAACCAGCGGGCGGCGGTCACGGGGTGCGGCTGGAGGTCGGTGCGCTGCCCGCCGAGCCGGACGTCGAGCCGGCGCGGCTCGGCTCCCGACAGGTCGTCCAGGATCCACAGTTCACCGGCGCAGGCGTAGACGACGCGGGTGCCGTCGGTGGCGGCGTGCCGGGCGTAGAAGCCGTCGAGCGGCGTGTGCCCGCGCAGGTCGGAGCCGTCGGGCAGCGAGGAGTACAGGGCCCCGACGCCTTCGTGGTCGGAGAGGAAGGCGATGCGCTCCCCCACCCAGAGCGGGTACTCGATGTTCCCGTCGAGCTCCGCGTGGACGCGTACGAAACCGGCCTCGTCGTCCCCGTCGGACCGCCGGATCCACAGCTTGCCCGCGGTGCCGCCCCGGTACCGCTTCCACCAGGCGGCCTCGCGGCCCATCGGCGCGGACAGCAGCAGGACCTGCCCGTCGGGCCCGTGCGCGACGTCGCCGACCATGCCGTACGGCAACGTGGCCGCGGGTCCGCCGTCGAGCGGGACGGACCGCGCCCAGGTGCGGCGCAGCGAGGCCTGGCCCTGGGCGCTGATCGCGAGGACCTGCCCGTCGGGCGTCCAGCCGCGCACGGCGGCCTTCGGATCGCCCCAGTACGTCAGCCGCGTGGAGGGGCCGCCGTCCAGCGGCGCGATGTGCACCTCGGGCGCTCCGTCGCGGGTGGACGTCCAGGCGACGGTCGTGCCGTCCGGGGAGATCCTGGGGTGGTTCACGGGCATGTTGTCGGCGCTGACCCGCCAGGCGCGGCCCCCGTCGAGGGGCGCGACCCAGACGTCGTCCTCAGCCGTGAACGTCGCCAACTCGCCGTGAACGTGCGGGAAACGAAGGTACGCAGTCTGTGTCACATCGCCCAGCCTAAGCAGGCTCCGCGCGGGCCGACACCGGTTTGGATCACTTGCTCCCGGGCCGTCCGCGCGGGGTGCCCGCTCACTTTCCGGGGACGCAGTCGCAGGTCGGCTGGGGCTGGTGCTCCGGAGGCGCGGTCACCGTGACGGTCGTGGTGGGACCGGGCTGGGGCTCTTCGTGCGAGGGCTCCTGGGAGGGCTGGCCTCCGCCGCCGTTCCCGCCGTTGCCGTTCCCGCCGTTGCCATTGCCCCCGTTCCCTGTGCCTCCGTTGCCGGAGCCGTCGTCGTCGCCCGCGGCGCAGTCGCCGAGGACGTCGACGCGGAACCACTCCTTGTTGCCGACCCTGGCGGTGAGGTTGCCGCGCACGCAGGCCCCGTCCACGACGGAGTACACCCGGCCCTTGATGGTGATGTCCGTGCCGTCGGAGGTCTCGCCCTGGCAGTCCACCTTGACGACCGGGTCGGAGGTCGCCGACCCGGTGTGCGGCGTGACTCTGTCCTCGAAGGCGGCGGTGCAGCTGAGCCAGGACACGTCGACGCCCTGCCGCTCCAGCTCCTTGGTGCCCGCCTCGTCGGTGGTGATCGCGACCGCGGAGGTGTTGATCTGACCGTCCACGGGGTCGCACGCGGTGGCCCCGAGCGCGGCGGCGGCCGCGACCGAGACCGCGAGAACCAGTCGCCGCCCGCGCGTACGCGACGGCGGACCGTGCGCCGGGCGCTTGCCCGGGCGGTGTGTCGAGCGGCGTCGTATGCGCCTTAATGCCCCCATAGGCGGCAGCGTGCCACCGCGAACCCCCGTGCGGTAGACCGGATTGCGTCCTGTGTCCACTTGTCCGGCGCCCGCACCCGGACGTCCGAAAGCGGCCCTGCCGGGCGGGGCGCGGGCCCCGGCGCGGTCAGCTCCAGCGGCCCGTACGGCCGAGAAGCAGCGCCGTCGCCGCCGTGCCCGCGGTCGAGGTGCGCAGCACGCTGGGACCCAGCCGGTAGGGCCGCGCGCCCGCCTCGGCGAACGCCGCCAACTCCTCGGGGGACACGCCCCCTTCGGGCCCGACCACCAGCACGATGTGCCCGGACTCGGGCAGTTCGGCCGTCGCCAGCGGCTCGCTGCCCTCCTCGTGCAGGACGGCCGCGAAGTCGGCGTCCGCGAGCAGGGCGGCGACCTGCTTGGTCGAAGCGGCCTCGGCCACCTCGGGGAAGCGGACCCGGCGCGACTGCTTGCCCGCCTCGCGCGCGGTGGCCCGCCACTTGCCGAGGGCCTTGAGGCCGCGGTCGCCCTTCCACTGCGTGATGCAGCGCGAGGCGGTCCACGGCACGACGGCGTCCACGCCGGTCTCCGTCATGGTCTCCACGGCCAGTTCACCGCGGTCGCCCTTGGGCAGCGCCTGCACGACGGTGATCCGCGGCGACTCCTCGGGCTCCTCGGCCACGGAGTCCATCTGCACGATCAGCCGGTCCTTGCCCTCGGTGCCGAGGACCACGCAGTCCGCCCAGCGCCCGGCGCCGTCGGTCAGCACGACGTCCTCACCGGCGCGCAGCCGCTTCACCGAGACGGCGTGCCGCCCCTCGGGGCCGTCCACCACGTACCGTCCGCCGGCGCCCGCGTCGAAGTGGTCGACGACGAAGACCGGGGCGGTCACGCGGCGCCCTCCGCGGCCGACGACGCCTTGGCCTCGGCGAGTTCGGCCACCAGGACCTCCACGAGCCGTCCCGCGGGCAGCTCCCGGGCGAGCCGGTGCCCCTGCCCGGCCCACAGCGCCATGGCCTGCGCGTCACCGGCCTTCGCCGCGGCCTTGCGCAGCCCGCTGGTGAGGTGGTGGACCTGGGGGTAGGCGGCGGGCGCGTAGGGGCCGTGCTCGCGCATGAAGCGGTTGACGAGGCCGCGCGCGGGGCGCCCGGAGAAGGCGCGGGTCAGCTCGGTCCGCACGAAGAGCGGGTTGGTCATGGCCTGCTTGTGCAGGGCGTTGGCGCCCGACTCGGGGGTGACGAGGAAGGCGGTGCCGAGCTGCGCCGCGTCGGCGCCGGCCGCGAGGACGGCGGCGATCTGCGCGCCGCGCATCAGCCCGCCGGTGGCGACGAGGGGGATCTGCACGGTCTCGCGGACCTGCGTGATCAGGGAGAGCAGCCCGATCCCGGCGCCGTCGGTCTCCGGGTTGTCCTTGTGGGTGCCCTGGTGTCCGCCCGCCTCGATGCCCTGGACGCACACGGCGTCGGCGCCCGACCACTGGGCGGTCTGCGCCTCCTCGGGGGTGGTGACGGTGACGACGGTGAGGGTGCCGGCCCGCGCGAAGGAGTCGAGGACGTCGCGGGTGGGGCACCCGAAGGTGAAGGAGACGACCGGCACGGGGTCGTCGAGCAGGATCGCCAGCTTGGCGTCGTACCCGTCGTCGCGCCCGCTGTCCGGGTCGCCGAGCTCCGTCTCGTACCAGGTGGCCTCGCCGGCGAGCTGGTTGCGGTAGACCTCGACGGCGGCGGTGTCCGCGTACTCGGGCTGCGGCATGAAGAGGTTGACGCCGAAGGGCCGCGAGGTCAGCGACCGCAGCTGTTTGATCTCCTGGTACATCCCGTCGGCGGTCTTGTAACCGGCGGCGAGGAACCCGAGCCCGCCGGCCTCGGAGACGGCGGCGGCCAGCTGCGGGCCGGACGCGCCGCCCGCCATGGGGGCCTGCACGATCGGGTGGCGGCAGAGATCGGTCAGTGCGGAGGACATGACCGCATCGTGCCACGTCCTCCCGCCCCGGCCGAATCACCCCTTCCGGGCATACGACGGCGGGGCACCCCCGAGAGGGGGGTGCCCCGCCGTGCCGGGCGCTACCGCCCGTTGAACGCGTCCTTGAGGCGCGAGAAGAGTCCCTGCTGACCGGGCTGGAACTGCCCCGTGGGCCGCTCCTCGCCCCGCATCTTCGCCAGCTCCCGCAGCACCCGCTCCTGCTCCGGGTCGAGCTTGGTCGGCGTGAGGACCTCGACGTGCACGATGAGGTCACCGCGCCCGCCGCCCCGCAGATGCGTCACACCGCGGCCGTGCAGCGGGATCGACTGCCCGGACTGCGTACCGGGACGGATGTCGACCTCCTCCATGCCGTCGAGCGTCTTCAGCGGCACCTTCGTGCCGAGCGCCGCCGCGGTCATCGGGATGGTGACGGTGCAGTGCAGGTCGTCGCCGCGCCGCTGGAAGACCTCGTGCGGCAGCTCGTGGATCTCGACGTAGAGGTCACCGGCGGGACCGCCGCCGGGGCCGACCTCGCCCTCGCCCGCGAGCTGGATCCGCGTGCCGTTGTCGACACCGGCGGGGATCTTCACGGTCAGCGTCCGCCGCGACCGGATGCGGCCGTCACCGGCGCACTCCGGGCACGGGGTCGGCACGACCGTGCCGAAGCCCTGGCACTGCGGGCACGGCCGCGAGGTCATGACCTGGCCGAGGAAGGACCGCGTGACCTGCGACACCTCACCGCGACCGCGGCACATGTCGCACGTCTGGGCGGAGGTGCCGGGAGCGGCGCCCTCACCACTGCACGTCGTGCAGACGACGGCCGTGTCGACCTGGATGTCCTTGGTGGTCCCGAAGGCGGCCTCGTCGAGGTCGATCTCCAGCCGGATCATGGCGTCCTGGCCCCGGCGCGTGCGCGACCGCGGCCCCCGCTGCGACGCCGTCCCGAAGAACGCGTCCATGATGTCGGAGAAGTTGCCGAAGCCGCCGGCGCCGAAGCCGCCCGCGCCCTGGCCGCCGCCCGCCTGGGACAGGGGGTCGCCGCCGAGGTCGTAGACCTGCTTCTTCTGCGGGTCCGACAACACCTCGTACGCGGCGTTGATCTCCTTGAAGCGCTCCTGAGTCTTCGGATCCGGATTCACATCCGGGTGAAGCTCACGCGCCAGCCTCCGGAAGGCCTTCTTGATTTCGTCCTGGGAAGCGTCGCGGCGCACGCCGAGTACGGCGTAGTAGTCCGTGGCCACTTACGACTCCGCCAGGATCTGTCCGACGTAACGTGCCACTGCGCGTACTGCTCCCATCGTTCCCGGATAGTCCATGCGGGTCGGTCCGACCACGCCCAGCTTGGCGACTGCCTCGCTGCCCGAACCGTAGCCGACCGAGACCACGGACGTGGAGCTGAGTCCCTCATGGGCGTTCTCATGACCGATCCGTACGGCCATACCCGAATCCTGCACCTCACCAAGCAACTTGAGGAGCACGACCTGCTCCTCCAGAGCTTCCAGGACGGGCCTGATGGTGAGGGGAAAGTCATGTCCGAAGCGGGTGAGATTGGCGGTTCCGCCGATCATCAGCCGCTCCTCGGTCTCCTCCACGAGGGTTTCGAGGAGGGTGGAGAGGACGGTGGAGACCGTACCCCGGTCCTCGGTCTCGAATGCCTCGGGCAGGTCCTGCACGAGCTGCGGCACATCCGCGAAGCGGCGGGCCGCGACCCGGCTGTTGAGCCGCGCCCGCAGGTCCGCGAGCGCCGTCTCGCCGAACGGCGCCGGGCAGTCGATCATGCGCTGCTCGACCCGGCCGGTGTCCGTGATCAGCACGAGCATCAGCCGCGCGGGAGCCAGCGAGAGCAGCTCCACGTGCCGCACCGTCGAACGGGTCAGCGAGGGGTACTGCACGACGGCGACCTGCCGCGTCAACTGCGCGAGCAGGCGCACCGTGCGCCCCACGACGTCGTCGAGGTCGACGGCGCCGTCGAGGAAGTTCTGGATGGCCCGGCGCTCGGGCGCGGTCATCGGCTTGACGCCGGCGAGCTTGTCGACGAAGAGCCGGTAGCCCTTGTCCGTCGGAATGCGCCCCGCACTGGTGTGGGGCTGGGCGATGAACCCTTCCTCCTCCAGCGCCGCCATGTCGTTGCGGACGGTGGCCGGAGAGACACCGAGCCGGTGCCGCTCGGTGAGCGCCTTGGAGCCGACGGGCTCCTCCGTGCCCACATAGTCGTGGACGATGGCGCGCAGCACTTCGAGCCTGCGTTCACTGAGCATCGCGCACACCTCCAGCTGTCTCCGTCGTTCACGACGGGCTCCGGTGTCCCCCGAGCCCCCCGCCTGGCACTCACCACGGGCGAGTGCCAGCCTTTCAAAAGGTCAGTGTACGGCCGTGAGGTACGGACCGGGCAAGGCCGGACCCCCCTAAGTCATGCCGACGTGTACGGCAGCGGCTGCCGACGTGCGGCGCAGCGGCTAGCGTCACCGTATGGACGTGACGCCGGCATGGGAACAGGCGGGCTGGGAACGGCTCGCACCGCGGGTGGGACGGTGCCGTCTGCCGGTCTGGGACTGCACGGCGGGGCTCGTCGTCGGTGACGGCGCCGCCCTCATGATCGAGGCGGGCGCGAGCCTGGCCGAGGGCGCGGCCCTGCGCACGCAGGCCCGGCGGATCCTCGGCGGCGACCGCAGGGTCACCCACCTCGCCCTCACGCACCCGCACTTCGACCACGTCCTCGGGGCGGCGGCGTTCGCGGGCGTGGAGGTGTACGGCGCGGTGGGCATCGACACGGTCCTCGCCGACGGCCGCGACGAGCTGCGCGCGGACGCGGTGCGGCACGGTCTGGCCGCGGACGCGGCGGCGGAGGCCGCCGACCTCCTCGTCCACCCGCACCACCTGGTGTGCGGGGAGTGGACGCTCGACCTCGGCGGCGGCACGCAGGTGCTCCTGGCCAACGTCGGCCCCGGGCACACGGGCCACGACCTCGTGGTCCTGGTGCGCGACGGCGACGGCGGGCGGGAGATCGTCTTCTGCGGCGACCTCGTCGAGGAGTCGGGCGAACCGCAGGCGGGGCCGGACGCGGCGCCCCGGCACTGGCCGGCGGCGCTCGACCGGCTCCTGGACCTCGGCGGCGAGGACGCGCTCTACGTGCCGGGGCACGGCTCGGTAGTGGATGCGGCTTTTGTCCGTGCGCAGCGTGCGGCGCTTGCCGCCCGCTTCGGCGTGTCGTAGCCCCGACCGGGGCCGATCTTCCTATCGTCGGCAGAATGCGCCAGTACTCCGCCGACCTCACGCCCCCTTGGAAGAAGCCGAAGTCCGTGCCCGAGGTGGCGGCGGACGCCGGCCTCGTGGTCGAGGAGCTGAGCACCGGGTTCTGCGGAGCGGTGATCCGCTGCGAGAAGACGGCGCAGGGGCCGACGGTGACGCTGGAGGACCGCTTCGGCAAGCACCGGGTCTTCCCCATGGAGCCACGGGGCTTCCTCCTCGAAGGGCGTACGGTCACGCTGGTCCGCCCCTCCGCGGTGGCGACGGCGCCTCCGCCGCGTCCCACCCGCACCGCGTCCGGCTCGGTGGCCGTGCCCGGCGCGCGGGCCCGGGTCGCCCGCGCCGGACGCATCTACGTCGAGGGACGGCACGACGCCGAGCTGGTCGAGCGGGTCTGGGGCGACGACCTGCGCATCGAGGGCGTCGTCGTGGAGTACCTGGAGGGCATCGACGACCTCCCCGCGATCGTCGCGGAGTTCGCGCCGGGGCCGGACGCGCGCCTCGGCGTCCTCGTCGACCACCTGGTCCCCGGCTCGAAGGAGTCCCGCATCGCGGCGGAGGTCACCAGCGACCACGCCCTGGTGGTCGGCCACCCCTACATCGACGTCTGGGAGGCCGTGAAGCCGTCCTCCGTGGGCATCACGGCGTGGCCCCGGGTCCCCAGGGGCCAGGACTGGAAGACGGGCGTGTGCCGGGCGCTTGGCTGGCCCGAGAACACGGGCGCGGCCTGGCAGCACATCCTGTCCTCGGTCCACACGTACAAGGACCTGGAACCGTCCCTCCTGGGCAGAGTGGAAGAACTGATCGACTTCGTGACGCTTCCCTGACCTGCCCTGGCGGGGGCGCCTCGGACGACGCGCGGTCGCTTCGCCTGTGGGGCGGGGCCGCGGGGGTATGTGCGTACTCGCCATCCCTGCGCCCCGCCCCAAGCCCAAAGACGCCATCGCCCGCTCAGTGCTCCGTTCGCACATACCCCCACGTCCCCTCAGGCCGGTCGGGCGCGTGCGGCCCGGTGGGGGCGGGCCGCTGGTCCCCGCGGTGGGCGGCAGTCCGCCCCCGCTGTGGGCAGGCGTTCCGCAGGGCGGAACGGGTGGGCACAGCCCCCGGTGCCGGGCAGCGAGAAGTGTGGCTCCAGCCCCGGCGCAGCCGGACCGTGCCGGGCGGCGATGAAGGAGGCACCCGCCCCGGCGCAGGCGGGTGTCAGCCCCGGGGCGGGGCACCGTGAAGGGGGCGCCCGACCCGGCAGGGGTCAGTCGACCAGGTCGCGGACCACCGCGTCCGCGAGGAGCCGGCCCCGCAGGGTGAGAACCGCCCGCCCCGCCTCGTAGGGGCCGGGTTCCAGCAGGCCGTCCGCCAGCGCCCGGCGAGCAGAGGACAGCCCCTCCTCCCTGAGGAGAGACAACGGGCACCCCTCCCGCAGCCGAAGCTCCAGCAGGACCCGCTCGACCCGCCGGTCCTCGTCCGCCAGGACCTCCCGCCCGGCCCCGGGCGACCGCCCCTCCGCCAGCGCCCCCGCATACGCCCCGGGATGCTTGACGTTCCACCACCGCACGCCGCCCACGTGACTGTGGGCCCCCGGCCCGGCCCCCCACCAGTCCGCCCCCCGCCAGTACAGCTCGTTGTGCAGGCACCGCCCGGCCTCGGAGGTGGCCCAGTTGGACACCTCGTACCAGTCGAAGCCCGCACTCCCCAGCACCTCGTCCGCGATCAGGTACCGGTCCGCGTGGACGTCGTCGTCGGTCATCGGCACCTCCCCGCGCCGGATGCGCCGGGCCAGCTGCGTGCCCTCCTCGACGATCAGCGCGTAGGCGCTGACATGGTCGGGCCCCGCCCCGATCGCCGCGTCCAGCGAGGCCCGCCAGTCGTCGTCGGACTCCCCCGGCGTGCCGTAGATCAGGTCGAGGTTCACGTGGTCGAACCCCGCCGCCCGCGCCTCGGCCACGCACGCCTCGGGCCGTCCCGGCGTATGCGTACGGTCGAGCACCTTCAGGACGTGCTGCCGCGCGCTCTGCATGCCGAAGGAGACACGGTTGAACCCGCCCTCCCGCAGCTCGCTCAGATACGCGGTGTCGACCGACTCCGGATTGGCCTCGGTCGTGATCTCCGCGTCCTGTGCGAGCCCGAACTCGTCCCGCACGGCCGCCAGCATCCGCACCAGATCGCGCGCGGCGAGCAGCGTCGGCGTACCGCCCCCGACGAACACGGTCCGCACGGGCCGCGGGTCGTCCCCGAGGACCTTCCGCGCGAGCCGCACCTCGTCGACCAGGGTCTCCGCGTAGTTGTCGCGCGAGGCGAGCACACCGCCGGAGCCGCGCAGCTCGGTCGCGGTGTAGGTGTTGAAGTCGCAGTAGCCGCAGCGCGTGGCGCAGTACGGGACGTGCAGGTAGAAGCCGAGCGGGCGGGAGGCCGCGCCGTCCAGGGCGGACGCGGGCAGCGCCCCGTCCTCGGGCATGGGCTCACCATCGGGCAGTGCGGAAGGCATGTCCTCGATTGTCCCGCACCGCGCGAACCCCTCGGCGCACGGCCGGAAGCCCCGGTGCGCCACCGGGAGCCTGCCACGCACCGCCGAGCGCCCCGCTCACCTCGCCTGGAGCACCAGCAGCGCCAGATCGTCGTCCGGCGGCCGCTCCGAGAACTCGTGCACGAGCCGCCGGATCCGCTCCGCCACCAGCCCCGCGTCCAGTCCCGCGCACCCGGCGAGCGCCCGCGCGAGCCCCTCCCCGTCGTCGAACTGGAGCCGCCCCGAGCGCCGCTCGGTCACCCCGTCCGTCACGCACAGCAACGTCTCGCCGGCCCGCAGCTCGAAGGTCTCGCTCGTGTACGTCTCGTCCTCGACGACCCCGAGCAGCACCTGCGGGGTCGCCGCCTCCCGTACCTTGCCCTCGGGCGAGAGCAGCAGCGGCAGCGGATGCCCGGCGCTCGCGATCGTGCAGCGCACGCCCCCTTCGTACGGCTCCAGCTCCCCGTACAGGAGCGAGAGGAAGCGCGAGGTGGAGCCCTCCTGCGGGACTCCCTGGCCGCCCGCCACCGCGACGACCGCCGCCGCCGCGTCCGCCGCCTCGGTGGCGTCGTCCAGGAGGAGCTGGTTGAGACGGTCGAGGACCTCCGCGACCTGGTAGCCCTCGCGGGCCAGCAGCCGCAGCCAGGGCCGGGCGAGCCCGATGACGACCGCCGCCTCGGGGCCCTTGCCCTGGACGTCGCCGAGCGCGAAGCACCAGCGGCCGTCGCCCGCCTGGAACACGTCGTAGAAGTCGCCGCCGGGCCCGCCCTTGTCCCGCGGCTCGTACACCACACCGCTCTCCACGCCGGGGATCTCGGCGACCTTGCTGGGCAGCAGCCCGCGCTGGAGGATCTGGCTGATGTTGGCCTGTCGCTGATAGCGGCGGGCGGTGCTGATCGCGAGGGCGACGCGGCGGCTGAAGTCCTCGATGAGACCGGTGACCTCGTCGGGGAAGCGGGCCAGTCCGGCCCGGCCGATGACGAGCGTGCCGAGCGCCCGTCCGCCCGCGACCAGCCGGTACGCGAGCGCCGTGCCGGACGGCTCGCCGGCCAGCGCCTCGCCGGGCCAGGGCACGGGGACGGCCCCCGAGCCCGCCGCGGCGGGCAGCCGGGGCGGCTCCTTCTCCAGGACGCGCCGCAGCTCCTCTATCCGGTGCTCGCTGGTGTGCCAGACGCGGGCGAGCCGGGTGCCCTGGGCGTCGTCCACGCCGCGCCCCGACCCCTCCGACGCGTCGTCGTCGAACCACACCGCGCACCAGTCCGCGAGGCGCGGCACGAGCAACTGCCCGGCGAGCGCGGCCACCAGGTCCACGTCGAACTGCCCGGCCAGCAGGTCGGAGGCCTCCGCCAGGAAGCTCAGCGCGCCGCGGTTGACCCATTCCGTGTCGTGCGTGACCCGCTTGGGCAGCGGCGCGAGCAATTCGGCGGCGCGCAGTCCGCGCTGGAGCGCCTGGTCGTTCGCGTACGACTCGATCTCCTGGCCGGCCTGGACCCCCTCGACGGGCAGCCGGGCCCAGACGGTCTTGGTCCCGGTGCGGTAGGTGATGCCCCAGGACTCCGAGAGGGTCGCGACGAGGTGCAGTCCGCGGCCATACTCGGGAGTGCCGGTCGAGGGCTGGCCCTGGTCGCTGCGGACGGCACGGGAGGGGTGGTGGTCGGACACCTCCAGGACAAGCGTTTCCGTACTCTCGCCGGGCTCCGCCTCGTCCAGGCGGCACAGCAGCTCGACGGTGGTGCCCGCGTGCACCACGGCGTTCGTCACCAACTCGCTGACCAGCAGCACCGAGTCGTCGGCCAGGCGGTCGGTGATCCCCGCGGCCGCGGGGACGCCCAGTTCGGTCCAGTCGGCGAGCGCCGCGCGCACGAATCTTCGGGCCGCGGCGGGGGCCATCGGGTTTCCGGGCAGCGAGGTGCGCACCACCGCCGGCGGCCCGGGTCGGTCCGGGGTTGTGGCGGAGGCGCGAAAATCGGTCTCCCGTTGCATCGGAATGGACCCCACGGTGCGGCTCCTGAGCAGTTCGGGCGAATACGCCTCAGGCGACACCCACAGAGTGACAGACTGACCATGCCCATAAGCACCGAGTTACTGAAGTGGGCCGTTATGAGTGAGAACAGTGCTATGCCCGTGGTCGGACGCGGCCGGATTCCGGCCCCCGCACGGAAGGCCGGCGCCGAAGCCCGAAGCGACTTCGGCATGGAACCGACCGCCGCCCAGCTGCGCCCTCTTCTCGCCGCCATGCGGGCCGCGCGGGACGGGGACTTCACCAAGGTCGCGCCGGTCGGCGACGGCCTGACGGCGGAGCTGTACACGGTCTTCAACGAGATGCTGGACCGTTCCCTCCACTTCGACGGCGAACTCGTGCGCGTACGCCGGGAGATCATCCGGCACGGCCGTCTGGACGAACGGTTCGCCGCCAGCCCGGGCCAGGGAAGATGGGCGGCCCGCGTCACGGAGGTCAACACCCTCCTCGACTCCCTGGTGGCCCCGGCAGCCAACGCCACCCGGGTGCTCAACGCGGTCGCGGGCGGCGACCTCACGCAGCGTGTCGACCTGCACGACGGCACCCGTGAACTCCGCGGCGACTTACGCCGGCTCGGCCGCGCGGTCAACACGATGGTCGACCAGCTGTCCCTCTTCACGGGCGAGGTCACGCGCGTCGCCCGCGAGGTCGGCACGGAGGGGCGGCTCGGCGGTCGCGCCAAGGTGCGGGGCCTGTCGGGCAGTTGGCGGGACGTGACCGAGGCCGTGAACACGATGGCGGCGCGGCTCACCGCCCAGGTGCGCGACATCGCCCTGGTGACGACGGCGGTGGCGCAGGGCGACCTGACCCGCACGGTCACCGTCGAAGCGACGGGCGAGCTCCTCGAACTGAAGCTCACCGTGAACACGATGGTGGAGCAGCTCTCCGCGTTCGCCGCCGAGGTGACCCGCGTGGCGCGCGAGGTGGGTACGGAGGGCCAGCTCGGCGGGCGCGCGCAGGCACGCGGGGTGTCGGGCGTGTGGAAGGACCTCACCGACAACGTCAACTTCATGGCCTCGAACCTCACTTCGCAGGTCCGCAACATCGCCCAGGTCACCACCGCCGTCGCCAACGGCGACCTGAGCCAGAAGATCACCGTCGACGCCCGGGGCGAGATCCTGGAGCTGAAGTCGACGGTGAACACGATGGTGGACCAGCTCTCCGCGTTCGCCGACGAGGTCACCCGCGTCGCCCGCGAGGTCGGCACCGAGGGAAACCTCGGCGGGCGCGCTCAGGTCCGCGGCGTCTCGGGCGTCTGGAAGGACCTCACCGACAACGTCAACTTCATGGCGGACAACCTCACTTCGCAGGTCCGCAACATCGCGCTGGTGTCGACGGCCGTCGCCCAGGGCGACCTCGGCAAGAAGATCACGGTCGAGGCGAAGGGCGAGATCCTGGAGCTGAAGTCGACCATCAACACGATGGTGGACCAGCTCTCCGCGTTCGCCGACGAGGTCACCCGCGTCGCCCGCGAGGTCGGCACCGAGGGAAACCTCGGCGGCCAGGCCCAGGTCCGCGGCGTCTCGGGCGTCTGGAAGGACCTCACCGACAACGTCAACTTCATGGCCTCGAACCTCACCTCGCAGGTCCGCAACATCGCCCAGGTCACCACCGCCGTCGCCAACGGCGACCTCTCCAAGATGATCACGGTCACGGCGCGCGGCGAGATCCTGGAGCTGAAGGACACCGTCAACACGATGGTGGAGCAGCTGCGCGCCTTCGCCGACGAGGTCACGCGCGTGGCCCGCGAGGTGGGCACGGACGGCAGGCTCGGCGGCCGCGCGCAGGTCCTGGGCGTCTCGGGCGTCTGGAAGGACCTCACCGACAACGTCAACTACATGGCGGACAACCTCACCGGGCAGGTCCGCAACATCGCGCAGGTGGCCACCGCCGTGGCCCAGGGCGACCTCTCCAAGAAGATCGACGTGGACGCGCGCGGCGAGATCCTGGAGCTGAAGACCACCATCAACACCATGGTGGACACGCTCTCCTCGTTCTCCTCCGAGGTGACCCGCGTGGCCCGCGAGGTGGGCTCCGAGGGCCAGTTGGGCGGCCAGGCCCGGGTCGAGGGCGTGTACGGCACGTGGAAGCGCCTGACGACGAACGTGAACGAGCTTGCGCTGAACCTCACCACCCAGGTCCGCGCCATCGCCGAGGTCGCCTCCGCCGTGGCGCAGGGCGACATGACCCGCGCCATCACGGTCGAGACGCGCGGCGAGGTGTCCGAGCTCAAGGACAACATCAACCTCATGGTCTCCAACCTCCGTGAGACCACCCGCGCCAAGGACTGGCTGGAGTCCAACCTCGCCCGCCTGGCCGGCCTGATGCAGGGCCACCGCGACCTGATGGAGGTCGCCGACCTGATCCTGCGCGAGCTGACCCCGTTGGTGAACGCCCAGTACGGCGCCTTCTTCCTGGCCGACCCGGACACCGCCGAGGGCCCCGCGCCCACCCAGGTCACCGCGAAGGGCCTCGCGTTCATCGCGGGCTACGGCGCGGCCCAGGGCTCGGTCGTCGACACCGGCGGCATGCCCGCGCAGGGCCTGGTCCGCCAGGCCGCGCTGGAGAAGAAGCGCATCCTGGTCGAGGAGGTCCCGCCGGACTACATCAAGATCCACTCGGGGCTCGGCGACGCGGCGCCCGCCACGGTCGTCATCATCCCGATCCTCTTCGAGGACAAACTGCTCGGCGTGATCGAGCTGGCCACGTTCTCCCGCTTCTCCGACGTCCACCTGGCGTTCTTCGACCAGTTCGTGAACACCATCGGCGTCGCGATCAACACCATCATCGCCAACTCCCGTACGGAGTCGCTGCTCGGCGAGTCCCAGCGCCTGGCCACCCAGCTCCAGGAGCGCTCGGACGAGCTCCAGCGCCAGCAGGCCGAGCTGCGCCGCTCGAACGCGGAGCTGGAGGAGAAGGCGGCCCTGCTCGCGACGAGCTCCCAGTACAAGTCGGAGTTCCTGGCGAACATGTCGCACGAGCTGCGCACGCCGCTCAACTCCCTGCTGATCCTGGCCCGGCTGCTCTCCGACAACCCCGACAACCACCTCTCCGACCAGGAGGTGCAGTTCGCGACGACGATCCACCGCTCCGGCTCCGACCTGCTCCAGCTGATCAACGACATCCTGGACCTGTCGAAGATCGAGGCGGGCCGCATGGACGTACGCCCCAAGAAGCTCCCGCTCATCAAGGTCCTCGACTACGTCCACGCGACGTTCCGGCCGCTCACCCTCGACCGCGGGCTCGCCTTCGACGTGGCGGTCGGCGAGGACGTGCCGCGCGAGATGTTCACCGACGAGCAGCGGCTCCAGCAGATCCTGCGCAACCTCCTGTCGAACGCGGTCAAGTTCACCTCGGCGGGCAGCATCGAGCTGCGCGTCAGCCGGGTGAAGACCGCCTCGGCCGACCGGCTGCTGCACGACCACGACGACCTGCTCTGCTTCGCCGTCAGCGACACCGGGATCGGCATCCCGTCCGAGCAACTCCCGGTGATCTTCGAGGCGTTCCAGCAGGCCGACGGCACGACCAACCGGAAGTACGGCGGCACCGGCCTCGGCCTCTCCATCAGCCGGGAGATCGCCGGCCTGCTCGGCGGCCGCATCACCGCGGAGAGCCGCCCGAGCCAGGGCTCGACCTTCTCGCTGTACGTCCCGGTCGTGCACCCCGGCCACGGCGCGGCCGCCATCGCGTACGCGGCCTCGCGCACCCAGCACCTCCCCGAACCGATCGAACACGCCGCCCTGCGGCCGCACACCGCACTCGAACCGGACGACAGCTGGCCCACCCCCACCAAGCTGGAGGAGTGGAAGCAGGGCAAGGCGGGGCGCATACTGCCGGGCCGCCGGGTGCTCATCGTCGACGACGACATCCGCAACGTCTTCGCCCTGACCCATGTGCTCAGCCGTGTCGGCATGCCCGTCCTGTACGCGGAGAACGGCCGCGAGGGCATCGAGACGCTGGAGCGCAACCCCGACGTCGACATCGTCCTGATGGACATCATGATGCCGGAGATGGACGGGTACGAGACGATGGCCGCGATCCGTCGCAGCCCCCGCTGGCGGGGCCTGCCCATCGTCGCCCTCACCGCCAAGGCCATGCCCGGAGACCGCGAGAAGGCCATCTCGCAGGGCGCGACCGACTACGTTCCGAAACCCGTGGACGTGGACCAGTTGCTCGGCGCCGTCTGCTCCCTCCTCGACCCCGAGGGCGCGGCCGCCGAGGAGCAGAACACCTCCCCGAACTCACCGTCCGCCCCTATCTCCACCTCCACCGATTCAGCATCCGTCGCGGCGGAACAGACAAGTGCTCAGGGAGAAAGTCCTGTTCCGCCGCCGGCGACTGAGTGAGGCACCGTGACCATGAGCGCAGAGTCCATCATCGACCATCGCGCGAGCATCCTCCTTGTCGACGACATGGAGGACAACCTGATGGCTCTCGAAGCGGTCCTCGGATCGCTGAACGAGCCGTTGGTCCGAGCCCGTTCGGGCGAGGAAGCCATGAAGGCCCTCCTGCGGCAACGATTCGCCGTGATCCTCCTGGACGTCCGGATGCCCGGCATGGACGGCTTCGAGACCGCATCGAACATCAAGCGCCTCGACCAGACCAAGGACGTGCCCATCATCTTCCTGACGGGCACCGACAACGACGCGGGCTATGCCTTCCGCGGCTACGCGACGGGCGCCGCGGACTACCTCACCAAGCCCTTCGACCCGTGGGTGCTGCGCGCCAAGGTCACGGTCTTCCTCGAACTGCACCGCAAGAACCAGCAGTTGGAGCGGATACTGCTCCGCGAGCAGCAGCAGTTCGACGAGCTGGCCGCGCGCCTGTCGGCGATCGAGTCCCACATGGCCGCGAGCAGCCTCAAGGACGTCCTCGAACTGCGCCACCACGTCACGCACATGGAGGAACTCGTCCAGGAAATGCGCCGCGGACGGGTCGTCTAGACCGGACGCCCCGTCCGCGTACGAACGCCACCGGATCCCGCTGATCAGGCCTCGCGCGATCCGGCGTACATGTCCTCGATGAGGTGCTTGTACTCCCGCTCGACGACCGGACGCTTCAGCTTCAGGCTGGGCGTCAGCTCGCCGTGCTCGACGTCCAGGTCGCGCGGCAGGAGCCGGAACTTCTTGATGGTCTGCCAGCGCTGCAGGCCTTCGTTCAGCTGCTTCACGTACCCCTCGATGAGCGCGACCGTCGCGGGGTCCGCGCACACCTCGGCGTAGGACTTGCCGCCCTGGCCGTTCTCCTCGGCCCAGCCGAGGATGGCGGGCTCGTCGAGGGAGATCAGCGCGGTGCAGAAGTTACGGTCGGCGCCGTGCACCAGGATGTTGGAGACGTACGGACAGACCGCCTTGAACTGCCCCTCGACCTCGGCGGGCGCGATGTACTTGCCGCCGGACGTCTTGATCAGGTCCTTCTTGCGGTCGGTGATCCGCAGATAGCCGTCGACGGAGAGCTCGCCGATGTCACCGGTGTGGAACCAGCCGTCGCTCTCCAGGACCTCGGCGGTCTTCTCGGGCAGCCCGTGGTAGCCCTCCATGATGCCGGGGCCGCGCAGCAGGATCTCGCCGTCGTCCGCGATGCGCACCTCGGTGCCGGGCAGCGGCTTGCCGACGGTGCCGGTGCGGTAGGCCTCTCCGGGGTTCACGAAGGAGGCCGCGGAGGACTCCGTCAGGCCGTACCCCTCAAGGATGTGGATGCCGGCGCCGGCGAAGAAGTAGCCGATCTCGGGGGCGAGGGCCGCCGAGCCGGACACCGCCGCGCGCAGCCGCCCGCCGAACGCCTCGCGGAGCTTGGAGTAGACGAGCGCGTCGGCGACCTTGTGCTTGGCGCCGAGCCCGAAGGGCACCGAGGCGGTGCCGGTCCTGCGGAAGTTGTCCTGGCTGGCCTTCGCGTACTCCCGGGAGACCTCGGCGGCCCACAGGAAGATCTTGTACTTGGCGCCGCCACCGGCCCGCGCCCTGGCGGCCACGCCGTTGTAGACCTTCTCGAAGATGCGGGGCACGGCGGCCATGTACGTCGGCTGCACCACCGGCAGATTCTCGATGATCTTGTCCACGCGGCCGTCGACCGCGGTGACGTGCCCGAGCTCGATCTGTCCGGAGGTCAGCACCTTGCCGAAGACGTGCGCGAGCGGCAGCCACAGGTACTGCACGTCGTCGGGCCCGAGCAGGCCGGTCGCCGCGATGGCCTTGGCCATGTACGACCAGTTGTCCTGCGGCAGACGCACGCCCTTGGGGCGGCCCGTGGTGCCGGAGGTGTAGATGATCGTGGCGAGCTGGTCGGCGGTGATCGCCGCGATCCGCTCCTTGATCAGCTCGGGGTTCTTCTCCAGGTGCGCGGCGCCGCGGGCCTCCAGATCGGCGAGCGTGAGCACCCAGCCCTCGGGGTCGCCGTCGACCGGCCCCGCGCCCTGTGCGTCGAGCACCACGACGTGCCGCAGCTCGGGCAGCTCGGCCCGCTTCTCGCGCGCCTTGGCGAGCTGCGCGGCGTCCTCGGCGATCAGCACGCGGCTGCCGGAGTCGGCCAGGATGTACGCCGACTCCTCGGCGTTGGTCTGCGGGTAGACGGTCGTGGTGGCCGCGCCCGCGCACATGATGCCGAGGTCGGCGAGGATCCACTCGACCCGCGTGGACGAGGCGAGGGCGACGCGCTCCTCGGGCTGGAGACCGAGCTCGATCAGGCCCGCCGCGATGGCGTTGACGCGGTCGGCGGCCTGCGCCCAGCTGAGCGTCCGCCACTCGTCGGGACCTTCGCCGGAGGCGGCTGGGACGGGGTAGCGGTAGGCCTCGGCATCCGGCGTGGCCGCCACGCGCTCCAGGAAGAGATGCGCCACGGAGGGCGGACGGTTCTCGATCAAGGTCTGTGTGTCGCTCACGACATCCTCCGGGCCCACGACGGTGCGGCGAACTGGCTGGCGGCTGCTTCTTACATCCCTGTCGGCTACTTGTTTAACTTGCGAGTAACCTACGAGTGGTGATCAGAGTAGAGCGCCGACGCCCGGTGCGTAAGGGGCTGCTGCCTGTCACTTCCTACAGACACCCAAACGGAACGGGCCCGCCGCGCCGAGGCGCCGCGGGCCCGTTCCGGCCTGCTGTGAACAAGGGTGACGACGGTGACGGGAGGCTACTTCTTCGCCTTGCCGCCGCTGTCGTCACTGGAGAGCACCGCGATGAAGGCTTCCTGCGGCACCTCGACGGAGCCGACCATCTTCATGCGCTTCTTGCCCTCCTTCTGCTTCTCCAGGAGCTTGCGCTTACGGGAGATGTCACCGCCGTAGCACTTGGCGAGGACGTCCTTGCGGATGGCGCGGATGGTCTCGCGCGCGATGACCCGGGAGCCGATCGCGGCCTGCACCGGCACCTCGAAGGCCTGCCGCGGGATGAGCTCGCGCAGCTTGGCGACGAGCCGCACGCCGTACGCGTACGCCGCGTCCTTGTGCGTGATCGCCGAGAAGGCGTCGACCTTGTCGCCGTGCAGCAGGATGTCGACCTTGACGAGCTGCGCGGACTGCTCGCCCGTGGGCTCGTAGTCCAGCGAGGCGTAGCCGCGGGTCTTGGACTTCAGCTGGTCGAAGAAGTCGAAGACGATCTCCGCGAGCGGCAGCGTGTAGCGGATCTCGACGCGGTCCTCGGAGAGGTAGTCCATGCCGAGCATGACGCCGCGCCGGTTCTGGCACAGCTCCATGATCGAGCCGATGAACTCGCTGGGCGCGAGGATCGTGGCGCGCACGACGGGCTCGAAGACCTCGTCGATCTTGCCCTCGGGGAACTCGCTCGGGTTGGTGACCGTGTACTCGGTGCCGTCCTCCATGATCACGCGGTAGACCACGTTCGGCGCGGTGGCGATCAGGTCGAGGCCGAACTCGCGCTCCAGGCGCTCGCGGATCACGTCGAGGTGCAGCAGCCCCAGGAAGCCGACGCGGAAGCCGAAGCCGAGCGCCGCGGACGTCTCGGGCTCGTAGACGAGCGCGGCGTCGTTGAGCTGCAGCTTGTCCAGGGCGTCGCGCAGTTCGGGGTAGTCCGAGCCGTCCAGCGGATACAGACCGGAGAAGACCATCGGCTTCGGGTCCTTGTACCCGCCGAGGGCCTCGGTGGCGCCCTTGTGCAGGGAGGTGATCGTGTCACCGACCTTGGACTGGCGGACGTCCTTCACACCGGTGATCAGGTAGCCCACCTCGCCGACGCCGAGGCCGTCGGCCGCGAGCATCTCGGGCGAGTTGGTGCCGATCTCCAGGAGCTCGTGCGTGGCGCCGGTCGACATCATCCGGATGCGCTCGCGCTTGTTGAGCTGGCCGTCGACGACTCGTACGTACGTCACGACGCCGCGGTAGGAGTCGTAGACCGAGTCGAAGATCATCGCGCGGGCCGGGGCGTCCTTGACGCCGACCGGGGCCGGGATCTCGGCGACGACCTTGTCGAGCAGCGCCTCGACGCCCATGCCGGTCTTCGCGGAGACCTTCAGCACGTCCTCGGGCTCGCAGCCGATGAGGTTGGCGAGCTCCTCCGAGAACTTCTCGGGCTGGGCGGCCGGCAGGTCGATCTTGTTGAGGACCGGGATGATCTTGAGGTCGTTCTCCATCGCCAGGTAGAGGTTGGCGAGGGTCTGGGCCTCGATGCCCTGGGCCGCGTCGACGAGGAGGACCGTGCCCTCGCAGGCCGCGAGCGAACGCGAGACTTCATACGTGAAGTCCACGTGGCCCGGGGTGTCGATCATGTTGAGGATGTGGGTACTGCCCTCGTCCGGGCCCTCGGTCGGGGCCCAGGGCAGACGCACCGCCTGGGACTTGATCGTGATGCCGCGCTCTCGCTCGATGTCCATGCGGTCGAGGTACTGAGCACGCATCTGCCGCTGCTCCACCACGCCGGTGAGCTGGAGCATGCGGTCGGCGAGCGTGGACTTGCCGTGGTCGATGTGCGCGATGATGCAGAAATTGCGGATCAGAGCCGGGTCGGTACGGCTCGGCTCGGGCACATTCTTAGGGGTCGCGGGCACGCAGGGTCCTGTCTCTTGAGGCGCCTGTCGCCTCGGGTCGGATCTATACGTAGGTTCCATCGTCCCATGGGTGAGGGACTGCGCCCGGTTTGGGCCGGTCGGAGGGCGGCTGGTACCGTGGGCAGCTGTGTCTCGTAGCCCTCTCAGCGTCGAGGCGCATGTCGTAAACACTCATCTGCAGTACCTCTGCAGTACCTGAACCTGAAAAGGCTCTTTCGTGGCGAACATCAAGTCCCAGATCAAGCGGATCAAGACCAACGAGAAGGCGCGTCAGCGCAACAAGGCGGTCAAGTCTTCGCTGAAGACCGCGATCCGCAAGGCCCGCGAGGCCGTTGCCGCCGGTGACGCCCAGAAGGCCGCCGAGCTCACGCGTGAGGCCACGCGCCAGCTCGACAAGGCCGTCTCCAAGGGTGTCATCCACAAGAACCAGGCCGCCAACAAGAAGTCGGCGCTTGCTTCGAAGGCCGCGTCCCTCTAAGGGCTGAAGCCTCTGCTGAGTGCATCGGCGGTCGCTCCGGCGGCCCACGGTTGACACTCACTTGATTCGACGCCGGTACGGGACCCAGCGGACCCTCTCTTCCGCTCCCGTACGGGCACCCCGGAGCCGTACACGACTGCGTTCGCCACGCGGGTACGGATCCACACAGCGTGAACGGAAGCCCCGTTCCACCGACCTTCCCCAGGTCGGCGGGACGGGGCTTTCGCCGTTGCGCGTGACGGGACGGGCAGGGAGGGGCGGGAGGGTCAGCCCCGGCGGGACCTGGCGGCGCGGGCGATGGCCACGACGGCCTTCTCCAGGGCGTACTCCGGGTCGTCGCCGCCGCCCTTGACGCCCGCGTCGGCGGCCGCGACGGCGGTGAGCGCGGCGGCCACGCCGTCCGGGGTCCAGCCGCGCATCTGCTGGCGCACCCGGTCGATCTTCCAGGGCGGCATCCCCAGCTCACGGGCGAGGTCGGCGGGGCGTCCGCCGCGCGCGGAGGAGAGCTTGCCGATCGCCCGGACGCCCTGCGCGAGGGCGCTGGTGATCATGACGGGGGCGACGCCGGTCGCCAGGGACCAGCGCAACGCCTCCAGCGCCTCGGCGGCCCTGCCCTCCACGGCCCGGTCGGCCACCGTGAAGCTGGAGGCCTCCGCCCGGCCCGTGTAGTACCGGCCGACGACCGCCTCGTCGATCGTGCCCTCGATGTCCGCCACCAGCTGGGCGACCGCGGAGGCCAGCTCGCGCAGGTCGCTGCCGATCGCGTCGACCAGGGCCTGGCACGCCTCCGGCGTCGCGGAACGGCCCAGCGTGCGGAACTCGCTCCGCACGAACGAGAGCCGGTCCGCGGGCTTGGTCATCTTGGGGCAGGCGATCTCGCGCGCGCCCGCCTTGCGGGCCGCGTCGAGCAGGCCCTTGCCCTTGGCGCCGCCGGCGTGCAGCAGGACGAGGGTGATCTCCTCGACGGGCGCGTCGAAGTACCCCTTCACGTCCTTGATCGTGTCGGCCGACAGGTCCTGCGCGCTCCGCACGACGACGACCTTGCGCTCGGCGAAGAGCGAGGGGCTGGTGAGCTCGGCGAGCGTGCCGGGCTGCAGCTGGTCGGGGGTGAGGTCGCGCACGTCCGTGTCCGCGTCGGCGGCGCGGGCGGCCGCGACCACCTGCTGCACGGCGCGGTCGAGGAGCAGGTCCTCCTGCCCCACGGCGATCGTGACGGGGGCGAGCGGGTCGTCGTTTGCTGTCTTCCTGGCCATCGCGGTCAAGCATCCCACGCGGCACTGACACCGCGTCCCGGCTCCGTCCCGTACCGCCTCTCCCGCACCTGATCCCGTATCGGAGAATGGGCACGTGAGCGACGTACGACATGTCCTGGTGCTGCCCGACCGCGATGCCGCGGAAGAGGTCGCCGAAGAGCTTCCCGACCGCTTCGGCATCGCCGAGGAACCCCAGCTCGTACGCGACGCGCTGGCCGGCGAGGACGACGCCGAGGACGCCCAGTGGCTGGTCGTGGTCGAGGACCCCGGCTCCCGCCTCGACCCGGCGGCCCTCGACGAACTGGCCGCCGAGCACGAGGGCTGGCTGGAGGCTCCTTAGCGGCGGTGCGCCGTCCGGGGGCGGCCTCCGAGCGCCGTCCGGGGGCGGCCTCGGCGCGCGGGCCCCGGTCGGCCGCGGCACGCGGCCCCGGGCGTCACTTCTTGGGGATGACCTGGATGTCGAGGTCGATCGTGATGCTGTGCCCGACGGCCGCGATGCCGCGCGCGAGCATCGTCTGCCAGGTGATCGTGAAGTCGTCGCGGTGCAGTTCGGTGGTGGCACGGCAGGCGACGCGGGTCTCGCCCTCCAGCCCCTGGCCGACCCCCAGGTACTCGGTGTCCAGCGTGACCGTCCGCGTCACACCGTGCAGCGTCAGACCACCGGATATCGCCCACCGGCTGCCGCCCTTGTGCACGAAGCGGTCGCTGTAGAACTCCATCGTCGGGAACCGCGCCACGTCGAGGAAGTCACCCGAGCGCAGGTGGTCGTCGCGCATCTTGACCGCGGTGTCGATGGAGGCCGCGTCGATGACGACGTGCATGGCGGAGTCCTCCATGCGCTCGCCCACCCGGATCGCCCCCGCGAAGCTGTTGAACCGCCCGTGGATACGGGCCAGTCCGATGTGCCGCGCGGTGAACGCGACCGAGGAGTGCAGGGGGTCGATCTCCCAGTCGCCGGGCTCGGGCAGCGTCGGGGGCTGGGCGACCTGGAGCATGACGTCACCGAGCGAGGCGTGCGCGTTCTCCCCGACGGTGGCGCTCGCCCGGTACGGCGTGAACCCCTCCGCCGACACCGCGAGACGGTAGTCCCCGGCCGGCACCGTCATCACGAACGACCCGAACGGATCCGTGCCCCCGCTGACGACCTTGCGCCCCATGGCGTCGCTGACGGCGAACTCCGCGTTCCGCACCGGCTCATTGACCGGGTCGAGCACCCGGCAACTGAGCACCCCCGCGTCCTTCGGCACCGGGAACGCCGACAAAGGCCCCGTCCGCCCCGCCCGATTCGTACGGTTTCCCAGCCAGCGGCCGAACACGCGCGACACACCCCCGCGTCACTTGACAACACCTGCACACTGCAACGAAAAGGCATTCGATCACCGTTGCGGCTTTCCATGCAACACGAACCCACATCGCAGGAATGCTGACGATGCGTTGAAAGTGTCGCGAGTAGCCCGAATTGCTAGCACCCCTTTCACGTCTTGCCAGGTCAGGAAGTGTTCCCGGCGGTAGCTCTTCGGGGAGCCGCAGCCGTAGAGCGGTGGGTGGGCGCTAGGGCGGGCGCGTGGCCACTTCAAGGCGTGGTGGCGTTCCGCCTCTCGCCCCGCCCCCGGACCCCATCACCGCGATCGAGCCGTGCGTGTCCGTACGCAGCACCTCCGCTCCCCCGCCCCGCAGCGCCGCGAGCGTCGCGGGCGCCGGGTGTCCGTACGAGTTGTCCGCGCCGCAGGAGATCAACGCCAGCCTCGGCGCCGCCCTGCGCAGCAGCTCCGGATCCTGATGGGCCGAGCCGTGATGGGCGACCTTCACCACGTCCACGGAGGCGAGCGACGCGGCCGCCGGCGTGCGCAGCAGGGCTCGCTGCGCCGGCGGTTCGAGGTCCCCGAGGAACAGCAGCGTCAGCCCCGCCGTCCGTACGAGCAGAGTGACGCTCGCGTCATTGGGCCCCTCGGGCCGCGGCATCGGTCCCGCCGGCGGCCAGAGCACCCGCCACTCCAGCGCACCCGTGCGGCGCCGCTCCCCCACCACGGCCCGGGTCACCGGAACACCCGCGTCCGCCGCCTGCTCCCGCACGAAATCCGCCTGCTCCGGTGGCTCCTGGAACCCCGTCGTCTGGATCACCCCCACCTCACGCCCCCGCAACACCCCCGGCAGCCCCGCCACGTGGTCCGCGTGGAAGTGCGTGAGCAGCACGAGGGGCACCCGGCTGATCCCGAGCGAGCGCAGGCAGCGGTCGACCGCCACCGGGTCGGGCCCCGCGTCCACCACCACCCCCGCGCCGTCACCCGCCGCGAGCACCGCCGCGTCGCCCTGCCCCACGTCGCACATCACCAGCCGCCACCCCTGGGGCGGCCAGCCCGCGATCACCCGGGTGACGGGAGGCGGCTGGACGATCACCAGGAGGAGCAGCACGACGCAGGCGGCGGCGAGCCACGGATGCCGTGCGAGCCTGCGCCCCGCCAGGACGAGGGCCACCGTGGCGAGAGCGAGGAGGAGCCCGCCGCGCCAGCCGCCCGGCCAGTCGACCCCGCTGCCGGGCAGCGCCGCCCCGGTCCGGGCGATCTCCGCGATCCACCCGGTCGGCCAACTCGCGGCCCAGGCCAACCCCTTGGCGACCGGCATCGCCACCGGCGCCACGGCCAGCGCCCCGAATCCGAGCACGGTGGCCGGCGCGACGGCGAACTCGGCCAGGAGATTGCACGGCACCGCGACCAGACTCACCCGGGCCGCGAGCACGACGACGACGGGCGCGCACACCGCCTGGGCCGCCGTGGCGGCGGCCAGCGCGTCGGCGAGCCGCCGCGGGACCCCACGCCTGTGCAGCGCGGCACCCCAACGCGGCGCGAGCGTCAGCAGCGAGGCGGTGGCCAGCACCGAGAGCAGGAACCCGGGACTGCGGGCCAGCCACGGGTCGTACAGGACGAGCAGCAGCACCGCCGCGGCCAGCGCCGGGATCAGCGACCTGCGCCGCCCCGTGGCGAGTGCCAGGAGCGCGATCAGCCCGCAGGCCGCGGCCCGCAGCACGCTCGGGTCCGGCCTGCAGACGATGACGAACCCGAGGGTGAGCGCCCCGCCGAGCACGGCCGTCGCCCGCAACGGAATGCCCAGCTTCGGCGCGAGACCGCCCCGCTCGACCCGCTGGGCGGCGCCCGGCGGTCCGATGAGCAGGACGAGGACGATCGTGAGGTTGGCGCCGCTGACGGCCAGCAAGTGGACCAGGTCGGTCTCCCGGAAGGCCTGCTCCAGCTCGGGCGGCACCCGCGAGGTGTCCCCGATGACGAGTCCGGGCAACAGGGCGCGGGCGTCGGCGGACAGCCCGTCCGTGGCCTCGCGCAGCCCGGCCCGCAGCTCTCCCGCGAGCCGCTGCGCTCCGGACGGCGCCCCGATCACCCGCGGCGCCCGCTCCCCCGACACCCGCAGCACCGCCGCGGCCTTGTCCCCCTCCGGCAGCGGCGGCGCCAGCCGGGCCCGCACCCGCAACCGCGTCGACGGCAACAACGCGAGCCAGTCGTCACCGGGCCGGGCCCGGGCAGCGCCGGACCGGGCACCGCCGCCCCCGGCTGCACCGTCCTCACCACCTCGTTCCCTGCGCGGCCCGGCCCCCTTGCCCTCCGTCCGCACGACGACCAGGACCGGCGCGCGCGTCACCGTCCATGTGCCGTGCGGCTCGGCGATCCGGACGACCTCCGCCTCCAGCACGACGGCGGGTGGCAGTGCGTGCGCACGCGCGACCCGGGGCCGGGTGCGCCGGGGGTCGGAGGTGACCTTCACCTCCGCCTCCACCTCGGCGTGGGCGCCGGCCAGCGCGGGGACCGGGCCACGGCGCAGATCCGCCCCGTGCAGCGCGGCCGAGCCCGTCGCCCCCGCGACACAGAGCAGCACCGCGACCGCCGACCAGCGCCCCGACGCCCGCCGCCGGGCCGCAGAGCGCCCTCGGACCGCCCCTGTCACCCACAGGGCTCCGGCCACCATCACGCAGACCGCCACCGTGGCGACCGCCCGGCGCGGTGGGGCGTCCAGCATCAGCGCGGCCGCAGCCCAGGCCGCGAGCGCGGGTGGCACCAGCCTGAGGTCGACCGGCCCCTCCTGTCGGGGATGCGCGGCCCCGAGGCGGTGCCCGGAGGCGGCGTGAACTGCCTGGCGCCTCATGGCCGTACGAGATCCTGGAGGTCGGCGAAGCGCCGATCACCGATGCCGTTGACCTCACGGAGCTCTTCGACGGACCGGAAACCGCCGTGCTCGCTGCGATAGTCGATGATGTGCTGCGCCAACACCGGCCCCACGCCCGGCAGTTCGTCGAGCTGCTCCGCGGTCGCCGTGTTCAACCCGATCGGCGCGGTGGGCGCCGCCCCGCCCACGCCTGACACGCCGCCCGCTCCGGCGCCGACCCCGGCACCGCCCGTCCCCCCTGCACCACTGGCCCCGGCTCCCGCCCCGGGTCCTCCCACCACCACCTGTTCGCCGTCCATCAGGAACCGTGCGCGATTGAGGCCGTCCATGTCGGTGCCCGGCCGGACCCCGCCGGCCACCCGGAGGGCGTCCGCCACGCGGGAACCCGCCGGCAGTCGATGAACCCCCGGCCTGCGGACCTTTCCGCTGACGTCCACGACGATTCCGCCGCCCGCGGCACCCCCACCCGCCGGCGCCCGCCCCGCCCGCGCCGGAGGCCCCGGCGAGGGAGCCGGCTGCGCGCCCTCGCCGGGGGCGGCGCCCGCCTCGCGCACCACGTCGGGCGGCCGCACGGGCTGGGTCCGCCCCGTCCAGAAGTGCTGGGCGGCGAAGGCACCGGCGACCACGAGAAGCACGACGAGCGCGACCACGCTGCGCCGTTCAAGGCCGCACCGCGACTGCAACCACACCGGCAGCCGCTCCCGGACGGCGAGCGCCGCCCGCTCCCGCCGCGAGGCCACCGGCCTCGCCGGAGGTTCCGCTTGTCCTCTCCCCGGCTCCTCCCGCCCCTCGTCGGAGTCGTCCTCCTGCGGTGCCGCCACCGCCGTCGAGGGGACCGGGGCATCCGCCCAGCCCCAGCCCTCCTCAGGGCCCCTCTCCAGCAGCGCCACATCCTGCGGCGCCACATCCAATCGGGGCGAGGACGAGGACCAGGACGAGGACGCGGACGAGGGCGGTGGTGGTGGTTGTGGCTCGGCGAAGAGTCTCCGCGCCCGCAGCCGCACCGCCTCCGCCTCGGCGCGTCTGCGCATGGCCCTGCCGCGCGCAGCGTGGTGGTGACGCGCACGGCCGTCGGACGCACGACCGTCGGATGCGGGGCCGCGACCGGGGCCGCTCGTCGCCGAGGCCGCCCGGGAAGGCGCACGTGAGGATGGCCGGGAAGGTGCCCGTGCCGAGAGCTGTGAAGAGAGCCGTGAAGGTGTCCGTGAAGATGATCGAAGTGCCATGCCGACGACGTTAGGCACAGCGGGAAATAATTGTTGATCTTGGTCAAATACCGTGGATTACCCAGCAGTTGTGGATAACTCCGTCACCCTCACGAGCGAGCCCGAGCCATCCCTACCGACGGCTCACTGCTCGCACGGCGAGACCACAGCGCCCAGCAACCCCGGCCCCGTGTGTGCCCCGATCACCGCGCCCACCTCGCTGACATGCAGCTCCGCGAGGTCGGGCACCCGCTCCCGAAGCCGGTCCGCGAGGGCCGACGCGCGCTCCGGCGCCGCCAGATGGTGTACTGCGATGTCAACAGGGCCCGCGCCGGCCCGTTCGACCACGATCTCCTCAAGGCGGGCGATCGCCTTCGACGCCGTCCGCACCTTCTCCAGCATGTCGATCCGGCCGCCGTCGAGCTTCAGCAGCGGCTTCACGGCGAGCGCCGAACCCAGCAGCGCCTGCGCGGCACCGATGCGGCCGCCCCTGCGGAGATAGTCGAGGGTGTCGACGTAGAAGTAGGCGGACGTGCCCGCGGCCCGCTTCTCCGCGGCCGCCACCGCCTCCTCGGCCGAGTCGCCCGCCTCCGCGGCCCGGGCCGCCGCCAGAGCGCAGAAACCGAGGGCCATCGCGACCATGCCGGTGTCCACCACCCGCACCGGCACCGGCGCGTCCTTCGCGGCCAGGACCGCCGCGTCGTACGTACCGGAGAACTCGGCGGACAGGTGCAGCGAGACGATGGCCGTGGCACCCGCCTCCGCGACCTTCCGGTACGTCTCGGCGAACATCTCCGGGCTGGGCCGGGACGTGGTCACGGGCTTCCGCTTCTGCAACGCCAGGGCGAGGGAGCGGGCCGAGATCTCGGTGCCCTCCTCCAGCGCCTGGTCACCCAGGACCACGGTCAGGGGCACCGCGGTGATGCCGTGCCGCTCCATCGTCCGCTGCGGCAGGTAGGCCGTTGAATCCGTGACGATCGCGACATGGCGGGACATGAGCTGGAGATTACCTGCCTGGGCCCCCGGGTGGCAGCCCGGCCCCCGCTCGTCCGGTTCACGACGGGCTCCGCGCGTCACCGGCGGGTCAGGTCGTGCTCTCCGGCTTGGTCTTCTTCTCCCAGGGATACGTGGGCGTCGGAGTGGGCGGGGCGATCGCGGGCTGCGTCGGCTCCTGGGCGCGGGCCGCCCGGTCGGAGCCGGACGGCTCGGACCAGGTCTGCTCGGCGTCCTTGCCCGGCGCGGGCTCGGGCTCGGGCCAGGCGGGCGGGGCCTGCGCGGGCGCGGGCTCCGTGGTCCAGTGCCGCAGGGCACCGGCCTCCATGTCGATCTGCGTGCTCAGGGAGTCCAGGTCGTCGCTCGCGAACTTGCGGGCCCGGTCGCGCGCCGACCACCGCAGCGAGTCCGCCGCCTTCGTGATCTGCTCCGTGCGCTCCCGCAGCTCGGGGAGCCGCTGGGCCAGCGACGCCTTGTCCGGGTCGCGCTCCAGGCGCCGCAGCTCGTCGTCCAGCTCGTGGCCGTGGACGCTGAGCCGCTCGAAGAGCTCCAGGGACTCCTTCAGCGAGGCGTCCTCGGCCACGCCCGCGTGCAGGACGTCCTGTGTGGACCGCATGGACGTGCGCAACGAGAGCCGCAGCTGGGCCAGTTCACCCGCCGTGCCGACCTGCGCGAAGCTCTTCGCGCGGAGCGTGGTGTCCTCCACCGTGCGGCGGGCCTCCAGGATGGTGCGGTCCACGCCGCGCTTGGCGGCCCGGACCACCTTCACCGTCACGTACACACCCAGCACCATGAACAGCACGAAAAGCAACGCCACGATTGCGCCCACCGCTTCCATGACGCTCCTCTCCGTATCCAGCCCGCACCGACGGCTTCTTCCACCGTAAACGGAGAAGGCAGGCCGGAGGTTCCAACGGAACCCCCAACCTGCCCGTAAGGGAAGACCCCTATGCCGCTACGCGGGGACGATGTTCACCAGCTTCGGCGCCCGCACGATCACCTTGCGGATCCCCGCGCCGTCCAGCGCGGCCACGACCTTCTCGTCGGCCAGCGCGACCTTCTCCAGATCGGCGTCGGAGATCGAAGGAGAGACCTCCAGGCGCGCCTTGACCTTGCCCTTGATCTGCACGACGCAGGTCACGGACTCGTCCACGACGTACGCGGGGTCGGCGACCGGGAAGTCCTGGTGGACGACCGAGTCGGCGTGGCCCAGCTTGCGCCACAGCTCCTCGGCGATGTGCGGGGCCAGCGGCGCGATCAGCAGCACCAGGCGCTCGGCGACGGACCTCGGCACCGCGCCGCCCACCTTCGTCAGGTGGTTGTTCAGCTCGGTGATCTTGGCGATGGCGGTGTTGAACCGCATGCCGTCCAGGTCCTGGCGCACGCCGTCGATGGCCTTGTGCAGGGCGCGCAGGGTGGCCTCGTCGATGTCGGCCTCGGCGGCGTCGGCGACGGTGACCTCACCGGTCGACTCGTCGACGATCAGACGCCACAGGCGCTGCAGCAGGCGGTACTGGCCCACGACCGCGCGCGTGTCCCAGGGGCGCGACACGTCCAGGGGACCCATCGCCATCTCGTACAGGCGCAGGGTGTCCGCGCCGTACTCGTCGCAGATCTCGTCCGGGGTGACGGCGTTCTTCAGGGACTTGCCCATCTTGCCCAGCTCGCGCTTGACGGGCTCGCCCTCGAAGAAGAACTTCCCGTCGCGCTCCTCGACCTCGGCGGCCGGCACCGGGAAGCCGCGGGCGTCCCGGTAGACGTAGGCCTGGATCATGCCCTGGTTGTACAGCTTGTGGAACGGCTCGGCGGACGAGACGTGTCCCAGGTCGAACAGGATCTTCGACCAGAAGCGGGCGTACAGCAGGTGCAGCACCGCGTGCTCGGCACCGCCCACGTACAGGTCGACACCACCGGTCGGCTGCCCCTCGCGCGGGCCCATCCAGTACTGCTCGACGTCCGGGTCGACCAGCTTCTGGTCGTTGCGCGGGTCCAGGTAGCGCATCTCGTACCAGCACGAGCCCGCCCAGTTGGGCATGGTGTTGGTCTCGCGGCGGTACTTCTTGGGGCCGTCGCCCAGGTCCAGCGTGACGTTGACCCACTCTTCGTTGCGCGACAGCGGCGTCTCCGGAGAGGTGTTCGCGTCGTCCGGGTCGAAGGTGCGCGGGGAGTAGTCGTCGACCTCCGGCAGCTCCAGGGGCAGCATCGACTCGGGCAGCGAGTGGGCGACGCCGTCCTCGTCGTAGACGATCGGGAAGGGCTCGCCCCAGTAGCGCTGGCGGCTGAACAGCCAGTCGCGCAGGCGGAAGTTGACGGTGCCCTCGCCGATGCCGCGGGCGGCCAGCCAGCCGGTGATGCGCGCCTTGGCGTCGACGACGCCCAGGCCGTCCAGGGTGACCTCCTCGTTCGAGGAGTTGATCAGCTTCGCCTCGTACGAGGAGAAGGCCTCGTCCCACGTCGCGGTGTCGGTGCCGCGGTCGTCGGAGGGCTCGACCACGCAGCGCATCGGCAGGTGGAAGGCGCGCGCGAAGGCGAAGTCGCGGCTGTCGTGCGCCGGGACGGCCATGATCGCGCCGGTGCCGTAGCCCATCAGGACGTAGTCGGCGATGAAGACCGGGACCTGCTCGCCGCTGACCGGGTTGGTGGCGTAGACGCCGGTGAAGACGCCGGTCTTCTCCTTGGCGTCGGCCTGGCGCTCCACGTCGGACTTGGCGGCGGCGATGGCGCGGTACTTGGCGACGGCCTCGGCCGGCGTGGCGTGCCCGCCGGTCCACACCTCGTGGGTGCCCTCGGGCCAGGCGGCCGGGACGACCTTGTCGACCAGGTCGTGCTCGGGCGCCAGGACCATGTAGGTCGCGCCGAACAGGGTGTCCTGGCGGGTGGTGAAGACGGTGATGGCGTCGCCCTCGGTGCCCACGGGGAAGTCCACGCGGGCGCCCTCGGAGCGGCCGATCCAGTTGCGCTGCTGCAGCTTGATGGCCTCGGGCCAGTCCAGCGCGTCCAGGTCGTCCAGCAGACGGTCGGCGTACGCGGTGATGCGCATGTTCCACTGGCGCAGCTTGGCCTTGAAGACGGGGAAGTTGCCGCGCTCGGAGCGGCCGTCGGCGGTGACCTCCTCGTTGGCCAGGACGGTGCCCAGGCCGGGGCACCAGTTGACGGGCGCGTCGGAGGCGTAGGCCAGGCGGTACCCGCTCAGGACCTCGGCGCGCTCCGCGGCGTCCAGCTCGCTCCACGCGCGCGTGGAGTCCGGTACGGCGCGCTCACCACTGGCGAACTGCGCGACCAGGTCGGCGATCGGACGGGCCCGCTTGGCGTCGGCGTCGTACCAGGAGTTGAAGATCTGGACGAAGATCCACTGGGTCCACTTGTAGTAGTCCGGGTCGATCGTCGCGAAGGAGCGGCGCTTGTCGTGACCCAGGCCCAGGGCGCGCAGCTGCGCCTTCATGTTCTCCATGTTGGCCTCGGTGGAGGCCCGCGGGTGGGTGCCCGTCTGCACGGCGTACTGCTCGGCGGGCAGGCCGAAGGCGTCGAAGCCCAGGGTGTGCAGGACGTTGTGGCCGTTCATCCGCTGGAAGCGCGCGAAGACGTCCGTGGCGATGTACCCCAGGGGGTGGCCGACGTGCAGGCCCGCTCCGGAGGGATACGGGAACATGTCCATGATGAACTTCTTGGGCCTGGCGACCAGCGCGGCCTCCGCCTCGTTCCGCGCGGCCATGTCGCCGCTCGGGTTCGGCGCCTCGTAGGTGCCTTCGGCGTCCCAGAAGTCCTGCCAGCGTGCCTCGATCTCAGCGGCCAGAGCGGCCGTATAGCGGTGCGGCGCGGCCACCTCGGAGGCGGCAGCAGAATTCGTCTCGCTCATGATCCTCAAAGCTCCATCGATCGTCTCTGCCTGCGGAATCGGCCGTCCTGGCCAAACAAAAATGCCCCTCGCACAGGAGGGGACGCCGCGCCGATTCCGACCGCGATTCACCGGCGGTCGGGACTGATCAGCGCGGCCCGCTAAGCAGAAGGCGTACGGCACGCATGGCGTCAGGGTACCGCAGCGCCCGCGCGACCCGCGACGAGCTTCCCCGGGCCCCCTCCGGACACCTCACTCCTCAGCCATTGGCCAAGGATTACTCCGCGTACCCCCCTCTATCGGGGCAACACCAAGATCGCGTCGCGCTTTGATAACAACGCAATAACTCAAACCCCGTACCCACCGGTATGGAGCGACTTAGCATGCGGCGGGACCGAACCACTTCGGAGCCGCCCCCATGAACCCTCTGCACCCCCATCGCAAGAGCCGTTCCCTCCCGTCCGCGGCACGGCCCGCACCGCCCCGCTCCCTGCCGCCCTCACGGGCCCTGGGGGCCGGAGCCCTGCTCCTGATACCCCTGCTCGTCCTCACGGCCGGCGACCAGTTCCGCGCGGCGCTCGACTTCACCGCCGGCGTCCTGTGCCTGGTCTCGCTCACCGCCTCCGTGGTCTGGGGCCTGGTCGCCACGGACCGTCTGTTCCTGCACTCGCGCCAGCGCCTGCTCGCCCAGGCAGTGCATCGCGCCACGGCGCTCGCCTCCGTCGCCTTCCTGCTGCTGCACGGCACCGTCAAGGTCGCGCTCGACCACGTGTCCCTGCTCGGCGCCCTGCTGCCCTTCGGGCTCGGCGTGTCCGGCGGCGCCGGGCTCATCGGCCTCGGCTCGCTCGCGGGTCTCCTCATGATCGCCACGGGCGTGACCGGCGCCCTGCGCAGCGCCTTCGCCTCCCCCGCGCGGATCGCGTCGCGCTGGCGGGCGCTGCACATGCTCGCCTATCCCGCCTGGTGCGCGGCGCTGGTCCACGGCCTCTACGCGGGCCGCCCGCCGAAGCCATGGGTGGTCGCCCTGTACTGCCTGTGCCTGGTCGCCGTCGCCGGGGCGGTCGCCCTGCGCGCGGCACCCCTGCCGGTCAAGCGGAAGGTCGCCGCCCGGATCCTCTCCCTGCTCGAACCGGAACGCGCCGCACCGCTCGCCCAGGAGCCGCTCCCGCTCCAGGAGGAACCACCCGCGCGGGACACCGCTTTCGCCCCGCTCCCCGGATCGGGTGCCTACGCCCCCGCCCCGGACCCGTCCATCGGCATCTCGGCCGCCTACCGCGCGCTGACGCCCACCACCACGGTCGCGCAGCCCACCGTCCCGCGGCCCCGCACCGAGCACTCGGGACGGTGGCCCGCGCCCTCCCCGCCGCCGCCCGTCGAATCGCCGTACGTGGCACCCCAGCCGACCTACGACACGGCTCCCCAGCCCGTCTACGACCCCGCGCCCGACTACGACGCCCCGCTCGACCCGGCCCCCGAGCCCGGGTACGAGCCCGTCCCGGACCCCGCACACGACAGCGGCCCCGCCACCGAACCCCTGCACCGGCCCTTCCAGGCACCCAGCTCGGGCGAGCCCTGGAACGCCGCCACCGGAGGCCATCCGTGAACGCGCCGCTGCCCGACGTCCCCGAAGTCCGCGTCGTCGGCCTGCCCCTGCTCACCTCGGGCTTCGACCTGGTCGAACGCCTCGATCTCGGCATGCACCTGAAGGTGCACGGCCCGCTGGAGCCCATGGCGGGCGAGCCGCTGGCCCGGCTCGCCGAGCAGATCTCGCTGCGCGGCAGGGGCGGCGCGGGCTTCCCCTTCGCCCGGAAGCTGCGCTCCGTGGCCGAGGCGGCGATCCGCCGGGGCGTACGTCCGGTCGTGGTCGTCAACGGCAGCGAGGACGAGCCCGCCTGCCGCAAGGACACCGTCCTGATCAACCGCGCCCCGCACCTGATCCTGGACGGCGCCCTGCTCGCCGCCGAGGCCCTCGGGGCCCGCACGCTGGTCGTCGGCGTGACCCGGGACTCCACCGAGGCCTCGATGCGCACCGCCCTGGCCGAGCGCGGCCTCGGCAACCGGCGCGGATCGGCCCTCCGCGCGCGGGTGCAGCGCAATCCCGTGCGGATGGTCACCGGGGAGTCCTCGGCGCTGGTGCGCTCGGCGGACGGCGGGCCACCGCTGCCGCCGGGCCGCAAGGTGCGGACGTCCGACTCCGGAGTGGGCGGTGCCCCCACCCTGCTCTCGAACGCGGAGACCTTCGCGCAGCTCGCGGTGGCCGCGCGGACGGGTGCCGAGCGCTACTGCCGCACCGGCCTGCGCGACGAGCCCGGCACGGTGCTGCTGACCCTCTCCGGAGCGGTCGCCCGGCCGATGGTCGTCGAGGTGCCCACCGGAGTGCCCCTGCGGTACGTCCTCGAACTCGCCGGCGCCCCGGCGCTCCCCCAGGGCGTGCTGACGGGCGGCTATCACGGCAAGTGGCTCGACAGCGTCACGGCGCACGACGCGGTCGTCTCGCGGGCCGCCCTGGAGGCCTGCGGGGGCGCTCTGGGCGCGGGCGCGATCCTGCCGATCGGCGAGGGCACCTGCCCGCTCGGGGAGGCCCTGCACGTCGCGAACTGGCTGGCCGCCGAGAGCTCCGGGCAGTGCGGCCCCTGCTACCTCGGTCTCCCTGCGGCCGCTCGCGGCCTCGCCGACGTCCTCCAGGGCGGCGGCCCGACCGCCCTGGAGGCGCTGCGCGAGGTAACGCGGGCCGTGAAGCGGCGGGGGGCGTGCAAACACCCCGACGGTTCGGCGGCCTTCATCGAGTCGACGATCTCGGCGTTCACCGACGACCTCGCGGCGCACGTCCTGGGCGGCGGCTGCGGCAGACCCGTCGAGGGGATCCTGCCCCTCCAGGACGAGGCCGCCCCTGCGGAGGTGCCCAGCGGCCGCAAGCTGGCCGTCGACTGGACGCTCTGCCAGGGCCACGGGCTGTGCGCGGACATCGTCCCCGAGCTGATCCAGCTGGGCCCCGACGGCTTCCCCTCGGTGGCGGAAGCCTCCGTGCCGCGTTACTCCGAAGCGCGTGCCGCACGCGCCGTGCGCCGCTGTCCTGCGCTCGCCCTGCGCATCGAGGAGGACCCGAGGGCGGCGGCCGCGGTCCGCCCGGCGCTGCCCGCCGCACTCCCGCCCGGCCGGCTCCGCAGGGCACTCGGCAGCGGAAAACAGTGACAAGGAGAGTCACGACAACGAACGTCCGCGATCGGACGGCCCGGAAGGGATGACACAAAGAGAGCGGGCCACCCGATCCGGGTGGCCCGCTCTCAATCCCTGTGGAGCTAAGGAGAATTGAACTCCTGACCTCCTGCATGCCATGCAGGCGCTCTACCAACTGAGCTATAGCCCCTTGCTTTGTCCGCCCGGTTTCCCCGGCGGCTCCGCCAACATTACACGGTCATACCCGTGCTCCACCAAATCGTTTCCGGTCTGGGTGGATACGCCCGGTACTGTCAGCCTTCGTGACCGTGATCGCGCTCGCCGCAGCCCGCCGTCGTGTGCCCCTGGCCGCCGGGGTCTGCCTGCTGTCCTTCACGGCCTTCTGGATCGCGCAGCGCGCCGCCGACGTCTCGATGATCGACCTGATGGTCTACCGCGCCGAGGGCGAGACCGTGCGCGCGGGCGGCGACCTCTACGCGCTGCGCGCCACCGAGGCGCTCCTGCCCACCACCTACCCGCCGTTCGCCGCGCTCCTGTTCACCCCGCTGACGCTGCTCGGCACGGCGGACCTGCGGACCGTCGCGACGCTGGGGAACCTGCTGCTCCTGGTCGTCTTCGTCCGTCTGTCGCTGCGGCTGATCGGCGACGGGCCGATCGGCGACGAGCGGCACGCGCGCGTGGAGAGCGCCCTGTGGGTGTCCGCGCTCGCCGTCTGGTGCGAGCCGGTGTGGACGACCCTGCGCTACGGGCAGATCAACCTGCTGCTCGCCGTCCTCGTCCTGTGGGACCTGTCCCGGCGCCCCGGTGACCGCCGGGCGGGCGTGGGCATCGGCGTCGCGGCGGCGATCAAGCTCACGCCCGCCCTCTTCGCGGTGCTCCTGCTGCTCACCGGAGCCGTGCGGGCGATGCGGGGCGACGCGTGGCGGCCCGCCGTGCGGCACGCGTGCGTGGCGGCCGCGTCGTTCGCCGGGGCGACGCTCCTCGCGGCCGCCGTCCTGCCGTACGACTCGTGGCGCTTCTGGACCCGGATGGTCTTCGAGGCGGGCCGGGTCGGATTCGCCGAGGACACCGCGAACCAGTCCCTGCGGGGCGTCCTCGCCCGGCTCCTGCACACCGGGGAGCCGGGCGGGGCCTGGGCCCTCGCGGCCGTCGCGGTGGGCGCGCCCGGCCTGGCGGTCGCGGTGACCGCCGCGCTGCGCGGGGAGCGGGCCCGGTCCGCGCTCGCCTGCGCGGCGACGGCACTCCTGGTGAGCCCGGTGTCGTGGTCGCACCACTGGGTGTGGTGCGTGCCGATGGTGCTGCTGCTGGGGACGGAGGCGGTGCGCCGGGGCGGCCGGGCGCCGTGGGCGGTCACCGGGGCGGCGGCCCTCGTCTTCTGCTCGTACGCCCTGTGGTGGGTGCCCCACGGAACAGGACGACTGGAACTCGGCCAGAATTATGGCCAGATGACGCTGTCGGCCCTCTACGTAGTGACCGCTTTTGGGTTCCTCGTGCAGCAGGCCGTCACGCTGTGGCGAACGAATAGAACCGCTTGAGCGTGCAGTGCTCGTCCAGGAGCCGGCCGTAGATCGGCTCCCCTTCGAGCTCGCGGTACGTCTCGATGGGGTCGCCCTTTATGATCAGCGCCCGCGCGCATTCCTCGCACCAGTACTGGTACTCCTGGTTGACCGGTTCCATGTCGCGGACGATCGGCGTGCCACTGTCGCACCAGTCGCACTTCCGCCTGTGTGCACCCATCGATCAGCTCCAGCTGTGGCCGCAGGCGGTGCACACGTACGAGACTCCGCCGTTGTCACCCAGTACTTGGGCGACATGGGTCGAGCCGCAGGAAGGGCAGTTGAGGAGCGTGCGGAGCGCGGCACGTTCTCGTACGGCCGCCTCGTCGAAGAGGCGGTCGACCTCTTCGATGATGCTCGCAGGCATCGCGCTCTCCCTCCCTCGGGCTGCGTCCCCTTCCGGCCGTCCGATTCTGCCACGGTCTGAGCGAGCCGGTCAGCGACGCATTCGTACCAGTCCGGACACGGCACCGAGTGCGGCGACCGCGGCCAGCGCGCAGGTGCACACCAGGAGCGCGCTTCCGGATGAATACGCCCCTGGGGCCCCTTCCGACTCAAGCCGGTTCAGAAAAAGAGCACCGAAACCGGCGACACCGGTCAGCTGACCGAGCTGGGTGACCGTCGCGAGCAGCCCGCTGGCGTCCGCCGCGTCCTCGGCCCGCACGGTGGCGAGCGCCCTGGTGAGCGTGGGGCTGAAGCCCAGGGAGAGCCCCGCGCCCAGGCCGACGAAGGCGGCGTAGAGCAGGAGCCCGCCGTCACCGCCCTCGCGCAGCAGCAGGCCCACGGCGGTCACCGACACCGCGGTCAGCGCGAACCCGCCGGGAATCAGCGACCGTTGAAGCGCCTGGGGCCAGCGGCGCCAGGTCAGGCCCACCAGACCGAAGACCACCGCCGTCGGCCCGAAGGTGAGGCCCGCCCGCAGCGCGCTGTAGCCGAGGCCGCCCTGGATGTGCAGGGTGAGCGCGAAGAGGAAGCCCGCGTTGACGGCCATCACGCCGACGATCCGGAAGATCGCCAGGCCCATGCCGGGCGTCCGCAGGACCCGGGGCGCGATCAGCGGCGCCCCGCCGCGCCGGGCGAGCCGGGACTCGTACGCGCGAAAGAGGGCGAAGCAGCCGACGGCGGCGGCCAGCGAGAGCCAGGACCACAGCGGCCAGTCCGTCTCCTGCCCGAGCACCAGCGGCACGGTGAACAGCGAGACGGCGGCACCGAGCAGCACGAGTCCGGGCAGATCGAGACCCCGGGCCCGCTCCGCCGACCGCTCCGCGTCGTCGTCGCGCGGCAGCACGCGCACCGCCATGGCCAGGAGGACCACGCCGACCGGCACATTGACGAGGAAGACCGGCCGCCAGCCGGTGCCGAAGAGGTCGGCGCTGACGAGGACCCCGCCGAGCACCTGGCCCGCGGCGGCGCCGACCGCGAGGACCGCCGCGTACGCGCCGAGCGCCCGCACCCGCGCCTCGCCCGCGAAGTTGCGCTGGATCAGGCTGAGCACCTGCGGGATGAGGACCGCCGAACCCGCGCCCTGCACCAGCCGGAAGGCGATCAACTCGGCGGTTCCCTGGGCCAGTCCGCAGGCGAGCGAGGCCGTGGTGAAGAGCGCGAGCCCCACGAGATAGACGCGGCGGTGGCCGAAGCGGTCGCCGAGCCGGGCGCCGGTGATCAGGAGGACGGCATACGTGATGGTGTAACCGGCGATCACGAGCTGCAACCCGGCACCGGACGCGTGGAGTTCGGCGCGGATGGTGGGCGCCGCGACATTCACGATGAAGACGTCGAGCAGCGCCATGAACTGGGCGGCCAGCACGACGGTGAGCAGGCGTCCGCCGCGATTGTCAGTGCCGGGGTCTTTACTGGACAGGGAAGTTGGACCCGCGGGGGCGGGTGGGGTGGTCGTCGTCATGCCATCGAGCGTGAGGACGACACGGCACGGGTGACGAGAGCCCGCCGATGCTGGTACTGACAGCACCTGGCAGGGACAGGGGCGGGGGCGGACGATGGGGGACGTGACGACGATGACGGCGACACAGGGGCAGCCCGGCGCGGCCCGGAGCCGGGCGCGGGCGGCGGCACAGACGACGGCACGGCCACAGGCACCGGCTCGGGCGCAGGCACAGGCCCCGGCCCCGACCTCGGCCCCGGCTCCGCCAGGAACCGCACAGCGCCGCAGGCCGGAGCTCGCCGCCTTTCTGCGCGGTCGCAGGGCACGGGTGACACCGGCCGACGTCGGCATGGCCCCGGGCCTGCGCCGCCGCACCCCGGGGCTGCGCCGCGAGGAGGTCGCCCAGCTCTCCGGCGTCGGCGTGACCTGGTACACCTGGCTCGAACAGGGCCGTCCCATCAACGCGTCGCCGCAGGTCCTGGACGCCGTGGCGCGGACCCTGCGCCTGGACCAGCCCGAGCGCGAGCATCTGTACCACCTGGCCGAGGTGCCCTACGCCCCGGACCGCGAGGCGGCGGCCGAGGCGGTGGGCGCGGAGATCCAGGGCATCATCGACGCCATGGACCCGTGCCCGGCGGTGGTCTACAACGCGCGCTACGACGTCCTCGCCACCAACCCCGCCTACCGCGACCTCTTCCTGTTCCCCCAGGCCCCCGGCCTCGGCGTGCCGAACGTGCTGTGGGCGCTGTTCACCGGGCCCCCCGAGGAGTGCCCGCTGGTCTTCCGCGACTCGGAGCTGCCGGTGATGGCGGCGACGCTGCGCAATGCGTACGGCCGGCATGTCGGCGAGCCCGCCTGGGAGGGCTTCATCCGCAGCCTGTCCGCCGCGAGCCCGCTGTTCGCGCGGCTATGGGAGAGCGGCGACGTCATACCGCCCGGACCGCGCGTGAAGACGTTCCGGCACTGCGCGGTCGGTGAGCTGCGCATGACGTCGGCCTCCCTGAGCATCGACGGCATGCCGGAGACGCGGATCGTCGTCTACACACCGAACGACGAGGAGAGCAGGCGCCTGGCGGCGAAGCTGCGCGAGCTCAGGGCTCCCGCGGCAGAGGCTCCCGCGGATCGCACCCCCTGACGGGCACAGCGGAATTTCCCCCCTGACGGGCACAACAAAAGATCCCGCCCCCTGACGGGGACGGGATCTTCGGGACTGTGGAGCTAAGGAGAATTGAACTCCTGACCTCCTGCATGCCATGCAGGCGCTCTACCAACTGAGCTATAGCCCCTTGTGTTCTTCCCGCTCTGCGGTGCGAACAAGAAGAACTTTAGCCTGCGACCAGCCGGAATGTGAAATCCGGGTCCGGCCGCCCTCCGGGGCGACTCAGTCGTCGTCGCCGAGCACCGGTTCCGGCAGCGTGCCGGCGTTGTGCTCCAGCAGGCGCCAGCCGCGCGCGCCCCGGCCGAGGACCGACCAGCAGCAGTTGGACAGACCCCCGAGCCCCTCCCAGTGGTGGGACTCCAGACCGAGGAGGCGTCCGATGGTGGTGCGGATGGTGCCGCCGTGACTGACCACCACGAGCGTGCCGTTGTCGGGCACCTTCTCGGCGTGGCGCAGGACGACGGGCGCGGCCCGGTCGGCTACCTCGGTCTCCAGTTCGCCGCCGCCGCGGCGCACCGGCTCGCCGCGCTTCCACGCGGCGTACTGCTCGCCGAAGCGGGCGATGATCTCGTCGTGCGTCAGGCCCTGCCACTCACCGGCGTACGTCTCGCGAAGCGCCTCCTCGTGCGTGACGGGGAGGCCGGTGATCGAGGCGAGCTCGCCGGCCGTGGCCGCCGCGCGCTTGAGGTCGGAGGCGACGATGGCGTCCGGCTTCAGGGAGGCGAGCAGCCGGGCGGCCCGCCTGGCCTGGGCCACGCCCGTCTCGGTGAGCTCGATGTCCGTGGAGCCCTGGAAGCGGCGCTCCAGGTTCCAGGACGTCTGGCCGTGCCGCCAGAGGATGATCCGGCAGCCGCGGTTGCTCACCGCAGCTCACCGTCCAGGTCGGCCTCCGCCGCGGCCTGCTGCTCCGCGTGCTCGGCGGCCTTGCCGCGGGTCGCCTTGGCGTCCTCCGGCAGGTCGAGCTCGGGGCAGTCCTTCCACAGGCGCTCGAGGGCGTAGAAGACCCGCTCCTCGCTGTGCTGGACGTGCACCACGATGTCCACGTAGTCGAGGAGGATCCAGCGGGCGTCGCGGTCGCCCTCGCGGCGGACCGGCTTGGCGCCGAGCTGCTTGTTCAGCTGCTCCTCGATCTCGTCGACGATCGACTTGACCTGGCGGTCGTTGGGTGCGGAGGCGAGCAGGAAGGCGTCCGTGATCGACAGCACGTCGCTGACGTCGTACGCGATGATGTCGTGCGCGAGCTTGTCGGCAGCCGCCTGCGCGGCGACGTTGATGAGCTCGATGGAGCGGTCCGTGGCGGTCACTAGAGAGCTTTCCTTCGGGTGGGCGATACACCCCAAGGGTCTCACGGACCGCCGACGGCGCCCCAGACGATTTCGTCACCGCCCCCGCGCAAGGGAGGCCAAGGCCTTCGCGCGCAGGCGTCGCCTCCGCCGCGCGAAGGCCTTCGGCCCGTGGTCCGGCCGCCCTAACCGGTGGTCCGGTAGTCCTGGCCGAGGACGACGGAGACGTCGGCGTTCGAGGCCGTCCGGCCCTTGCGGACCGCGCTCGCCGGCAGGCCGAGGGTCTTGGCGACCTCGGTGGCCTGCGCCTTCTTCGCCTCGTCGGCGTACGTGACCTGCGAGGCGGCCGCGGCCGTGGCGCCCGCGCCGCCGTCGATGAAGGTGTAGCCGCCGTTGACCAGGGCGACCCGGGCATCCTGGCCCGCGTCCTTCTTGCCGGAGGCGTTCTTGACGCCGACCCGGACGGCCGCGCCCTTGTCGGGGCTCTTCACCGCGCCGCCGAGGACGTCCTTGACCACGGTGTCGCCGGCCTTCTCGGTCAGCGTGCCGTCCTGCTGCACCGGCAGCAGCGTCGTCTTGTAGTCGCCGCCCTTCGCCCGGTCGGCGAGCTTGGCGAGGAAGGCGCCGAGGTCCTTCTCCTTGAGCGAGGGGTCGAGGATCTGCGCGAGCGACTCCACCGTGGTGGTCGCGGCCTGCGGGTCCGACGACAGCTTGCGCAGGATGCCCTGCATGACCGCGCCGAAGCGGCTGAGCTGCGCGGTCTCGGCCTCGCCGGGCGCGCGGTACGTGGCGTACGCGACCGCCATCGGCCCGCTCAGGGTCTGCTGCTCGCCCTTCTTGACGAGGGGGGCCTCGCCCTTCTCCGCCTTCGGGTCGGGCACGTCGGTGTTCGTGTCGATGTCGATGTTGCCGACGAGTTCGACGAGGTTGTTCAGGTACGGGGTGTCCAGGCGCCAGGTGCCCTCGACCGAGGTGCCGAGCACCGTGTCGATCGACTCGCGGGTGCCGGTCGAACCGTCGTCGTCTACGGACTTGCCGAGCGTCGTCGGCGTACCGTCGTCGTCCGACACGGCCAGCGAGTTGGGCAGCAGGACGGTGGCGCCCTGCTTGGTGGTGGCGTTGTCCACCAGGAGCGCGGTGGAGGTGAGCTTGCCCTTGGTGTTGTGCAGATGGACGACGACGACGTCCCGCTTCTGCGGTCCGGTCGCGGCGTCCGCGCCGTCCTGGCCGTCCGACTGGCCGGGCAGCTTGCCCGCGAACCACAGGTAGCCGACGCCGCCCGCGAGCACCAGCGCGAGCACCACGACGAGCGCGACGACGCGGGTGCGCCCGCGCCGCTTGGCCTCCTCGCGCCGCTCGGTGCGGCTCTCGGTGAACTTCAGCCAGTCGATGACGTCTTCGGACTCCTCGTCCGGCTCCTCGATGAAGGAGAACTGCTCGGTCTTGTACTCACCGGGCTCTTCGCGCCGCTGCTCGGGCAACTGCTCGGGCCGCGCCGCGGGCTCCGACTGCTGGTGCTGTGCGTATGAGGGCTGCTGGGACTGCTGGGGCTGAGGCCGGCCCTGCTGGGGCTGAGGCTGCTGCTGACCGTGCTGCGGCTGCTCGACGTGCTGAGGGTGGGGCTGTTGCTGCTGCGGAATCCACCCGGTGGTGTCGTACGAGGTACCCGTACCGGTACCGGTACCGCCCGCGCCACCCGTGCCATAGGCCCCGGTGTCGTACCCCTGCTGCGCCGCCTGCTGCTGCCCCTGGTGCTGGGCCTGCTGCTGCCCGCCCGCGTACGGGTCGTACCCGTACCCCTGGGGCTGCTGGTGGTGCGGATGCGGCTGCTGTGGGGGCACCTGTGGCTGCACCTGCTGGTACACCGGCCGTCCGTACTCGTCGTACCCGACGACCTGGTACTGATCAGCCGCGTACTCGCCCGCATACGGGTCGCTGCCCGCATACGGGTCGTACTGTCGGTCGTTCACCGGTGCCCCTCTCGGCTCATTCGCCGCGGTACAGCTCGCGCTTGTCGATATAACGCACCACACCGTCCGGCACCAGATACCAGACCGGGTCCCCCTTGGCGACCCGCGCGCGGCAGTCCGTGGACGAGATCGCCAGGGCCGGCACCTCCACCAGGGAGACACCGCCCTTGGGCAGTCCGGGGTCGGCCAGCGTGTGGCCGGGCCGGGTGACCCCGATGAAGTGCGCGAGGGAGAACAGCTCTTCCGTGTCCCGCCAGGTCAGGATCTGGCCGAGGGCGTCGGCGCCCGTGATGAAGAAGAGGTCCGTGTCGGGGTTGAGGGCGCGCAGATCGCGCAGCGTGTCCGTGGTGTACGTCGCTCCGCCGCGGTCGATGTCGATGCGGCTCACCGAGAACTGCGGGTTCTCGGCGGTCGCGATGACCGTCATCAGATAGCGGTCCTCGGCGGGTGACACCTGCTTGTCGCTCTTCTGCCACGGCTGGCCGGTCGGCACGAACACCACCTCGTCGAGGTGGAATTGCGCGGCGACCTCGCTGGCCGCCACGAGGTGTCCGTGGTGGATCGGATCAAACGTTCCGCCCATGACGCCCAGGCGGCGCTTGCCGTTGCTCACCGGACCGGTCCCCGGACCGGTAGGCATGTCCTGCTCTCCCATGCGTGCAGACCCTACCGGCCCGGCGGACGAGCCCTGTTTCAGCGGTCCCGTTCAGGGACGGCCACTCAGTGGTCCCGTCAGCGGTCCCGGTTGAAGCGCGTGGTGATCCACAGGAGCAGCATGAGGACGACGAACGCGCCGCCGCCGGTGAGGAGGGGGCTGAGGCTTTCGTGGTTGCCGCCGTGCTCGCCGCCCTCGGAGGCGAGAGTGACCAGCTGGGCGGCAGTGCTGTGGAGGCTCATCTCAGGCAGGACCTATCCGGGGGTGGGATGGACATAAAGACTTCCGGCCCATCGTAAGCGGGGGCCTCGCTCCGGCTCACGCCGACTCAGCTGTTGCGGCTGTCCGCGCCCTTGTCGGACGTCCGCTCCTCGGACGCCTGCTCCTCGGACGTGCGGTCCTCAGACGTGCGGTCCTCAGACACGTGGTCCTCAGACATCCGGTCCTCAGACATCCGGTCATCCGACATCCGGTCATCCGACGAGCGGTCCCCGGACTTCTCGTCCCCGGACTTCCGGTCCTCCGACTTCCGGTCCTCGGACAAGCGGTCCGCCTCGTTCCCCTGCCGGTAGCCGCGCAGCAGGAACCAGCCCACCAGTACGCATCCGAAGACCATGACGATCAGGACGATCCGCAGCAGATTGCCGGGTCCCTGCTGCTCCGCGGCCTTGGCCGCCTCCGTGAGCCAGTCGGCCCCAGGATTGTGCTCCATGACGGAAGACTCCTTCTGTGCGCTGCCCTGTCACGGTATCTCCGCCTAGGCTGGGCCCCACCTCGGGGGCAGAGGAGGACGAGACATGGGGGATGCGGCATGACCGACGACAACCAGCACGGCGGCGGGGACGGCACCGGCCACGAGCACGTGCCGAGCCGGCAGCGCAGGCGCTTCCCCGGCATCTCGTCGCGGGCGTACGAACACCCGGCGGACCGCTCGGCCCTGGTGGCCCTGCGCAAGCTCAGCGGGTTCGACACGGTCTTCAAGGCCCTCAGCGGCCTGCTGCCCGAGCGGAGCCTGAGGCTCCTGTTCCTCTCGGACTCGGTCCGCGTGTCCGACGCGCAGTTCGCGCACCTCAACACCATGCTGCGGGACGCCTGTTACATCCTGGACCTGGAGAAGGTCCCGCCGATGTACGTCAACCAGGACCCGGTGCCGAACGCGATGTGCATCGGCCTGGACGAGCCGATCATCGTCGTGACGACGGGCCTGGTCGAGCTGCTGGACGAGGAGGAGATGCGGGCGGTCGTCGGCCACGAGGTCGGGCACGCCCTCTCCGGCCACTCCGTCTACCGCACGATCCTGCTCTTCCTCACGAACCTCGCCCTGAAGGTCGCGTGGATCCCGCTCGGCAATGTCGCGATCATGGCGATCGTGACGGCGCTGCGCGAGTGGTTCCGCAAGTCCGAGCTGTCGGCGGACCGGGCGGGCCTGCTGGTCGGCCAGGACCTCCAGGCCTCCATGCGCGGCCTGATGAAGATCGCGGGCGGCAACCACCTGCACGAGATGAACGTGGACGCGTTCCTTGAGCAGGCCGAGGAGTACGAGGCCGGGGGCGACCTGCGCGACTCCGTACTGAAGATCCTGAACGTGCTGCCGCGCTCGCACCCCTTCACCACCGTGCGCGCCGCCGAGCTGAAGAAGTGGGCCGAGTCCCGCGACTACCAGCGGATCATGGACGGCCACTACCCGCGCCGCGACGAGGACAAGGACACCTCGGTCTCCGACTCCTTCCGCCAGTCGGCCTCCTCGTACGCCGACAACGTACGCAACAGCAAGGACCCGCTGATGAAGCTGGTCAGCGACATCGCGGGCGGCGCGGGCGACCTGGGCGGCAAGCTCCGCGGAAAGTTCACGGGCCAGAGCGGACAGGCAGGCCAGGGCGGTCAGAGCGGACAGGGCGGCCAGGGCACCGGCAGCCCCTCCGACGACGACAAGTAGTCCTCAGGAATCAGGAAGGCGACAGCGAAGGCTGGGCCGACTCCGCCAGCGAGCCGCACAGCGCCGTCGCGTCCCCCGTCGCGTACGGGTCGGTGCCGGCCGGGCCGCCGCCCTTGGCCCGCTGCCCGGCGAGCAGCGGCCGCAGATGGCTCGTCGCGTCGCTCGCGCAGGCGAGGGGGCCCGCCTGCGTGGCGGAGACGAGCAGCTCGGCCTGGTGCATCCGCAGGTCGTCGCGGTCGAAGCGGAAGTGCAGCTCGCGCCGGACGGTGAACAGGGACGCCTTGACACCGTCCGCGCCGGCGCCCTTGGCGGTGTCGCCGCCGGCCTCACCGGCACCCACCGGCCGCAGCGCGTACACGAACGTATGGTCCGAGGTCACCTCGAGCGTGTTCTTGTCCGTCTCGACGGCCCGCAGCGTGCCCTGGGTCCTGACGTGCTTGTCGGCGAGCGCGGTGCGCGTCGGGTCGAACCGCACCAGCCAGCCGGTGGCCGCGTGCCGCCCGTCGGCCACGGGGTGCGCGAAGCTCCGGTCGAACTGGTCGAGCTGCTCCGGGTCGAGCAGGATCCGCACGGAGCGCGCCGAGCCGCCGGTGAGCACGTCCGGGTCGAGCGAGGACTCGACGAGGTAGTCCTTGGCGGTGGTCAGCGCGGCCATCACCTGGCTGTCCGAGAAGTGCGAAGTGCGGCGCGCGGCGGGGAGGTTGATGCCTCCGGCGCCCACCGGGAACTGCGCGGCGGGGCTGTGTTCGTAGAGGTCGTCGACGCTCTTCGAGCCGGGCACGCGGCCCTGCGGGGCGAGCGGTATCACCGTCATCCGCAGCGGCTCGGGACGCTTGGCGGCCGGGGTCTGGTACGGGTGGCGTACGCCCATGTAGATCGCGGTGCCGAAGGCCACCGCGATCAGGACGACGAGGATCACCGCCTGCCGGGACAGGGAGCGGTGGAGGGCGGGGCGGCGGCGCACGGCGCGCGCGTGGTCGACCATGCGCTCCTGCGCGGAGAACTCCTGGAGTCGCGCAGCCCGTACGAACGACTCGTCGAAGACGACGGATCGGTACTCGTCCTCGCCACCGTTGGGAGTGCCCTCGGGTGTCCCCGCAGGTGGATCTCCTGGCCCGCCCATACCTTCAGGGTAGGTCTCCGGGCCGCCAGGTAAACGCCCTGGTACACGACAACTTCTGACAACTCCTCACGGGCGCGCGCAGGCGCGGGGTGCCGTGCGGAGCGGGGCCGCGGTCAACGGGAGGGCGGCGTGCGTCAGGGCGTGCGCGGCACCGCGGGGACCGCCGGCTGGCCGAACTCGGCCGAGGCGGAGGGGCTCGTCGCCACCTTCGTGTCGGGGCTCTGGCCGACCTCCGTCGAGGCGGGCGCGGGCACCTTGTCCTGGCGGCCCGAGGAGGCGCCGCGGTAGACGGCGGTGAAGGCCAGGGCGACCATGCCGATGCCCATCAGGAGGGCGAGCATCCAGGCGACGGGGCGGTGCCAGCGGGCCCGGCCGAGGCGGCGGTCGCGGCCGTACCCGTCGTCGAGGAGGTCCGGGTCGTAGACGTCGTCGAAGTCCCGGTCGCGGCCGAACTCGGCGCCGTCGTCGGGGCCGAAGCCGTCCTCGTAGTACTCGTCGTCCGGGGTGTCGTGGCCCGGACCGCGGGTGCGGGCCCTGCGGGCCTCGGCCTCGGAGGCCTCGGCGCGCGCCTGGGCGGCGGCCAACAGCCGCTCCACCGCGGTCGGTTCATGCACTTCCGCGGCGCGTACGAAGTCCTCGTCGAAGACCACGGAGGCGAACTCTTCGTCCGCACCCCCGCGGTCGCGGTCGTCGTCGGGCTCCCAGCCGTCAGGGAACGACGGCGTGCCCCCCACGTCCTCCGGCACCCTCCCAGAGTAGACCTGGGAGGGGCAACTTGGGCAGACAGAAAGGGAATTCGGCCCGAGTGACGCGGAACTTCCCCGGCGGCTCAGCGCACGTGGCCGTCGCCCGTCACGATGTACTTCGTCGAGGTCAGCTCGGGCAGGCCCATCGGGCCGCGCGCGTGCAGCTTCTGCGTGGAGATGCCGATCTCGGCGCCGAAGCCGAACTGACCGCCGTCGGTGAAGCGCGTCGAGGCGTTCACGGCGACCGTCGTGGAGTCCACGAGCTGGGTGAAGCGGCGCGCGGCCTGCTGCGAGGTGGTGACGATGGCCTCGGTGTGCCCGGAGGTCCACAGCCGGATGTGCTCGACGGCCTGTTCGAGGGTGTCGACGACGGCGGCGGCGATGTCGTACGAGAGGTACTCGGTCTCCCAGTCCTCGGTGGTCGCGGGCACGACGGTGGCCTTGGTGCCGTCGGCGTGGGCGAGGACGCGCTCGTCGGCGTGGACGGTGACGCCGGCCTCCGCGAGGGCGTCGAGGGCGCGCGGCAGGAAGGCGTCGGCGATGTCCTTGTGCACGAGCAGCGTCTCGGCGGCGTTGCAGACGCTGGGGCGCTGGGCCTTGGAGTTGATCAGGATGTCGACGGCCATGTCGAGGTCGGCCTCGGCGTCCACGTACACGTGGCAGTTGCCCGTGCCGGTCTCGATGACCGGGACCGTGGACTCCTCGACGACGGTCCTGATCAGCGAGGCGCCGCCGCGCGGGATGAGCACGTCGACGAGGCCGCGGGCGCGCATCAGCTCCCGTACGGAGTCGCGGTTCTCGCCGGGGACGAGCTGCACGGCGTCGGCGGGGAGCCCGGCGCCGTGCACCGCGTCGCGCAGGACGCGCACGAGCGCGGTGTTGGAGGCGTACGCCGACGACGAGCCGCGCAGGAGGACGGCGTTGCCGGACTTCAGGCAGAGGGCGGCCGCGTCCACGGTGACGTTCGGACGGGCCTCGTAGATGATCCCGACGACACCGAGCGGGACGCGGACCTGGCGCAGGTCGATGCCGTTGGGCAGCGTGGAGCCGCGGACGACCTCGCCGACCGGGTCGGGCAGGGCGGCCACGTCGCGCACGTCGGCGGCGATGGCGCGGACCCGCTCGGGGGTGAGGGTGAGCCGGTCGACGATCGACTCGCTGGTCCCGGCCTCGCGGGCGCGCGCGGTGTCCTTGGCGTTGGCCTCGACGATCTCGGCGGTCCGCACCTCGAGCGCGTCGGCGATCGCGAGCAGCGCGTCGTCCTTGGCGGCGCGCGGCAGTGGCGCGAGCGTGGCGGCGGCGCCGCGGGCGCGGTAGGCGGCCTGGGCGACCGGCGAGAGGTTGTCGTACGGCGAGACGGGAGAGAGCGACGTCATGCCCGCAGGGTAATCCCCGCGCGCGCGGCGTCCACCCGGTATTCCAGTCCCCGAGACTCCGGCCTCCGGGACTCCTGTCCCCGGGGCTCGGCCTCCGGGGCTCCGCCGCCCCGGAGGTTCCGGGGCGGCGGCTCAGAACGGGTGGACGCCGACGGGGGTGGCCGGAAGCGGGCCGTACCCCTCGGCGATGCGCTGGTGATACGTGTCGCGGTCGATCACTTCGAGTCCCACGATCTCCCACGGCGGGAGCTGGGCGGTCTGCCGGTGCTCGCCCCACAGCCGCAGCGCGACGGCGGCCGCGTCGTGCAGGTCGCGGGCCTCTTCCCAGTAGCGGATCTCGGCGTGGTCCGGCGCGTATCTGCTGGTCAGCAGAAAGGGGTGGTCATGGGCGAGCTGTTCGAGGCCTCGCCTGACCTCCTTCAGCGGGGCCTCGGCGCCGGAGACGCTCAGCGTGACGTGCCACAGGCGGGGCGCGTCCACGGTCTCCCCCTCCCCGCTCTCGCGCGCATCGCCCTCGTGCGCGGTGTGGGAGTCGCTCTCGTAGGCCGCCCCCGCCGCGATGCTCGTCAGCGCACGCTCGGCCGAACCGCGGGACGCCGGCCCTGGGCGCACTCGTCTCACGACGGCCTCCTTTACGCAATGGTGGTGCGGATACGCAACGGTCGTGCGCAACTGTCTTCAACAAAGTTGAGCAGGCCAAGCGGTCCCGCGGGGCGGTTTTGGGGAGTTTCACCTCGCACGGGCCGGTCGGCCGGGGCCGTTCGCGGCGGTTTTCGGCCGGGGCCGGTGGGGCGGGTGGTCCGACGCGACCTGCGGCTTCGCCGGGGAGGCGGGCGGCCTATCCGTGCAGCAGGACGAGATCGTCGCGGTGCACGACCTCGCGCTCGTACGCAGGTCCGAGTTCCCGCGCCAGGTCGCGCGTGGAGCGGCCGATGAGCATCGGGATCTCCTTCGCGTCGAAGTTGACCAGCCCCCGCGCGACCGCCCGCCCCGCGGCGTCCCGCAGCTCGACCGGGTCGCCCGCGGAGAACTCGCCCTCGACCGCGGCGATGCCCGCGGGCAGCAGCGACTTGCGCCCCTCGACGACCGCGCGCACCGCCCCGTCGTCGAGGGTGAGCGCGCCCTGCGGCTCGGAGGCGTGCTGCAGCCACAGGAGGCGGTCGGCGGAGCGGCGGCCCGTGCGGTGGAAGTACGTGCCGGTGGCGCGGCCCGCGAGGGCGTCGCCCGCCTGGCTCGCGGAGGTCAGGACGACCGGGATGCCGGCGGCCGCGGCGATCCGCGCGGCCTCGACCTTGGTGACCATGCCGCCGGTGCCCACCCCCGCCTTGCCGGCGCTGCCGATCTGCACATGCGCTATGTCGTCGGGGCCGGTGACCTCGGAGATCCGGGAGGTGCCCGGCTTGGCCGGGTCGCCGTCGTAGAGGCCGTCCACGTCGGAGAGGAGGACCAGGAGGTCGGCGTGGACGAGGTGCGCGACGAGGGCGGCCAGCCGGTCGTTGTCGCCGAAGCGGATCTCGTCGGTGGCCACGGTGTCGTTCTCGTTGACGACGGGCAGCGCGCCCATCGCGAGGAGCTGGTCGAGGGTGCGCGAGGCGTTGCGGTGGTGGGCCCTGCGGGCCATGTCGTCGGAGGTGAGGAGCACCTGTCCCACGCGTACGCCGTACCGCGCGAAGGAGGCGGTGTAGCGCGCCACGAGCAGGCCCTGGCCGACGCTGGCGGCGGCCTGCTGGCGGGCGAGGTCCTTGGGGCGCCGCACCAGGCCGAGCGGGGCGAGCCCCGCGGCGATGGCACCGGAGGAGACGAGGACGATCTCGCGCTCGCCGCCGCTGCGGCTCTTGGCCAGTACGTCGACGAGGGCGTCAACGCGGTCCGCGTCCAGGCCCCCCGATGCGGTGGTCAGAGATGAGGACCCGACCTTGACGACGACCCGCTGCGCCTCTGCCACTGACTGCCTTGCCGCTGCCACGCTCTTCCCCAACTGGTCCCGGGTGATGAACCCGCCGCTCCGGACCTGCAATCTACGTGAGCGCGCGGGCCCGGCGCCTGCCCATTCCGAGGGGCGGACCGGCTCCGGCGCCGCCGGGCGCGCAGCGGGCACAATCCAGTCAGAGGCAAAAATCGCCGTCGAGGTTCAGTCTTCTTTGCCCCTTTATCCGGTGATTGATGTCACGGAAGATTGCTAGGGAGCCACCGCGCGTCATACGGTCAGTGGTCGACTTCCCCCCATTCCCACTTCTTCCCCGCCAGGAGCCCAAGCCCGTGCCCTCCGCCGGACTCGCCCCACGTCGCCTCGTGCAGCTGTCAGCACTGTTCGCGATGTTCGCGCTCTTCACGACCCAGCTCGTGACCGCGCTGATTCCCTACGTCCCGGTGTTCATCGCCGCGGCCGCCGCGAATCTCGCGCTCGACATCTATCTGCAGTACAAGCAGCCGGGCCTCCTCTCCCTCCTTGGCAAGATCCGCTTCGACGTCACGGTCCGCCAGCTCCTGCGCGACATGCTCATCCTGGTCGGCCTGCTGCGCATCGACGGCATCGAGCCGCTGGCCGAGCAGTCGCCGCTGACCATCGCGCTGCTCGCCTTCTACATGCTGCACTTCGGCTGCCAGGCCGTCGCGGTGCTGGTGCGCCGCACCCGCTCGCTGCCGATCGTCACGCGCAACATCGACACCTCGAAGCTGCACCTGACGGCCGCTCCCCCGCGGATCCTGTCGCGCCGCCAGGCCCACCGCCTGCTGACCTTCTCGGTGCCGACGACGGTCGGCCTGCTGGTCACCGCGGCGACCACCGACGCGTACTGGGGCGGCATCGGGCTCGCCGTCTCCCTCACGCTGATCGGCGCCGGCGCGCTGTACCTCGCCACGTGGCTCCTGCCGAAGAAGCGGGCGAAGAACGACGAGAAGGTCATGGAGTGGCTCGACCAGTGGCTGGCCGAGTACCAGCCGACCGTCGCCATGTACTTCTCCGGCGGCACCACCTCCGCGTACCAGGCCAACATGTGGCTCTCCACGCTCTCCGCGCTGGACGGCAAGCCGCTGATCGTGCTGCGTGAGCGGTTCATGGTGCAGAAGATCGACGCGACGGACGTGCCGATCATCTGCTTCCCGAAGGTCGCGACGATGTTCTCCCTGGAGACGTCGACGCTGAAGATGATGCTGCACCCGGCGAACGCCGCGAAGACCTCGCAGGTCCTGCGCATCCCGACGATCAAGCACGCCTTCATCAACCACGGCGAGAGCGACAAGCTCTCCTCCTGCAACCCCTACGCGAAGGCCTACGACGAGGTGTGGGTGGCGGGCCCCGCGGCCCGCGACCGCTACCAGCTCGCGGACATCGGCGTGGACGACAAGGACGTCGTCGAGGTCGGCCGCCCACAGCTGTCCCCGATCCGCCCCTACACCGGCGCGCCCACCGGGGCGTACACGACCGTGCTGTACGCCCCCACCTGGGAGGGCTGGGACGGCAACCCCGGCAACACCTCGGTGGTCCTCGCCGGCGAGAACATCGTCCGTGAGCTGCTCGCCGACCCGGCCGTGCGCCTCCTCTACAAGCCGCACCCGATGACCGGCTCGCAGAACCCGCAGGCGGGCGCGGCCAACGAGCGCATCAAGGCGATGATCCTCGCGGCCAACACCAAGCGCTCCGGCGCGCGCCCCGGCCCCGACGCCGCCGCCGAGCTGGAGCGCCGCGCCGCGGTCCTTGACCAGCTGACCGCCCGGAAGTTCCGCAAGAGCGCGGACGAGCAGGAGCGGATGATGCTCCAGGGCGCCCCGGACGGCGACGCGCAGGCCGCGGTGGCCGAGGCGACGGCCGCGTGGGAGACCGCGTTCTGGGGCTCCTTCCCCGAGTGGGAGCACCAGATCATCACGTCCTCGCGCCCGGCGATCTTCTCCTGCTTCAACCAGGCCGACCTGCTGATCAGCGACGTCTCCTCGGTCGTCTCGGACTGGCTGACCAGCGAGAAGCCGTACGCCGTCGCCAACACGGCCGGCATGTCCGAGGCGGAGTTCCGCGCGAGCTTCCCGACGGCGTCCGCGGCGACGATCCTCGCGCCCGAGGCGGACGGCGTGGCGGGCCTCCTGAAGGCCGTGCGCGCCCCGGAGCTGGACTCCCACGGCGAGGCCCGCGCGGAGCTCAAGGAGCACCTCCTGGGCCCCTCGGACCCGCCTTCCCTGGCCCGCTTCAACGCCGCGGCCCTGGACCTGTGCGCCCAGGCGGACGCCCGCCGCGCCCGGATGGCCTCCCGCGTCGACGCGGACATCCCGGGCCAGCGGATCGCCGAGGAGGCCGCGGAGGAAGCGGCCCAGGACGCGACGGAGTCGAACGGCGCGGAGGACTCGGTCACCGCGTAGGCACCTCGCACGCACGAGAAGGGCCCCGGAGCTTCCGCTCCGGGGCCCTTCCCCTATGAGGTCCTGCGCGTGCTCGACGCCGCTGTGCCGGGCGCCCGGCACAGCGGGCGACCGACTGGACCGACCAGACCGACTAGAACGGCTCGAAGTCGTCGTACTCCTGCTGTGCCTCGTCCCGCTCCGCCTGGCGGTCCTTGCGGCGCTGCGCGGCCGGACGGGGGGCCTCCAGGCGGTGGTCCTCGCCACGGCGGCCGAGCATCTCCGCGCCCGCCATCATCGTCGGCTCCCAGTCGAAGACGACCGCGTTCTCCTCGGGGCCGATGGCCACGCCGTCGCCCGCCTTCGCGCCCGCCTTCATCAGCTCGTCCTCGACGCCGAGGCGGCTGAGACGGTCCGCGAGATAGCCGACGGCCTCGTCGTTGTTGAAGTCGGTCTGCCGCACCCAGCGCTCGGGCTTCTCGCCGCGCACGCGGAACAGCGGCTCGCCGGCGACCTCCTCGCGGCGGACGGTGAAGCCGCTGTCGTCCACGGCCTTGGGCCGGATGACGATGCGGGTCGCCTCCTCCTTCGGCTTCGCGGCACGCGCCTGGCCGACCAGCTCGGCGAGGGCGAAGGACAGCTCCTTGAGGCCCTTGTGCGCGACGGCCGACACCTCGAAGACGCGGTAGCCGCGCTCCTCCAGGTCGGGCCGGACCAGATCGGCGAGGTCCTGCCCGTCCGGTACGTCGATCTTGTTCAGGACGACGATGCGCGGACGGTTCTCCAGGCCGGCGCCGTACAGCCGCAGCTCCTCCTCGATGACCTCGAGGTCGGAGGCGGGGTCGCGGTCGGACTCCAGGGTCGCCGTGTCGAGGACGTGCACGAGCACGCTGCACCGCTCGACGTGGCGCAGGAATTCGAGGCCGAGGCCGCGGCCCTGGCTGGCACCGGGGATGAGGCCCGGCACGTCGGCGACGGTGTAGACGGTCGAACCGGCCGTCACCACGCCCAGGTTGGGGACGAGCGTCGTGAACGGGTAGTCCGCGATCTTCGGCTTCGCCGCGCTCAGCACGGAGATCAGCGAGGACTTGCCCGCGCTCGGGTAGCCCACCAGGGCGACGTCGGCGACGGTCTTGAGCTCCAGGACGACGTCCCGCTCCTCGCCGGGCACGCCGAGCAGCGCGAAGCCGGGGGCCTTGCGCCGGGCGGAGGCGAGGGCCGCGTTGCCGAGGCCGCCGCGGCCGCCCTGGCCCGCGACGAAGGTGGTGCCCTGGCCGACCAGGTCGGCGAGCACATTGCCCTGCTTGTCGAGGACGACCGTGCCGTCGGGGACGGGCAGGACCAGGTCCTGGCCGTCCTTGCCGGAGCGGTTGTCACCGGCGCCGGGCTGGCCGTTGGTGGCCTTGCGGTGCGGGCTGTGGTGGTAGTCGAGGAGCGTCGTGACGTCCTGGTCGACGACCAGGATCACATCGCCGCCACGGCCGCCGTTCCCGCCGTCCGGGCCGCCGAGCGGCTTGAACTTCTCACGGTGGACGGAGGCACAGCCGTGGCCTCCGTTACCCGCGGCGACGTGCAGTTCGACGCGGTCCACGAAGGTGGTCATGGTGGGGTGCCTCCAGAAACGTACGGAAATTTCTACTGCGTCTGTGTCCATCTAGAACACGCGAAAGGCGGACCCGCTTCCCGAAATACCGGGAAGAGAGGTCCGCCCTCGCAGAACTCGCTCGACGAGCGCCTAGTCAGTCAGTGAAGACGGACTCAGGCGACCGGAACGATGTTCACGACCTTGCGGCCGCGGTGGGTACCGAACTCCACCGCACCGGCGTCCAGCGCGAACAGGGTGTCGTCCTTGCCGCGACCGACGCCCGAGCCCGGGTGGAAGTGGGTGCCGCGCTGGCGGACCAGGATCTCACCGGCGTTGACGACCTGACCGCCGAAGCGCTTCACGCCGAGCCGCTGAGCATTGGAATCGCGACCGTTCCGAGTGGACGATGCGCCCTTCTTGTGTGCCATCTTGTCTCAGTCCCTTACTTCGCAGCCGTGGGGATACCGGTGATCTTGATCGCCGTGTACTGCTGACGGTGACCCTGACGACGGCGGTAGCCGGTCTTGTTCTTGTAGCGAAGGATGTCGATCTTCGCGCCCTTGTGGTGGTCCACGACCTCGGCCGTGACCTTGATACCGGCCAGCACCCACGGGTCGCTGGTCACGGACTCGCCGTCGACAACGAGCAGGGTCGAGAGCTCGACCGTGTCGCCAACCTTGGCGGTGGAAATCTTGTCAACCTCAACGATGTCGTCGACAGCAACCTTGTGCTGGCGACCACCGCTGCGCACGATGGCGTACACGCGGATCTCTCTCTCGCTCGGAACGGGTCCCCCGCAGTCCAGCCGCCGCAAGAAGCGAGCGGCCTCTCTCATGGCGCAGGCCACGGGAGGAAAAAGGTTTACGAGGGGCGGACGTGCATAGGAACACGCCGACGGTCAAGGTTACGGGGCCGTCCCCGGAGGGTCAAACCGGCCCCGCACCCCCGCTCACGTGACCGGGTTCTCGCCGTCCGGCGGCAGCGGCTTGACGCCCTTGCACAGGTCGGTCTTGTCCGCGCTGCCCGGCCAGGCCACGGCCCGCGTGCGGTCGAAGTGCGCGCGGTACGTGTCGTGCACCGAGTCGTCGTCGACCTTCACGATCGCCTCGTCGTTCTCGCGCAGCGCGGGCGCCGTGTAGTTCTGCGAGCCGGTGAAGGAGAGCTTGTTCCGCTTGCCGTCGTACATGCCGTCGATGAGCACGTACTTCGAGTGGATGATGTAGGGCGTCGTCAGCCGGGAGCCGGGGTGCAGCGGGTCCCGGTCGTCGTTGTAGCAGCGCATGGACGGGCCGCCCGTCTTGTGGAGCTGCTCCCAGGTGCCCGGGGTGCCGTTCTGGCTCTTGGCGCTGTCCGTCTCCGCGTACAGGATGCTCACCGAGCAGCCGGCCTTCTTCAGCGCGACGAACTTGTCGGCGATCTGCTTGCGCGTGATCTTGAAGATGGCGGCGCGCACCTTGGTGTGCTGGGTCACGCCGGCCGCGTCCTTGTACGTGCACTTCACGTTGTTCAGGACGGAGTACATGGTGTCGGTCTCGTTGACCGTGCCGTTGCGCGGGAAGAAGTAGGACTTGTAGCGGCCGCTGCTGACCGTGCGGTAGTCCCAGTCCGCCCAGCGCTTGCCGAGCATGTCCGTGAAGTACTCCGCGTACGCGTCGTACATCGCGGGGTTGTCCGGCAGCAGCAGCGCGTCGTTGAAGAACTTCGTGTGCGCCGACGGCGTGGAGTTCGACGTGGTCTGCACGACGACGTCCTTCGCGCCCTCGACCTCCGAGAACAGCCAGAACTTGTTGTGCATGATCGACTTGCCGTACCTCGGGTCGCCCAGACAGGACTTCCCCGTCGGGCAGAGCGTCACGAAGGACGGCTTGCTCTTGTCGGTGCCGAGCGCCGTCTTCAGCGTGCTGTACGAGGTGTTCGCCGGGCGGTCGCTCCTGCTGGTCTCGTCGAGCAGGATCTGCACGTGCACGCCACGGTTCTTGGCCGCCACGAGCGCGTCGACGACCGAGGCCTCCCACACGTGGTAGACCGCGACCTTGATGGTCGAGCCGGGCACCGCGGCGTTGGTCAGCTCCAGGAGCCGCGTGCGTATCGCGTACTGGTGGTCGGTGTCGCCCTTCGGATCGTTGAAGATCGGCCCCTCCGTCCAGGCGGGTGCCGTCTCCGCCGAGGCGGTGCCCGCGGCGCCCGCCGCCTGGAGCCCCGCCGCCGAGAGGACCGTGGCCAGCACGACCGCCTGGCGTCCGCCCTTGGCCGGTGTTACCGCACGGTGTCGTCCCGTGCCCCGCAGGCGCGCACGCGCCATCTGTCATCCCTCCCCCGACGCGGGCGCACCGTCTCCCCAACGCGCGCCCACGCCCCCGTTCATTTGTCAGATCTCATGAGTTTTACAGGTACCTCCCGGCTCTCCAACGGGGAGGTACGCGATTCACGCTTTCGAGCTGCGAAACGCCGGTTCCCGGACAGACCGGTGCCCCTTCGCTCGGCGTTCTCGCCGTGCAAAGGGGCACCGGGTGTGCGAAGCGCTCAGGCCTCGTCAGCGAGCGGTCAGCTCTCGCCGGCGGCGCTCGCGGAGACACCGGCCGGCGGCTGCTCCGCCGCCGCGGCCTTCTTCGCCGTCGCCTTCGACGCCTTCTTGGCCGTCGTCTTCTTGGCGGCCGTCTTCTTGGCCGCGGTCTTCTTGGCGGCGGCCTTCTTGGCCGGCGCCTTCTTGGCGGTCTTGCGCGCCGTCTTCTTGGCCGGAGCCGCCTCCTCGGCGGGGGCCTCGGCGTCGGCCTTGTCAGCGGACGCGTCCGCGGGCTTGTCCGCGTCGGCCTTGTCCGTCGACGGGACGACCACGACGGCCGCCTCCTCGGACGCGGTCGGCGCGGTGGCCTTGCGCACCGCGCGGCGGCGCGGACGGGCCGGCGCGGCGTCGGCGACGGGCGCCTCGGCCACGGGCTCGGCCACCGGCTCCGCCACGGGCTCCACGACCGGCTCGGCCTTCGGAGCCACGGGCTCGGCGCTCTCCGCGGCCTTCGGCGCACCGGCGGGCGACGTCGCCTTGCGGACCGCACGACGACGCGTGCGTCCCTTCGGCGCGGCGTCCTCGGCGGGCGCCTCGGCAGCGGCGGCCGCCTCGACGGCCTCGGGCGTGCCGACCACCGGGTCCTCGACGGCCGGCGCCTCCGCGCGCGGGGCCTCGGCCTCGACGACGACCGGCTCCTCGACCCGCGCCTCGGCCTTGGCGGCCTTGGCCTTCCTGCCCGACTTCTTCGCGGCCGCCTTGGGGGCGTCGGCCTGCGCGGCCTCGTCCTTCGGGGCCTCGACCGGAGCGGACTCCGCCTTCGGCGCGCCCGCCGGAGCAGATGCGCGACGGGTCGCCCGGCGCCGCGAACGGCCCCGGGAAGCGGCGGCCTCGGCCTCGGCCGCGCTGCTGTACAGCTCCTCGTCCGGGACGAACTCGGGCTCGGGCAGCGCCACCGGAGCGGCGACCTCGGCCTCGGTCTCGGTCTGTGCCGAGCCCTCCGCCGTCTCCGTCTCGTGCGAGTCGTGCGTGTGCTCGTGACCGTGGTCCTGGTGGTCCGAGCCGCCGCGCCCACGCTTCTTGCGCTTGCCGCCGCCACCGGAGGACGTCGGCTGCTCCATGTGCACGATGACACCGCGGCCGTTGCAGTGGACGCAGGTCTCGGAGAAGGACTCCAGCAGACCCTGGCCCACCCGCTTGCGGGTCATCTGGACCAGGCCCAGCGAGGTGACCTCGGCGACCTGGTGCTTCGTGCGGTCCCGGCCCAGGCATTCGAGCAGGCGGCGCAGCACGAGGTCCCGGTTGGACTCCAGGACCATGTCGATGAAGTCGATGACGACGATGCCACCGAGGTCGCGCAGCCGCAGCTGGCGCACGATCTCCTCGGCCGCCTCCAGGTTGTTCCTGGTGACGGTCTCTTCGAGGTTGCCGCCCTGACCGGTGAACTTGCCGGTGTTGACGTCGACGACGATCATCGCCTCGGTCTTGTCGATCACCAGCGAGCCGCCGCTGGGCAGCCAGACCTTGCGGTCCAGGGCCTTGGCGAGCTGCTCGTCGATCCGGTACGTCGCGAAGACGTCGACCTCGGACGTCCACTTCGACAGGCGGTCCGCCAGGTCGGGCGCGACGTGCGAGACGTAGCCGTGGATGGTCTGCCACGCGTCGTCGCCGCTGACGATGACCTTGGAGAAGTCCTCGTTGAAGATGTCGCGGACGACGCGGACGGTCATGTCCGGCTCGCCGTAGAGCAGGCTCGGCGAGCTCGTCGAGGTCGCCTTCGCCTTCTTCTGGATGTCCTCCCACTGCGCCTGCAGACGCTCTACGTCACGGCGCAGCTCGTCCTCGCTCGCGCCCTCGGCGGCGGTGCGCACGATGACGCCCGCGTCCTCGGGGACGATCTTCTTGAGGATGGTCTTCAGACGCGCGCGCTCGGTGTCGGGCAGCTTGCGGCTGATGCCGGTCATCGAGCCCTCGGGCACGTAGACCAGGTAGCGGCCGGGCAGCGAGACCTGGCTGGTCAGGCGGGCGCCCTTGTGGCCGATCGGGTCCTTGGTGACCTGCACGAGGACCGACTGGCCGGACTTCAGGGCGGACTCGATGCGGCGCGGCCCGTTGGCCATGCCGAGCGCCTCGAAGTTGACCTCACCGGCGTACAGGACGGCGTTGCGGCCCTTGCCGATGTCGATGAACGCGGCCTCCATCGACGGCAGCACGTTCTGGACCTTGCCCAGGTAGACGTTGCCGACGTACGAGGTGGCCTGCTCCTTGTTGACGTAGTGCTCGACGAGCACGTTGTCCTCGAGGACGCCGATCTGGGTGCGCTCGCCGTTCTGGCGGACGACCATCACGCGCTCGACGGCCTCGCGGCGCGCAAGGAACTCGGCCTCGGTGATGATCGGCACGCGGCGGCGGCCCTGCTCGCGGCCCTCGCGGCGGCGCTGCTTCTTGGCCTCCAGGCGGGTCGAGCCCTTGATGGACTGGACCTCGTCGGCGCCGGACTCGCGCTCGTCCTTCTTGCGCGGCTCACGGACCTTGACGACCGTGCGCTCGGGGTCGCCGTCGCCCGGCTCGCCCTCGCCGGAGTCACCGGCGCGGCGACGGCGCCGACGGCGCCGACGGCTGCTGCTGGAGCCGGAACCGGACTCCGAGGCCGACTCCTCCGACTCCTCGGTCTCCTGCTCGGCCTCCGCGCCGTCCTCGTCGGACTGCTCGGCGGCGGTGTCGTCGGACTCGGCCGTGGCCTCGCCCTGCTCCGCGTCCTGCTCGGCGGCGTCACCGCGGCGACGGCGGCGGCCACCGCGACGGCGACGACGGCCCTGGCGCTCGCCGGAGTCCTCCGTGTCGTCGTCGGACTCGGCCTGCTCGGCGGCGTCCTCGGCCGGCTCGGCCTCGTCGGCGGTCTCGGCCGTGGCGCTCTCGCGCTCCTCGGCGGCGGGCTGCTCGTCGGCGGCGCGACGGCGGCGGCGCCGGCGCGGGGCGGGCTCCTCCTCCGCCACGGCGGGGGCGGGCTGCTCGGCGGCCTCCTCCTCCGCGGCCTCGGCGGCGGCCGCGGCGGCGGCGCGCTCCGGGGTCTGGAACATCGGCTCGGCGAACACGGGCGCCTGGAAGACGGCGACGGCCGGACGGCCGGGCTTGCGGCCGTCCTCGTCGGCGTCGTCGCCCCGGGCCTTGCGGGCCTTCTGCGCGGACGGCGCGGAGAAGCCGGCGGCGGCGGTCTTGCGGGTGGCGCGGCGGCGCGTACGGCCACGGGGGGCGTCGTCGTCCGCGGACTCCGCGTCGGCCGCGAGGGCCTCGTCGACGGCAGGCTTCCCGGCGGCCTTCGCCGGGGCCTTCTCGGCCTTGGCGGCGGGCTTCTCGGCGGCCTTCTCCTCGGCCTCCGCCGCCTTCTCCTCGGTCTTCGTCCCGGTCTTCGTCTCGCCGGAGGCGGGCGCGGAGACGCTGCGGGTGGCGCGGCGGCGCGTGCGGCGCGGCGCGGCCTCCTCGGCGACCGGCTCCGGCTGTGCCTCGGGCTCGGCCTCGGCGGGGGCCGCGGCCACGGGGGCGGCGGTCTCCTCGGCGGCCTGCGGCGCACCGGCGGGCGCGGAGGCGCGGCGGGTCGCACGGCGGCGCGTGCGCGGCGCGGGGGCGGCCTCCTCGGCGGGCTCCGCGGCCTTCTCCTCGACGGGCGCGGGCGCCTGGGCGGCGGGCTCCGTCACCTCGGCGGTCTGCGGCGCACCGGCCGGCGCGGAGGCGCGGCGGGTGGCACGGCGGCGGCGCGGAGCCGGGGCCGCCTCGGGCTCGGGCTCGGCGACCACGGGGGTCTCGACCGCGTCCGCGGTCTCCTCGGTCTCCTCGACCTCGGGGTTCTCGTCGGCGGGGGTGGCCGGTATGGCCGGGGCCGCGGCGTCCGCGGTGCCGGCGGGCGGTCCCGCGGGACGCGACGCCGCACGGCGCCGACGGCGCGGCGGCAGGGTGTCGCTGGGGGTGTTGTTCTGCGATCCCTCAGCGGGTTCGTTCGGCTCAAGCATGCGGGCGGTTCTCCCGTCACGCTCCCGGGCGCCGCGCCTGGTCCGGTGATGTCCGCGGCCGGCGCTGCATGCGCGTGGCCGCCATCCGGGGCGCGGGCGCCGCACGGGAGCTCTCTATGTCTTGTCTCGCCGGTTCCGTACGCCCATGTGCGGACGGCCTGGCGAAAGTCTCGGTCAGTGCGCTGCCCGACCCAGGTGGCTCCCGAGTACGAGGGCGGCGCGGTGACGTACGTCCCTAACGGGGGCCTTCCGGCGCCGGCGCCTTCGCGGCGGCAGAGACGGCGGCCGTGGGTGGAGCGGCCGTGACTGCCTCGCGGTCGGGCGCGAGCGGGTCGGTCACCGTGCCGGTCTCTTCATCGAAAAGCCCCTGCGCCAGCCTGGTCACCGCTGCGGGGACCGGCGGCGCCAGGTCGGCCACAGCTCGGAGACCGGACAGGACGTCGTCAGGTCGTACGGCAGGTGTCACGTGCCGAACAACCAGCCGCAGTATCGCACAGGGCTTGTCGGTCGGCCTATCAGCGTCGTGCGTGGTCGGTTCGCCGTCGGCGATCGTCGTGAGGCTCACGACGGCCTCGCGGGCGTCGAAGGTACGGATGCCGTTCTTGGTGCGGCGCTGCACCTCGACCCGCTCGGCGGCGGTGAACAGCTCGGCGGCACGGGCCGCGTCGGCGCTCTCCACGCCGTCCAGGCGCAGCTCCCAGACGGAGGCGGTCAGCCGGTCGGCGAGCCCGGACGTGCGGGACTCGACGGCGTCGACGATGTCGAGCCCGGCGGGCATCGACTCGTCGAGGAGCACACGGAGCTTCTCCGGGTCGCGCGGTGCGGTGAGCGCGATCTCCAGGTACTCGGCCTCACTGCCCGTGCCGGTGGGTGCGGCGTTGGCGTACGACACCTTGGGGTGCGGTGTGAACCCCGCCGAGTACGCCATGGGCACCTCGGCGCGGCGCAGCGCACGCTCGAAGGCGCGCTGGAAGTCACGGTGGCTGGTGAACCGGAGGCGGCCGCGCTTGGTGTAGCGCAGTCGGATGCGCTGCACCGCGGGTGCGGGCGGCGGGCCTTCGGGCTGTCGCTTGCCCAGTGGAACTTCTCCTTGTGTGCGGTCCGGGGTCACCCCCGCGCGTGCGGGGGAACTGCACTCCCGGGATTCTTCTCTAGGTTACGCGGCTCCGGCGTGTCCCGTTCCCGCCGGGCCACCGGTACGGGCACCGGCTCCCCGGGCACCGCGGCCACCGGGAGCGGCTCCTTCGGCGCCCCGAACAGCATGCGGCGTACGTCGGCCCGGGCCTGGCGCACGCTCTCGCGGGCCGCCGCGAGGGCCTGCCGGGTCGCGCGTCCGGCGTCCTTGACCACCTTGGCGGCGGGGCGCCACACGGCGTCGCGGACCACGTGCCCGACGGGGGTGAGGATCGTGCGGTACGCCCAGCGCACCGGCTCGACGAAGATCCACCGAAGGAGTCTGCCGAGGAAGCGGCCCACGGCCAGGGAGATGTGTCCGGCGACGCGCCAGGCGTGCCCGAGCGCGTCGCCGATCTCGCGGGCGACGACGGCGACGGCCCGGCCGACGGGCGCGAGCACCCACCGCCACAGGGCGACGACGGGCACGACGAAGATCCAGCGGCAGAGCGTGGTGACGACGGTCCAGGTGCCGCCCGCCAGCCAGGCGATGCCGTGCCCGACGGGCGTGAGCACATACCGGTACAGCCACACCGCGGGCACCACGACCAGCACGTTCGCGAGCCAGGCGAGCGCGAGGCCCACCGGCACGACCACGTAACGCCACAGGGCGACCCACGGCCAGACGAAGAGCGCCTTGAACAGCCACACCAGGGCGGCGCCGATGCCCCGTCCCGCGGCCTTGGCGCCGCTGCCGATCGCCTGCGCGAGCCAGGCGATGCCGTGGCCGATCGGGGTGAGCACCCGTGCGTAGAGCCAGGTCGCCGGGGTCACGACGAGGGTGCGCACCAGCCAGGCGATGCCGTGGCCGAGCGGCGTCAGGACCCCTTCGTACAGCCACAGGGCGGGCACCACGAGCAGCGTGTACCCCAGCCAGGCGAGGCCCTTGCCGACCGGCACGGCCACGTACCGCCACAGACCCACCCACGGCCAGACGAAGACGGCCTTGAGGAGCCAGGTCAGCGCGGCGCCGAGGGCGCGGCCGACGGGCCGCAGCGCCCTGAGGTACAGGAAGCGCCCGCACACGGCGAGCGCGTCCCACACCAGGCGCACCGGCACGACGAGGACGAGCACGACGATCCGCACGGGAAGGCGGATCGCGACGGCGAGACAGCCCTCGGCCTGCTGCGGCCGCGGCTGCGGCAGCCCGGCGCCCCGCGGATCGGGCAGCGGCTGTGGCTGCTGCCGGGGCTGCTCGGGCCGAGGCCGTTTTTCCAGGTCCATGTCGTGCTAGACGCGTGCCGTGCCGGTTCGGATGCGAACGGTCCCCGTCACTTCACGACCGTGAGCGGCAGCAGCTTCTTGCCGGTCGGGCCGATCTGGATGTGCGTGTCCATCTGGGGGCAGACACCGCAGTCGAAGCACGGGGTCCAGCGGCAGTCCTCGACCTCGGTCTCGTCGAGCGAGTCCTGCCAGTCCTCCCAGAGCCAGTCCTTGTCGAGGCCGGAGTCCAGGTGGTCCCAGGGCAGGACCTCTTCGTAGGTGCGCTCGCGCGTGGTGTACCAGTCGACGTCGACGCCCATCCCGGGCAGCGTCTTGTCGGCGCACTGCATCCAGCGGTCGTACGAGAAGTGCTCGCGCCAGCCGTCGAAGCGGCCGCCGTCGTCGTAGACGGCGCGGATGACGGCGCCGATGCGGCGGTCGCCGCGCGAGAGCAGGCCCTCGACGATGCCGGGCTTGCCGTCGTGGTAGCGGAAGCCGATCGAGCGGCCGTACTTCTTGTCGCCGCGGATCTTGTCGCGGAGCTTCTCCAGGCGGGCGTCGGTCTCCTCGGAGGAGAGCTGCGGGGCCCACTGGAACGGCGTGTGCGGCTTGGGCACGAAGCCGCCGATGGAGACGGTGCAGCGGATGTCGTTGGACCCGGAGACCTCGCGGCCCTTCTGGATCACGTTCATCGCCATGTCGGCGATCTGCAGGACGTCGTCGTCGGTCTCGGTGGGCAGGCCGCACATGAAGTACAGCTTCACCTGACGCCAGCCGTTGCCGTACGCGGTCGCGACGGTGCGGATGAGGTCCTCTTCCGAGACCATCTTGTTGATGACCTTGCGCATGCGCTCACTGCCGCCCTCGGGGGCGAAGGTGAGGCCGGAGCGGCGGCCGTTGCGCGTGAGCTCGTTGGCCAGGTCGACGTTGAAGGCGTCCACGCGGGTCGACGGGAGGGACAGGCCGATCTTGTCCTCCTCGTACCGGTCCGCGAGGCCCTTGGCGACCTCGCCGATCTCGGAGTGGTCCGCGCTCGACAGCGAGAGCAGGCCGACCTCCTCGAAGCCGGTCGCCTTGAGGCCCTTGTCCACCATCTCGCCGATGCCGGTGATGCTTCGCTCCCGCACGGGGCGCGTGATCATGCCGGCCTGGCAGAAACGGCAGCCGCGGGTGCAGCCGCGGAAGATCTCCACGGACATGCGCTCGTGGACGGTCTCGGCGAGCGGGACGAGGGGCTGCTTGGGGTAGGGCCACTCGTCGAGGTCCATGACGGTGTGCTTGGACACGCGCCACGGCACGCCCGACCTGTTGGGCACGACGCGGCCGATGCGGCCGTCCGGGAGGTACTCCACGTCGTAGAACGCCGGGATGTACACGCTGCCGGTGCGCGCGAGGCGGAAGAGGACCTCCTCGCGTCCGCCGGGACGGCCCTCGGCCTTCCACTGGCGGATGATCTCGGTCATGTCGAGCACGGCCTGCTCGCCGTCGCCGATGATCGCGGCGTCGATGAAGTCGGCGATCGGCTCGGGGTTGAAGGCCGCGTGGCCGCCGGCGAGCACGATCGGGTCGTCCAGGCCGCGGTCCTTGGCCTCCAGGGGGATCCCCGCGAGGTCGAGGGCGGCGAGCATGTTGGTGTAGCCGAGCTCGGTGGAGAAGCTGAGCCCGAAGACGTCGAAGGCCTTCACCGGGCGGTGGCTGTCCACCGTGAACTGCGGGACCTGGTGCTCGCGCATCAGGGCCTCCAGGTCGGGCCACACGCTGTACGTGCGCTCGGCGAGGACGCCCTCGCGCTCGTTGAGGACCTCGTAGAGGATCATGACGCCCTGGTTGGGCAGCCCCACCTCGTACGCGTCCGGGTACATGAGCGCCCAGCGGACGTCGCACGACTCCCACGGCTTGACGGTGGAGTTCAGCTCACCGCCGACGTACTGGATTGGCTTCTGCACATGCGGGAGCAGAGCTTCGAGCTGTGGGAAGACCGATTCGACAGACATCGCGAACCTTCATGAGCCGGCAGGGGTGACCATCAAGCGTACCCCGGCATTCAGGCGCCCAGCGCCGCCCGCAGTTTCCCCGCCGACGCCTTGGCCCACACCGCGGGCAGCTCCCGTTCCTGGTCGGCCGCGACCGCTTCCTCCTGGCCGTACAGCAGGCCCCAGGTGAAGGCCGACTCCCCCGCCAGGTGCGCCTGGACCGCCAGGGCCCGCAGCGCCTCGCGGGCGACCACGCTGTCCTGGTGCTCGCCGAGCACGGTCTGCACGGCCTTCATCCGCTTCGCGAAGCGCCCGGCGGACCCGCCGAGCGCGGGGGTGGCCGCCTCGCCCGCGTACCGGGCGCGCTTGGCGGCCTTGCGGGCGTCGTGCATGGCCAGGTCGCGGTCCTGCCCCGCGGGCAGCTCCAGGGCGTGCTCGACGCGGGTGGCGAGGCGGTCGTAGTCCTTGAGGATCGCCTTGGGCAGGGCCTCGGCGGCCGGCGCGGAGGCGGCGGGGAGCAGCGGGGGCGCGGCGAGCAGCGCGTCGACGGTGTCCAGGAGCGCGAGGTAGCGCTTGCCGTCGAGCACGGCGACCGTGCGGCGGCGCGATCCCGCGCGGCGGGCGACGGTCCAGATGCGCAGCCGTCCGCGCACCGGGCCGAGCAGCAGGGTTCTCGGCAGGGCGGAGATCCGGCCGGTGAACCGCTCGGTGAGCACTTCCTGGTCGCGGTCGACGCCCAGCTCGCCCGCCAGCCACTTGAGTTCCTCGCCGACGGGATCGGTGACCGTGCGGTCGAGGACCTTCCTGTACGTACGGAAGGCGCTGCGCATCCGGCGGGTGGCGACGCGCATCTGGTGCACGGAGTCGGGCAGGTCGCGGCGGACGGCGGGGTCGAGCGAGACGATCGCGTCGCGCTGGGCGCGCAGGTACGCGAGGACGTGGTCGCCCGCGGTGCCCGGTCCCTCCCCGACGGCGTCGCGCACGGCCTCCGCCACGGCCTCGCGCTTGCCGGCCTTCTTGCCCCTGCTGGTCGCGCCCTCGGGTGCGGCCTTCTCTCCCTTGCGCCCCTTGGCCGCCTTCGGCTCGGTCTCCGCCAGCGCCCTGGCCAGCTTCGACGGGGAGGCGGAGCGCCGCGCGCCCGCCTTCCTCAGCTTCTTCTCGACCTTGTCGAGGAGCGCCGGGTCGCCGTCGTCCGCCAGCTCCACCTCGGCCTCGGACCACGCGGCGGTGCCGCCGCCCCGGGTGAGCCGCTCGGCGCGGACGCCGTCGACGCTGACCTCGGCGAGCAGCCGGCCGTCGGCGTCGACGAGGTGGCGCAGGTCGCGGGCGGACAACAGCCGGACGAGCGGGACGAGTTCGGCCTCGCGGACCCGGGAGCGCACGAGCCCGGCCAGCGCGCGCGGCACGGTGGCCGAGAGCGGCGCCTGGACCTCGTCGCGCACGCCCTCGGCGAGGGACACCGGGAGTTTGAGGTGCCAGCCCGCGTCGTCGCCGCCCGTGCGCCGGCGCAGGGTGATCGAGGCGGCGGCGAGGCGCTGGTCGGGGGTGTCCCAGTAGACGGCGTCCAGTTCGACGACGCCCTTGTCGACCACGTCCGCGACCCCGGCGACGCCGGACAGATCGGGCAGCGCCCGGTCCGCCCCGACCTCGTACTTCCGCTCGATCTCGCGCTTCGTGTGGGCCATGAACCGAATCTAGACGCGAAACCGCGCGGTGGGCAGCCCCGCGACGGCCAACGACGGTCGCGGGGCTGCCCACCGGTGGAGCGGTCAGGCCGACATGGGCCGCTGCACCTTGATCGACTGGAGCAGTCCGACGGCCACCCAGACGGCGAACATCGAGGAGCCCCCGTAGGACACGAAGGGCAGCGGCAGGCCCGCCACCGGCATGATGCCGAGGGTCATGCCGATGTTCTCGAAGGCCTGGAAGGCGAACCAGGCGATGATCCCGGCGGCGACGATCGTGCCGTACAGCTCGGTCGTCTCGCGGGCGATGCGGCAGGCGCGCCACAGGACGACGCCGAGCAGGAGCAGGATCGCGCCCGCGCCCACGAAGCCGAGTTCCTCGCCCGCGACCGTGAAGACGAAGTCGGTCTGCTGCTCGGGGACGAACTGTCCGGTGGTCTGGGAGCCGTTGGTGAGGCCGGTGCCGGTGAGGCCGCCGGAGCCGATGGCGATGCGGGCCTGGTTGGTGTTGTAGCCGACGCCCGCCGGGTCGAGCGCGGGGTTGGCGAAGGCGGCGAAGCGGGCGATCTGGTAGTCGTCCAGGACGCCGAGCTGCCATATGGCGACGCCGCCGAGCGCGCCCGCGCCGAGCAGTCCGAACACCCAGCGGTTGGAGGCGCCGGAGGCGAGCAGCACGCCGAGCACGATCATCGCCATCACCATGACCGAGCCGAGGTCGGGCATCAGCATGACGATCATGACCGGCACGGCGGCGAGGCCGAGGGCCTGGACGACCGTGCGGTGGTCGGGGTGCTCCTTGTCGCCCGCGTCGACGCGGGCGGCGAGCAGCATCGCCATGCCGAGGATGATCGTGATCTTGCAGAACTCGGACGGCTGGAGCGACTGGCCCGCGATCACGATCCACGCGTGGGCGCCGTTGATGGTCGCGCCGAGCGGGGTGAGGACGAGCAGCACCAGGAAGACGGAGACGCCGTAGAGGATCGGCACGGCGGTGCGCAGGGTGCGGTGGCCGAGCCAGACGGTGCCGCCCATCAGGACGAGGCCGATGCCGATGTTGATGACGTGCTTGATCAGGAAGGCGTACGGGTCGTCGCCGACCAGTTCGGTGCGGTTGCGGGTCGCCGAGTAGACGAGCGCGGCGCCGATCGCGGAGAGCGCGAGCGCCGCGAGCAGCATCGGCCAGTCGAGCCGGCGCACTATCGAGTCGCGGGCCAGGAGCCGCGACATCGAGGAGCGCTCGGGGCCGTACCCGGAGACGGAGAAGCCATTGCCGGTCATGGGCTAGTCCCGCCTCCAGTTGGCCGTGGGACCGGCCGCGAGTTCCTGCTGCTCGGCCGGCGGCTTGGGCGCCTCGGGCTTGTACGGCTTGATCTTCGGGGAATCGATGGAGCCGTCGGTCTCGATCTTCGGCAGGTTCTTCTGCGGCTCGGGCAGCAGGGCCTTCTTCTTGTCCTGGTTGCCGCTGTCGTCGAGGCCGTACATGGCGTCGTAGATCTTGCGGACGGCGGGTCCGGAGGCGCCGGAGCCCGTACCACCCTGGGAGATCGTCATGACGATCGAATAGTCCTTGGTGTACGTCGCGAACCACGAGGTGGTCTGCTTGCCGTAGACCTCGGCCGTACCCGTCTTGGCGTGCATCGGGATCTTGTCCTGCGGCCAGCCGCCGAACCGCCACGCGGCCGTACCGCGCGTCGCGACGTCCGCGAGGGCACCGTCTATGTCCTTCTGCAGCGCGGCGTTCATCGGGAGCTTGCCGTGCGACTTGGGCTTGATCTCCTCGACCTGCTTGCCGTCGGCGCTGATGATCGCCTTGCCGACGGTGGGGTCGTAGAGGGTGCCGCCGTTGGCGATGGCGGAGTAGATCGTGGCCATCTGGATCGGCGTGACGAGGGTGTCGCCCTGGCCGATGGAGTAGTTGACGGAGTCACCGGCGCGCATCTTCATGCCTTCGAGGCAGTTCTCGTACGCGATGCGCTCGGCGTAGTCGCCGCTCTTCTTGCCCTGCTTGCACCAGGCGTCCTTGTTGGCCTTCCAGTAGTCCTTCTTCCACTGGCGGTCCGGGACGCGGCCGCTGACCTCGTTGGGCAGGTCGACGCCGGTCTCCTTGCCGAGGCCGAACTGGTGAGCGGTCTTGTAGAACCAGTCCTTGGCGTCCTTCTTGGGCTTGTTGCCGCCGTCCTTGGCCCACTGGTCGTGCGAGAGCTTGTAGAAGACGGTGTCGCAGGAGACCTCGAGCGCCTGGCCGAGGGTGATGTTGCCGTGGCCCTTGGACTCGAAGTTCTTGAAGGTCTGGCCGCCGATGGAGTACGAGCTGGGGCACGGGTAGCGGCCGTTGAACTGGTAGCCCGCGTTGACGGCGGCCGTGGTCGGGATGACCTTGAAGATCGAGCCGGGGGCGGCCTGGCCCTGGATGGCGCGGTTGAGCAGCGGGTAGTTGGAGTTCTTGCCGGTGAGCTTGGCGTAGTCCTTGCCGGAGATCCCGCCGACCCAGGCGTTCGGGTCGTACGACGGGTTGGAGGCCATGGAGATGATGCGGCCGGTCTTGTTCTCCATGACGACGACGGCGCCCGCGTCGGCCTTGTAGTTCTCGCCGGTGTTCTTGTCGAACTCGTCGCGGGCCTTCTTCATCGCGTGGTCGAGCCAGTACTCGGAGACGGCCTGCACGCGCGCGTCGATGCTGGTGACGACGTTCGCCCCGGGCTCGGCCTTGTCGGACTTGGCCTTGCCGATGACGCGGCCGAGGTTGTCGACCTCGTAGCGGGTGACGCCGGCCTTGCCGCGCAGCTGCTTGTCGTACGTGCGCTCCAGGCCGGAGCGGCCCACCTGGTCGGAGCGCAGGTAGGGCGAGTCGCTGTCCTTGGCCTTGTTGATCTCTTCGTCGGTGACCGGCGAGAGGTAGCCGAGGACCTGCGCGGTGTTGGACTTGCCGGGGGCGGCGTAGCGGCGCACGGCGGTGGGCTCGGCGGTGATGCCGGGGAAGTCCTCGGAGCGCTCGCGGATCTGGAGGGCCTGCTTGGGCGTGGCCTCGTCGGTGATCGGGATCGGCTGGTAGGGCGAGCCGTTCCAGCAGGGCTGGGGCGTCTTGGAGTCGCAGAGGCGGACCTTGTCGGAGACGTCCTTGGTGCTCATGCCGAGCACGTCGGCGAGCTTGCCGAGGACCGCCTTGCCGTCGTCCTTCATCTTCATCAGGTCCGTGCGGGACGCGGAGACGACGAGACGGGTCTGGTTGTCGGCGATCGGCACCCCGCGCGCGTCCAGGATCGAGCCGCGCACGGCGGGCTGGACGACCTGCTGGACGTGGTTGCCGGAGGCTTCCTTGGCGTACTCGTCGCCGTTGCGGATCTGGAGGTACCAGAGGCGGCCGCCCAGGGTGAGCAGCAGGGAGACGACGAGGATCTGGATGACGACGAGCCGGATCTGGACCCGTGGGGTCCGTCCGGTCTCCGGAATGTTGGTCACTTCTCCCCTCCCCTGGTGCGTCCCCTGCCCGGTCCTTCGGTGCGGTCGGCGAAGTGCTGCGACCTCACAGGCGCTTGACCCCCTTGATGCGTCCGGCGCGGGCGACCCGGGCCTTGGCGGCCTTCGCCCGCAGGCCGCCGCGCTGGTTGCCGATACGGAGTCCGGTGCCGGACGAGAGCCAGCCGGAGGAGACGTCGGCCGCCTTGTTGGCGGGGGAGTTCTCCCCCAGCGGGTCGTTCTCGGCGCGGCGGGCGAGCGCGATGATCAGCGGCACGGTGAACGGCGCGAGCAGCAGGTCGTAGAGCGCGGCGGTGAACAGCAGGCCGCCCAGGCCCACATGGCGGGCGGCGGTGTCGCCGACCAGGGAGCCGACGCCCGCGTACAGCAGCGTCGACCCGATGGCGGCGCCGACGACCACGACGAGCGGGCCGGTGGCGGAGCGGAGCCGGCCGCCCTCCGGCTTGGCGAGTCCGGCGAGGTAGCCGATGACGCAGAGCACGAGCGCGTACCGCCCGGCGGCGTGGTCGGCGGGCGGCGCGAGGTCCGACAGGAGTCCGGCGCCGAAGCCGATGAGGGCGCCGCCGACGTGGCCGTAGACCAGGGCGAGGCCGAGGACGGTGAGCAGGACCAGGTCCGGGACGGCGCCGGGCAGTTGCAGGCGGGCCAGGACGCTGACCTGGATGACCAGGGCGACGACGACCAGCGTGGTGGAGAGCAGGATTCGGTTGAAGCGCATGGTCCGGTCTCCTACTGCTCGTCGCCGTTGCCGGCCGGGGGCTGTCCTGACGGGGTGGCCGTGACGGTCACCGTCGGGGTCGGCTTGGGCTTCGCGGGCTTGGGCGGCAGGACCGTGTCGCGCGGGTCCTCGCGGGGCGCCTCGACGACGACGCCGACGATGTCGAGCTTGGTGAACCCGACGTACGGCTTCACGTAGATGTTGCGCGTCAGGTCGCCGCCCGAGGGGTCGACGCGGACGACCTCGCCGACCGGGACGCCGGGCACGAACGGCTTGTCGGCCTGCGAGCCGAAGGTGACCAGGCGGTCGCCCTTCTTGACCTTGGCCTTGCCGTTCAGGAGCTGGACGGACAGGGGGCGGTCGCCCTGGCCGGTGGCGAAGCCGAGCTCGTCGGTCTTCTCCATGCGGGTGCCGACGGTGAAGTCGGGGTCGTTGGCGAGCAGGACGGTCGCGGTGTTCGGGCCGACCGTCGTGACGCGGCCGACGAGGCCGTCGCCGTTCAGGACCGTCATGTCGCGCTTGAGTCCGTCGTTCGCGCCGGCGTCGATGGTGACGGTCCAGGAGAAGCCCTGGGCCGCTCCTATCCCGATGACCTCGGCGCCCTTGATGCCGTACTGCCCGGCGCCCGCCTTCTTCAGCATGCTGTCCAGCTGGCGCACGCGGCTGCGGTTGCGGTCGTCGCTGCCGAGCTTGGCCTTCAGGGCCGCGTTCTGCCGCTCCAGTTCGGCGATGCGGTCGTGGCGGTCGCCGGAGTCGCGCACCGCGCCGATGGCGTTCCCGATCGGATCGACGGCCGAGGAGACCCCCTCCTCGACCGGACCGAAGACGGTGGCGGCGGCCTGGCGGGCACCGTCGACCGGTGAATCCTCGCCTCCGCGGATGTCCACCGTGATCAAAGCGAACGCGATGGCGATCAGCAGCACCAGGAGCAGCCGGCTCTCTCGTGTGTCCCTCACGTGCGGCGGCGTGCCTTCCTCAATCGGATTCCGCGGAATCTGCGGGTTCCACGGAGTTCTGGGGAACTCTTGTGCCTTGCCTATATATCAACGATCCGCCGCACGAGGTGACAGGCACTCGTACGGCGGACCCCCGTTCAGGGCGTGCGCGCCCTGGTCATCTGCGGGGCTGGGCGTCGAGCACCTGCTGCAACGCCTCGAACTCCTCCACGCACTTGCCGGAGCCGAGCGCCACGCTGTCCAGCGGGTCCTCGGCGATGTGGATCGGCATGCCGGTCTCCCGGCGCAGCCGCTCGTCGAGGCCGCGCAGCAGGGCGCCGCCACCCGTGAGAACGATGCCGCGGTCCATGACGTCACCCGACAGCTCCGGCGGGCACTTGTCCAGGGTGGTCTTGACCGCGTCGACGATCGCGTTGACCGGCTCCTCGATGGCCTTGCGGACCTCGGCGGCGGAGATGACGACGGTCTTGGGCAGCCCGGAGACCAGGTCCCGGCCGCGGATCTCGGTGTGCTCGTCGGCGTCCATGTCGTACGCCGAACCAATGGTGATCTTGATCTGCTCGGCCGTGCGCTCGCCGAGGAGGAGGGAGTACTCCTTCTTGATGTGCTGGATGATCGCGTTGTCCAGCTCGTCACCGGCGACGCGGATCGACTGCGCCGTGACGATTCCGCCGAGCGAGATGACCGCGACCTCGGTGGTGCCGCCGCCGATGTCCACCACCATGTTGCCCGTGGCCTCGTGGACCGGCAGGCCGGAGCCGATGGCCGCGGCCATGGGCTCCTCGATGATGTGCACCTGGCGCGCGCCGGCCTGCGAGGAGGCCTCGATGACGGCGCGGCGCTCGACGCCGGTGATGCCGGAGGGCACACAGACGACGACGCGCGGGCGGGCGAGGTAGCGCCGCTTGTGGATCTTCAGGATGAAGTAGCGGAGCATGCGCTCGGTGATCTCGAAGTCGGCGATGACGCCGTCCTTGAGCGGGCGCACCGCGACGATGTTGCCGGGCGTGCGCCCGATCATCTTCTTCGCTTCGGCGCCGACCGCGAGAATGCCACCGGTGTTGGTGTTGATCGCGACGACCGACGGTTCGTTGAGTACGATCCCCCGACCCCTGACGTACACCAGCGTGTTGGCGGTCCCGAGGTCGACAGCCATGTCACGGCCGATGAACGACATGTTGTTCCCCATGAGGATGCGTCTGGCCTTCCCTAGTGGAGCGTGTGATGGCTTTTTAGGTAGGCGAGGTGGGTGCTGTGTGGTGGAGGCTTCCATCGTAGTCTCGGCCGCGCGAAGACGGCGCGAGGGTCTTCGCCATTGTCAGCAGATGATGCGCCGCCCCGCCCTTGGAGACGTGCCATCGGAGGCACGGGTTCCCCCAATTGGGGTGCATATGCCAAGGGACGGCCGAATTTCTCCGGCCGTCCCAGGTCGGGGCGGCGACTTTCTGACTCGATGTCAGAACTGCGCGACGGCGTCCGGCTCCGCGGTCAGGAGGCGCCCGGGAAGAAGATCTTGAGCTCGCGCTCGGCGGACTCCTCGGAGTCCGAGGCGTGGATCAGGTTCTCGCGGACGATGGTGCCGAAGTCACCGCGGATCGAGCCGGGCGCGGCGGCGATCGGGTCGGTCGGACCGGCCAGCGCGCGCACGCCCTCGATGACCCGCTCGCCCTCGACGACGAGCGCGACGACCGGGCCCGACGACATGAAGGCGACCAGCGGCTCGTAGAACGGCTTGCCCTTGTGCTCGCCGTAGTGCTGCTCCAGGGTCTCCTGGTCGAGCGAGCGCAGCTCCAGCGCGGAGATCGTCCAGCCCGCCTTGCGCTCGATGCGGCCGATGATCTCGCCGATCAGGCCACGACGAACGGCGTCGGGCTTCAGCAGGACGAGGGTGCGCTGGCTCATGTGCGGCTCCAAGAGGTGTTCTTACGATCTTTGCGATCACACGGATGGCCCGCACGATACCGGGGGCGGCTACGCGGTGTTACCTCCGGCCTCCGCCCGGCACCGGCCCGCCTACGCCTCGGCGGCCTCGGCCTGCGCGGCGAACCTGGCCTTGGCCTCGTCGACCTTGCGGCCGAAGTGGACCGAGGCCCACCACAGCCCGGCGAACACCGCGCCCATGAAGAACATCGCCGGCACCACGAAGCCGCTCGCGATCAGTGCGATCTGCAGGGCCCAGCCGAGCTGCACCCCGCCGGGCCGGGTGATCACGCCGCACAGCAGCACGCACAGGACCATGGCGATGCCGCTGACCGTCCAGACCGTGCCCATGGACAGGTCCGGGTCCTTCATGGCGACCAGACCGGCGAAGCCGATGACGAAGAACTCGCCGATCAGCGTCGAAGCACAGAGCGTACGCACAGGAGTCAGCCCCTCCCCAGGAGCAGTCGGGCCTCGCCGACCGTGATGACGGAACCGGTGATCAGTACGCCGCCGCCGGCGTACTCCCCCTCTTCCTCGGCCAGCGTGATCGCGGCCTCCAGGGCGTCGTCCAGGCGCGGCTCGACCTGGACGCGGTCGTCGCCGAAGACCTCGACGGCGATCCCGGCGAGCTCGTCCGCGTCCATCGAGCGGTGGCTGGAGTTCTGCGTGACGACGATCTCGGCGAAGATCGGCTCGAAGGCCTCCAGGAACCCCCGCACGTCCTTGTCGCCGCTCGCGCCGACGACGCCGATGAGGCGGCTGAAGTCGAAGACCTCGCTGATCGCGGCGGCGGTGGCGCGGGCGCCCGCCGGGTTGTGCGCGGCGTCCAGGACGACGGTGGGCGAGCGGCGCACGATCTCCAGGCGGCCGGGCGAGGAGACCGTGGCGAAGGCCTTGCGGATCGTCTCGATGTCCAGCGGGCGCGCGTGCTGCGAGCCGACGCCGAAGAACGCCTCGACGGCGGCGAGCGCCACCGCGGCGTTGTGCGCCTGGTGCTCGCCGTGCAGCGGCAGGAAGACCTCCTCGTACTCCCCGCCGAGGCCGCGCAGGGTCAGGAGCTGGCCGCCGACGGCGACCTGGCGGGCGACGACGCCGAACTCCAGGCCCTCGCGGGCCACCGTCGCGTCGACCTCGACGGCCTTCTTGAGGATGACCTTGGCGGCGTCCACCGGCTGCTGGGACATGATCACCGTCGCGTCCGGCTTGATGATGCCGGACTTCTCCTGGGCGATCTCGCCGGGCGTGGTGCCCAGGCGGTCCGTGTGGTCCAGGTCGATGGGGGTGATGACGGCGACCGAGCCGTCGATCACGTTTGTCGCGTCCCAGCTGCCGCCCATGCCGACCTCGACGACGGCCACGTCCACCGGGGCGTCCGCGAAGGCCGCGTACGCCATGCCGGTGAGGACCTCGAAGAAGGAGAGGCGGTACTCCTGCCGGGCGTCGACCATCTCGACATACGGCTTGATGTCGTCGTACGTCTCGACGAAGCGCTCGGGGGCGATGGGGGCGCCGTCCAGGCTGATCCGCTCGGTGATCGACTGGACGTGCGGGGACGTGTAACGCCCCGTGCGCAGCTCGAAGGCGGAGAACAGGGCCTCGATCATGCGGGCCGTGGACGTCTTGCCGTTCGTCCCCGTGATGTGGATCGAGGGGTAGGAGCGCTGGGGCTCGCCCAGGACGTCCATCAGCGCGGCGATGCGGCTGACGGACGGCTCCAGCTTGGTCTCGCCCCAGCGGCCCGCCAGCTCCGTCTCGACCGCGCGCAGCGCCCGGTCGACCTCCGGGTCGGCGGGGCGGGCGGGGACGTCGCTCTCGGGCGGTCCTGCCTGGGTGCGCAGCGTGCGGCTGCCCGCCTCGATCACCGCGAGGTCGGGGTCACGGTCGGTCTCGGCCCCGACGATGTCCTCGAAGGCGTCGTCCGGGTCGGCGGGGCGGTCGTCGTCGTGCGGGGGGAGCTCACTCACGTACGCCAGTCTACGGAGCACCGCCGACACTCGCCGTCAGGACCTCCCGGTCGGCCCCCGCGCGGGCCTCCGGCCCGCCCCCGGGACCTTCGTCAGGACCTTCGGCCCGTCCGTTTCGGGACTTTGGTCCCTCCGCTTTCGGGGGTCGCCGGGCAAACTTGGCGATCATGGACATAGGTATCGACCTCGGCACAGCGAATACCCTCCTCTACGTCCGCGGCCAGGGGATCGTGCTCAACGAGCCGTCCGTGGTGGCCGTGCGGGAGGGCAAGGGCGGGGCGCTCGCCGTGGGGGCGGAGGCCAAGGAGACCATCGGGCGCACCCCCGGGTCCATCACCGCGATCCGCCCGCTGCGGGACGGCGTGATCAGTGACTACGAGGCGGCCGAGGAGATGATCCGGCACTTCGTGCGCAAGGCCGTGCCGGGGCGGCGCCCCCGTACGCGCATGGTCGTGTGCGTGCCGAGCGGCGTCACGCCCGTGGAGCGGCGCGCGATCGTGCACGCGTCGCAGCGGGCCGGGGCGCGGGCCGTGCACCTCGTCGAGGAGCCGATGGCGGCGGCCATCGGCGCGGGTCTTCCCGTCGCCGAGCCGCGCGGCTCGATGGTCGTCGACATCGGCGGCGGCACCACCGAGGTCGCCGTGATCTCCCTGGGCGGGATCGTCACGGCGCAGTCCCTGCGGGTGGGCGGCGACCGGCTCGACGCGGCCATCACCGACTTCGTGCGCAAGGAGCACGCGCTGCTGATCGGGGAGCGCACCGCCGAGGACATCAAGGTGCACATCGGGTCGGCGTGGCCGGTGCCGGGTGAGGACGCCCTGGAGATGCGGTCGTTCACCGTGCGGGGGCGGGAGAAGGTCGGCGGGCTGCCGAAGACGGTGGACCTGACGGCGCGCGAGGTGCGGGCGGCTCTGGACGAGCCGGTCGAGCAGATCATCGCGGCGGTCAAGGCGACGCTGGAGGAGTGCCCGCCGGAGCTGTCCGGCGACATCATGGAGCACGGGATCGTCCTGACGGGCGGCGGCGCGCTCCTGCCGGGCCTCGACCTCCGCCTCGCCTCCGCGACGGGAATCCCGGTCTTCGCCGCCGAGAACCCGCTGGACAGCGTGGCGCTGGGCTGCGGCAAGTGCGTGGAGGACTTCGACGGGTTGGAGCGGGTGATGTCCGCGGCGTGACCTGGCGGGGGCGCCTTGGGCGGTGCTGCGCCTGGCGGGGCGCCATGGACGGTACTGCGCCTTGGGTCCGCCCGTGGGGCGGGGCTGCGTTGGCGTCTGCCGGTGTGTGCGCCTGCCGTCTGTGGGGGCGGGGCCGCTTTGGCGTCTGTCGGTGCGCGGTCGCTTCGTCTGTGGGGCGGGGCCGCGGGGGTATGTGCGTACTCGCCATCCCTACGCCCCGCCCCAAGTCCAAAGACGCCAACGTGCGCTCAGTGCTCCGTTCGCACATACCCCCACGTCCCCTCGGGCCGGTCGGGCGCGTGCGGCCCAGTGGGGGCCGGTGCGCCCGCGCTGCACCCGGTGGGCAGCAGACCGGCCGTCCCTGCTGTGGGCAGGCGTTCCGCACGGCGGAACGGGTGGGCACAGCCCACGGTGCCGGGCAGCGATAAGTGAGGCTCCAGCCCCGGTGCAGGCGGGGAAGAACCCCGGGGCCGGGCGGCGATGAAGGCGGCGCCCGCCCCGGCGCCGCCGAGGGGTCAGGAGAGTTCGCCTGCCGGGAGGTGGGCGGAGACTTCGTACGTGCCGTCCCGGGGGCCCGCCGCGAAGGCGCCGCCCACCGCACGGATGCGTTCCGCCATCCCCGTCGTCCCCGTCCCCGCGGACACCGGCACGGACTGCGGCGCCGCGGACGGCAGCGCGTTGCGGACGACGATCTCCAGGCGGGTGCCCCGGAGGGCGACCCGGACCTCCACCGGCTCCCCCGGCGCATGCTTCGCCGCGTTCGTCAGACACTCCTGCACCACACGGTGGACCGCCGCCTGACGCAGCGGCGACAGCCGGTGGGCCGCCCCGTCGACCAGGAGCTCCACGGGACTGCCCGCCCGCCCGCTGCGCTCGGCGAGCCCGGGAAGCGCGTCGAGGCCCGGCGTCGGCGCGCCGTCCGCACCCCGCTGCACGATGATCTCGTTGAGCATCCGGTGCGCGCTGCGCGCCGTCTCCGACAGCTCCTCGAACTCGTCCGCGAACGGCCCGCCAGCGGCCCGCCGCGCCAGCACCTGCGACCGCACGCTCAGCAGCGTCAGCTCGCGCCCCACGAAGTCGTGGACGTCCCGCGAGATGCGGGTGCGCTCCTGCTGGACGGCGTGCAGCGTGTCCGTCTCCGCGCGCTGCGCCTCCAGCGCCCGGACCAGGTCCTGCCGGTTCGCGGCGACGCCGACCCCCGCCGCGAGCACGCCGATCGGGACGACCAGGCTCAGGAACGAGCCGAGCGTGTCCCCGCGGTGCACCGGCCAGCCCGGCAGATTGAACATCACGTACGCGAAGGCCACGTACCCGACGACACCGACCGTGCCCGCCGCCCGGCCCCGGTGGCGCCCCAGGGAGTAGAGCGCGAACTGCGCCAGCGTCAGCTCGTGCAGCCAGCCCAGGAAGAGGAGCGCGATCCCGTACGTCAGCCAGGGCGTCCGGCGGCGCAGCAGCAACGAGGCCGCGCCGCCGGCGAGGGCCAGGACGGCGAGCGGGCCGTTCAGGGAGTTGTCCGCCTCGGCGAGGCCCGGCACGTCCAGGCTCATCAGCGCGAAGGCGCTCAGGGCCGTGAGCGCGTCCTGGGCCCTCGGCGCCCCGGACCAGCGCGCCGAGAGGCGGCCGGCGGCGGCCGCCGCCTGGCGAATCGCCTGGGCGGCGGACACATTGCGCATGCCCTCCATCATCCAAGGTCTTTCGGCCCGTTTCACCGGACTTACGTCCTTGTCCTGGTGATTTGCCGCACCCCGGGTGTTTACGGATGATCATGGGCGAAACGGCCGGTCCCTGCACACAACGGGTGTACTTTCGGCGCGGCTGCCCGCTCCCGGTGCGCCCCAGGGGTCAAATCGGACCATGTGGTATGCCCAGAATTCCGCCAGGCGGACCCATCAGCTCGCCGGTGACGCCGGGGTCCTCCTGTGGACCGCGCTGTGGGCCGCCGCAGCCGTCACCGCGTACCGGCTGACCTGTCTGCTCGCCCTCCCCCGCGCCCTCAAGGAACACAGGGCGCCGCTGCCCCTGGTCGGCGGGCGCGCCGACACCGTGCTGCGGCGGGTCGCCGCGGCCGTCGACGCGATGGACCCGCTGACCGTGCGGACCGCCGTCGCCGTCGGCGCCGTCGCCCTGTTCGTCGTCCCCGTCGGCCTGCTCCTCGCCCTCTGGCTGCCGCGCCGGGTCCGGTGGATCCGGCAGGCGGGCGCCGCCCGCGACCTCGCCGGCACCGCCGACGGCCGCGAGCTGCTCGCCCTGCGCTCCCTGCTCCGGCCGCTCGACGAGGTCGCCGCCACCGCCTCCGAGATCCCCGACGCGACCCCGGGCAGCCTCGCCTGGGGCTGGCGGCACGGCGACCCCGAGACGCTGGACGCGCTGGCCGCGGCGGAGCTGGAACGGCTCGGCCTGGACTTCGCACCGCAGCCGCCCGGCCCCTGCCCCCTCGACCACGCCGTCCCGGCACAGGCCGCCGAGGCCGCCGCCGCCCCGGTCGGATAGGGCGGCGCCGGTGCCCCAGACCCTGCGCCTGACCGCCCAGGTCGCCCACGCCCTGCTCAGGGCCATCCCCGAGGGCGCCCTGCTCGTCGGGGCGGACCTGCGGGTGATCGCCGTCAACCCGCAGCTCGTCGAGCTCGCGCGGCTCCAGGACGTCGACACCTCGCCGGGCGCGCCGGTGGAGGCGCTCGCCGCCGCCGTCGCGGAGCAGCTGCCCCCGGGCAGCACCGCCCTGCGCCAGCTCAACCGCCGCCAGTTCCCGCGCAAGGCCGAGATCCGGTTCCTCGACGGCCGGATCCTGCTGACCAGCCGCCGGCAGATCGACGTGGACGGCGAACACGTCGGCGCCCTCTGGCTGGCCGAGGACATCACCGAGCAGCGCCGCCGCGAGAACGATCTGCGGCGCCACGTCCGCACGCTCGGCGACCTGGCCCGCGAACGCTCCGAGTTCACCGCCCGCGCCTCGCACGAGCTGCGCACCCCGCTCGCCACGATCCTCAGCTTCTGCGGCCTGCTCGCCGCGCCCTCGGGCGGCCCGCTCTCCGCGAGCCAGCGCACGTACCTGGACACCATCGACCGCAACGCGCACCGCATGCAGGAGATGGTCGACGGGCTGCTGCACGCCTCCACGGCGGTGGGCACCCGCGCGGAGCCCGCGTACGCGCGCGTGGACATGGCCCGGCTCCTGGGGCGCCTCACCTCCGACCTGCTGCCGCGCGCGACGGCCGCCGGGATCTTCCTGGCCCACGACCACGAGCCGGGGCCGCCCGCCGTCGCCGACCGCGCCCAGCTGGAGAACGCGCTCGCCGCGCTGCTCGACAACGCCGTGAAGTTCACCCCGCCGGGCGGCACCGTCACCGTCTCCGCCCACCCCTACGACGAGCCGGACGGCACCGGCTGGGAGATCTCCGTGGCCGACACCGGCATCGGGATCCCCAAGGAGTTCCACGAGGAGGTCTTCACCGAGTTCGTGCGCGCCCCCAACGCCCGCCGCGGCGCCTACCCCGGCACCGGGCTCGGGCTCTCCGCCGTCCGCGACACCGTGCGGCTGCACGACGGTCACATCGCCCTGCACGGCGGGGAGGACGACGGGACGACCGTGGTGGTCCGGCTGCCCACGGGCGGCCCCGCCCGGACCGGACACGGATGAGTTCCCTGCTCGTCGTCGAGGACGACCCCGACCTCGGCCTCGCGCTGCGCGCCGTCCTCGGCGAGGCCGGGTACGAGACGGTGCTCGCCGAGGACGGTCACGCCGCGCTGCGGCTGCTGTTCTCCGAACGGCCCGCCCTGATGGTCCTGGACCTGATGCTGCCGGGCCTGGACGGCTGGGAGGTCCTCGACCGCACCCGTGACATGACCGACCTGCCCGTCCTCGTCCTCTCCGGCCGCACGAGCGTCGCCGAGCGGGTCCGCGGGCTGCGTGCGGGCGCCGACGACTACCTGATCAAACCCTTCGACCCGCAGGAGCTGCTCGCCCGCATCGAGGCGCTGCTGCGGCGCAGCCGTCCCGACCAGTGGCGCGGCGACTACGTGGAGGCGGGCCTGCGGATGGTGCCCGAGCGGCGGTCCGCGGTCTGGCAGGGCCAGGAGGTCCGGCTCAGCGACATCGAGTACCGGCTGCTCCAGGTGCTCGTACGCAACCGGGGGCGCGTGGTCACCACCGAGCAGCTCCTCGACCAGGTGTGGGACGCGCCGGACGGCTCCGGACGGGAGCGGGTGAAGTTCGCCGTGCTGCGGCTGCGGCGGCGGCTCGCGGTCTCCGAGGCGGCGGGGGCCGAGGACCCCCTGGAGTCGGTGCGAGGGCTGGGGTACCGGTACCGGGGGCCCGCCTAGCGGGCCTTCCGGCCCTCCCTACGGCCGAAGGTCCAGGCCCTAGGTCCCGAACCCCGTCATCCGGGCATCCGCAACCGTCGCGCAACCGAGCGCGATCCGGGTCCGCAACCAACGGCCTGCACCCTCCAGGACATAAGCCCCTATGTCCCGTTTCCCCTGGAGTGCCCCCGCGTGTTCGCAGCCGTCACCGCCCCCGCCCAGCAGCTTCCCGAGCGCAGCGTCGCCGTCGTCCTCGGCACCCGTCCCGAGCTCGTCAAGCTGGCGCCCCTGGTCCGGCTGCTCGGCCCCGCGGCCCGGCTGATCCACACCGGCCAGCACTACGACGACTCCCTCTCCGGACGCTTCCTCGCCGAGCTCGGGCTGCCCGAGCCCACCCTGCTCGACGGCGTCGGCGGCCAGGCGCGCGCCGTACAGATCTCCGCCGCCCTCACCCAGCTGGACGCCGAGTTCGCCGCCCGGCCGCCCCGCGCCGTCGTCGTCCAGGGCGACACCAACGCGGCACTGTCCGGCGCGCTCGCCGCCAACGCCCGCGACATCCCCCTCGTCCACATCGAGGCGGGCCTGCGCAGCCACGACCGCGCCATGCCCGAGGAGCACAACCGCGTCCTGATCGACCAGCTCTCCGACGTGCTGTGCGCCGCCACCGAGGAGAACCGCGCCAACCTCCTCGCCGAGTCGATCCCCACCGAGCGGATCGCCGTCACCGGCAACACCGTCGTCGAGGCCGTCCGCGACACGCTGCCCGCCGACGCCGAGCGTGCCGCGCTCCTCGCCGGGCACGGCCTCACCCCGGACGCGTACGTCCTGGCCACCGTGCACCGCCCCGAGAACACCGACGACCCGGCGGCGCTGCGGGCCGTCCTCACCGAACTGGCCGCGCTCGCCGAGCAGTTGCCCGTCCTCGTCCCGCTGCACCCGCGCACCCGCGCCCGCGCCGAGGCCGCCGGGCTCGACGCCCTGCTCGCCCCGCTCACCCTGCTGCCGCCCATCGGCCACGGCGAGTTCCTCGCGCTCGCCCGGCACGCGGCACTGCTCGTCTCCGACTCCGGCGGCGTCCAGGAGGAGGTCACCGTCCTGGGCCGCCCCCTGGTCGTGGTGCGCCGCTCCACCGAGCGCCCCGAGGCCATGGCCGCCGGCTTCGCCGAGCTCGTCGGCCCCGGGCCCGGCGTCGGCCACGCCGCGCGCGGCCGGCTCGCCGAGGGCCCGGCCGGGCTGCACCGCCTCGCCGCCACCCCGAGCCCCTTCGGCGACGCCCAGGCCTCCCGGCGCATCGTCGCGCTCCTGACGGACCTGGTGGCCGAGGGCGCCACCGCCGCCCGCCTGCCCGCAGCGGCCTGACGCCCGCTCCCCCACCCCAGGACTCCTGATGCTGACCTTCGACCGGCTCCTGTTCCTCTTCCCCTTCGTCCTGCTCGGCTGCTTCCTCGTGTACTGGGCGGGCGCCCGGCACGCCTATCTGCGCCGCGCCGCGCACGAGAGCGGCGACCCGAGCGCCTTCGACTGGCACTTCTTCGTGCCCTGCCGCGACGAGGAGACCGTCGTGGGCGCCACCGTGGACCGGCTGCGCACGGACTTCCCCGCCGCGCACGTGTGGGTCGTCGACGACGCCAGCGAGGACCGCACGGCCGCCGTCGTCGCCGCGCTCGCCGAGGACGACGTCCGCGTCCACCTGGTGTCGCGCCGCAGGCCCGACGCCCGCATCGGCAAGGGCGCGGCCCTGAACGCCGCCTACGCCGAGCTCGACGACTACCTGCCGCGCGACGCCGACCGCTCCCGTGTCGTGGTGTGCGTCGTCGACGCCGACGGACACCTCGCCCCCGACGCGCTGACCGCCGTCAGCGGCCCCACCGCCTTCGGCGACCCGGAGATGGGCGGCGTCCAGGTCAGTGTGCGGATGCGCAACGTCGAGGAGCGGCGTCCGCTGCCCGAGCGCGGCCGGCTGCTCAACGCACTGGCCCGGCTCCTGGTCCGCATGCAGGACATGGAGTTCGCCGTCTCCAACGCGGGCATGCAGCTCCTGCGCGGGCGCACCGGATCCGTCGGGCTCGGCGGCAACGGCCAGTTCACCCGGCTCACCGCCCTCGACCGGATCGCCGCGGCCGAGCGCCGCCCCTGGCAGCGCGACGCGCTCCTGGAGGACTACGAACTGGGCCTCCACATGATCCTGGGCGGCTACCGCGTGACCCACGTCGCCGACACGTACGTCTCCCAGGAAGGCCTGCCGCACGCCCGCCGCTTCCTGACGCAGCGCACCCGCTGGGCGCAGGGCAACCTGCAGTGCGTGCGGTATGCGCCGCGCATCGTCGGCTCGCGCCACTACGCCGGACGCGGCGTCCTGGAGACGCTCTACACCTTCATGCAGCCCCTGGCGCACGTCGCCAGCCTGGTGCTGACCGTGCTGCTCGTGGCGGCCCTCGCGCTCGGCCGCTCCCCGCTGGACTCCGCGCTCGGCGTCTGGCCGCTGGTGCTCGCGCTGACCGTGCTCTCGATCCTGCCGTTCGCGCTGTGGGGTCCGGTCTACCGCAGGGACTTCGCGCCCGAACACTCCCGGCTCAAGGGCCTGTTGTGGGGCTTCGCGCTGTGGCTGTACGCGTACCACGTCTTCGTCGTCGCGACGCGCGGGCTGCTGCGGGTGCTGCGGGGCAGGAACGGCTGGGCCAAGACGCGGCGCAACGCCGAGGTGGTGGGCGCGGGGCCCGTGGCCACGGAGGCCTGACCGGCCCGGCGGTACGCGAACGAAGGCGCCCGGAACCGAGTGGTTCCGGGCGCCTTCATCACCCCCGCGGTGGCGGGGAACACTGAGCCTTGTCCTTCTCGGCAGCGGCCAGGTCGGGCTCACCTCCGCATGCGCGGAGAGGCATTGCCGCGTCAGGCCGCCGGCAGCTTCGCGAGCTGGTCCTCCAACCGCGCGATGTCCTCCATCGCCTTGCTCAGCCGCGTACGAATCTTCTCCACCACCTGGTCCGGAGCCTTCGCCAGGAACGCCTCGTTACCGAGCTTGGCCTCCGCCTGCTGACGCTCCTTCTGCGCGGCGGCCAAGTCCTTGGCCAGGCGCTTGCGCTCGGCCGCCACGTCGATCGTGCCGGACAGGTCGAGCGCGACCGTGGCGCCCGAGACCGGCAGCGTCGCCGTCGCCGTGAAGGCGTCGCCCTCCGGCTGGAGGCGAAGGAGCTGGCGGATGGCGGCCTCGTGCGGGGCGAGCGCCGTGCCGTCCAGGGTGAGGCGGGCCGGGACCTTCTGGCCCGGCTGGAGCCCCTGGTCGGCGCGGAAGCGGCGGACCTCCGTGATGACCTGCTGGAGGGTCTCGATCTCCTTCTCCGCCGCGGCGTCGCGGAAGCCGCTGTCCTTCGGCCAGTCGGCGACGACGACCGATTCGCGGCCGGTGAGCGCCGTCCACAGCGTCTCCGTCACGAACGGCACGATCGGGTGGAGCAGGCGCAGCGTGACGTCCAGGACCTCGCCGAGGACGCGGGCCGAGACCTTGGCGCCGTCGCCGCCCGCCATGAACGTCGTCTTGGACAGCTCGACGTACCAGTCGAAGACCTCGTCCCACGCGAAGTGGAACAGCGCGTCGGAGAGCTTGGCGAACTGGAAGTCGTCGTAGAGCGCGTCGACTTCGGCCACCGTCGCGTTCAGCCGGGACAGGACCCAGCGGTCCGTGGCGGAGAGCTGCTCGGCCGGGGGCAGGTCGCCCTCGATCGTGGCGCCGTTCATCATCGCGAAGCGCGTGGCGTTCCAGATCTTGTTCGCGAAGTTGCGCGAGCCCTGGACCCAGTCCTCGCCGATCGGCACGTCGGTGCCGGGGTTGGCGCCGCGGGCGAGCGTGAAGCGCAGGGCGTCCGAGCCGTACTTGTCCATCCAGTCCAGCGGGTTGACCGCGTTGCCGAAGGACTTCGACATCTTCTTGCCGAACTGATCGCGGACCATGCCGTGCAGCACGATCGTGTGGAACGGCGGGGTGCCGTCCATCGCGTACAGGCCGAACATCATCATCCGGGCGACCCAGAAGAAGAGGATGTCGTAGCCGGTGACCAGGACGGAGTTCGGGTAGAACTTCGCGAGGCTCTCGGTCTGCTCGGGCCAGCCGAGCGTGGAGAACGGCCACAGGCCGGAGGAGAACCACGTGTCGAGCACGTCGTTGTCCTGCGTCCAGCCCTCGCCGGTGGGCGCCTCGTCGTCGGGGCCGACGCAGACGACCTCGCCGTTCGGGCCGTACCAGACCGGGATGCGGTGGCCCCACCACAGCTGGCGCGAGATGCACCAGTCGTGGAGGTTGTCGACCCAGTCGAAGTAGCGCTTCTCCATCTCCTGCGGGTGGATCTTGACCTTGCCGTCGCGGACCGCGTCACCGGCGGCCTTGGCGAGCGGGCCGACCTTGACCCACCACTGCATCGACAGGCGCGGCTCGATGGTGGTCTTGCAGCGCGAGCAGTGGCCGACGGAGTGCGAGTACGGGCGCTTCTCGGCGACGATGCGGCCCTCGGCGCGCAGCGCGCCGACGATCGCGGAGCGGGCCTCCAGGCGGTCCAGGCCCTGGAAGGGGCCGGGCACGGTGATGACCGCGTGCTCGTCCATGACCGCGATGTTGGGCAGGCCGTGGCGCTGGCCGATCTCGAAGTCGTTCGGGTCGTGCGCCGGGGTCACCTTGACGGCGCCGGTGCCGAACTCGGGGTCGACGTGCGCGTCGGCGACGACGGGGATCGTGCGGTCGGTCAGCGGCAGCTTGATCTGCTTGCCGACCAGGTGCTTGTACCGCTCGTCCTCGGGGTGCACCGCGACGGCGGTGTCACCGAGCATCGTCTCGGCGCGGGTGGTGGCGACGACGATGGTGTCCTCGCCCTCGCCGTACGTCATGGAGACGAGCTCGCCGTCGTCGTCCTGGTACTCGACCTCGATGTCCGAGATCGCCGTCAGACAGCGCGGGCACCAGTTGATGATGCGCTCGGCGCGGTAGATCAGCTCGTCGTCGTAGAGCTTCTTGAAGATCGTCTGGACGGCCTGCGAGAGGCCCTCGTCCATGGTGAAGCGCTCGCGCTCCCAGTCGACGCCGTCGCCCAGGCGCCGCATCTGGCCGGAGATCTGGCCGCCGGACTCGCCCTTCCACTTCCAGACGCGCTCGATGAACGCCTCACGGCCGAGGTCGTGGCGGGACTTGCCCTCCTTGCCGAGCTCGCGCTCGACCACGTTCTGCGTGGCGATGCCGGCGTGGTCCATGCCGGGCTGCCACAGCGTCTCGTGGCCCTGCATGCGCTTGCGGCGGGTGAGGGCGTCGATCAGCGTGTGCTCGAAGGCGTGGCCCAGGTGGAGCGCGCCCGTGACGTTCGGCGGGGGGATGACGACGGTGTACGGCGGCTTCTCGCTCTTGGCGTCGGCGGAGAAGTAGCCCCGTTCTACCCAGCGCTCGTACAGCGGCCCCTCTACCTCGGCCGGCGCGTACTGGGTCGGCAGTTCGGGAGTGGTCGCTGGAGGCTGCTGCTGAGCGTTCTCGGTCACGCGGTCAGTTTAGAGGGGTCACGGAGTGACCCCGAAACCGGAATCCTCGACATCGCTTACGGCCCGGGGCCCCAATGATCCCGGACTTCGTTCAGGATGTCCGGGACACATAGACGTTCGAGGGGGACCCCACGCGATGAGCTACAACCAGCCAGGCCCGTACGGCGGCCAGCAGCCCGAGCAGCCCGGCCCCTACGGGGGCGGCCAGCCGCAGCAGCCGGGTCCCTACGGAGGGCAGCCCCAGCAGCAGCCGGGACCCTACGGGGGGCAGCCCCAGCAGCCCGGCCCCTACGGCCAGCCGCCGCAGGCGCCCCCGCCCGGCTACGGCTACCCCCAGCAGGCGCCCCCGCAGGACGGCGGCTACGGCGGGCCCCAGCAGCCGGGCCCGTACGGGCAGCAGCCGCAGGGCGTCCCGCCGCAGGGCCCCTACGGGCAGGTCCCGCCCCCGCCGCCCGGTGGCGGTGCCGGCGGCGGCAAGAAGAAGACCGGCCTGATCATCGGCGCGGTGGCCGTGGTCGCCGCGATAGGCGTGGGCGCGTACTTCCTCTTCGGCGGCAGCGGCTCGGCGTCGGTCGAGGACGACGGGGCGCACAAGCTGGTGCCGCCGGCCTCGGTCGGCGCGTACAAGAAGTCCGACGACACCGGCTCGGGCGACGACGGCCCGCTCGGCTCCGGCGACAAGAAGAACGCCGAGGAGATCGGCATCAAGAACGCGGAGAACGTGGCCGCCTCGTACAAGTCGGGCGAGGCACTCGCGGGGAAGCAGATGAGCTTCCAGGGCATGTACGGCGAGATCGAGGACCCGGAGAAGGCCGTCGACGACGGATTCGCCAAGGCCCAGGAGAACTCCGAGAAGGGCTCGGGCGACAACGTCGGCGACCCCGAGGAGATCGCGTTCGAGGGCAGTCCCGAGACCGTGGAGCCCGACAGCCTGGACAACGCGGTCATGAAGTGCCAGACCGCGAGCTTCAAGGAGGGCAGCAAGAAGACGGAGCTGCCGGTCTGCATCTGGGCCGACCACAGCACCTACGGCATCGTCTTCGGCATCGACACGGCCGCGATGATGAAGGGCGGCGGCGGGATGGCCACGGACGACGTCGCGTCGTTCGCGGCGGACCTGCGCAAGGCCGCGCGCGTCAAGGCGTAAAGCAGCGCCTTTCCCCAGGCGTAGCGGATCATTTGCGGAGAAAGGGCCCGGGGCGGTTCGGCCGCCCCGGGCCCTCGTACGTCCGCCCTCTGGCACAGCCCTTCAACAACTCCGCATCGATCCGCCCCTGGGCCCCGACCCCGTGCGGGCATCCGCCAGGATGTTCGGAACACATAAGCATCGGGAGGGAACCCCAGCGATGAGCTACAACCAGCCGGGTCCGTACGGCGGGCAGCAGCCCCAGCAGCCCGGACCGTACGGCGGCGGCCAGCCCCAGCAGCCCGGCCCCTACGGCCAGCCGCCCCAGGCTCCGCAGCCCGGCTACGGCTACCCGCAGCAGGCTCCCCCGCCGCAGGGCGGCTACAGCCAGCCGCAGCAGCCCGGCCCCTACGGCCAGCAGCCGGGAGTCCCGCCGCAGGGCCCGTACGGGCAGCCGCCCCAGGCGCCCTACGGGCAGGTCCCGCCCCCGCCGCCGGGCGGCGGCGGCAAGAAGACCGGCCTCATCATCGGGATCGTCGCCGTGGTCGCCGCGGCAGCGGTCGGCGGCTACTTCCTCCTCGCGGGCGGCGACGACGACAAGGGCGGCAAGAACGGCGGCTCGTCCAGCGTCGCGGACAGCGGGGGCGCCGGCGGCAAGGGCGGTGTCGAGGACGACGGCCCGCACAAGCTGACGACGCCGGAGACCGTCATCACCGAGTACAAGAAGAAGCCGGACGAGTCCAGCGGCCCGAGCAGCGTCGACCTCGACAAGGCCGAGGCCGCCGGGGTGAAGAACCCCAAGGACGTGCAGGCGCAGTACGAGTCGGGCTCCGACGACAACCCGATGGCCAAGAAGGTGCTGAGCTTCGGCGGCGTCTACGGCGAGATCGAGGACCCCGAGGGCGTCGTCGACCACATGTTCGCGAACGCCGCGAAGGAGTCGCAGCAGGGCGGCACCGCCGGCAGCGGCGGCGGGAACGTCGAACTGGTCGGCGAGCCCAAGGCGTTCACGCCGTCCGAGCTCGACGGCGCCGTCCTGAAGTGCCAGGAGATGAAGATCGACCTCGGCGGCGGCGCGGGCACCACCGGCTCCACGTCCGGAGCGTCGGGCCCGAGCAAGATGTCCGCGGCGACCTGCATCTGGGGCGACCACAGCACCATCGGCTACGTCGTCTCCACGGACGTGAAGGGCGCCCTGACCGGCGCGTCCGCCGACCTCGACGAGGCGGCGACCACCTCGGCCAAGCTCCGCGGAGAGGTCCGCGTCAAGCTCTGACGCGCCCCGCTCCCGCTCCCCTCGGAGAGGCGCCCGTCCGGGCCTCTCCGAGGCGGTCCGGCCCTGTCGTGCGCATATCGTGAGCATGCCGCCCCCGCCTCTCCGCGGGCCGTCCGGGTCAGTCAGGATGTCGCAGAGACGTCAGCATCCAGAGGGGGAGCCCCAGCAATGAGCCACAACCAGCCGGGTCCGTACGGCGGCCAGCAGCCCGGACCGTACGGCGGCGGCCAGCCCCAGCAGCCCGGCCCCTACGGCCAGCCGCCCCAGGCGCCCCAGCCCGGCTACGGCTACCCGCAGCAGGCTCCCCCGCCGCAGCCCGGGTACGGCTACCCCCAGCAGGCCCCGCAGCAGGGCGTCCCCTACGGCCAGCCCCAGCAGCCGGGCCCCTACGGGCAGCCGCCGCAGGCCCCGTACGGGCAGGTCCCGCCCCCGCCGCCGGGCGGCGGCGGCAAGAAGACCGGCCTCATCATCGGGATCGTCGCCGTGGTCGCCGCGGCGGCCGTCGGCGGCTACTTCCTCCTCGCGGGCGGCGACGACGACAAGGGCGGCAGGAACGGCGGCTCGTCGAACGTGGCGGACGGCGGCATCAAGGACGACGGCCCCCACAAGCTGACCACGCCCGACACCCTCCTCGGCGAGTACCAGAAGGAGGACGGTCAGACCGGCGGCTTCAACTCCAGCGACCTCGCGGCCGCCGAGAAGGCGGGCGTGAAGGACCCCCAGGACGTGGACGCCGGGTACAAGGCGGGCGACGAGAACAACCCGCTCGCGCAGAAGGCCATCCAGTTCATGGGCGTCTACGGCGACGTCACCGACCCGGGCAAGGTCGTCGACGGCATGTTCGCCAAGGTCAAGAAGGACTCCCAGAAGGGGGGCTCCTCGACGGGCGAACTGGTCGGCAGCCCCGAGGACTTCAGCACCGGCGACACCGTCCTGAAGTGCCAGGAGTCCGTGATCAAGAACGACAGCGCCGACCCGGGAGCGGGGGCGTCCTCGGGCCCCAAGGAGATCCGCATGCCGGTCTGCATCTGGGGCGACAACAGCACCGTCGCCGTCGTGGTCCCGGTCGAGGTCGCGGACGCCATGGCCGGTGAGATCTCGCTGGAGGACGCCTCGGCCACCGCGCTGAAGGTCCGCAAGGAAGTCCGCGTCAAGGCCTGACGGACCCGGCGCCGGACACCGCACCACCGCACCACCGCACCACCGCACCACCAACGAGGGGAACCCACGCAGTGAGCTACCAGCAGCCCGGACCGTACGGCGGCCCGCCACAGCAGCCCGGCCCCTACGGCCAGCAGCAGCCCGGCCCGTACGGGCAGCCGCCGCAGCAGCCGTACGGCCAGCCCGGTGGCTACGGCCAGCCCCAGCAGCCGGGGCCCTACGGGCAGCCGCCGCAGGGCATTCCGCCGCAGGCGCCCTACGGGCAGTACCCGCAGCCCCCGCAGGGCGGCGGCGGCAAGAAGACCGGGCTCATCATCGGCGCCGTGGTCGTCGTGGCCGCGGCCGCCGTCGGCGGGTACTTCCTCCTCGCCAAGGGTGACGGCGGCTCGTCCGTCGCCGACGACGGCAAGACGTACGAGCTGACGACGCCCGCGACGGTGCTCGGCGGCGAGTACAAGAAGACGGAGTCGGCAGGCGGGGGCGGCGGCATGTCCTCCAGCGACATCAAGGACCTGGAGGACAGGGGCGTCGGCAACCCCAAGGACGTCAACGGCCAGTACACCGCGGGTGCGAGCACGAGCCAGAAGAGCCTCAACTTCTCCGGTGTGTACGGCGAGATCGACGACCCCGAGAAGATCGTCGACGGCATGTTCGCCGAGATGAAGAAGAAGTCGACGGAGACCCCCGGCAGCATCAACCTCATCGGGGACCCGGAGGAGTTCACCCCGGACGGCTTCGACAACGGCGTCATGAAGTGCCAGAAGGCCGAGTTCCGGATGGGCGGCGCCGACAAGGCCGAGACCGAGGACGGCATCCCCAACACCTTCCAGACCCCGCTGTGCATCTGGGGCGACCACAGCACCGTCGCCTCCGTCGGGCACTCCGACGCGAGCGCCACCGCCAGTGGCAAGGAGATCTCGCTGGCCACCGTCGCGGACCTCGCGGCCAAGCTCCGCTCCGACGTCCGCGTCGAGGCCAAGTAGCGCCCCGCGGACGGAGATACGTGAAAGGGGGCGCCCGGCGAGTGATCGCCGGGCGCCCCCTTTCACGTACCGAAGAAGAGACCGCCTACGCGGACTTCTGCTCCCCGGCCCCCGGGCCGCGCGCGTCGCGCGGCACCAGCGTCGGGTTCACGTTCGAGCGGACGACGTCCGCCGTGATGACGACGCGGGCCACGTCCTTGCGGGACGGCACCTCGTACATCACCGACTGCAGGACCTCTTCCATGATGGCGCGGAGCCCTCGGGCGCCGGTCTGCCGCAGGATCGCCTGGTCCGCGATGGCCTCCAGGGCCTCGCGCTCGAAGTCCAGCTCCACGCCGTCGAGTTCGAACAGGCGCTGGTACTGCTTCACGAGCGCGTTGCGCGGCTCGACCAGGATCTGGAGCAGGGCCTCACGGTCGAGGTTGTGGACCGAGGTGATCACGGGGAGGCGGCCGATGAACTCGGGGATCATCCCGAACTTCACCAGGTCCTCCGGCATGATGTCCTCGAACTGGTCCTTCTCCTCCATCTCGCGCTTCGAGCGGATGGTGGCGCCGAAGCCGATGCCCTTGGCGCCCGCTCTCGACTCGATGATCTTCTCGAGGCCGGCGAAGGCGCCGCCCACGATGAAGAGCACGTTCGTCGTGTCGATCTGGATGAACTCCTGGTGCGGGTGCTTGCGTCCGCCCTGCGGCGGCACGGAGGCCGTGGTGCCCTCCAGGATCTTCAGCAGGGCCTGCTGGACGCCCTCACCCGATACGTCGCGCGTGATCGACGGGTTCTCGCTCTTGCGGGCGACCTTGTCGATCTCGTCGATGTAGATGATGCCCGTCTCGGCCTTCTTGACGTCGTAGTCGGCGGCCTGGATGAGCTTCAGGAGGATGTTCTCCACGTCCTCGCCGACATAGCCCGCCTCCGTCAGCGCCGTCGCGTCCGCGATGGCGAACGGGACGTTCAGCATGCGGGCGAGCGTCTGCGCGAGGAGCGTCTTGCCGGAGCCGGTCGGACCGAGCAACAGGATGTTGGACTTGGCGAGTTCGATCGCGTCGTCACGGCCCTGCGCGCCGCCGTTCTCTCCGGCCTGGACCCGCTTGTAGTGGTTGTACACCGCTACCGAGAGGGCCTTCTTCGCGGGCTCCTGGCCCACGACGTAGCCCTCAAGGAATTCGTAGATCTCGCGAGGCTTGGGAAGTTCCTCCCAGCGGACCTCGCTCGTCTCCGCGAGCTCTTCCTCGATGATCTCGTTACAGAGGTCGATGCACTCATCGCAGATGTACACACCGGGGCCTGCGATGAGCTTCTTGACCTGCTTCTGACTCTTTCCGCAGAACGAGCACTTGAGCAGATCGCCGCCGTCACCGATGCGTGCCACGAGGTGCTTCCCCTTCGCCTGGGAGACGCCACGTTCAGCGGCTCCTGGTGCCTCATATCCGACGGTACCTTGCCGGGCCCCCCGTTCGGGCCCCCCTTGGCACGGTTCGCTTCGACGCGGGTCGTGCGCGAACCGTGCCAGGGAGCGGCAGATGCTACAGCTCTGCGTCAGACGACCGAGGAATTGTTCATCTTCCGGGTGGAGATGATCTGGTCGACCAGGCCGTACGCGAGCGCGTCCTCGGCCGTGAGGATCTTGTCGCGCTCGATGTCGTCGCGGATCTTCTCGATCGGCGTCGTGGAGTGCTTGGCCAGCATCTCCTCCAGCTGCGAGCGCATCCGGAGGATCTCGTTGGCGGCGATCTCCAGGTCGGAGACCTGGCCGCGGCCGGTCTCGCTGTAGGGCTGGTGGATCAGCACGCGGGCGTTCGGGAGCGCCATGCGCTTGCCCGGCGTACCTGCCGCGAGCAGCACGGCGGCGGCGGACGCGGCCTGGCCCATGCAGACGGTCTGCACGTCGGGCTTCACGAACTGCATCGTGTCGTAGATCGCCGTGAGGGCGGTGAAGGAACCACCCGGGCTGTTGATGTAGATCGAGATGTCGCGGTCCGGGTCCATCGACTCCAGGCACAGGAGCTGCGCCATGACGTCGTTGGCGGAGGCGTCGTCGATCTGCACGCCGAGGAAGATCACGCGCTCCTCGAAGAGCTTCGCGTACGGGTCGTACTCACGCACGCCCTGCGAGGTGCGCTCGACGAAGCGCGGGATGACGTAGCGCGACTCGGCGCGCGCGCCGGTGAACTCGGCCTGCGCGGACTGGCGGTACTCGGCCTGGGTGCGCTCGTACAGGCCGCTGCCGGGGAAGTTGTTCATCTCTCTTGGTCTCCTGAGGAGCGTGGGCTGAGGGGTCGGCTGAGGGCGCTGAGGGGGCCTCAGGCGCCCGTGCCGCCCCCGCCCGGCATGCCGGCGGCGCTGGACATGATGTCGTCGATGAGGCCGTACTCCTTGGCCTCCTGCGGGTCGAACCAGCGGTCGCGGTCCGAGTCGTGGGTGACCTGCTCCACGGTCTGGCCGGTGTGGAAGGCCGTCAGCTCCGCCATGCGCTTCTTGGTGAGCAGGAGCCGCTCGGCGTGGATCTTGATGTCCGACGCGGAACCGGCGAGACCGGCGGAGGGCTGGTGGATCAGGATCTCGGCGTTCGGCAGCGCGAAGCGCTTGCCGGGCGTACCCGCGCTGAGCAGGAACTGGCCCATGGAGGCGGCCATGCCCATCGCGATCGTCACCACGTCGTTCTTGATGTACTGCATGGTGTCGTAGATCGCCATGCCCGCGGTGATCGAGCCGCCGGGGCTGTTGATGTACAGGAAGATGTCCTTGTCCGGGTCGGCGGCAAGGAGCAGCAGCTGCGCGGTGATCTTGTTGGCAATGTCGTCGTCGACCGGCTGGCCGAGGAAGATGATCCGCTCGTTGAGCAGCCGGTTGTAGACCTGGTCGCCGAGGCCACCACCGATGGAAGGCTCGCCGGCGGCGGAGGGCATCAGATTCGTCACGTATCCACCTGCTCGTCTTACGACGGCGCCGGGCCGTCTCACGTCTTCTCCTGGGACCTGGGTTCCCTCGTGCGCGCCGACTCTCCGGGGCGGCTTCGGGGGCTCCCCTGCCCTCGTATTCATGGACCCTAACGCGCGGGGCCCTCCGGGGAATCCCGGAGGCCTGACTGTTCGCTGTGAGCGCAGGTTGCGCCCCGTAGGGGCGCGGGGAACTGCGCGATCAGCCACGTACGAGCCGCAGACGCGTCTGCCGGGGACTGCCCCATGGCGAGTGCGGCTTTTCGTGGGTCGCTCGCGCCGTTCCCCGCGCCCCTAAACACCGGGCCCCAGGGACTGACGTCCCTGGGGCCCGGTGTTGCGTTCAGCAGCGGAGCGAGGCCGCTCAGGCCTCGGTCTTCTCCTCGGCCGAAGCGGCGACCTCGGTCTGCTCACCCTCAGCGGCAGCGACCTCGTCCTCGTCGTCGAGGTCCACGACCTCGCCGTTCGTGTCCTTGACCGTCGCCGCCTCGACGACGACCGCCAGGGCCTTGCCGCGGGCGACCTCGCCGACCAGCATCGGGACCTGGCCGCCCTCGACGACGGCCTGGGCGAACTGGTCGGGGGACATGCCGGAGGACTGCGCGCGACGCATGAGGTGCTCGGTGAGCTCCTCCTGGTTCACGTTCAGCTTCTCCTTGTTGACGAGCTCGTCCAGGACGAACTGCGTCTTGATGCCCTTCTCCGCCTGCTCCTTGGTCTCGGCGTCGAACTCCTCGCGGGACTTGCCCTGGATCTCCAGGTACTTGTCCAGGTCGAGGCCCATCTGGCCGAGCTGGTGGTGCTCGAGGTTGTGCGTGCGGGTCTGGATCTCGTCCGCGAGGAGCTTCTCGGGGACGGGGACCTCGACCAGCTCGAGCAGCTTCTCCAGGACGCGCTCCTGGGCCTGCGTGGCCTGGTCGTACTGCTTCATGTTCTCGAGGCGCTTGCGGCTGTCCGCCTTGAGCTCGTCCAGGGTGTCGAACTCGGAGGCCAGCTGCGCGAAGTCGTCGTCCAGCTCCGGCAGTTCACGCTTGGCGACCTGGGTGACCTTGACGGTGACCTCGGCCTCCTTGCCGGCGGCCGAGCCGCCCTTGAGCTCGGAGGTGAAGGTGGCCTCGCCACCGGCCTCCAGGCCCGTCACGGCGTCGTCGATGCCCTCGAGCAGCTCGCCGGAGCCGATCGTGTAGGAGACGCCGGACGCGACGCCGTCCTCCAGGACCTCGCCCTCGACCTTGGCCTCCAGGTCGATCGTCACGACGTCGCCGTCCTCGGCGGCACGCTCGACCGGGGAGGTGGAGGCGAAGCGCCCGCGCAGCTCCTCGACGGCCTTGTCGACGTCCTCGTCGGTGACCTCGACGGCGTCGACCTCGACCTCGATGCCGGAGTAGTCCGGGATCTCGATGGTCGGACGGACGTCGACCTCGGCGGTGAAGTTGAGGGTCTCGTTGTCCTTCAGCTCGGTGATGTCCACCTCGGGCTGACCCAGGACGTTGAGCTCGGCCTCGTTGACCGCCTCGGTGTAGAACTTCGGCAGCGCGTCGTTGACGGCCTCTTCGAGGACCGCACCGCGGCCGAAGCGCTGGTCGATGACGCGGGCCGGGATCTTGCCCTTGCGGAAGCCCTTCACCGTGACCTGCTGGTTGATCTTCTTGTACGCCGCGTCGAGGCTGTCCTTGAGCTCCTCGAAGGGCACCTCGACAGTGAGCCGAACCCGGGTCGGGTTCAGGGTCTCCACGGCGCTCTTCACGGTTCGGTCTCCTTGGTGGGCTGACTGCTTGGTTTCTGCCCGGATCAGAGACACACGGGCACACAGCTTGCATAGTAACGGCAAGCGGGAGCCGACCCACAATGCGATCTTGGATGCGATCGCCCGGAGAGGAACAAGGTGGTCGGGGTGGCGGGATTTGAACCCACGGCCTTCCGCTCCCAAAGCGGACGCGCTACCAAGCTGCGCCACACCCCGTCGGTGCGACACGTAGGGTACATGCCCGCAGGCAGTGCGGCTCCCCGTTAAACGGGGGCGGAAAGAAGGGGGTGTGCGGGGAAGGCCCGCGACCCGCTACGATGCCTGTCGTGCCGCGGTCCCCGGTCCGTGGCGTGAACCATGCGGGCGTAGCTCAATGGTAGAGCCCTAGTCTTCCAAACTAGCTACGCGGGTTCGATTCCCGTCGCCCGCTCTGACAAGGAGAACCCCGGACCGATTCGGTCCGGGGTTCTTCGCGTTCCGGGCGCTCGCCGGGCCGGGGTACGGGGCGGGATGCGAGGCGGGGGCACCGGCCGCCCGGGAGCACCGAAGGGCCCGGTTTTGCCAGAGGACTTTGCGCCCCCCGCCATAACGGCTTCTTTCAGCACCGCATAGCTCCCCCTCAGGGACGTATCGCGTCGGATACGAGCAGTTCGGAATCGCCCCTTCCGGTGCCGTTCCGAGAGCCGCGCCGCTCAGCGGGGCGGCGCCCCGAGGGCGGCCGGTGCATTCCGGCCTGTCCTCTTCAATCACGAAAAATGACCCCTTGTGGTCTGGCGATCAACACGCTGACGATCGGTCCCACTTTCCCGCTTCGAGGAGGTTGTAATGACCGACCGACTGTCTCTCGGACCCGATGCCGCACGGCAGCTGGCGACCGCCACCAAGACCACGCCCCAGATGCGCGGCATCACCCCGCGCTATCTGCTGCGCGCCCTGCCCTGGGTCGACCTGGAGTCCGGCGTCTACCGCGTGAACCGCCGCCGCACCTACGTGCTCGGCGACGACCGCATCAGCACGTACGAGGAGAACGGCGCCTCGCGTGTGGTGCCGGGCGACTTACGCGAGATGCCCTACCTGCGCGAGGCCGACGACGCCACGGTCGCCGCCCTCGCCGACGCCTTCACCGAGGTGACCTTCGAGCCCGGCCAGGTGCTCGTCCAGGAGGGCGACACCGCCGACCGGCTGTGGGTGCTCGTGACCGGGCGGGCCGAGAAGCGGGTGACCGGGCGGTACGGCGAGGACGCGCTGCTCGACGTGGTCGGCGACGGCCAGTTCTTCGACCTGGGCGCCTGGACGCGGGAGGAGCCCATGCCGTACCGCGTGCAGGCCCTCACCCGCGGCACCGCGCTCGTGGCCGACCGCTCGGCGCTCGCCTCCGCCGCCGAGCGCGACGAGGGGGTGCGCACCGCGATGGCGGCCTACGCCGCCGACGACGGGTCCCTGCCGGGCGCCGAGGTGCCGGTGGACCTGGCCTCCGGGCACGTGGGCGAGCCCGACCTGCCGGGCACGTTCGTCGACTACGAGGACGCGCCCCGCGAGTACCACATGACCCTCGCCCAGACCGTGCTGCGCGTGCACACCCGCGTCGCCGACCTCTACAACGGGCCCATCGACCAGACCCGCGCCCAGGCGAACCTGACCATCGCGGCGCTGCGGGAGCGCCAGGAGGCCTCGCTCCTGAACCACCCCGAGTTCGGTCTGTTCAACAGCGTCTCCGCCGGGCAGCGCGTGCAGGCCCGCACCGGGGCGCCCACCCCCGACGACCTGGACGAGCTCCTGTCGAAGGTGTGGAAGCAGCCCGGCTACTTCGTCGCGCACCCCAAGGCGATCGCCGCGTTCGGACGGGAATGTACGCGGCGGGGTGTGCCCCCGGTGACGGACAACCGGTTCGGCAGCCCGCTGCTGACCTGGCGCGGGGTGCCGCTCCTGCCCTCCGACAAGGTGCGCTTCACCAACGGCTCGGGCGTCCACACGGGCACCACCGAGATCCTGCTGATGCGGATGGGCGAGGCCGAGCAGGGCGTCGTGGGCCTGCGGCCCGGCGAGGTCGCGGACGAGGTCGAGCCCGGCCTGTCGATGCGGAACATGGGCGTCGACAACAAGGGCATCACGTCGTACCTGATGACGGCGTACTTCAACACCGCGGTCCTGGTGGAGGACGCCATCGCCGTCCTCCAGAACGTCGAGGTGGCCAAGTACCATGACTATTCCTGACGTTCTGGGATCTTTGGTGCCGTCCCGGGCGGTGCCGGCCCCGACCCAGGCGGTGCGGCCGGCCGTGCCCTCCGCCGAGCCGCCGCCCACCGCGGCGCCTGCCGCCCCGGAGCCGGTGCCCGCCCCGCAGGCCATGGAGCCGGCCGCCTCCCCCGGCGCCTTCTCCGCCGAGGCGGTCCGCGGGGACTTCCCGATCCTGCACCGCACGGTCAACGGCCACCCGCTGGTCTGGCTCGACAACGCCGCCACCACGCAGAAGCCGCGCCAGGTCATCGAGGCCCTCACCGCGTACTACAGCGCCGCCAACTCCAACATCCACCGCGGCGCCCACACCATGGCCCGCGAGGCGACCGAGCTGTACGAGGCGGGGCGCGCCGCGGTCGCCTCGTTCCTGGGGGCCGAGTCGCCGGAGACGGTCGCGTTCACGCGCGGCACCACCGAGGCGATCAACCTGGTCGCCCAGACGTGGGGGCGGGCGAACCTCGGTCCCGGGGACGACATCCTCGTACCCGTTCTGGAGCACCACTCCGACATCGTCCCCTGGCAGCTGATCGCCAAGGAGACGCGGGCGCGGGTGGTGCCCGTGCCGCTGGACGCCGACGGGCAGATCGACCAGGCCGCCTATGCCGACCTGCTGTCCTACCGCACCCGGCTGGTCGCGATCAGCCACGCCTCGAACGTGCTCGGCACGGTCCCGCCGGTCAAGGAGATGGCCGCGCTCGCGCACCGCTACGACGCCCGGGTGCTCGTGGACGGCGCCCAGGCGGTCGCCCACCTGCCGGTGGACGTGCGGGACCTCGGCGCGGACTTCTACGTCTTCTCCGGGCACAAGCTGTTCGCGCCCACGGGCATCGGCGCCCTGTACGCGCGCCCGGAGATCATGGCCGCGCTCAAGCCGTGGCAGGGCGGCGGCAACATGATCGAGTCGGTCTCCTTCGAGCGGACGACGTTCGCTCCCCCGCCGCACCTCCTGGAGGCGGGCACCGGGCACATCTCCGGTGTGGTGGGCCTGCTGGCCGCGCTGAACTGGCTCTCCGGCCTCGACCAGGGCGCCGTCCTGGCGTACGAGAACGCGCTCATGGCGTACGCGCAGCAGGCCATGGCCACCGTGCCGGGGCTGTCCCTGCTGGGCGCGGCGCCGGACCGGATCGCGGTGCTGACCTTCACGCTCGCGGGGCAGGACCCGGCGACGGTCGCCGACTGGCTGGACCGCGACGGCATCGCGGTCCGCGCGGGCCACCACTGCGCGCAGCCGGCGCTCGCGCACTACGGCCTGGAGTCGGCGGCCAGGGCGTCGCTGTCGCTCTACAACACGTCGGAGGAGGTGGACCGGCTCGTGGCGTCGCTGCGGGCGCTGCAACAGGCCTCGTGAGCCCGGCCGTCGGCGGTCAGGGGTGACGCACGTCGACGGTGTACACGGAACGGATGCCGTACGGGACGTAGAGGGCGTCGTCGACGAGGGTGAGCGGGGCGCCCTCGTCGGCACCCCAGGCCTGCACGCCGAGCCGCCCGTCCCGGGTCCACCGCACCCGGCCGGTCTCCCGGTCGAGTGCGGCGAGGCGGCCGTTGGGCGACGTCACGTAGACCCGGGTCGCGGAGGCGAGGGGCCGGCCGGGGTTCTCGACGGTGGAGTTGGCCTCCCAGGCCTCGCGGCCGGTGCGGGGGTCGACGGCGCGGACGCTGCCGCCCGGCAGCCTGAAGTAGAGCGTGCCCCGGCTGAGCACGGGCGCGGTGCCCGCGGACTGGGGCCGGGCGAGCCGGACGGTGCGACGGTCGTGGCCGCCCGTGGTGACGCTGACGAGGTGGCGGATCTTCGACGCGGAGGTGTCGGCGAGCAGCAGGCGCCCGTCGGTCTGGCCGATGAGGGTGAGGGTGCCGCGCACGGTGACCGTCCAGGACGGCTTGCCGGTGGCCGGGTCGAGGCGGGAGACGCGCGTGCCGGCCTTCTCCGTGGCGCAGAGCAGGTAGCCCTTGGCGGCGGCCTCCCGGAGCTGGCAGTCACCCATGGGGAGCGGGTGCTTCCAGCGGGGGTCGCCGTCCTCGGGGTCGAGGAGGGCGTACGAGGTGCTTCCCTCGCCGAGGGTGGTGAGGACGCCGTCCTCCGTGGCCGCGGCGGTGCTCGTCCCCGGGTCGAGGTCGGGCGCCTCCGCGAAGGAGCCGTGCTGGGTCGGGGTGGTCCACAGGGTGTCGCCCGACCGGGCGTCCACGGCCTGGATCGCGTAGTCCCCGACGGACTGCCGGTCCTTCCCTTCCGTCTCGTCGTTGCGGTACACGAAGACGCGGTCGCCCGCCGTCCCGATGACGTCGCCCTCCATGTTGCTGCTGTCGTCGGGTCCCGGGTCGACGGGCTTGCCCCATTCCCGCTCGCCGGTGGCCAGGGAGAAGCGGACGGCCTTGACGTCGTCGCCCGCGCAGATCAGTCCTCCCCCGGCGGCGGCGCAGCGCGCGAAGAGGCCGGAGGCGTCGCCCCGGCCGCCGGTGGTGTCCTTCGCCGTCCACTCCCGCCACCCGGCGGGCAGCACGCTCGCCGCCGCGGTGTCGTCCTGGGCGAGGGTGACGGCCAGGCCCGTGCCCAGGAGCGCGAGGAGCACCCCGCCCACCGACGCCGCGACCAGGAGCCTGCGGCGGCGGGGCCGCGGGGCGGGCTCCTCGGTGCCGGGTGCGGGTGCCCCGGGCCCCGGCTCGCGTCTCGGCGGCGGCTCCTCGCCCTTGAGCAGGGCGAGGAGCTCGTCCGGGGTGGGGCGTGCCGCGGGGTCCTTGTCCAGGCACCGCTCGACGAAGGGGCGCAACTCGGCGGGGACGCGGTCGAGTTCGGGTGTGCCCTCGACGACGCGGGTGGCCGTCTCGTAGGGGCTGTCGCTGTCGAAGGGGCCCGCGCCCGTCGCCGCGTAGGCGAGGACGGCGCCGAGCGAGAAGACGTCGGAGGCGGGGCCGACGTCGCGCGGGGTGGTGAGCTGCTCCGGGGACATGTAGGGCGGGGTGCCCATGACGCGGCCCGTCTGGGTCAGGGCGTCCGCGCCCAGCGCCTCGGCGGCGCGGGAGACCCCGAAGTCGATGACGCGGGGGCCGTCCTCGGCCAGCATCACGTTGGCCGGTTTGAGGTCGCGGTGGACCACGCCGACGCGGTGGATGTCGCGCAGCGCCTCGGTGAGTCCGGCGGCCAGCTCGCGCAGCCGCTCCAGCGGCAGCGGGCCCTCGCGGCGCACATGGCCGCCGAGGTTCTCGCCGGGTATGTAGACGGTCGCCATCCAGGGGCTGGGCGCGTCCGCGTCGGCGTCCACGACGGGGGCGGTGAAGGCGCCGCTGACCTGGCGCGCGGCGGCCACCTCACGGCGGAAGCGGGTGCGGAACTCCTGGTCGTCGGCGTACTGCCCGTGGACGACCTTCAGGGCGAGGCGGCGGCCCGACGCGGAGCGGGCGAGATAGACGACGCCCATGCCGCCGGAGCCGAGCCGGTCCTCGATCGGATATCCGCCGATCCGGTCCGGATCCGAGTCGCGCAGCACCATCCCTTACGCCCCCGTCCCCCGCGGCCCCGCTCTCCAGTTCCCCTTCTCCGCAGCGTACGCCGCTTCGGCAGCGGCCCCGAAGGGCCTCAGAAACTGATCGAGTTGATGGTCTCCGCCACTTCGTTGAGGAAGCGATTTATCGACGGCGCCATGCCGGTGGAGGCGAGGAAGAACCCGAAGAGCACCGCGACGAGCGCGGGCCCCGCCTTGAGCGATCCCCCGCGGATCAGCACCACAAGGATGATCGCCAACAGCAGTACCACTGACAGCGAAATGGCCACACTGATCACACCCTAGGTCGGTCGCTCTCCCGGCCCGGGGGGTACGACCCCGCACACCCCCGCCAGGGACCATCGTGCCACCAACGGGCCCACTGTATGCGGCGGGTGACACATCGTCGGCCAACGCTTCCGGATCCGGCGCGCGGGGGCGACCCTCGGGGCGCATGAACAGCGCACCCCCGCACGGCAATTCGACGACCTGCGGTCATCGGCAATTCGGCTTGATCGTTGCCATCGCCACACAGGACGTTCGCAGGAAATTCGAATTGTTGCCGGGCACACATCACGCGGCCGTAACCCCACCGAAAGGCATGGACCAAACGGACATTGCACGGGAGTCGGCCGCAGGCGTTATGCACCATTTAAACCGGATGAGTTGTGACGTACGGGACAAGATGCCGTCACATCTGTTTGCCTACTCAACCGATTCCCGGGTACTCGGGACCCGTTAAGCGGGATTCTCCCCAGAGATTGACAGAGGTTGACTTGAGAGAAGTGACGAGGGTTTTACGAAGACACTATAGCGACGCTAGGGTGCCTCAGATGTTCCACGCTGCCACCATCCCCGCAGGCGCAGTGCGGTCCCGGATCGTCTCACCGAGTTCTTGGTGGGAGGGCCTGTGACCAACTCGGTGCACCCGCACGGACGCCACCGGGCGCCGCTCCCCCCAGTCCAGGTGCCGGCGGACGGAGTCCCCACTCCCCGCGCCCACCACCCGACCCCACAGGCCGCGACCGCTACCGCTCCCCCCACCCCGTCCGGCCACAGCACCGCCCACAGCACCGCCCGGAGCGCGCCGAAGCCCGCCAAGCAGCGGGACGCGTTCTTCGACAACGCCAAGTACCTGGCGATCGTCCTCGTGGCGATGGCCCACGCGTGGGAACCCCTGACGGATCACAGCCGCGCCGCCGAGGCGCTGTACATGACCGTCTACACCTTCCACATGCCGGCGTTCATCCTGATCTCCGGCTACTTCTCGCGCAGCTTCGACATGCGGCCCGACCGCCTCAAGCGGCTGGTCACCGGCGTCGCCGTGCCGTACGTCATCTTCGAGGTCGCGTACACCCTCTTCAAGCGCTACGCCGACGACGACCCCACCCAGCCGATCAGCCTGCTCGACCCCTGGTACCTCACCTGGTTCCTGGTCGCGCTGTTCGTCTGGCGGCTCACCGTGCCGCTGTGGAAGATCGTGCGCTGGCCCGTGCCGCTCGCGCTGGCCATCGCCATGCTCGCCGTGATCTCACCGGACATCGGCGACGACCTCGACCTGCAGCGCGTCCTGCAGTTCATGCCGTTCTTCGTGCTCGGCCTCTTCATGAAGCCCGAGTACTTCCAGCTGGTGCGCCGCCGCGAGGTGCGGATCCTGTCCGTGCCGGTCTTCGCGTGCGCGGTGCTCCTCGCGTACTGGGCCGCGCCCCGGATGACCTCCGTGTGGTTCTACCGCCGCGACAGCGCCCAGGAGCTGGGCGTGCCGTGGTGGGTCGGCATCGTGATGACGCTGGCGCTCTTCGGCTGCTCCGTCGTCCTCACCGCGTGCTTCTTCGCGTGGGTGCCGCGCCGCAAGATGTGGTTCACGATCCTCGGCGCCGGCACGCTGTACGGCTACCTGCTGCACGGCTTCCTCGCCAAGGGGTCCCGTTTCTGGGGCTGGTTCGAGGAGTACGAGTGGCTGCACAAGCCGCTCGGCGAGATCTTCGTGACGGCGGTCGCCGCGACCGTGGTCACCCTGCTCTGCACGCCTCCCGTGCAGCGGATGTTCCGCTTCGCGATGGAGCCGAAGATGGAGTGGGCCTTCAAGCGGGACGCGGCGGCGCTGGCCCGGGAGCGGGCCAAGTCCTCGGCGAAGGCGACGTAGCCGGGACCTACTCGATCCCCAACAGGGCGCGCATGTCGGCGTACTTCGCCGTCAGGCGCGCCCTTGTCGTCTCGTCGAGGACCGCGAGGCGGGCCGGGTCCGCGTTGTGGGCGAGGTCCGCCTCCTTCACCAGGCGGGCGCCGGGGGTCGCGAGGATCCGTCGCGCGTACGACTCCCTGGGCTCTCCCGCGCGCTTGGTGAGCGCGCGGACGATGGCCTTCGTACGGGGGGTCAGGGGGGCGTCCGTGAGCCACTGCTCCGACAGGGCGTCGTCCTCGACGGAGTCGTGGAGCCAGGCGGCGGCGATCTGGTCGTCGTCGCCGCCTCTTCGCCGGACCCCGTCGGCCACTGCCTGGAGGTGCTCGGCGTAGGGGCGGCCCGCCTTGTCCGTCTGGGTGGCGTGGGCGCGGCGGGCCAGGGCCTCCACGTCGGGGAGGGCGAGGATCGGACTGGGGTTCATGCGGGGGATCTTTCCCCGACCCCACCCCTTCCCGAAACCGGGGCTCCGCCCCGGACCCCGCTCCTCAAGCGCCGGAGGGGCTGAAGGAAACGGACTCCGGAGGGGCCCGTCACGTGGACTTCAGTGCCGCCCTTGCCGGGAGGGTCGTCGCCGCGAGGCCCAGTGCCAGGACCGCTGCCACGAACGAGCCGTACACCAGCGGTGGGATGTACGGGGACTCCCCCGTCAGGCCCTTCATCATCGGGACCAGTGTGGCCAGGGCGATGGCCGAGCCGATCGCGATGCCCGCGCAGGCGACCAGGAGAGCCTCCCAGCGGATCATCCGCATCACCTGGCGGTGCGTGGAGCCGATCAGGCGGAGCGTGCCGAGTTCGCGGCGGCGGTCCAGGACCGTCATCACCAGGGTGTTGACCGCGGCGACCGCCGCGAAGCCGCCGAGTACGGCCGCCATCACGGTGTTCCCCCAGGCGTTGACCGCGCGGTCCACGGACTGGGCGGTGGCGTAGCCGTCGCGGTCCTTGAGGGTGCCGAGGCCCGCGAGCGCCTCCGCGGAGCCGCCCCTGGTCCAGAGCTCGGTGGCGAAGGACGAGGTGACGTGCCGCCGCACGTCGGCCGCGGGCATCGTCACCTGGGAGAGGCCGAGGCCCCTGCCGTACGTCGCCACGACCTTCGGCGACGCCTTGGTGCCGTCGGGCAGCCGGATGGCGACGCGGTCGCCCGTCTTCACGTGGGCGGAGTCGGCGAGTGCCGCGTCGATCGCGATCTCGCCCCTGCCGAGCCGCAGGGTGCCCGTCTCGACCTTCAGGTCCTGGACCTTCGCCAGGTCGGCGGCCGAGCCGGTGATGCCCTGGGTGGACGCCGACTCCAGCCAGCGGTCGCCGCCGGAGCCCACCGGGACGAGCACGGAGGTCTTGAGCAGGCCGACGGCCGAGGTGACCCCCGGGGTGTCGGCGGCAGCGGCCACCGCGCCCGGGGCGAGACCCGTGCCGGAGGTGACGATGTGGTCGGCGGTGATGCCCGCGCGCTGCTGGTCGGCGGCGACCCGGTCCTCGCTGGTGTGCATGAAGACGAGGACGGAGGAGAAGGCCATGGCCAGCACGATCGGGGTGATCGCGGAGGCCAGCCGCCGGGCGTTGCTGCGGGAGTTGGCGGCGGCGAGCGAGCCGGACGCGCCCGCGCCGCGCAGCGGCAGGCCGAACAGGGCGGCGCAGGCGCGGGCGACCAGCGGGCCGAGCAGGGCCACGGCGAGCATGAAGAGCATGACGATGCCGAGCGCCGCGTTGGCCGCGTCCTCACCGGTGTTGCGCGCGGCGACCCCGGCGAGGACCGTGCCGCCGACCGCGGCCGCGACGCCCAGCGGCGTACGGATCCACCCGAACCCCACCCGCTCCACGGACGCCTCGGTGAGTGCCTGGCCGGGCTTGATGCGGGAGGGGCGGCGGGCCGCCAGGTACCCGGCGCCGAGCGCGGTGACGACGGCGACGCCGACGGCGGTGACGAGCGGGATGAAGGAGACCGACAGGTCCAGGGCCCCGGGGATCGCGCCCCGGTCCTTCAGCTGCCCGAACCACCAGGAGGCCAGGGCGATTCCGGGCAGGATGCCGGCCGCTCCGGCGAGCGGCGCGACGAGCAGGGCCTCGGTGGCGATGGTGCGGCGGATCTGGCGCGGGGTGGTGCCGATGGCCCGCAGCAGGGCGTACTCGCGGGCGCGCTGGCCCACCGAGAGGGCGACGGTGCCGGCCGCGGTGAAGACGGCGGTCATGGTGGCGACGCCGCCGAAGGAGCCGCCGAGCGCGGTGAGCATCTCCTTGGCGTAGGCGAGCGAGGAGCCCTCGGCGGCGCTGCGGTCGTCGCCGGTGTGGACCTGGGCCTTGGCGCCCAGGGCGTGCGCGACCCGGGACTTGAGGGTGGCGGCCGCGACGCCTTCCTCCGGCAGGACGGCGATGGCGTCGACCTTGCCCGGGTGGCCGGAGATCCGGACGGCCTCGGAGTCGGCGAACCACGCGGTGGGGGCGCCCTGCCGGCCCGTCACGGTGCCGGAGACGCGGAAGTCGCGGGGGCCGTCCGCCGTGGTGAGCGTGGTGCGCTCGCCCACGGTGGCGCCGGGCGCGGCCAGGACGACCTCGCCGGGCCGCGGGGCGCGGCCCGTGGCGAGCTTCTCGCCGGTGAAGGCGGTGGAGCCCCAGCCGTGCGCGGTGACGTCCTTGTCGCCGGAGCGCACGGGGAAGGTGACGTCGGCGACGGCGGTGCGGGCGCCGGGTGCCGCGGCGGCCTCGGCGACCAGCGAGTCGTCCAGGCGCGCGCGGTCGGGCAGCGGGCTGGTGCTCTCGGACCTGCTGTCGCCGCTGCCGGTGACGAAGTGGACGGACTGGTCGGCGGCGGCCACGACGGGCGCGCCGGCGTAGCGGGTGGGCGGCACGGAGGCGCGTACGCCCGTCTCCAGGAGGATGCCGCAGGCGGTCACGATCAGCGAGGCCATCATCAGCGCGACGAACGTGCCGACGAACGCGGCAGGTTTGAAGCGGACGGCCGCGCGGGCGAGGCCGTTGGGCATGTACGCCATTACGCGGCCACCCCCGCGCGGACCGGTGCCGTCAGCGCCGCCATGCGGGCCGTGATCCGCTCGGCAGAGGCGCGCTCCAGGTGGTCGACGAGACGGCCGTCGGCGAGGAACAGGACGCGGTCGGCGTGGGCCGCGGCGGCCGGGTCGTGGGTGACCATGACGACGGTGGCGCCCATGCCGTCGACGGCGGAGCGCAGCAGGCCGAGGACCTCGGTGGCCGTGGTGGTGTCCAGGGCCCCGGTCGGCTCGTCGGCGAAGATCACGTCGGGCTCGGTGACCAGGGCGCGGGCGATGGCGACGCGCTGCTGCTGGCCTCCGGAGAGCTGGCCGGGGCGGCGGCCGCCCTTGTCGCCGAGGCCGACGCGGGCGAGCATCTCGGCGGCCTTGCGGCGGTCGGGGCGACGGCCCGCGAGGCGCATCGGCAGGACGACGTTCTGCTCGACGGTCAGCGAGGGCAGCAGGTTGAAGGCCTGGAAGACGAAGCCGAGGCGGGTGCGGCGCAGGGCGGTGAGCTTGTTCTCGCTCATGCCGGTGATCTCGGTGCCGCCGAGGTGGACGGTGCCGGCGGTCGGCCGGTCCAGGCCCGCCGCGCACTGGAGGAACGTGGACTTGCCGGACCCCGAGGGCCCCATGACGGCGGTGAAGCTGCCGTACGGCAGGGCGAGGTCGATGCCGGCGAGCGCGTGCACGGCGCCGGATCCGCGGCCGTACTGACGGCGGACACCGCGCAGTTCGACGGCCCGGTCGCCGGGGTGACCGGCGAAAGGACCGCCGGGGAGGCCGCCCGGCATCGGGGGCACCGCCGCGGCCGTCGTGCCGCCCTCGGTCCGGTTCTTCCGTCGCAGCCCCATGGCCGTGTCCGCCTTCCGTTCGTCAGCCGCCGGGACCTCGCGGTGAGTCGTCCCTGGTCGATGCATCGAACGTACGGATCAGGGGGTGGTGCGGACCATGAGGTCCGCTGGCGAACACGGGGTGGGGAGAACCCCACCACGGCAGTCGTAAGGACCCGCCTTCATTCGTTTGGTAACCTAAGTATTGACGCGTTCTTGACGCGCCCTTTGCACTTCGTCATTGCGCCAGCGTCAACGCCCTGTCGACTCGTACCGACCAAACAGGAGGAACGGGCCCATCGGACACGCAGACACCTTGATAGCCATGGGTGGCGCATTTCTCGCCGCCGCCGTCCTCGCGCGCCTCGGCGGCCGCATCGGACTCCCCACCATTCCGCTCTTCATCCTGGCCGGGATCCTCCTCGGCCCCCACACCCCCGGCGTGGTCCTGGTCTCCGACCCCCACGACCTGGAAATGCTCTCGGCGCTCGGCCTGGTCCTGCTGCTGTTCTACCTGGGCCTCGAGTTCCACATGGACGACCTCAAGACCGGTGGCCGCAAGATGGCCGTCGCCGGAGGCATCTACCTCGCCCTGAACGTCGGCGCCGGCCTGGGCTTCGGATTCGCTCTCGGCTGGGGCACCTCCGAAGCGCTGGTCCTCGCCGGAGTCCTCGGCATCTCCTCCTCGGCGATCGTCACGAAGGTCCTGGTCGACACGGGCCGCCTCGGCAACCCCGAGACCAAACCGATCCTCGGCATCATCGTCGTCGAGGACATCTTCCTGGCGCTCTACCTCGCGGCGCTCCAGCCGATCCTGTCCGGCGCGGACAGCCTGTCGGCCGCCGTGATGGACGGCGGCAAGGCCTTCGGGTTCCTGCTGCTCCTCGCCCTCGCCGCCCGCTTCGGCACGCGCGTCATCGGCCGGCTCTTCGCCATCAAGGACGACGAACTGCTCGTCATCTCCTTCCTCGGCGCGGCCGTCTTCGTCGCGGGCGTCTCGGAGTGGTTCGGCGTCGCGGACGCGATCGGCGCGTTCATGGTCGGTCTGATGCTGGGCAGCACCGCGTCCGGCAACCGCATCCGCAAGCTGGTGCACCCCCTGCGGGACGCGTTCGGCGCGATCTTCTTCTTCGCGTTCGGGCTCTCCATCGACCCCGGCGACCTGCCGGTGGTGCTGTGGCCGGTCCTCGCGGCGGTCGCCCTGACGCTCCTGATGAACGTCCTGGCCGGGCTCGGCGCGGCCCGTGTGTACGGCTTCGGCGCGGGCCCCGCGGCCAACATCTCCACCACGCTGCTGGCGCGCGGCGAGTTCGCCCTGATCCTCGCCACGATGGCGGCGGGCGCGGGCCTGGACGCACGCCTCTCGCCCTTCATCGCGGGCTATGTCCTCCTGCTCGCCGTCCTCGGCCCCCTGGCCGCGGGCCGCTCGGACTGGCTGGCCCGCGTCCTCCCGAAGGGCAAGGGCGGCGACCCCGGGGACGGCGGCCCCACCCCGTCCCCGAAGCCGGAGACGGCACAGAGCTCGGCGACCAGCCTGGCCTAGCCGCGACCGGTCACCCTCATGCGCAAGGGCGCGGGCATCATCTGCCCGCGCCCTTGACGTGTTCGGGGTGCCCTTTGCCCCCCCCTTGATAGCCCCCGCCGATTGCCCCCTGAGCCTCCCGTGCTCCCTAGGCGTCCCGGCAGATCAGCAGGAGGGCCCGGTCGTCGTTCACGTCCTTCGCCACCGCCTCGATCAGGTGCCAGGCCGCGCCGTGGAAGCCGCCGGCCACGTAGCGGTCGGCCTCGCCCGTCAGGCGGTCCATTCCTTCGGCGATCTCGCGGTCGGAGGTCTCCACGAGGCCGTCCGTGAACAGCATCAGGACGTCGCCGGGGCGCAGCGCGCCCTTGACCGGGTCGAACTGCGCGCCGTCGTAGACGCCGAGGAGCGGGCCCTGGCCCGTCTTCTCCTCCCAGCGACCGCTGCCCGCACTCAGCTGGAGGCCCGGCGGGTGGCCCGCCGAGAAGAGTTCGTAGTCGCCGGTCTCCAGGTCGAGGACCAGGTGGATGGAAGTCGCGAAGCCCTCGTCCCAGTCCTGGCGGAGCAGATAGCCGTTGGCGGCCGGCAGGAAGGCGTGCGGGGGCAGGGAGCCGAGCAGGCCGCCGAAGGCGCCGGACAGGAGCAGGGCGCGCGATCCGGCGTCCATGCCCTTGCCGGAGACGTCGGTGAGGACGGCCTCCAGGGTGCGGCCGCCGTTCGTGCGGGCCGCCACGACGAAGTCGCCGGAGAAGGACTGGCCGCCGGCCGGGCGCAGCGCCATCTCGCGGTGCCAGCCGCGCGGCAGCTTCGGCAGCTTGCTCTGGACGCGGATGCGCTCGCGCAGGTCGAAGAGCATCGTCCCGCCGCCGCGCCAGGGCACCCCGACCCGGCTGCGGAACTGCGCGATGAGCAGCCCGAAGAAACCGCAGGCGGCGACCACGAGGACGACGCCCGGGGTGACCCTGGAGGGGCCCTCGGCGTACGGGCCGAGCTGGACCGACTCGACGATCAGGGCGACCGCCGACGCCGCGTACAGGCCGAGCAGGCTGGCGGGGCGCAGCAGCAGGCCGCCCGCGACGATGGGCAGCACGAGCGCGGCCGGGGAGCACCAGACGTTGTTGACGACCGTGCAGACCGTGATCACGGGGATGGTCAGCAGCAGTCCTGCCAGCGCGACCCAGTCCGAGCCGTCGCCGCGGAAGTAGTCGACCCCGGATTTGCGCAGCACGATGCGGGCCCGGTGCACCCTCTTCTTCATCCGGGCCGTGAACGTATCGGCTTCCGCGCGCCGCTCGCGTCGCACGCGCCGTACTCCTCGTACTGCCATTGCTCGTGGACCTTATCCAGCGGGCCGGGCACTTCGCACGGGAGGTCCCGGTTGTCCCCCGTCAGGGGCATGCCGAAGGACGGGTGGCGACGGGTGGCGGGCGGTGCCGGACAAGGGCCGGACGGCCTGCGGGTACCGGGAAATCCGGTCGCACCGGTCCGCGGCGCGCTGGTAGGCATGGCATATGACGAAAGACGTGCGGGTGCTCGCCGAGGCCGACTGGAACACGTGGTACGACGCGCTGGATCTCGCCTTCGGCGGTGTCCCCGAGTCCGACGACGAGCGGGAGCTGTGGCGCGCGCTCACCGAGGTGGACCGGTCGATCGGCGTGTGGGACGGGGACGCGTGCGTGGGGACGGCGGGGGCCTTCTCCTTCCGTCTCTCGGTGCCGGGCGGCGCCCTGGTGGACGCGGCGGGCGTCACGATGGTGAGCGTGGCGGCCACGCACCGGCGGCGCGGGATCCTGACGTCGATGATGCGGCGGCAGCTGGACGACGTCCGCGCGGGGGGCGAGCCGCTGGCCGTGCTCACCGCGTCCGAGCCGGTCATCTACGGCCGGTTCGGGTACGGCGCGGCGACCCAGCAGATGAAGGCCGACATCGACACGACCCGGGTGGGTCTGTCCATGCCGGCCGGTGCGGACGACGTACGCCTGCGGAACGTGAAGGCCGCCGACGTCCACGCCGCGTGCGAGGCGCTCTACGCACGCCGGGTCACGGAGCGGCCGGGTCTGCTGGCCCGGCAGCCGGGCTGGGAGCGGCTGGGGCTGCTCGACCCGCAGAGCGAGCGCAACGGCTCGTCGCCGTTGCAGTGCGTGGTGGCCGAGCGCGCGGGCGAACTCGTCGGGTACGTGCGGTTCGCCGTGAAGCCCGAGTGGGACTGGAAGGGCCCGAAGGGTGCGGTCCTCGTCCGCGACATCGAGGCCCTGGACCCGGCGGCGTACGCGGCGCTGTGGCGGTTCCTGTTCGGCATCGACCTGACGTCGACGGTCGTCGCCCGCAGTCGTCCGGTGGACGACCCGCTGCTTCAGCTGGTCTCGGACGTCCGGCGCTGCGACCTCTCGGTGCGCGACTCGCTGCACGTGCGGCTCGTCGAGGTGGGCGCGGCGCTCGCGGCCCGTACGTACCAGGCGCCCGTGGACGTGGTGTTCGAGGTCGAGGACGCCTTCTGCCCCTGGAACGAGGGGCGTTGGCGGCTCACCGGCGACGCCAAGGGCGCCTCGTGCGAGCGCACGGACGACGCGGCCGATCTGGCCCTGTCCGTCAGGGAGTTGGGCTCGGCCTACCTCGGCGGTGTGTCCCTGTCGTCGCTGGCGGGGGCGGGCCGGGTGCGGGAGCTTCGGCAGGGCGCGCTGGCCGAGGCGTCGGTGGCGTTCGCCTCGGACGCGGCGCCGTGGCTGCCGCACGGCTTCTAGCCGGGACCCTGGGCGGGCCGTCGGTCGCGGGGGCGTTCAGGCCCGGCCGCGCTGGCAGGTCGGGCACCAGAAGAGGTTGCGGGCGGCGAGGTCGGCGGTGCGGATCTCGCCGCCACAGATGTGACAGGGCTGGTTCGCCCTGCGGTACACGTACACCTCGCCGCCGTGGTCGTCGACGCGCGGCGGGCGGCCCATGGCCTCGGGGGTGTGCTCGGGCCTGACGGTGTCGATGCGGTTGAGGCGGACGCCCTCGCGCATCAGCTCCACGAGGTCGGCCCAGATCGCGGTCCAGCGCTCCTCGGTGAGGTCCTTGCCCGGGGTGTACGGGTCGATGCCGTGCCGGAAGAGGACCTCGGCGCGGTAGACGTTGCCGACGCCCGCGATGACCTTCTGGTCCATGAGCAGGGCGGCGACGGTGGTGCGGCTGCGGGAGACGCGGCGCCAGGCCTTCTCCGGGCCGTCCGCCGCGCGCAGCGGGTCCGGGCCGAGCCGGTCGTGTATCGCCCGCTTCTCCTCGTCCGTGACGAGGGCGCAGGTGGTGGGGCCGCGCAGGTCGGCGTAGTGCGTGTCGTTCGCCAGGCGCAGGCGGACGGTGTCCGTGGGCGGCGGGGCGGGCGCCTCGCCGAGGGCGTACTTGCCGAAGAGGCCGAGGTGGACGTGGATCCAGCCGGTGTCCTCGAAGCCGAGGAAGAGGTGCTTGCCGTGGGCCTCGGCGGCGTCCATCACCTGGCCGGTGACCAGGGCCGCGCTGTCGCTGAACTTGCCCTGCGGGCTGGTCGCCGCGACCTGACGGCCCTGGAACCGGGTCCGGTGGTCGGCGGCGAGCCGGTGAATGGTGTGCCCCTCCGGCAACGGATCCTCCTCGGAGTGGTGATGGGTGGGCGGAGGGGCGGGATCTCTTCCCCGGTCCCGCCCCTGCCCGAAACCGGGGCTCCGCCCCGGCCCCCGCTCCTCAGACGCCGGAGGGGCCGGGATTCACTGCTGGGGGTGGCCTTCGGGGATGGCGGGCAGCTCGCCCGTCTCCTCGTAGCGGGACAGCATCTCGATGCGGCGCGTGTGACGCTCCTCACCCGAGTACGGCGTCCCCAGGAAGATCTCGACGAACTTCGTCGCCTCGTCCTGCGTGTGCATGCGGCCGCCGATGGAGATCACGTTGGCGTTGTTGTGCTCACGGCCGAGCGCGGCGGTCTGCTCGCTCCAGGCCAGGGCCGCCCGCACGCCCTTCACCTTGTTCGCGGCGATCTGCTCGCCGTTGCCGGAGCCGCCGATGACGATGCCGAGGGCCTCCGGGTCCGCGGCGGTCCGCTCCGCGGCGCGCAGGCAGAACGGCGGGTAGTCGTCCTGGGCGTCATAGATGTGGGGCCCGCAGTCGACGGGCTCGTGGCCGTGGCTCTTGAGCCATTCGACCAGGTGGTTCTTGAGTTCGTAGCCGGCATGATCCGAGCCGAGGTACACGCGCATGGGTCCGAGTGTGGCACGTCCCGGGGCGGGTAGCCGCGACCGGGGCGGGGACTTGATCTCCCTGTTCAGGACCTTGGTCCAGGCCTTTGGCCGGAATACAACGATCCGGATTCAGGACTTCCGTCCCGTTCACCCCTGAGTTTGAATGCGGGGGCTCGTGACCCGAGAACTTAAGGATTCGTCCATGACCTCGCAACCCTCCCTTGCGAAGGCAGACAGCGCCCCCGCATCGCCTGGGGATCCGCAGTCTGGAGACAGTGGTGGCGCCGGCGACGGCCTGAAAGCGGGTCTCAAGAACCGCCACCTCTCGATGATCGCCATCGGCGGTGTGATCGGCGCCGGTCTCTTCGTCGGCTCCAGCTCCGGCATCGCCGCGGCCGGACCCGCCATCCTCATCTCGTACGCCCTCGTCGGCACGATGGTCGTCCTCGTGATGCGGATGCTGGGCGAGATGGCCGCCGCACGGCCGACCTCCGGCTCCTTCTCCACCTACGCCGACCAGGCGCTCGGCCGCTGGGCCGGTTTCTCCATCGGCTGGCTGTACTGGTTCTTCTGGGTCGTCGTCCTCGCGGTGGAGGCCACCGCGGGCGCGGTGATCCTCAACGGCTGGATACCGGCGGTCCCGCAGTGGGGCTGGGCGCTCATCGTGATGGTGGTGCTCACCGCGACGAACCTCGTCTCGGTCGGCTCCTACGGCGAGTTCGAGTTCTGGTTCGCCGGCATCAAGGTCGTCGCGATCGGCGCGTTCGTCGCGATCGGCCTGCTCGCCGTCTTCGGCGTGCTGCCCGGCTCCGACAACCCCGGCGCGGGCTTCGCGCACCTCACCGACGCGGGCGGCTTCTTCCCCAAGGGCGCGGGCGCCATCCTCACCGGTGTGCTGATGGTCGTCTTCTCCTTCATGGGCAGCGAGATCGTCACGCTGGCCGCCGGTGAGTCCGAGGACCCGCAGCGCGCGGTCACCAAGGCGACGAACAGCGTCATCTGGCGCATCGGCGTCTTCTACCTGGGCTCGATCTTCGTCGTCATCACGCTGCTTCCGTGGAACGACAAGTCGATCGTCGAGGACGGCAGTTACGTCGCCGCGCTGAACTCGATCGGCATCCCGCACGCCGGCCAGGTCATGAACGTCATCGTGCTGACCGCCGTGCTCTCCTGCCTCAACTCCGGGCTCTACACCGCCTCCCGCATGGCCTTCTCGCTCGGCCAGCGCGGCGACGCGCCCAAGGCCTTCGCCCGCACCAACGCGCGCGGTGTGCCGCAGGCCGCGATCCTCGGCTCCGTCGTCTTCGGCTTCCTCGCCGTCTGGTTCAACTACCAGTGGCAGGACACCGTCTTCGACTTCCTGCTCAACTCCTCGGGCGCGGTCGCCCTCTTCGTGTGGCTGATCATCTGCTTCACGCAGCTGCGGATGCGCGGGATCATCCTGCGCGAGGAGCCGGAGAAGCTCGTCGTGAAGATGTGGCTGTTCCCGTATCTGACCTGGGTCACGATCGCGATGATCTCGTTCGTGCTGGTCTACATGCTCGTCGACGAGTCCGGCCGCAAGCAGATCCTGCTCTCGCTGCTCGCCGCGGCGTTCGTGGTCGCGTTCTCGCTGGTGCGGGAGCGGATCCGCGCGCGCGACGCGGCCGGGACCGACGAGGCCAAGGACCAGGTCGAGGCCTGATCCCCGGCCCACACGGCCCTTTCGTACGAAGCCCCCGCGGTCCTCGGCCACGGGGGCTTCGTCGTGCCCGTGAGGCGCCACAAATGTTGACGGCGGATGTCAGGTTAATGCGGGACGCTCTCCCCGTCAGAGGGAAACACGCAGCTCAAGGTCTCGACGGAGGCTCCCGTGGACTTCACCGCACAGCGACTCGCGTTCCGGCCCGGCGACGCGGGGTACGACGAGGAAATCGCCGGGTTCCAGACCGGTTTCACGACACGGCCCGCCGTCGTGTTCGGCGCGGTGACCACCGGCGACGTCGTCGCCGCCGTGTCATACGCCGCCGGGCGCGGCCTGCCCGTCGGCGTCCAGGCCACCGGGCACGGCCTGCCCGGGGCGTCCGAGGGCGGCGTCCTCATCAGCACCCGCCGGATGGACTCCGTGCGGATCGACCCCGCGGCGCGCACCGCCACCGTCGGCGCGGGCGTCCGCTGGAGCCGCGTCGTCGAGGCCGCGGCGCCGCACGGCCTCGCCCCGCTGAACGGCTCCGCGCCGAGCGTCGGCGCCGTCTCGTACACCCTCGGCGGCGGACTCGGCCTCCTCGCCCGGGAGTTCGGCTACGCGGCCGACCACGTCCGCTCGCTCGACGTCGTCACGGCGGACGGCACCGCGCGCCACGTCACCGCGGACGGCGACCCCGAGCTGTTCTGGGGGCTGCTCGGCGGCGGCGCCAACCTCGGCGTGGTCACGGAGCTGGAGATCGGCCTGGTGCCGGTGACCCGGGTGTACGGCGGGGCGCTCGCGTTCGACGGCCGCGAGGTCGACCCGGCCGCCGTGCTGCGCGGCTACGAGGAGTGGACGCGGACCGTGCCCGACAAGGTGACCTCGTCGCTGTCGGCGCTGGCCTACCCGGACATCCCCCAGCTCCCGCCGCACCTGCGGGGCCGCTACCTCGTCTCGGTCCACGTCGCGTTCACCGGTACGCCGGCCCAGGGCGAGCGCCTGGTGGCGCCGCTGCGGGCGCTCGGGCCCGCCGTGTCGGACACGCTGCGGGAGATGCCGTACACCGAGAGCCGCACCATCCACAGCGACCCGGACTTCCCGCACGCCTACTACGGCGACAGCGCGGTCCTCGACGGCCTCGACGTGCGCGGAGCCGGTGAACTCCTCGCGCTGACCGGGCCCGACGCGGCCTCGATGCACGTGGTGAAGATCCACCACCTGGGCGGGGCGCTCGCGCGGCCCGCGCGCAACGCGGTGCCCCACCGCCGGGCGGGCTGGGTGGCCATGATCCTGTCGCCGCTGGAGGGGACGGACGTCGCGACGGTGCGGGACCTGCACGCCCGGGCGTTCGGGCGGGTGGCGCCGCAGCGGGTGGGGCGCTTCCTCAACTTCGCGTTCGGCGGCGGCGACCGCCCGGAGGGGATCTACGACACGGATACGCGAAAGAGGCTCGCCGAGTTGAAGGCCACGTACGACCCGGCGAACCTCTTCAGGCGGAACTACGACGTCAGTTGAGCACTGACCGGCTTCGGACCGCTCAGCGGTCGAGCAGCTTCCAGGCCGTGGGCAGCGCGCCCATCGCGAGCGCGGCCTTGAGGGCGTCGCCGATCAGGAACGGCGTGAGCCCGGCCGCGACGGCCTGGGTCAGCGACATGCCGGTGGCGGCGGCCAGGTAGGGGACGCCGACCGCGTAGATGATCGCGGAGCCGAGGACCATCGTGCCCGCGGTGCGCAGCACGGAGCGGTCGCCGCCGCGGCGGGCGAGGGCGCCCACGACGGTGGCGGCGAGCAGCATGCCGAGGACGTAGCCCAGCGACGGGGCCGCGACGCCGGAGCCCGCCTGCGCGAACCACGGCATGCCGGCCATGCCCACGAGGGCGTACAGCGCGAGCGAGAGGAAGCCGCGGCGGGCGCCCAGCGCCGTGCCGACGAGCAGCGCGGCGAAGGTCTGGCCGGTCACCGGCACCGGGGAGCCCGGCACGGGCACCGCGATCTGGGCGGCGATCCCGGTGAGCGCGGCGCCGCCGAGCACGAGGGCCGCGTCCTTCACGCGGGACGCGGGCAGCAGGTCGGCGAGGACCTGACCGGGGCGGGTGGTGGCGGCGATGCTCATCGGGACTCCGCGGGGACGTGGGCAGGTTGGGACGCGTCGACGCTATCCCAGGCGGAGGCGCGGCAACACGGTCTCCGGCCGACAACCCGGGGGCGGGGCCTTGGTTGGCTCCGTACAAAGGGGAGCGCGTACACCTCGGGGGGCGTGATGCTCGTCACTGAGGTGGGCGGGCGGGTGGCTCGTTTTGCGCGGGGGGCCGCCGCCCGGAGAGACTGTGGAGTCCCACCAAAGTCTTGTGAGCCCCCGAGAGCAGCTGACCACCATGCACGACCCCCAGGCCACGGCCGCGCCCCTCGGGGACGAGAAGGAACCGCTCGGCGGCGGGCTCAAGCAGCGGCACCTGACCATGCTCGGGCTCGGCGGGGTCATCGGGGCCGGGCTCTTCGTGGGCTCGGGGGCGGGGATCTCCGTCGCGGGCCCCGGCATCGTCGTCTCGTACCTGATCGCGGGCGCGCTCGCGATGTGCGTGATGCGGATGCTCGGCGAGATGTCCGCCGCGATGCCCGCGTCCGGCTCCTTCTCCGTGCACGCGGAGCGCGCGCTGGGCCGCTGGGCCGGTTTCAGCGTCGGCTGGCTCTACTGGTTCCTGCTGGTGGTCGTGCTCGCCGTGGAGGCGACCGGCGCCGCGCAGATCGCGAACGGCTGGGCGCCCGCCGTGCCGCAGTGGGCCTGGGTGCTGGTCTTCATGCTGGTCTTCACCGGCGCCAACCTCGCCGCGGTGAAGAACTTCGGCGAGTTCGAGTTCTGGTTCGCCACCCTGAAGGTCTTCGCGATCGTCGCCTTCCTGGTCCTCGGCCTGCTCGCGATCTTCGGCGTGCTGCCCGACACGGACCCCGTGGGCCTCACCAACCTCACCGGCCACGGCGGCTTCCTGCCCAACGGCTGGGAGGGCGTCGTCTCCGGCGTCCTGGCCGTCGTGTTCGCCTTCGGCGGCCTGGAGGTCGTCACGATCGCGGCCGCCGAGTCCGAGGACCCGGTGCGCTCGGTCGCCCGCGCGGTGCGCAGCGCCGTCTACCGCATCCTCTTCTTCTACGTCGGGTCGATGCTGGTCATCGTGACGGTGCTGCCCTGGACGGCGCAGCACGCCGGGGTCAGCCCGTATGTGAGGGTCCTCGACTCGATCGGGGTGCCGTCCGCCGGGACGATCATGAACATCGTGGTGTTCGTGGCGCTGCTCTCGGCGCTCAACGCCAACCTCTACGGCTCGTCCCGCATGATCTTCTCGCTGGCCGAGCGCGGCGAGGCACCCAAGGCCCTGCTGAAGGTGTCGGGCGGCGGGGTGCCGCGCCGCGCGGTCCTCGCGTCGGTGGCCTTCGGCTTCGTCTCGGTCGTCCTCAATCTGAAGTGGCCGGACTCCGTCTTCCTCTACATGCTCAACTCCGTCGGCGCGGTGCTGCTCTTCGTCTGGGCGCTGATCGCGCTCTCGCAGCTGCGGCTGCGCCGGCGCATCGAGCGGGAGGCCCCGGAGCGGCTCGTGCTGCGGATGTGGGCCTTCCCGTATCTCACCTGGGCGGCGCTGGCCGCGATGGTGGCCGTGCTGGGCCTGATGCTGACGGACGACGCGGCGCGCCCGCAGCTGCTGTGGTCGGCGGGGGCGACGGGGCTCGTCCTGGCGGTCGCGGGGCTGCGGGAGTGGCGCGAAGCACGCGCGCGACGCGTGTGAACCAGCGGTGAACTTGATGTGTCCATTTCTTCACAACGTGTGAGCGTCGTGTCCGTATAGCGGTCAGCTGTTCCCTGTCAGCGGTACCGGACCTCAGACTGTGGGCCGCTCGCTCCCCCGTCTCAGCTACTGAACAGGGCACGCCCATGTCTCGGACGTCCACCCCCCAGGACACAGCACCCGAAGCACCCAAGGCCGACTCCCCGCTGGTCCACGGCCTCAAGCAGCGACACCTCTCCATGATCGCCCTCGGCGGCGTGATCGGAGCGGGCCTCTTCGTGGGGTCCGGAGCGGGCATCGCCGCGGCCGGCCCCTCGATCGTCCTCGCCTACGCGATATCCGGCGCGCTCGTCATGCTCGTGATGCGCATGCTGGGCGAGATGTCGGCCGCGAACCCGGCCTCGGGCTCCTTCTCCGTCCACGCCGAGCGGGCCATCGGCCCCTGGGCGGGCTTCACCGCGGGCTGGGGCTTCTGGTTCCTGCTCTGCGTCGCCGTCGGCCTGGAGGGCATCGGCGCCGCGAAGATCATGGTGGGCTGGTTCCCCGACAGCCCGGAGTGGGCCTGGGTCGCCCTCTTCATGCTGGTGTTCTGCGGCGCCAACCTGACGGCCGTGAAGAACTTCGGCGAGTTCGAGTTCTGGTTCGCCGCCCTCAAGGTCGGCGCGATCACGCTCTTCCTCGGCATCGGCGTCCTCGCCGTCCTCGGCCTGCTGCCCGGCTCGGACACCTCCGCCCCCGGCCTGGACAACCTCACCGGCGAGGGCGGCTTCATGCCGAACGGCACGGACGGCCTGATCATCGGCCTCCTCGCCTCCGTCTTCGCGTACGGCGGTCTGGAGACCGTCACGATCGCCGCCGCCGAGTCCGAGAACCCGGTCAAGAGCGTCGCCAAGGCCGTGCGCACGGCGATGTGGCGCATCGCCGTCTTCTACGTCGGCTCGATGCTCGTCGTCGTCACGCTGCTGCCGTGGGACGACAAGGAGGTCGTCGCCAAGGGCCCGTACGTCGCCACGCTGGACCACCTCGGCATCCCCGGCGCCGGCGAGATCATGAACGTCATCGTCCTGATCGCCCTGCTCTCCGCGATGAACGCCAACATCTACGGCGCCTCGCGCATGTCGTACTCCCTCATCGAGCGCGGCCAGGGACCCCGGGCGCTCGGCAGGATCTACGGCGGCGTCCCGCGCCTCGCGGTCCTCGCCTCCTCGGTCTTCGGCTTCGTCTGCGTCCTGCTCAGCTACTGGCGCCCCGACGACGTCTTCCCCTGGCTGCTCAACATGATCGGCGCGATGATCCTGGTCGTCTGGATCTTCATCGCCGCCTCGCAGCTGATCCTGCGCCGCCGCACGGAGCGCGAGGCCCCGGAGAAGCTCGTCGTGAAGATGTGGGCCTTCCCCTTCCTGACCTGGGTGGCGCTGGCCGCCATGGCGTACGTCTTCTACCTGATGACCGACCAGCCGGACACGCGCAAGCAGCTGCTCGCCACGGGTGCGCTGACGCTGGCGCTCGCCGCGATCGGGTTCGCGCGGCAGAAGATGGCGGAGAAGAGGGGCGGCACCGCGGGTGGCACCGGCTCCGCCGACACCTCCGGCACCATCGACGCCTAGGCGTCACGCTCCTCCGCACTCCCGAAGAGCCCCGGACCAACTGGTCCGGGGCTTTTCCGTGCCCGGATATTCCCGCGCGGACCTAGGACAAAGGGCTGATCAACTGCGCGGGGCTCCTGCTGCTAGCCTGCACTTGCGACGGACTTGCAATAACTTGTGAACCACAACAGCGCACTACAGCAGAGCAGCAGTCGGAGGGCTCGGACCATGGCCATTTACACGCTTCCTGAACTTCCGTACGACTACGCGGCGCTCGAACCTGTCATCAACCCGCAGATCATCGAGCTGCACCACGACAAGCACCACGCGGCGTACGTGAAGGGCGCGAACGACACCCTCGAGCAGCTGGAGGAGGCGCGCGACAAGGAGACGTGGGGCGCCATCAACGGCCTGGAGAAGAACCTGGCCTTCCACCTCTCCGGTCACATCCTGCACAGCATCTACTGGCACAACATGAACAGCCCGAAGGACGGTGGCGGCGGCGAGCCGCTGGCCGCGGACGGTGTGGGCGACCTCGCCGACGCGATCACCGAGTCCTTCGGCTCCTTCGCCAAGTTCAAGGCCCAGCTGACCAAGGCCTCGGCCACGACGCAGGGTTCGGGCTGGGGCGTGCTCGCCTACGAGCCGCTCAGCAACCGCCTCATCGTCGAGCAGGTCTACGACCACCAGGGCAACATCGGCCAGGGCTCGACGCCGATCCTGGTCTTCGACGCCTGGGAGCACGCCTTCTACCTGCAGTACAAGAACCAGAAGGTCGACTTCATCGAGGCCATGTGGCAGGTCGTCAACTGGCAGGACGTGGCCAAGCGCTACGCCGCCGCGAAGGAGCGGGTCAACAGCCTCCTGCTGGCCCCGTGAAGCCCCGGCTGTCGTCCGCTCCCCCGGTGACAGCCGCAGCACGTCTCGCCTCGTGATCGTCTTCTCAACCTTCACCGAGGCGGGCGGATGAAGGAAAGGCCCCCGTGAGGACGTGACTCACGGGGGCCTTTCGGTATGCGCGGTTCCGGGGGACGGTGGGGCCATGGGCCCTCGGGGCGGTCCGCGGTCGAGCGCTCAGTCGAAGACGGGGCCCTGCGTGCGCGTCCGCTTGATCTCGTAGAAGCCCGGGATCGACGCCACCAGGAGCGTGCCGTCCCACAGCTTCGCCGCGTCCTCGCCCTTGGGGGCCGGGGTGACGACCGGGCCGAAGAAGGCGATCTGCTCGCCGTCGGCGCCGGGGACGGCGATGACGGGCGTGCCGACTTCCTGGCCGACCTTGTCGATGCCCTCCTTGTGGGAGGCGCGCAGCTCGGCGTCGTACGCGTCCGAGTCCATGTGGTCCGCCAGGTCCGTCGGCAGGCCCACGTCCTCCAGGGCGCCGACGACGGCCTCACGGGTGGGGCCCTCGCCGCGGTTGTGGAAGCGGGTGCCGAGCGCGGTGTAGAGCTTGCCGACGACCTCGTCGCCGTGCTTCTGCTGCGCGGCGATCGCGACGCGGACCGGGCCCCAGGCCTTGGTCTCCAGCATCTCGCGGTACTCCGCGGGGACCTGGTCGAGCTTGTCCTCGTTCAGGACCGCGAGACTCATCACGTGCCAGCGGACCTCGATGTCACGCAGCTTCTCGACCTCGAGGACCCAGCGGGAGGTCATCCAGGCCCAGGGGCACAGCGGGTCGAACCAGAAATCGACGGGGGTCTTGCTGCCGTTCTCGGACATGTCTCTCCCTAGGGAATCCGTTCGCATCTGGTCCGGGAAAACGTCCGTGGCGCACCGGGGCATTCCCGGATGTCGGCCGCAGACGGCACATGCGAGGATCGTAGACATTCGTACGAGTCTTGCGAGTCACAAGGGAGTGCCGCCCGTGCCCGGTGAGAATCTGTCCCGCGACGAGGCCCACGAGAGGGCCGCGCTGCTGTCCGTCGACGGTTACGAGGTCTTCCTCGACCTGCGTTCGGCGGTGGGCGAGAGCGGTCAGGAGCCGCGCACGTTCCGCTCGGTGACCACGATCCGGTTCCGCAGCGCCGAGCCGGGCGCCGCGAGCTTCGTGGACCTGGTCGCGCCGAGCGTCACGGCCCTCTCGCTGAACGGCAAGGACCTGGACCCCTCCGAGGTCTTCGACGGCACCAGGATCGCCCTGGAGGACCTCGCCGAGGAGAACGAGCTGGTGGTGGACGCCCAGTGCGCCTACAGCCGCACCGGTGAGGGCATGCACCGCTTCGTCGACCCGGAGGACGGCGAGGTCTATCTCTACACGCAGTACGAGCCCGCGGACTCCCGCCGCGTCTTCGCCAACTTCGAGCAGCCCGACCTGAAGGCGCCCTACCGCTTCGAGGTGCGGGCGCCCGAGGGCTGGACGGTGTGGTCGAACGGCGTCGGCGAACTGACCGACGGTGTCTGGAAGTTCGCCGAGACCAAGCCGATCTCGACGTACATCACGGCGGTCGTCGCCGGCCCCTACCACTATGTGACGGACTCCTACGAGCGCGTCCTGGAGGACGGCACGCGCCTGGAGATCCCGCTCGGCGCGATGTGCCGCAAGGGCCTCGCCCCGCACTTCGACGCGGACGACGTCTTCCTGGTCACCAAGCAGGGCCTGGACTTCTTCCACGACAACTTCGACTACCCCTACCCCTTCGGGAAGTACGACCAGGCGTTCGTGCCGGAGTACAACCTCGGGGCGATGGAGAACCCGGGCCTGGTGACCTTCCGCGAGGAGTACATCTTCCGCGGCAAGGTGACCACCGCGTCGTACGAGCGCCGGGCCAACGTGATCCTGCACGAGATGGCCCACATGTGGTTCGGCGACCTCGTCACCATGCGCTGGTGGGACGACCTGTGGCTCAAGGAGTCCTTCGCCGACTTCATGGGCACCTTCTCGATGGTCGAGGCGACCCGCTTCACCAACGGCTGGATCACCTTCGCCAACAACCGCAAGGCGTGGGCCTACCGCGCCGACCAGCTGCCCTCCACGCACCCGGTCACGGCCGACATCCGCGACCTGGAGGACGCCAAGCTCAACTTCGACGGGATCACGTACGCGAAGGGCGCCTCGGTCCTCAAGCAGCTCGTCGCGTACGTGGGACGGGACGCGTTCCTGGAGGGCGCCCGGCGCTACTTCAAGCGGCACGCGTACGGCAACACCGTCCTCGGCGACCTGCTCTCCGTCCTGGAGGAGACCTCCGGGCGCGACATGACCTCGTGGTCGCGGTCCTGGCTGCAGACGGCGGGCGTCAACTCCCTGACCCCGCAGGTGATCCTGAACGCGGAGGGCCGGATCACCGAGCTCTCCGTGGTGCAGGAGGCACCCGAGTCGCACCCCGAACTGCGGCCGCACCGGGTGGCCGTGGGCCTGTACCGCCGGGCCGCCGGCGGCGCCCTGGAGCGGTACGCCCGCGCGGAGGCCGACGTCGAGGGGCCGCGCACGGTGGTGACCGGGCTGGCCGGCGAGGAGGCGCCCGAGCTCGTCCTGGTCAACGACGACGACCTGACCTACTGCAAGATCCGCTTCGACGAGAACTCGCTGGCGACCCTGCGGGACCACCTCGGCGACATCACCGACCCGCTGGCCCGCGCGCTGTGCTGGTCCGCGCTGTGGAACCTCACGCGGGACGGGCTCATGCCGACGCGTGACTTCATCGACCTCGTGCTGCGCTTCGCCGGGCGCGAGAGCGACATCGGCGTGCTGCAGATGCTGCACACCTGGGCGGGCTCCGCCCTCACGCACTACGCCGCGCCCCAGTGGCGCGAGGAGGGCGGCCGGGCGCTGGCCGAGGGTGCGCTGCGGGAGCTGCGGATCGCGGAGCCGGGCAGCCAGCACCAGCTGACGTGGGCGCGGTTCTTCGCGACCGTGGCGTCGTCGGCGGCCGACCTCCAGCTGCTGCAGGGCCTACTGGACGGCACGGCCAAGATCGACGGCCTGGAGGTCGACCAGGAGCTGCGCTGGGCCTTCCTGAGCCCGCTGGCCGCGCGCGGCGCCGCCGACGAGGAGGTCATCGGCGCGGAGCTGGCACGGGACGACACGGCGTCCGGCAAGCGGCACCAGGTGCGGTGCCTGGCCGCGCGGCCCTCGGCGGCGGTCAAGGCGCAGGCGTGGGTCTCCGTGGTGGAGTCCGACGCGCTGTCCAACGCGCTGGTGGAGGCGACGATCGCGGGCTTCACGCAGCCGTCGCAGCGGGAGCTGGTGGCGCCGTACGCCGCCAAGTACTTCGACGCGATCGAGCGGGTCTGGGCGGACCGGTCGATCCAGATCGGCATGGACGTGGTGAAGGGCCTCTTCCCCCACCTCCAGGGTGACGAGGCGACGCTGGCGTCGGCGGACGCGTGGCTCTCCGCCCACGCGGACGCCGCGCCCGCGCTGCGCCGCCTGGTCCTGGAGGCCCGGGACGACCTCGCGCGTTCGTTGCGGGCGCAGTCGTGCGACGCGGAGGCAGCGGCCTGACCGTCTCCCCCGCGTGACGCCCCCGTGCCGGGACCCGGCACGGGGGCGTCCCCTGTTCGAGGAGGGACCCGGCGCCTTCCGGGGGCTCCCCGGCACCGGAGTTGCCGGTTCTTCGGCTCTCCGCCGCCACCGAACAACACCGCCGCTCCGCGGCGGCCCTTCCCCACCCACCGGAAAACGGCGGGCCACCCCGCCCCTACGCCCACCTTCCGGCGCGGGGCAAACGGGTGGGTGGGTGGGGACCATCCGCCGCGAAGCGGCGGAACAAACCCACCACGACCGAAAGCCGAAGAACCGCCCCTACCTCCACCTCTCGGCGCGGGGCAAACGGGTGGGTGGGTGGGGACCATCCGCCGCGAAGCGGCGGGACGAACCCACCACGGCCGGAAGCCGAGGAAACAGGGCCCGCCCCCGCACGGGCCCCCGGCGCCGGGGACGGGGCGGATGTTCGAGGCCGAGCGGCCAGGAAACATCGGCAGTCGAACTCCTGTACTTTAGGGCAGCCTTGTCCGGGTTTGTCGACGGCCCTGTAACAGCGGTTAGCGGGCCGAGGGCACGCGGGAACGACCGGGTCATGAACCACAACGCCCCGCTCTCCCCGCTCCCCCTGAACCACCTCGCCGACACCCAGCTCCGTGTCCTGAGCACCGCCCAGCTCCGCGAGCACGGCGTCTCCTCCGCCGAGGCCGGCGCCCACTGCCGCCCCGGCGGCCCCTGGCAGCAGCTCCTGCCGGGCGTGTACCTGCTGCACCCGGGCCCGCCCACCAGCGAGGAGCGGCTGCACGGCGCGCTGCTCTACACCGGCCGCCCGCCCGCCAGGACCGCCCAGGGCATCCCCGGCCAGCCCGGCGCGGGTGAACCGCACGCCCCGTACGCGGACGCGATGATCACCGGCCTGGCCGCACTCGCCCTGCACCGGTTCTCCTCCGCTCCCCCGCTGCTCTCCCTGGACCACATCGACGTCCTCGTGCCCCGCACCCGACGGCTGCGGTCCACCGGATTCACCCGGCTCGTGCGCGGCAACGCACTGCCGACTCCCCAGCAGATCACGGGAGTTCCGGTCGCCCCGGTGCCGCGCGCCCTCGCCGACGCGGTGGCGCAGCTCGCCGAGGCGGGCGTCGTGCGCCGGCTGCTCACCGAGGCGGTGCGCGGCGGGCACTGCGAACCGGCCGCGATCGTGCGGGAGTTGAACCACGCCCGGCTGCTCACCCGCCCGCACGTCGTCGACGCCGTCGACTCGCTGCTCGCCGAGGGCCGCGCCATCGCCGAGAGCCGCCTGTACCGGATGGTCTCCGACCACGGTCTGCCCGACCCGCTGTGGAACGTCGACCTGCGGCTGCCCGGCGGCCCCCACCTCGGCGGCGTCGACGCCTACTGGCCCGACCAGGCCGTCGCGGTGGAGCTGGACACCCGGGCGCCGCGGCAGGGCCTTCGGCAGGACGACGACGCGACGTGGTCGGAGTACGCCCGTAAGCGCGAGCACCTGGAGCGGCTCGGCATCACCGTCGTACACATCACCCCCAAGAAGCTCAGGGACGCGCTGGAGCAGCAGGCGGCGGTGGTGCGGACCGCGCTGATGGCCTCGGGGGACCGTGAGCCCGCCGCGTACGTCGTGGTGCTGCCGAGATAGCGCGGACGCGGTACCGCACTCGCAGGAGGGGAGTGCAGGGGCGGAGTCCGGACCGGTCCGGGTTCCGCCCCTGTGCATGTCCGCGTGCGGGCGTGCCGGGCCGCGTTACGAGCCGCAGTACTCCGCCTCGAACACCGCCTCCTCGTCCCCGCCGGGACCGTTGAAGTTGAGCGCCAGCGCATGGCGGCCGTCCGCCGTCGAGACCGCCACCGACGACGAGCCGTGGATGCCGCCGCCGTGCCCCCACACGACCGTCCCGCAGCTCGTCGTGATGGCCTCGATGCCCAGCCCGTACCGCCGGCCCGGCGCGTCGTCGCCCAGGGGCACCGTCGTCTTCATCTCGGCGAGCTGCTTCTTCGGCAGGAGCCGGCCGCGCAGCAGCGCGGTGTAGAAGCGGTTGAGGTCCGCCGAGTCGGAGATCATCGAACCGGCCGCGCCCGCGACGGTCGGATTGAGCTCCGTCACGTCGTGGAGCGGGGCGCCCGGCTCGTCGGAGAGCCTGGTGTACGCCCGTGAGGCGGGGCCCGGCAGGGCCGGATCGGTGCCGGGCACCTTCGTGGCGCGCAGGTGGAGCGGTTCGATGATCCGCTCCCTGATCTGCCGCGCGTACGACGTGCCGGTGATCTTCTCGATGAGCATGCCCGCGAGCACGTAGTTGGTGTTGGAGTACCTCCAGGCCGTGCCGGGCGCGAAGTCCGGCTTGTGGCGCATCGCGATGGCGACCAGTTCCTCGGGGGTCCAGGTGTCATAGCGGTGTTCGAGGAACTGCTCGCTGAACACCGTCCGCTGGAATCCCTCGTCGGCCGTGACGTTGAAGATCCCGCTGGTGTGGTTGAGGAGCTGCCGCACGGTGATCCGGTCCCCGTCGTGGCCGTGGCCCTCGACGACGCCCGGCAGCCACCGCCCGACCGTGTCGTCCAGGTCGAGTCTGCCCTCGGCCTCCAGCTGGAGGAGCACGGTGGCGACGAAGGTCTTGGTGATGCTGCCGACGCGGTAGCGGTCGTGCTCGCCGCGCGGAGTCTTGCGCTCCAGGTCGCCGAGGCCCGCGGCGGCGTTCCAGGGGCCGCGCCGGTCCTTCGCCTGCGCGGTCACGCCGGGCGCGTCCTCGTTGAGGGCGGCCCGCATCGCGCGCAGCGTCGCGCGGTGCCCGTCCGCGCCGCCCCGCTCCGGCGGCGCGGCGAACGCGGGGGCCGCGAAACCGCCCGCCACCACCGTCACGGCGAGCGCCGCCGCCACCCCGGCCCGTCCCCTCGACTGCCTCACGCGCTTGAGCACTGCCATGTGCTGCCCCTTCCGTCCCGACGGTCGTCGGCCGAGGGGACCCGGGGGCCGGTGCGGAGGTTGAGCGCCACGCCGGGGTTGAGCCGGATCCGGCCTTCCGGTTCAGCCCTTGCGCAGGACGAGTTCGGTGTTCCGGTCGCCCGCCTCGCCGCCCAGCGTGGGCTTGGCGCCGGGGGCGTTGAAGGACAGCTCGCGGTAGAGGGCGGCCAGACCGGTCTGGGAGAGGTCGGCGAAATCCGTGCGGTGCGGGGCGGCGGACTCGATGAGCGTGGTGAAGACGGAGATCGTGCCGTCGTGGTTGTCGGTGAGTTCGACGACCCGCGCCAGCTGCGGGAAGTCGATGTGGGACGCGGTGGAGACCTCCCAGAAGGAGCCGTGCGGGGTGCGGTGCGGGGTGATGGCGTTCTTGTGGCTGTGGCCGTTGACCCAGGCGAGGACGGAGCGGTGCCGGCCGAGCAGTTCGACGACCTCCTCGCCGCCGTGCCGGGCCTCGCCGGGCCGCGCCGGGTCGTGGCGCAGGTTCCGCATGGTCCTGCTGGTGTGGTGGCTGAGGACGACGACGTACGAGGGACCGCCGGCCCGCCGCTCGTTCGCCGCCAGCTCCCGCTCCAGCCAGCGCAGTTGCGAGGTCCCCAGCGACCCCTCGTAGTGGCCGCCCGGATCGGTGGTGTCGAGGCTGATGCCGAGCACGTCGTCGCTGATGCGGAAGGAGTAGTACTGGGTGGCGGAGGCGAGGTTCTCCTGGGTGTAGCCGTGGCCGACGGGGCCGGGGCCCGTGTGTGCGGGGTCCAGGTGCGCCCGGACGTACTCGGCGGGGGTGAAGGGTGCCCGTGACGCGTCCGGCGTGATGGACCGCATGCGTCGCGCCTCGCTCTTCAGGAGGTCCTTGAAGAGCGCGCCCTTGGGGTCGCGGCCCTTCTTGACGGCCTTCCACAGGGCCGCGCCCCGCGACTCGTCCAGGGACATCAGCTTCTTCCCGCCGACGGCGAACTCGGAGAGGTAGGAGTCCCTGGGCGCCCAGCAGCCGCCGGGCAGCGCGTCGTGGTTGCCGACCGTGGAGTACCAGGGCAGCCCGAGGCCGGGGCTGTTGACCTCGCGGATCGCGGCGTCGAGGAAGCCGTGCAGGCGCGGGAACCCGAGGTTCTTGTCGGCGTCGCGGACCGCGTCGTCGGGCTGCCAGTACAGCGTGAGGCCGCTGGACTGCACGCCTTCGTAGCGGCGCGGGTCACCGGTGTTGGGGCGGATGCGGCCGCCGTTCATCACCGTCAGGAACCAGTCCAGTTCGGCCCGCGAGTTGTTGTCGGTGTTGTCGCCGGTCGTCACGACGCAGTGCAGGGGCGCGCCGGTGGCGGGCGCGCCGCGCAGGGCGTTGACCCGCTCGACCAGGGAGACGGCACCGGCCACCGACAGGGACTCGTGGGGCCGCCAGGCGCTCGCGGTCTGCGCCCGCAAGTACTCGTACCGCAGGGGGTGTTGTACGTCGACGAGGTGCAGGTCGGTGAACTGGACGAACGCGGCGAGCGCGGTGCGCCGCCCCTCGCGCCCCGCCTTGGCCGCCGCGAGGTCGCCGCGCACGACGCGCCGCCAGGCGGGCCCGTCGCCGAGCCGCCGGTAGCCGGAGGTGCCGCGGGCGGCGGCGACGGTGAGCAGGGTGGTGCCGTTCTTGTACGGCATGAGGGGCGCGGCGGGGGCGGGCCTGGAGCGCGCGATGGCGGCCCGGCCCGCGGGGGCGGCGTTGCCGGAGCCGGCGCCGGGCCCGAGCGCGTAGCCGATCCCGGCCGAGAGGCCGACCGCTCCGGCGGCGGCCAGCAGGGCGCGGCGGTCGAGCCGGCCCGTGGCGGTGGCGGCGGAGGCGGCCGTCGCGGTGGCGACGCCCGCTACGGCCGTGGCGGTTGCGGTGGTGACAGAGCGTATGCGCGACATGGCGCGGTCTCCCCGAGTGCGAACGCGTCGGCAGTGGTCGCGGGGGGTCCGGGCCCGGCTGCGGCCCGTGAACTCTCCGCTCGTACTGGATCGTTGGCATCGGGGGTGGCCTGCGCGTGAACGAGACCGCAACGGGCGGCGCCGATCACCGTACGTGGATCATCGGGTGCCCTGCGTGGTCACGCGACCCTCTCCGGGCGGAGAGGAGGCGGTCACTCCACGTTCACCTTTCGGGGAAGGGAAGGCGGCGGGAGCTCAGTGCGGGGTGTCCGGGGCGTGGCGGTGTCCGTCGGCCGGGCGGGAGCGCCACAGCTCCAGGCCGATGTCGACGAGGCCGACGCGGTCGAGGTCCGGCACGGCCTCCAGGGGGTGCCAGGCCGCGAGGTCCGTGGAGCCGTCCGTCTCGTGGCGCAGTTCGCCGCCGGTGACGCGCCCCTCGTACACGATCCGCAGCCCGTGGAAGTCGGCGACGGCGCCGAGCCTGCGGGGGTAGCGGCGGCGCAGCGAGTCGACGCCGAGGAGCGCGACCGGCTCGACGACGTAGCCGGTCTCCTCGTCGGCCTCGCGGATCACGGTGTCGTAGGGGTCCTCGCCGTGGTCCATGCCGCCGCCGGGCAGCGTCCACCGTCTGCTGCCGTCACCGGCGACCCAGCGGGCCAGCAGCACCTGCCCGTCGCGTACGCATACGGCGTAGGCCGCCACCCGGAGCTCTTTGTGCACAGGGTGACGCTAGTCCCCGTTGCCGGGATTGGCAGGGGAGAACTCGGGGTCGGACCAACGCCACGGGCTGGCGTGCGGGGTCTCGACCGCCTCCGCGAGGTCGAACCGGACCGTGCGCGAGCCGTCGGCCGCGTGCAGCGTGCGGGCCGTGCCGGTGAGCTGGAGGGACGTGCCCGTCGTCCAGTCGAGGAAGAGGAGTCCGGCGCGGGGGTCCTCGACGAGGTTGCCGAGGCTGAGGAACATCGCGTTGCCCGGGAAGTCGTCCCATTCCAGGGTGTACGGCGAGGTGACGCGCACGAAGCCGGGGTTGCCGCCGCGGTGGCTGGCGTCGGCGCCGCGGGCGTGGACGGTGGCGAGGAAGAAGGTGTCGGCGGCGGCGACGAACGCGCGCTGCCCGTCGGTGAGCCGCGTGCCGCGCACGGGCTCGCCGGGCCCCTCCGGCCGCCGCCCCTCGTACAGCTCCCGCTTCTGGAGGTACTTCGGGCAGTTGGAGAACACCTGGTCGGCGGCGATCGCCAGGCCTCGGGAGGTGGGCCGGGCCCGGCCGTTGAGGCGCATGCGGCGCCGGGTGCGCGGGTCCAGGGCGATGGTGCCGACGGGGGTGCCCTCGCGGGCGAGGGCGGCGGCGAGGGGGTCGCCGGGGCGCGGCGCCCCGGCGACCGAGATCTGCCGGGGCCCCGTGGCCCGTACGAAGCCGGGGTCGCCGGTGAGCGGCGAGGCGTGGACCGCGCCCGTCCCGTCCGCGCCGCCGATCACCAGCAGCGGCTGGAGCTCCAGGAAGGCGGCGGCGACGGGGCGGATGCCCTGGCCTATCGAGCGGCCCACGTGGTCGGCGAGGTCGCGCACGCCGGCCTTGTCCTGCACGGTGCGGGAGCCCTGGTGGTAGGGGGACCGCGTTTCGGTGTGCGGCGTCATCGGTGAGCTCCTTCTGCGGGTGCGTCGTGGCGTGTCGCGCGGTTCCCCGTGCCTCTTGCGGGGCGCCTAGAAGAAGCCGCACGTCGGTGCCGACTCCACCGGGGCATCGGCCTCCTCGGCCCCGGACGCGGCGAAGATCTCCAGGCGTGTGCCGTCCGGGTCGTGGAAGAAGATCCCGCCGGACGCCGCACCCTCGCCGTGCGGCACCACGCCGTCGTACGCGAACTCCACGCCGTACTCCCGCAGCGCGTTCTCGTACTGCCTGACCTGCTCGATGGTGTCGACCTCCAGGGCGAGGTGGTGCAGGCCGGCGCGCCCCGGGGCGTACCCGGCGTCCGCCTGCTGCCAGAGCGTGAGCACGGGGCGGCCGCCCTCCCCGAGGAAGGCGAAGCGGCGGCCCTCCTCCTTGCCCTCGCCGATGACGCCGTACCCGATGACGTCGCGGTAGAAGGCGAGCGAACGCTCCAGGTCGGTGACGTTCAGCCCGATGTGGCCGGTGCGCGGAGCGGTGGACGTGGTCATGACTCTCCCCTGGTCTGCCTGGAATCCGTCGTCGTACTAACCTTTCAACACGACATTAAAGGTTAGGCGCGGACGCCGTCAACCGGTCACGTAACCTTGAGGGGTTAGCACCGAAGGGAGCCCCCATGCCCGCCGCCCAGCCCCCGCACGACCCCCGGCCGCTCGTCGGCGAGCCGCTCTCCCTCGACCTGCTCAACACCGTCTGGATGCACGAGGGCGAGCGCCAGGACCTGCTGACCGGCACCGAGGGGCTCGCGGTCTGGCTCGGAGCGAACGGGCTCGACGCCCGCTTCGCCGCCGACGGGCCGACCCTGGAGCACACCCTGCGCGCCCGCGACGCGCTCGCCGCCGTCGTGGACTCCCCCGGCGACCCGGTGGGCACCGCCCGCGTCGACGAGGTCCTCGCACACGGCCGCATCCGCGCGACCCTGACCCCGCGGGGCCCCGGCGAGGAGCCCGAGTTCGCGGACCCGGCCCGGGGCCCGGCCTGGCTCGCGGCGCGCGACTACCTCCGCCTCCTGGCCGCCGCGCCCGACCGGATCCGCGGCTGCGCCCACGAGGCGTGCGTCCTGCACTTCTTCGACACCTCGCGCAACGGCACCCGCCGCTGGTGCTCCATGGCGGCCTGCGGCAACCGCGCGAAGGCCGCGCGGCACTACGCGCGCTCGCGCGAGACGTGACAGGGCCGGGAACAGTTCCCGGCCCAAGTCACCCTATGCACCGCCTTGTCCGCCATGGCGTATGGCGGAATTACGCCATGCCCCGATCACAGCTCGGACAACTCTCCCCAAACAGCAGCCACTTGCGTAAGGCTGAGCGGTCGTCCGGCCCCGGATTCCGGAACTTCCCGGTCTCCGGGCCGGACCGACCCTCCTTCCCGACCTTCACGCACAGGGATGCCGATGCCCAGATCCAGTTCCAGCGCCAGACGCGCGCCCCGTCTCGCGATAGCCGTCGGCCTCACCGCCGCGCTCTGCGCGACCGGGGCCGCTCCCCTGGCCTTCGCGGCGGACGAGTCCCCCGCGCCCGCCCCCAAGTCCGCGGGCGGCAAGCTCGGTTCGGCCGACGCCGACCTGCTCGCCGACGCCAAGGCGGACGGCGAGAAGACCGTCACGATGATGGTCGCCACCGCGCCCGGCGCCACCGAGCAGGTCGCCGACCAGCTCGACGGCGTCAAGGGCGGCTCCGTGGGCCGCACCGACGACAAGCTCGGCTACGTCCGCGCGACCGTGCCGACCGCCAAGGCCGACGCCGCGATCAAGTCGGCCGCGAAGCTGTCGTCCGTGCACGCCATCGATCTGCGCCACGAGATCGAACTGGACGACCCGACCCCGGCGGCGGACCGCGCGAAGGGCGCGAAGCCGGCCGCCAAGGGGACGTACCCGGGGCCGGACAAGAACACCCCCGCGAAGAACCCGTACAACCCGTCCGCCGAGACGGGCGCCGTCGACTTCGTGAAGAAGCACCCGAAGGCCGACGGCCGGGGCATCACCATCGGCATCCTCGACTCGGGCATCGACCTCGCCCACCCGGCGCTGCAGAAGACGACGACCGGCGAGCGCAAGATCACCGACTGGGTCACCGCCACCGACCCGATCGTCGACCAGGACGGCACCTGGCGCCGCATGACCAACCCGGTCACCGGCCCCACCTTCGCCTGGGACAGCGAGACGTGGAAGGCCCCCGCGGGCTCCTTCCAGGTCAACCGCTTCCGCGAGTCCGCCACCACCGGCGGCGACGCCAAGGGCGACATCAACCGCGACGGCGACACCACCGACAGCTGGGGCGTCCTGTACGACCCGGCCGCCGGCACGGTCCGCGTCGACCTGAACAACAACAACGACTTCACCGACGACGAGGTCCTCAAGCCGTACAAGGACGACCACCAGGTCGCCTACTTCGGCAAGGACGACCCGGCGACCGACGTCGTCGAGCGCGTCCCGTTCGTCGTCGAGATCCGCAAGGACGTGCCGACCGACCCCTACGGCGGCGACTGGGTCGGCAAGAAGGCCGACTTCGTCAACATCGGCGTCATCGAGTCCGAGCACGGCACGCACGTCGCGGGCATCACCGCCGCCAACGGCCTGTTCGGCGGCAGGATGAGCGGTGCCGCCCCCGGCGCCAAGCTGGTCTCCTCGCGCGCCTGCACCTGGACCGGCGGCTGCACCAACGTCGCGCTCACCGAGGGCATGATCGACCTCGTCACCAAGCGCGGCGTCGACATCGTGAACATGTCGATCGGCGGCCTCCCTGCCCTCAACGACGGCAACAACGCGCGCGCCGAGCTCTACACGCGGCTCATCGACACCTACGGCGTCCAGCTGGTGATCTCCGCGGGCAACTCCGGCCCCGGCGCGAACACCATCGGCGACCCTGGCCTCGCCGACAAGGTCATCTCGGTCGGCGCCGCCATCTCCAAGGAGACCTGGGCCGCCAACTACGGCTCCCAGGTGGATCGTTCGTACGCGATGATGCCGTTCTCCTCGCGCGGCCCGCGTGAGGACGGCGGCTTCGCGCCGATCATCTCGGCGCCGGGCTCGGCCATCAACACCACGCAGACCTGGCTGCCCGGCTCCCCGGTCGCCGAGGCCGGCTACCAGCTGCCCGCCGGCTACTCGATGCTGCAGGGCACCTCGATGGCGTCCCCGCAGGCCGCGGGCGCCTCGGCCCTCCTCCTCTCCGCCGCGAAGCGGGAGAAGATCGACCTCACCCCGGCGAAGCTGCGCACCGCGCTGACCTCGACCGCGGACCGCATCCGCGGCGAGCAGGCGTACGCCCAGGGCACCGGCCTCATCGACGTCGTCGACGCCTGGGAGGCCATCGAGGACGACGCGACGGCGCACACCTACACGGTGAAGGCCCCGGTCGACACCGCCCTGGAGCAGGAGCTGAAGAAGCCCGGCACCGGCATCTACGACCGTGAGGGCGGCCTGAAGGCCGGCCAGAAGCGGACCTACGACGTGACGGTCACCCGCACCTCGGGCCCGGACCGCGGCGTCCGCCACGAGCTGGACCTCGTCAACAACCACGAGGACACCTTCAAGCTGCTCACCAAGGGCGACGTGACGCTGCCGCTGAACAAGCCGGTCACCGTCAAGGTCCAGGCGAAGGCCAAGTCGGCCGGCCTGCACAGCGCGATCCTCACCGTCGACGACGAGCGCACCGAGGGCGTCGACCAGCAGATCATGACGACGGTCGTCGTCTCGACCCCGCTGGCCAAGCCCGCGTACACCTTCTCGGCGTCCGGCTCGACGCAGCGCAACACCCCGCAGTCCTACTTCGTCACCGTCCCCAAGGGCGCCAAGTCCCTGGAGGTCTCCCTCGGCGGCCTGAAGGACAAGAGCCAGACCCGCTTCATCGCGGTGCACCCGTACGGCGTCCCGGTCGACTCCACGTCGTCGATCGTCTGCTACCCGAACTACGAGAACCCCGCCAACACCTGCCGCCCGGACCTGCGTTCGTACGCGGAGCCGCAGGCCGGTGTCTGGGAGATCGAGGTCGAGTCGCGCCGTACGTCGCCGCTGCTCGACAACCCGTACAAGCTGAACGTCGCCGCGCTCGGCGTCGCCTTCGACCCCGCCGTGCAGACGCTCCCGGAGGCGAAGGTCGGCTCGGCCGCCCCCGTCTCCTGGAAGGTCACGAACAACTTCGCGGCCGTCGACGGCAAGCTGAAGGGCGGCTCGCTGGGCTCGGCCAAGTCCGCGAAGCCCACCATCAAGCCGAACGAGACCCAGGTCACCGAGGTCGTCGTCCCCGCGGGCGCCGAGCGGCTCGACGTCGCCATCGGCTCGACCTCGGACGTCGCCGCCGACCTGGACCTGGCCGTCAAGAAGGACGGCAAGGTCGTCGGTTCGTCGGCGGAGGGCGACTCGGAGGAGTCGGTCAGCCTGACGAAGCCGGCCGCCGGGACGTACACGATCGAGGTGACGGGCTACTCGGTGCCGTCCGGCTCGACCACGTACGACTACCGTGACGTCTTCTTCTCGGACGCGCTCGGCAAGGTCACGGTCGACGACGCGAAGCAGGTCCGGCTCGGCAACGGCGCCACGGCCGCGGTCGACGCGAAGGTCGAGGCCAAGGCCCCGGCCGCCGAGGGCCGCGAGCTGTTCGGCGAGGTGTCCCTGCTGAACGCGGGCGGCACGGTCGCGGGCAGCGGCAGCGTGAAGGTGGAGAAGGTCACGCCGTAACGGCCGGGGCCGCCGCGGTCGGCGGCCCTCGTGGAAGAGTCCCGTCGGGATGTCGCCCTGGTGCGCATTCCGGCGGGACTCTTCCGCGATCGGCCCCCGCTCCCCCTCAGTCCCCCGGCCCCGGCCGGCCGTCGCAGCGGATGTCCTGCGACTTCGGGAGGGCCTTGGTGATCATCTTGCGGAGCGGGGCGCGGTCCTTGCCCGTCGCCCAGTTGTCCGGCTCCGCCGCGCCCTTGGGGATGGTGATCAGGGTGCGGTCGCCCTTCTTCAGGCGGGGGTCCACGTCGTGGACCATCGGGAAGGTGATCGTGGCGGGGCCCGTCGTCGGCTTCAGGTAGTCGCTCACCTCGACCGTGATGCGGTCGCGCTCCGCTCCCGGGACCGGGGTGACCTCGGTGACCGTCCCCTCGGCGATGAGGCGTGAGCAGGCCACGAAGCCCTCGGGGCTCTGGTCCGCGTCCGCGCCGCCGCCCGCCCTCTCGTCGGGCGCCGCCTCCTTCGCCGCGCCCGCGGAGTCGTCGCCCGCCGTCGGGCCGCCCGCCATGACCAGCCAGGCCGCCCCGCTCACCAGCGCCGCCGCCACCACGGCGGCGACCGCGACGAACACCACGGCCACGAAGTCGCGCCTGCGGCGCGGCGGGCACAGCGGGACGGGCTCGGCCGGTGGCGCCGGGCGCGCCGCCAGCGCGTCGCCCACGGCGCCGAGACGCTCCCTGAGCAGGGCGACGTCGGCCACGGCCGCCGCGTGCTCGGCGGCGAAGCCGGGATCGGCGCGGGCCCCGTCGGGCACCGGGTCGTCCGTCAGGGCGAGCATCAGCGCGTCGACGTCGTTGTCCTTGGCGGCCACGGTCACACCACCTCCCCTTCGTGCAGCCGGGCCCGCAGGAGCCGTACCGCCGAGTGCAGTCTGCTCTTGACCGTGCCCTCCGGGATGCCGAGTTCCGTGGCGATGGCCCGTACCGGCAGGTCGGCGTAGAAGCGCAGGACCACGACCTGGCGCTGGGCGTCCGGCAGCTCGCCGAGGCCCTGGGCGACGGCGAGCGAGGTGGCCCGCGCCTCCGCGCCGTCCTCGTCGGTGGACTCGCGCCACAGCACCGCGAGCCGCTCGCCGAGCCGCTCCTGCCTGCGCCGGGCCCGGTGCCAGTCCATGGCGAGGTTGGAGGCGACGACGGCCGCCCACGCCGAGACGTCGCGCGGGGCCTCGCGGCCGTCCGCGGCCCGCTCCAGGAGCTTCAGCCGGACCTGCTGCACCCCGTCGGGCAGGTCGGCGTGCGGCACCCCGCCGAGCGCGAGCACCGCCCGCACCCGGTCCTCCTGGGCGGCGTCCAAGGGATCCGCCCCCCGGGTCCCCGCCTGCGCGCGGCGCGCTTTTCTGCGCAGCACTGTGCCCCTCCCGTCCCCGCGTTTCCCCTAGGACGCCGGGGGCGTCCGAAACGTTCGGACGAATGTGGCGTCCCGCACCTCGGACAATGGATTGGACAAGGCGGCCGTGGACAGACGCATCATGGAGCAAGCCCGGGCCCAGGTCACCAGGCCGGACGCACAGTCGCGGGCCACGCACATACGGAGGAAGTCCCTGTGAAGGTCGGAATCGTCGGAGCCACCGGTCAGGTCGGCAAGGTCATGCGCAAGATCCTCGTCGAGCGGGACTTCCCCGTCGACGAGCTGCGCCTGTTCGCCTCGGCCCGCAGCGCCGGCACGGTCGTGGACGGCGTGACGGTCGAGGACGCCTCGACGGCCGACTTCACGGGCCTGGACATCGTGCTGTTCTCGGCCGGCGGCGCCACCTCCAAGGCCCTCGCCGAGAAGGTCGCCTCGCAGGGCGCCGTGGTGATCGACAACTCCTCGGCGTGGCGGCGCGACCCCGAGGTGCCGCTGGTGGTCTCCGAGGTGAACCCGCACGCGATCAAGGACCGCCCCAAGGGCATCATCGCCAACCCGAACTGCACGACGATGGCCGCCATGCCGGTCCTCAGGCCGCTGCACGCCGAGGCCGGTCTTGAGGCGCTGGTCGTCGCCACCTACCAGGCCGTCTCCGGGTCCGGTCTCGCCGGTGTCGACGAGCTCTTCGAGCAGGTCAAGAAGGTCGGTGAGGACGCGCCGAAGCTCACGCACGACGGCTCCGCGGTGGACTTCCCCGAGCCGGACAAGTACGTCGCGCCGATCGCGTACAACGTCCTGCCGATGGCGGGCTCCGTCGTCGACGACGGTCTGAACGAGACCGACGAGGAGCAGAAGCTGCGCCACGAGTCCCGCAAGATCCTGGAGATCCCGGAGCTCAAGGTCTCGGGCACCTGCGTGCGCGTGCCGGTCTTCACCGGGCACTCCCTCCAGGTCAACGCCCGCTTCGCGCGGCCGATCAGCCCCGAGCGCGCCACCGAGATCCTCTCCTCGGCCGAGGGCGTCGTCGTCACGGACGTGCCCACGCCGCTGGCCGCCGCGGGCAAGGACGACGCGTTCGTGGGCCGCATCCGGGGCGACGAGACGGTCGAGAACGGCCTGGCGTTCTTCATCGCCGACGACAACCTCCGCAAGGGCGCGGCGCTGAACGCCGTCCAGATCGCGGAGCTGGTGGCGGCCGAGCTCAAGGGCTGACACCCCGGACGGACGCTTCCCTCGTACGCGGAAGGGGGCGGTCACCCTTCGCGGGTGGCCGCCCCCTTCGCGCAGGCCACCGCCACCAGCGCGAGGCCCGCGAGGCCGCCGCCGAGCCACAGGACCGCGCCAGGACCGCCGCCGTCCGCGACCCGGCCGCCGAGGAAGGCGCCGAGCGCTATGGCCACGTTGAACACCCCGGCGAAGAGCGCCGACGCCGTGTCGCGGGCGTGCGGGGCCGCGGCCATCACCCAGTTCTGGGCGGAGACGGAGACCCCGCCGTACGCCAGGCCCCACGCCACGAGCAGCGCCACCGACGCGGCGAGCGAGCCGCCCGCGGGCACCATCAGGAGCGTCACGGCGCCGAGCACGGCGCAGATGGCGAGCAGCGCCCTGCGCGGGTCGCGGGCCGCGACGGCGCCGCCCGCGAAGTTGCCGACGATGCCGGCCACGCCGTAGGCGAGGAGCAGCCCGCTGATCAGGCCCGCGCCGATGCCGGGCACGCGTTCCAGGACGGGGCGCACATAGGTGTACGCGGCGAAGTGGCCGGTGACCAGGAGGGTGACGGCGAGGAGTCCGGCCCGCAGCCGGCCGATGCGCAGCAGCGCGGCGAACGCGCCGAGCCTGATCCCCTCGCGGACGGGCAGCTCCGGCAGGACCGCGGCGAGCAGCCCCGCGACGGCGAGGGCGAGCACGGCCAGGGACGCGAACCCCCAGCGCCAGCCGGCCAGTTCGCCCAGGAGCGTGCCGGCGGGCACCCCGACGACGGACGCCACCGCTATCCCGCTGAAGATCACCGCGGTGGCCCGCCCCGCGGACCGCGCGCGGACCAGCCGGACGCCGAGCCCGGCCGCGATGGCCCAGACGCCGCCGATGCAGACGCCCACCAGGACGCGCGCGACGAGCAGCACGCCGAAGGCGGGCGCGAGCGCGGAGGCGACGTTGGCGGCGGCGAGCAGCGCCATCAGCGCGCACAGCACCGTGCGCCGGTCGGCGTGGCGCACGGCGACGGGGAGCAGCAGGGCCGCGAGCGCCGCGACGATGCCGGGCAGCGTGACGGTGAGGCCCGCGGTGCCGTCGGAGACGCCGAGGTCCGCGCTCATGGCGGTGAGGAGTCCGACGGGGAGCATCTCCGTGGTGACGACGGAGAAGGTGGCGACGGCCACCGCCGCGACGGCGAGGCGGCCCCGGGGGCGGGGCGGCGCGCTCTGCCGTGCGGGTATCTGTGTGCTCTGAGACATGGCATCCACCCTGTGGGGGTCCCCGCCCGGGAACAACGCGGAAGATCTCATCCTTGTATGAGCCGGATTGATCGATCGGGACATCGGGCACACGGGAGAGGGACGCACGCCATGGGCGGACCGGGGAACGGACTGGAGATCCGGGAGCTGGAGTGTTTCCTGGTGCTCGCCGAGGAGCTGCACTTCGGGCGGGCGGGTGAGCGGCTCTACGTCTCGCAGAGCCGCGTCAGCCAGTTGCTGGCCGCCCTGGAGCGGCGGATCGGCGCGCGCCTGCTGGAGCGTACGAGCCGCAGGGTCCGGCTGACCACACTCGGGGAGCGTTTTCTCGCCGAACTGCGGCCTTCGTACGAGGAGTTGACCTCGGTCGTGGAGCGGGCGAGGACGGCGGCGCGGGGCGTCGAGGGCACGCTGAGGATCGGTTTCCAGGGGACCGCGGACGCGCGTCTCATGGCGGCCATCGAGGTCTTCCAGGAGCGGCACCCGGGGTGCGCGACGGAGATCGTGGAGATTCCCTTCGCGGACCCCTTCGGCGCGGTGCGGTCCGGTGCCGTGGACGCGGCGATCGTGCTGCTCCCGGTCGCCGAGCCGGATCTCGTGCTCGGTCCCGTCCTGTCCGGTGAGCCGCAGACCGTCGCGGTGTCGGTGCGGCACCCGTTCGCGGGGCGCGCCTCGCTGACGGCGGCGGAGCTGACGGGGACTCCGCTGATCTCGGCGGCGGGGCCCGCCCCCGCGTACTGGCGCGAGGCGCACGCCCCCTCCGGCGCGCCCGCGCCCGCGGTCCGCACGCTCCAGGAGGGTCTGACGCTGGTCGCGGCGGACCGGGGCGCGATGCTGCTGTGCACGCCGACGGCGGAGTACCACGGCCGCAGGGACATCGTCTTCGTCCCGGTCGACGGGGTGCCGGACTCGGTCCTCGGGATGGTCTGGCACCGGGACGGGGAGACGGCGCGGGTGCGGGAGTTCGCGCGGGCGGTGGCGGCGGAGCGCGGCTAGCCCGCCGGTCCCGGCCTGCGCACCTCGAACTGGAAGCAGCCGTACTCGACGGCGCGCACGTGCACGAGGGCGACCTCGGGGTCGGCGAAGGCCTCGGCGAACGCGGCGTCGAAGCCCCGTTCCTGGTCCTCGGGGATCTCCAGGCGGCGGCCCCCGACGATGTGTCCGGCGGCGTCGTAGCGGCGGATCGTGCGCTGGGCACCGGCCCGGGAGAAGGGATAGCCCGCGCGCTCCGGCGCCGGGCCCGCGCAGGGGTCGGCGTGGATGAAGACGGGCCCCTGCTCGTCGTAGGCACCGGGGGCCGCACCGGTCTCGGCGGCCCAGCGGCGCAGCGGCGCGTACGAGACGAGGGCGACGCGCTCACCGGGGGCGACGGGCCGCAGACAGCACCGCAGCGGGGAGCCGCCCTCGTGGTCGACGTACGGCACGCGGGCCTGCCCGGCGTCGTCGACGTCGCGGAGCTGCCGGAGGACGGCGGGGGCGATGGGGAGCGGGGTGTAGGCGGTGGGGACGCGGTCGGTGGCGGTGTGCGGGGTGCTGGTGGTGTCCGGTGCGCTGTTCATGCCCCGAGCCTCGCGCGCGGGCGGGAGGACCGCTGGCGGCTTTCGGACGGGGCGTTCCCGGGGACGGCGGGAAGGTGCGGCACTCCCCTCACCCCACCCCCCAGGACCCCCTCCCGTTCAGCTCCGCCACGTCCACTCCCGTGGTTCTTCGGTACGCCTCGTCGAGGAAGGCGAGTTCCTCGGGGTTCAGGACGTTCTCGACGTGGTCGAAGCCGTCCGGGGCGCGTTCGGCGACCGCCTGGAGGATGCGGTCGGCGGGCATGTCGCGGTTGGCGAGGACGATCGCGTTGACCGCGTCGCGCCGCACCTCCTCGTACGCGCGCAGGCCCGCCTCCCGGTCCGGCGAGGTGTGCGCAAGGCAGCGGGCCAGGACGCGGGCGTCGAGGATCGCCTGGGAGCCGCCGTTGGACCCCACCGGGTACATCGGGTGGGCCGCGTCGCCGAGCAGGGTGACCGGTCCCCGGCCCCAGCGGGCCAGCGGGTCCCGGTCGACCATCGGATACTCCAGGATGTGCCGCGTGGCGGCCAGCATCGCGGGCACGTCGAGGTCGCCGACGCGCCACCCCGCGTAGTGCGGCAGGACGTCGGAGAGCCGCCCCGAGCGGTTCCAGTCGGCGGGCCCCGCCATGCCGTGGTGGTGCGTCAGCGGGAACCGCACCTCCGCCACCCAGTTGAGCAGCGCCCGCCCGCGCTCCTGGGCCGGCCGCGAGATCGGGTAGACGACGAGCTTCGCGGTGGCGTTGCTGCCCGCGACGGCGACCGTGCGCCCGCCGAGCACCGGATGCCAGTCCACGGTGCCGCGCCACATCCGGATGCCGTTCCACAGCGGCGGCCCCTCGCCGTGGTGCAGCACGGCCCGCACCGCCGAGTGCAGGCCGTCCGCCCCGACCAGGGCCCGCACCCGCACCGCGTACTCCCTGGCGCGCCGCACGTCCCGCAGGATCACCCGCAGCGCGGGGCCCTCCCGCTCGGCCAGGCGCACGAAGGCCGTCCCGGTGCGCACCGCGTGGTCGCCGAGCCGGTCGCGCACCGCGTCCAGGAGCAGCAACTGGAGGGCGCCGCGGTGGATGGAGTACTGCGGCCAGTGGTAGCCGAGGGCGCGGCCGCGCGGCTCGGCCCAGATGCGGTTGCCGTGCCGGTCGAAGTGGACCATCTCGTCGGGCGCGACGGCCGTCGCGGCGAGCTCGCCGCCGAGCCCCAGCTCGGTCAGCTCCCGCACGGCGTGCGGCAGCAGGTTGATCCCCACGCCGACGGGGCGCAGTTCGTCGACGGGGTCCACGACCCGGACCTCGATGCCCGCCGCGTGCAGACTCAGTGCCGTGGTGAGCCCGCCGATGCCCGCGCCCGCCACCAGTACGTCGATCATGGCCGTCGCGCGGCCGGACCCGCGCCGCCCGGCAGCGCTTCGTTCCCCAGCATCTCCCGCGTCCCCCTGTGGTTCCTGACCGTCCTCGTGGCCGTGGTCTGCGGCCGCCCCGGACCGGTGCGAACGCGCGGAGCGTAACCGCACGGCAGCGGGAGAACAATGGCCCGGGCGGCCATCCCGGGCCGCATGGAAGGATGGCCGGAAACACCACAAGTGGCACCCCCCGAAGCCGCCGTACGTCCTAATTGAAGAGACCAGAACGACCTGTCGCGCCGGCGCGGGACCAGCAGGCCCCCGCCGTGCCGACGTCGACCCGACGACGACCAGAGACGACCAGAAGTCGTTTCCGAGGAGATGACCGCGTGCCCGGCACCAATCTGACCCGCGAAGAGGCGCAGCAGCGGGCGAAGCTGCTCACCGTTGACTCGTACGAGATCGATCTCGACCTCTCCGGCGCGCAGGAGGGCGGCACCTACCGGTCCGTGACCACGGTGCGCTTCGACTCCGCCGAGGCGGACGCGGAGACCTTCATCGACCTGGTGGCCCCCGCGGTCCACGAGGTCGTCCTGAACGGCCACGCGCTGGAGGTGGGCGCCGTCTTCCGCGACTCGCGGATCGCGCTGCGCCACCTCCAGGCCGGGCCCAACGAACTGCGGGTCGTGGCCGACTGCGAGTACACCAACACCGGCGAGGGCCTGCACCGCTTCGTCGACCCGGTCGACCAGCAGGCGTACCTGTACACGCAGTTCGAGGTGCCGGACGCCCGCCGCGTCTTCGCCTCCTTCGAGCAGCCGGACCTGAAGGCCACCTTCCAGTTCACCGTGAAGGCGCCGGGCGGCTGGACGGTGATCTCCAACTCGCCGACGCCCGAGCCGAAGGACGACGTCTGGACGTTCGAGCCGACGCAGCGCATGTCGACGTACGTCACGGCGCTGATCGTCGGCCCGTACCACGCGGTCCACTCGTCCTACGAAGGCCCGAACGGGCAGTCCGTGCCGCTCGGCATCTACTGCCGTCCCTCGCTCGCCGAGTTCCTCGACGCGGACGCGATCTTCGAGGTCACCCGGCAGGGCTTCGACTGGTTCCAGGAGAAGTTCGACTACAACTACCCCTTCCCGAAGTACGACCAGCTCTTCGTGCCGGAGTTCAACGCGGGCGCGATGGAGAACGCGGGCGCGGTGACCATCCGCGACCAGTACGTGTTCCGCTCGAAGGTGACCGACGCCGCGTACGAGGTGCGGGCCGCCACGATCCTGCACGAGCTGGCGCACATGTGGTTCGGCGACCTGGTCACCATGGAGTGGTGGAACGACCTGTGGCTGAACGAGTCGTTCGCCACCTACGCCGAGGCCGCCTGCCAGGCGTACGCCCCGGACTCGAAGTGGCCGCACTCCTGGACGACGTTCGCCAACTCCATGAAGACGTGGGCGTACCGCCAGGACCAGCTGCCGTCCACGCACCCGATCATGGCCGACATCCGTGACCTGGACGACGTCCTGGTCAACTTCGACGGCATCACGTACGCCAAGGGCGCCTCGGTGCTCAAGCAGCTCGTCGCGTACGTCGGCCAGGACGAGTTCTTCCAGGGCGTGCAGGCGTACTTCAAGCGGCACGCGTTCGGCAACACGCGCCTGTCCGACCTGCTCGGCGCGCTGGAGGAGACCAGCGGCCGCGACCTGAAGACCTGGTCGAAGAAGTGGCTGGAGACGGCCGGCATCAACGTGCTGCGGCCGGTCGTGGACGTCGACACGCGCGGCGTCATCACGTCCTTCGCGGTCAAGCAGGAGGCCCCGGCGCTGCCCGAGGGCGCCAAGGGCGAGTCGACGCTGCGCCCGCACCGCATCGCCATCGGCTTCTACGACCTGGACGACGCGTCCGGCAAGCTGGTCCGCACCGACCGCGTGGAGCTGGACGTCGACGGCGAGCTGACGGCCGTGGAGGCCCTGGTCGGCAAGGCCCGCCCGGCGGTCATCCTGCTCAACGACGACGACCTCTCGTACGCGAAGGTCCGCCTGGACAGCGAGTCGCTGGCCTTCGTCACCGAGCACATCGGCGACTTCGAGGCCTCGCTGCCGCGGGCGCTGTGCTGGGCGTCGGCGTGGGACATGACGCGCGACGCGGAGCTGCCGACGCGCGCCTACCTCGCCCTGGTCCTCTCGGGCATCGGCAAGGAGTCCGACATCGGCGTCGTGCAGTCGCTGCACCGCCAGGTGAAGCTCTCCCTCGACCTGTACGCGGCCCCGGCGGGCCGGGACGAGGCGCTGGCCCGCTGGACGGCGGCGACGCTGGAGCACCTGCGGGCCGCCGAGCCGGGCGGCGACCACCAGCTGGCGTGGGCGCGCGCGTTCGCGGCGACGGCCCGTACGGACGCCGACCTGGCCCTGCTCGAAGGCCTCCTCGACGGCTCGGAGTCGGTCGAGGGGCTCGCGGTCGACACGGAGCTGCGCTGGGCGTTCGTCGCGCGGCTCGCGGCGACGGGCCGGCTCGACGAGGCGGGCATCGCCGCGGAGCTGGCGCGGGACAAGACCGCGGCGGGCGAGCGGCACGCGGCGTACGCGCGTGCGGCGCGGCCGACCGAGGAGGCCAAGGCCGCGGCGTGGGCGTCGGTCGTCGAGTCCGACACGCTGCCCAACGCGATCCAGGAGGCGGTGATCGGCGGCTTCGTCCAGACCGACCAGCGTGAACTCCTCGCCTCCTACACGGAGAAGTTCTTCGCCTCGGTGAAGGGCGCGTGGGACTCCCGCTCGCACGAGATGGCGCAGCAGATCGCCACGGGCCTGTACCCCTCGCTGCAGATCGAGCAGGCCACGCTGGACGCGACGGACGCGTGGCTGGCCTCCGCGGAGCCGAACGCGGCGCTGCGGCGGCTGGTGACGGAGTCCCGTGCGGGTGTGGAGCGGGCGCTGAAGGCTCGCGCCGCGGACGTGTAGCTCGCCCTCTGCCGGGCGGGGTCCCCTTTCGGGTGGCCCCGTCCGGCAGTTCGGGATCCGCGGGCCGCGAGTGGGCCGGTCGCGCGGTTCCCCGCGCCCCTTACGGGGCGTCCTCGCGGGCCGGGACCGCCTCCCGGAGCGCGGCCAGGACTCTCGCCACCGCCGCGCCCGCCGATGCCCCGCGGCGCACCGCCGCGATGACGTGGCGGGTCGGGTGGTCCTCGGAGAGCTCCCGCATGACGACGCCGTCCCGGCGCGCCGCCGCCAGCCGCGGGACCAGCGCGACCCCCATGCCCGCCTCGACCATCGCGAGGATCGCCGTCCAGCCGGACGCCGAGTGCGCCTGCTCCGGGGTGAATCCCGCGCTCTCGCAGGCCGCCCGGGTGATCTCGGACCAGGGGCCGCTCCCGCCGAAGATCCACGGTTCGCCCGCGAGGTCGGCGAGGCGGAGTCCGTCCGTCGACGCGAGCCGGTGGTCGCCGGGCAGCGCCACGTCCAGCGGGTCGGCGAGCAGGGACTCCCGGGTGAAGCGCGTGTCCGCGTCGGCCCCGGCGGGCGCCTGGACGGCCAGGGACAGGGCGACGTCCACCTCCCCGGCCGCCAGCAGTTCGTACGCCTCCGCCGCCTCGGTCTCCCGTACGCGTACGGAGATGCCGGGCGCCGCCTCCCGCAGCGCCCGCACGGCGGGCACGACGAGCGCGGGCACGGCCGTCGAGAAGGCGCCGACCCGCACCTCCCCCGCCTCACCCTGGGCGTATGCCGCCAACTCCGCGTCGGCACGCTCCAGTTGGGCGAAGACGGCCTCGGTGTGCCGCAGCACCAGATGCGCGGCGTCGGTGAGCCGGACCCGCCGCCCGTGCGCCTCCAGGAGCGGCACGCCCAGCTGCCTGGCGAGGTTGGACAGCTGCTGCGAGACGGCCGAGGGCGTCATCCGCAGGGCGTGCGCCGTCGCCGTCACGGTCCCCCGCTCGCTCAACGTGCGCAGGATCTGCAGCTTCTTGATGTCCCACTCGCTCATGAGGCCAACGTACCGACTGGTCAGCAGCGGGGTTCCCACCGGCCGCCCCGCCTACTTCGCGCGGGCCGCGCCCAGCACGACCCCGCCCAGGATCAGGCCCATGCACAGCACCTGGAGCCACCCCATGGCCTCGCCGAGGACCGCGAAGGAGAGCAGGGCGACGCAGACCGGCTGGAGGTAGTAGACGACTCCGGCGCGGGCCGCGCCGATGAGCGAGATCGCCTTGTTCCAGGCGAAGAAGGCGACCGCGGAGGACACCACGCCGACGTACAGGAGCGGGGAGACCGTGCCGACGGTGGGCGTGAAGCCGCCCTGGAGCGCGTAGCTGGCCACGAAGACCGGCAGCAGCATCAGCGCGCCGAGCACGAACGTCGCGAAGAGGAAGGGCAGTCCGCCGATCTCGGCGGGCTTGCGCCGCAGCAGCGCGCTGTACGAGCCGAAGGAGACCGCCGCCGCGATGATCCAGAGGTCGCCGACCGCGAAGTCCATGGCGAGCGAGCCCTTGCTGACCAGGAGGAGCACTCCGGCGCAGGCCACGAGCATGCCGGTGACGCGGCGCGCGCCGAGCCGGGCGCCGCCGAGCCGTTCGTAGACGGCCATGAGGACCGGCGAGGCGGCCATGATCATGCCCATGTTGCCCGCGCTGGTCGTCATGCCGGCCTGGTTGACCAGGGTGTTGTAGACGGTGACGCCCAACAGGGAGGCGAGGAGCAGGAACTTCAGGTGCCGCCGGAGCAGCCTGCGCTGCCGCCAGGTCTCGCGGGCCGCGAACGGCGCGACCGCAGCGATGGCGATGATCCAGCGCCAGAACGCGTGCTGGACGGGCGGCACGGTGTCGTGCAGGGCCCGGGAGGTGACGAAGCTGCCCGACCAGACGACCGTGGCGAGGGCCGCGAGGGCGAGGCCGACGCCGATGGGGCGCGCGGCCGCCCTCGCGGCGGCCGGTGCGGTGTGAGCGGGGGTCCGGTCCAGGACTGCCACGGGGTATCCCTTGCCTCTCTCCCCGCGGTGGCGGGGGTCTCGGTTCTCCCCGCGGTGGCGGGGGTCTCGGTTCTCCCCGCGATGGCGGGGGTCTCGGTGCGGTGCGGGACCACCGTGACACCTCCACACCCATCAGGTCCATCGAATCTTTCCGCTGTTTATTTGTAGGGAAAGTGAACGATCGACTCAGGCCGCTCCCCACGCCCGCAGGGCCGCCGCCACCTCGCCCGCCTCCGCGTCCTCCGCCGCCCACGCCACGTATCCGTCGGGGCGGACCAGGACCGTCGTGCGGCGGCCGCTCGCCCAGTGGGCGGGCACGGCGCGGCCCGCCGGGAGCTTCTCGCCGTCCGGGGCGACGAGCACGAACTCCCCCGCGCGCAGGACCTCGTGGAGCCGCCCCTCCTGGAGCGCGACGTCGGGGACCCGGCGCCCGGTGAGGCGGTGGGCGCCCTTCGGGGCCGGGTAGGCGACGCCGATGCCGGTGATCCGGCCCGCCACCCCGGCGCGCAGCGCGGGCACACGGCCGACGAGGGCCACGAGCCCGGCCCGCGCGGCGCGCGTCCAGGGGCGCCTGGCCATCGCGAGCCTGATGAGCCCGCCGCTGCTGCGCAGCACCGCCCTGCCGACCGGGTGCCGCTCGGCCTGATAGGTGTCCAACAGGCCCCGCGGGGCCCGGCCCTCGAGCGCGGCGACCAGCTTCCAGCTCAGATTGGCGGCGTCCTGGAGGCCCGTGTTCATGCCCTGGCCGCCGGCCGGGGAGTGGACGTGCGCGGCGTCCCCGGCGAGGAAGACCCGGCCCACGCGGTACGCGGGCGCCTGCCGCTCGTCGCTGTGGAAGCGGGACATCCAGCGGGCGTCGTACATCCCGTGGTCCCGGCCGAGGGCGGCCCGCGTGATCTCCCTGACCTCGTCGAGGCCGAGCGGCTCGCTGTCGGGCACGTCATGGGTGCGGTTCCAGCCGACGACGCGGTAGTAGCCGTCGCCGAAGGGCACGATGACGGCGAAGGCGTCACCGGCGCCGTTGACGGCGAGCAGCGACTCCGGCGGCTCGGCGAGCCGGACGTCGGCGAGGACCAGCGAGCGGATGACGGACCGGCCCGGGAAGGGCAGCCCGACCGCCTCACGCACGCCACTGCGCAGCCCGTCGGCGCCGACCGCGTAGGCGGCGCGCAGAGCGCCCGGTGTGCCGCCGGGGCCGCGGACGTCGAGCGTGACGCCGTCGGCGTCCTGGTCGAGCCCGACGACCTCGGTCCCGTACACGAACCGCACGCCGGCCTCGACCGCCCGCCGCTCCAGAGTCCGTTCGACCTCGTACTGCGGGACGACCAGGACGTGGCGGAAGCGGGAGGGGAGGTGCGAGAGGTCGAGCGAGGCACGCCCGAAGAAGCGCAGTGTGCTCAGCGGTTCGCCCTTGGCGAGCAGTTCGTCGGCGAGGCCGCGCGCGTCCAGCTGCTCCAAGGTGCGGGCATGGACGGCCATCGCGCGGGAGAGGTTGCTGATGCCGTGCGCCCGCTTCTCGACGAGGGTGACGGGGACGCCCGCCGCGGCGAGGTCCCCGGCGAGCAGCAGCCCGGTGGGTCCCGCGCCGACGACCACGACGCTCTCGGCGCTCTTGACGATCTCGGCGCCCTCGGCCTTCTCGGTGTTGCCCGTGTGCCCGGTGGTGCCGTTCATGGCCGCCTCCTGATGCCAACACTTGTTGGTCAACGCTTGTTGGCCAACGTAGAACCGCACCTATGGACTGTCAACAGGTGTTGGCCTACGTTTGTTGGCATGACCGGAAGAGAACCTGCCGACGGACCCTTCGGCCCGCCGGCCCGCCGCTCCGACGCCACCCGCGCGGGCATCCTGGCCGCGGCCCGCGAGCGGTTCGCCGCCGACGGGTACGAGCGCGCGACGATCCGCGCCATCGCCAGGGACGCGCGCATCGACCCGTCGATGGTGATGCGCTACTACGGCAACAAGGAGGGACTGTTCGCCGCGGCCACCTCCGTCGACCTGCGGCTGCCGGACTTCGCGCGGGTGCCGCGCGAGGACGCCGGGCGGGTGCTCGTGACCCACTTCCTGGCCATGTGGGAGGACGGTGACGTGCTCGTCGCGCTGCTGCGCGTCGGCATCACCAACGAGGCGGGCGCCGAGCGCATGCAGGGCATCTTCGCGGCGCAGATCCTGCCGGTGGCGCGTCAGGTCTGCCCGGACCCCGCCGAGGCCCCGACGCGGGCCGCGCTCTGCGCGTCGCAGCTGCTCGGCATGGCGCTGGCGCGGTACGTGCTGCGCATCCCGCCGTCGGTGGCGCTGACCCGCGAGGAGATCACCCGATGGCTCGCGCCGACGCTCCAGCGCTATCTGACGGCCGAGCGGCCGTGACCACTCCCGGGGCCTCAGGACCCCGGGCACGCGAGCACGCCGAGGGCGCCCTCCTGCCACGGCCGCGCGGAACGGCGGTACGTCGCTGAAGGGCGCCCTCGGCGCGGAAAGCTGAGGAACGGGGACCGCCGCGGCGGTCCCCGGGGGTGCCTTCGGTCAACCCTGCTTCTGCTGCTTGCGGGACTTGTCGCCGACCATCACGAGGCCCGCGATCACCAGGAACAGCACGATGGGCGCCACGACAAAGAGGCCGAGCGTGTCGATGACACTCAGGCCCGAGCCCGGGTCGTCGCCGTCGTCGCGCACGAGCGCGCTCGCGGGGGACGACATGAGCAGCATCATCAGCGTCGTGCCGGAGGCCAGGGCGCCGGCGCGCAGAGCGTTCTTCTTGTCCACGGTGCAAACGTAGCGAACTCCTAAACGGGGTGCGCGCCCGGGGGTGCCGTACGGACCCCGCCGGCCCGGCCGGGACCCCCGCGGAACACCGCCATGAGCGCGTGCAGACGCGGGGAGGCCGCCAGGTCCTCCAGGGTGACGGGGCGTCCGGCGGCGTCGGCGACCGGCAGCCGCCAGTTGGGGTACTGGTCCCAGGTGCCCGGCAGGTTCTGCGGGCGGCGGTCGCCCACCGCGTCCGGCAGCCAGACGCCGACCATGCGGGCCGGGGTGGACAGCAGGAAGCGGTGCACGGCGCGGATCTCGTCCTCCTCGTCGCCGACGCCGCCGGGCAGCAGCCCGAGCCGGGAGAGCAGGCACAGCCACTCGTGCACGTCGGCGGCGGCCTCGGCCCGCTCCTGCGCCAGCGGGCGGGTCAACAGGCCCAGGTCGTGGCGGAGTCGGACGTGCTCGCCGGTGAGCCGGGCGGCCGTCGACGGCAGGTCGTGCGTGGTGGCGGTGGCCACGCAGTCCGCGCGCCAGGCGTCGGCGGGGAGCGGGCGGCCCGTGCCCTCGCCCCCGTCCTCGCCCACCCAGTCCCGCTCGAACCAGAGCACGGAGGTGCCGAGCACGCCGTGCTCGCGCAGCCGCTCGCGCACGCCCGGCTCGACGGTGCCGAGGTCCTCGCCGATGACGAGGGCGTCCGCACGCCGCGCCTCCAGCGCCAGGACGGCGAGCATCGCCTCGGCGTCGTAGTGCACGTACGTCCCCTCGGTGGGCTCGTGGCCCTCGGGGATCCACCAGAGGCGGAACAGGCCCATGACGTGGTCGATGCGGAGCGCGCCCGCGTGCCGCAGCAGGCCGCGCAGGAGCGCCCGGTAGGGGGCGTAGCCGGACTCGGCGAGGCGGTCGGGGCGCCAGGGCGGCAGGCCCCAGTCCTGGCCGCGCGCGTTGAAGGCGTCCGGCGGGGCGCCGACGGTGCTGCGGGGCGCGAAGTGCCGCTGCTGGGCCCAGGCGTCGGCGCCGCCGGGGTGCACGCCGACCGCGAGATCATGCACGAGACCGATGTCCATGCCGGCCTCGCGCGCGGAGCGCTGGGCGGCGGCGAGTTGGGTGTCGGTGAGCCAGGCGAGGCGGCAGTGGAAGTCGACGCGGTCCATCGCGGCGCGGCGGGCTCGGGCGGTGGCGGGCGAGGCGGGATCGCGCAGCGGGGCGGGCCAGGAGTGCCAGTCGGGGCCGTGGATCTCGGCGAGGGCGGACCAGGTGGCGTGGTCCTCCAGGGCGGTGCCCTGGTCGGCGAGGAAGGAGTGGTAGGCGGCGCGGCGGCCGGGGCCGAGGGGGACGTCGTGGAGCAGTTCGAGGGCGACGAGCTTGAGCCGCCAGACGGCGTCGCGGTCGATCAACTCGTCGTCGTGGAGGACCGCTTCGCGTAATCGGTCGGCCTCCCGGCACAGCTCCTCGGCCCGCTCCCTGGCCTCGCCCCTCAGGTACGCGAACTCCGGGACGGCCTCGACGCGCAGGTGCACGGGGTCGGGGAAGCGGCGGGAGGAGGGGCGGTACGGGGAGGGGTCGCCGCCCGGCCCCCGCGGCGGGCTCGGCACGGCCGCGTGCAGCGGATTGACCTGGACGAAGCCGGCGCCCAGGTCCCGCCCCGCCCAGGCGGCGAGCTCGGCGAGGTCACCCAGGTCGCCCATGCCCCAGGAGCGACGGGAGAGCAGCGAGTAGAGCTGCACGAGGAAGCCGTGCGCGCGGCGCTCCGGGGTCCTGATCCGGCGGGGGGCGACGACGAGGTGGGCCTCGGCCTCGCGCCCCTCGGGGTCGCGCACGCGCAGGCGGTGCGTGCCCGGCGGCAGCGGTGCGTCCCGCGGGATGCCGTGCTCCGCCGGGTCCGGCGGCAGCTCCCAGGCGCGGACGCCGCCCTCCTCCAGCTCCACCCGCATCCGCGTCCCCGGCGCCAGGGCCGCGAGCGGGGCGGGCCGGGGGCCGTCCTCCCACAGGACCACCGTCGGGGGCAGCAGCCGGGCGGAGAGCTCGGCCTCGCGGGCCGCGAGGGCGGCGCGGACGGCCTCGGGCGTGCTCGCGTCCACGCCGAGCGCGGCGAGGGCCGCGATCACCGCGGTGTCGGAGGCCGGGACGGTACGCCCCGGGGACGTGGAGTAGGAGGTGGCCACGCCGTACGACGCGGCCAGCCGGCTCAGGGCCATCAGACCCCCATGGAGTCCAGGCCCGAGGCCATGCCGGTGGAGGTGGGCTCGCTGGTCAGCGGCGCGGCGTCGGCGAGCGGCGGCTCACTGGTCAGCGGCGCGGCGTCGGCGAGCGGGGGCTCACTGGTCAGCGGCGGCTCCAGGCAGCCGCAGGAGCAGGAGCCGTCGAGGCCGGAGTCGGGGCTGGAGACCTGTGGGGAGAACGCGTCGAGCAGAAGGTTCGCGGCGGCCACGTGGAGCTCCTTTTCAGGGGGCAGGTCTCGCCAGCCCTACCCACTGCTCGGGATCGCAGACGTATACGGCACCCCAACGTGTTCCTGGTCACATTTCGTTCCCCGTACGGAAGTTGTTCCGCCCGGACCCCGCCGCCCTCCGGAAGATCCGGGTCCGAGCCCTCGGCCGCCGGGAAGACGTCCGTCGCCGCGGCCCCGCCGCCCGCCCTTCCAGGAACGCTCGTTTCCCGCGGTTTTCCGGCACCTTTCCGTCCCTTGTGTCCCCGGAAACGCGCAGGTTCCGCGAAGAAAGACGGCCCCTTCACCAGGCCCCGTTGACACCTCCGTCGCGTCAGTGGTGGGCTCACTGCCACACGTGACGTCAGGGCCCGCGAGGACCCCGGGAACGAGGACAGGGGCGAGGGCCGTGCAGGTGCGGCGCAGGAAGGGCGCGGCCGCGATCGCGGTCGCCGTCATCGCGGGTGCCCTCGGCGGTGCGCCCGGCGCGGTCGCGGCCCCCGGAGCGCCCGGCGCCCCCGTCGCCTCCCCCGACGCCGGCACCACCGGCCGCGAGGCCGGATCCGGCCTCCCGCCCGTCTGGCCCCGGCCCCAGTCGATGAGCGCCGCCGGGACCTCCGTGACCGTGGGCGACGACGTCGTCCTGGTGACCGCGGACGAGGAGCACGCCGACCCGTACGCCCTGGCGGCCCTGCGCGACCTGCTGCGCGAGGCGGGAGCCCGAAGGATCACCGAGGCCCGCGACGGCGCCCCGCTGCCCGCGGGCGGCGCGCTGGTCGTCCGCGTCGGCGGCGGCGGCGCCGACCGCGCCCTGCGCTCCCTGGGCGTCCGCGAGCGCGGCGACCTGCCCGACGGCGGGTACCGCCTGGCCGCGGGCCGCGTCGAGGGGCGGGACACCGTCGCCCTCACGGGGACCGGCGAGGACGGCCTCTTCCACGGCGTGCAGACCCTGCGCCAGCTCACCGGCGACGCCCGCGGCGTCCCCGGCGTACGGATCCGCGACTGGCCCGGCACCGCCGTGCGCGGCCTGACCGAGGGGTTCTACGGCACCCCCTGGACGCGTGAACAGCGCCTGGCCCAGGTCGACTTCATGGGGCGGACCAAGCAGAACCGCTATCTCTACGCCCCCGGCGACGACCTCTACCGCCAGGCCCGCTGGCGCGAGCCCTACCCGGCGGACCAGCGCGCCGACTTCCGCGCGCTGGCCGAGCGCGCGAGGGCCAACCACGTCACGCTCGCCTGGGCGGTCGCCCCGGGCCAGGCCATGTGCATGTCGTCCGACAAGGACGTCAGGGACCTCACGCGCAAGATCGACGCGATGTGGGCGCTGGGCGTGCGCGCCTTCCAGCTGCAGTTCCAGGACGTCAGCTACAGCGAGTGGCACTGCGGCCAGGACGCGGAGACGTTCGGCTCGGGCCCGAAGGCCGCGGCGAAGGCGCAGGCCGAGGTCGCCAACGCCGTCGCCGCGCACCTGGCCGCGCGCCACCCGGACGCGAAGCCGCTCTCCCTGATGCCGACCGAGTACTTCCAAAACGGCTCGACCGAGTACCGCGCGGCCCTCTCGCACGACCTGGACCGCCGCGTCGAGGTCGCCTGGACGGGCGTCGGCGTCGTCCCCAAGACCATCACGGGGCGCGAACTGGCGGGCGCCCGCGCGGCGTTCGGCCCGCACCCGCTGGTCACAATGGACAACTACCCCGTCAACGACTTCGCGCAGGACCGTATCTTCCTCGGCCCCTACACCGGCCGCGAGCCCGCCGTCGCCACCGGCTCGGCCGCCCTGCTCGGCAACGCCATGGAGCAGCCCTCCGCGTCCCGCATCCCGCTGTTCACGGCCGCCGACTACGCCTGGAACCCGCGCGCCTACCGCCCCCACGAGTCCTGGCTCGCCGCGATCGACGACCTCGCGGGCGGCGACGCGAAGGCGCGGGGCGCGCTGCGGGCGCTGGCGGGCAACGACGCCTCGTCCGTGCTGGGCGCCGACGAGTCGGCGTATCTGCGGCCGCTCATGGGCGAGTTCTGGCAGGCCCGCACGACGACGGACCGGACGCGGGGCGAGGACTCGGCGCGGCGGCTGCGCGCCGCGTTCACCGTGATGCGCGAGGCGCCGCGGCGGCTCGCCGGCAGCTCGCTCGACGACGAGGTGCGGCCCTGGATCGACCAACTGGCGCGCTACGGCGAGGCGGGCGAGCGGGCCGTCGACATGCTGCGCGCCCAGTCCGAGGGGGACGGCGCGGCGGCCTGGCGGGCCTCGCGCGCCCTGGCGGGGCTGCGGAAGGAGCTGCGGGCGAGCGGCGCCACCGTCGGCGAGGGCGTGCTCGACCCGTTCCTGACGCGCGCGCAGAAGGCGTACGCGACGTGGGCGGGCACCACCGGCGAGCGGGCGGCGGACGGCGGCACGGCCCGGTTCGGCCGGGAGCGTCCGCTCGCCGCGGTGACGGCGCTGACCGACCCCGGCACCCACGGCGAGGTGGAGGCGCACGTCCCCGGCCAGGGCTGGCGGCGCATCGGCGCGCTCTCCGAGAGCGGCTTCACCGAGGTCCGGGCGAAGGACGTGCGGGCCGACGCGGTCCGCGCCGCGCTCACCGACGGCACCGTCCGCCACCTCGTGCCCTGGTTCGCCGACGCCCCCGCCGCCCGTCTCGCGCTGGCCCGCACCGAGGCCGACGCGGAGATCGGCGGCGGCGCGCAGCGGGTCACGGCGGAGCTGCTCTCGCTGCGCCCCGGCGACGTCCGCGGAAGGCTGCGGGCGAAGGCGCCCGGGGGCATCGAGGTGAAGGTCCCCGGGGAGTCCACGCTGCCGCGCGGCACCCGCGTCGACGTGCCGGTCGAGATCACGGTCCCGGCGGGCACCCGGGCGGGGACGTACGACGTCCCGGTGAGCTTCGGCGACGAGACCCGCACGGTGTCCGTCCGCGCCTACCCGCGCACGGCGGGCCCGGACCTGGCGCGCGGCGCGAAGGCCTCGTCGTCGGGCGACGAGACGAAGGACTTCCCGGCGTCTGCGGCGGTCGACGGCGATCCCGGCACCCGCTGGTCCTCCCCGGTCGAGGACGGCGCGTGGTGGCAGGTGGAGCTCGCGGAGCCGGTCAGGCTCGGGCAGGTCGTGCTGCGCTGGCAGGACGCGTACGCGAAGGGCTACCGCGTGCAGACGTCGTCGGACGGCCGGACCTGGCGCACGGCGGCGACCGTGCGGGACGGCAGGGGTGGCCGGGAGGCGGTCCGCATGGACGCGCGGGACACCCGCTACGTGCGGGTGCAGGGCGACGAGCGGGCCACGCGCTTCGGCTACTCGCTGTGGTCGGTCGAGGCGTACGCGGTCGCCGACGGGCGGTGACCGCGCGCGCCACGCGGGTGACGCACACGGCGTACGCACGGCAGCCGTGACGTGCGCACGTACGGAAGACGTACGCACGTACAACAAAGGCCCGGATCGATTGCTAGGCGGAAATGCCGTCGATCCGGGCCATCGCGTCGTCCGCGCCGAACGGCTGCAAGTACGGCAGCCAGCGCGGATCCCTATGTCCGGTCCCGATGATGCGCCACGCGAGGCCCGAGGGCGGCGCGGGCTTGTGCCGCAGCCGCCAGCCCAGCTCCATGAGGTGCCGGTCGGCCTTGACGTGGTTGCAGCGGCGGCAGGAAGCCACCACGTTGTCCCAGGCGTGCTGGCCGCCCCGGCTCTTGGGAATGACGTGGTCGACGCTGGTTGCGACGCCACCGCAGTACATGCACCGACCGCCGTCGCGGGCGAACAGGGCCCGTCTGGTCAGAGGAACGGGCCCCCTGTAAGGGACCCGGACGAACCGCTTGAGGCGGACCACGCTGGGTGCGGGGACGGTGCGTGTGGCGCTGTGCATGAAGGCGCCGGATTCCTCGAGGCAGAGAGCCTTGTTCTCCAGGACGAGGACGAGCGCGCGGCGGAGCGGTACGACGCCGAGGGGCTCGTACGACGCGTTGAGGACCAGGACATGCGGCACGGATGCCTCCTTGTACGCCGGCGGCGCGTGGCTCGCGCCGGGACGATCTGTAGCCAGTCTCCCCTCATGCCTGGTCGTAGCGCCAGCATGTGCCCGTAACGGCCTTGAAGTGTTTTCGACCACAAGGGGGGCGCGACCCCCCGTGCCACACGCCTGCTCCCCAGGTGAACACCACCTCTCCTTCGAACATGACAACGATCCACACACGATGCCCCGTTAGTGTGGTGGGTCTGCCCGGTTCCCCCGGTTCTCCCTAGTTCACCGGGCAGGCCGCGACACCTGGAGGTATTCGCCGTGCTCTTGTCCGTCCTGACGGCAGCCGGAACGGACCCGGACGACCCGTCGAAGCCGAAGACGCCCACCTTCGAGGACGCCCAGGAGAGCGCCACGAACGCGGCGAGCTGGGTCGAGCAGAACTGGTCCACCTGGCTGAGCATCGGGCTGCGCATCGTGCTGATCGTGGCCATAGCCGTCGTCCTGCGCGTCCTGGTCCGCCGTGCGATCACCAAGCTGATAGACCGCATGAACCGCACGGCGCAGGCCGTGGACGGCACGGCGCTCGGCGGGCTCCTGGTGAACGTGGAGCGCCGCCGGCAGCGCTCGCAGGCGATCGGCTCGGTCCTGCGCTCGGTGGCGTCCTTCCTGATCCTCGGCACGGCCGCGCTCATGATCCTCGGCACGTTCGAGATCAATCTGGCCCCGCTGCTCGCCTCCGCCGGTGTGGCGGGCGTCGCGATCGGCTTCGGCGCGCGCAACCTCGTCACGGACTTCCTCTCCGGCGTCTTCATGATCCTTGAGGACCAGTACGGCGTCGGCGACTCCATCGACGCGGGCGTCGCCTCCGGCGAGGTCATCGAGGTGGGCCTGCGCGTGACGAAGCTGCGCGGCGACAACGGCGAGATCTGGTACGTCCGCAACGGCGAGGTCAAGCGCATCGGCAACCTCTCCCAGGGCTGGTCCACCGCGGGCGTCGACGTGACGGTGCGCCCGGACGAGGACCTGGAGAAGGTCAAGGAGACCCTCGCGGCGGTCGGCGAGGCCATGGCGAAGGACGAGCCCTGGAACGAGCGGCTGTGGGGCCCGGTGGAGATCCTCGGCCTGGACAGCGTGCTGCTCGACTCGATGGTGGTGCGGCTCTCCGCCAAGACGATGCCGGGCAAGTCCCTGGGCGTGGAGCGCGAGCTGCGCTGGCGCGTCAAGCAGGCGTTCGACGAGGCGGGCATCCGCATCGTCGGCGGCCTCCCCCTGCCCCCGGAGGAAGCCGCCACCCCCGACCCCACGGCCGCCATGTCGCCCCCCTCCGCCTACGCCTCGACGACGTCCCCCCAGTCCCTGGCCACGGCCCCGATACAGCCGCCGAATCTGGCGAAGTAGCCACGCGCGTACCGGTGCCGGACGCACCCCGTGCAACACCCGCCCCCGCAGGTAACGACTTGGTTGCCGCGGGGGCGCTCGCTATTGACGGGTTATTCACGCCAGCCGTACGGTCCTCACGAATTGGAAAGTTTCCTAACAGTTGAGGGACGCCCCCGGCGGTGAGGTCGCGGGGCCGGGGAGCCGAAGGGCGGGGGTCGTCATGGCAGCGGCAGGGAGTACTCCGGGGACGCCGGGGACGCCGCGCGTCCTGCGCGCCATGAACGACCGTGCCGTCCTCGACCTCCTGGTCGCCCACGGCCCCCTCACCCGTACCCGCATCGGCGAGCTGACCGGGCTGTCGAAGCCGACCACGTCCCAGCTCCTCGGGCGCCTGGAGGCCGCCGGGCTCGTGCACACCACCGGCAGCCTCAGCGGCCGCCCCGGTCCCAACGCCCTGCTGTACGAGATCGACCCGGGCGCCGGACACGTCGCCGCGCTCTCCGCCGACCCGACCGGCATCACCGCCCTCGTCGCCGACATCACCGGCACCGTCCTGGCCCAGGAGCGCGTGGAGGCCGACGCCGTCGCCGAGGACGTGCGCCACCGCACCGCCCAGCTCGTCGCGGAGGCCGTCGACGGCGCCCTGCGGCAGGCGGGCCTCGGCCACGACGACCTGCGGGCCGCGGTGATCGGCACCCCCGGCGCCATCGACCCGCACACCGGCCAGCTGCGCTACGCCCCGCACCTGCCCGGCTGGCACTCCCGGACGCTGCGCGACGATCTCGCCGCCGTCCTCGGCACCCCCGTCGACATCGAGAACGACGTGAACCTGGCCGCCGTCGCCGAGCAGTACGAGGGCGCCGCCCAGGACTTCGACAACTACGTGCTGACCTGGCTCGACGAAGGCGTCGGCGCCGCCATCGTGCTGGGCGGCACCCTGCTGCGCGGCGCCACCGGCGGCGCGGGCGAGATCGGCTACATGCCGCTGCCCGGCGCCCCGCTGGTGCGCGGCGGCTCGGCGGGCAGCGGCTCGGCGAGCGGCGGCGGTGACGGCGGCTTCGAGAGCCTCGTCTCGGCGTACGTCGTGCGCGAACTCACCGGCGGCGGGGCGACGCTGGCCGAGGTCATGGCCGACGACGCCGCACTCGACGAGGTCGCCCGGCGCATCGCCACCGGCATCGCCGCCGTCGTCGCCGTCGTCGACCCCGAACTCGTCGTGCTCTCCGGCTCGGTGGCGCAGGCCGGCGGGGACAAGCTGCGCGTCCGGGTGGAGGAGGAGCTCACCGGGCTAGCGCTGCCCCGCCCGCAGATCCGCATCAGCGAGCTCGACGGCGACCCGATCCTCACCGGCGCCCTGCGCTCGGCCCTCACCCAGGCCCGCGACCAGGTCTTCGACACGGCCTGACCTCCTACTTCCCCCGCCACCTCCCCGCCCCTCCCCTCCCCCGTAAAGGAAGTCCGCCATGCCGCGATGGCGCATGCCCACCTGCGCGTCCGCGGCGCTCGCCGCAGCCGGTCTGTTGCTCTCCGGCTGCGCCAACCCGAGCGTCGGCAGCGCGAACGACGACCCGACCAAGCCGGTCACCCTGAAGTTCTGGCACGGCTGGTCGACGCCCGGCGAGGTCAAGGCCGTCAACGACAGCATCGCCCGGTTCGAGAAGCTGCACCCGAACATCGACGTGCGGGCCACCGGCAACGTCTCCGACGAGACCGTCAACCAGGCCCTGCGCGCGGGCGGCGACAAGGCCCCGGACGTGGTGTCCTCCTTCACCACCAACAACGTCGGCCAGTACTGCGACTCGGGGATGTGGGCGGACCTCGACCCGTTCATGAAGAAGACCGGGCTCGACAAGAAGAAGGTCTTCCCCAAGACCCTCCTCGACTACACGAGCTACCGGGGCACCCAGTGCGCCCTTCCGCTGCTCGCGGACGCCTACGGGATGTACTACAACAAGGACGCCTTCGACGAGGCGGGGATCAAGCGTCCGCCGCGCACGATGTCCGAGTTCGAGAAGGTCGCCGAGAAGCTGACCGTGCGCAGCGGCAAGGACTCGTACAAGCGGGTCGGCTATCTGCCCAACTTCCGCTTCTACCAGAACAGTCCGGACCGGCTCTTCGCGCAGTGGGGCCCAAAGTACTTCGACGCCGAGGGCGACGCGCGGCTCGCCGACGAGCCCTCGACGTACACGTTCTTCAAGACGGCCAAGAAGCTCGCCGACGCGCAGGGCGGGTTCGACGACCTGGAGCGGTTCCGGCTGACCTTCGGCGACGAGATGTCCAGCCAGAACGCCTTCCTGACCGGCAAGGTCGCCATGCACCTGGACGGCGAGTGGCGCGGCCTGATGCTGGACGAGGCGAAGGCGAAGTTCAACTGGGACGTGGCGCCGCTGCCCGTCCCCGACGACCAGGCCGACACGTACGGACGCGGCTTCATCACCGGCACCGTCGCCGGGATCGCGCACAGCAGCAAGCACCAGAACGCCGCGTGGGAGCTGGTGCGGTTCCTGACCGCGGACACCGATCAGGTCGTGCACTTCGCGAACGACATCCACAACGTGCCGTCCACGTTCGCCGCCCTCAAGTCCCCCGACCTGGACGCCGACCCGACCTTCCGGACCTTCTTCGACATCCTGGAGAACAAGCACAGCAAGGCCCTGCCGCCCTCCGTCAACGGCGGCGCCTACGTGGTCTCGCTCCAGGACTTCGCGTACTCCGTCGAGGCCGGGCGCGTGGGTGATCTGCGCAAGGGCCTGACGAAGCTCGACGACCAGATCGACGCCGACACCCTCCAGTCGAAGAGCTGAGGACCCCCGCCATGGCACTGCAACTCTCCAACCCCGCGCGCCGCAGACTGCGCACGCTGGGCTTCCTGTCCCCCTGGCTGGTGGGCTTCAGCGTCTTCTTCGCGTACCCGCTGATCGCCACCGTCTACTTCTCGTTCATGCACTACAACCAGATCAAGGAGCCCACCTTCGTGGGCCTCAGGAACTGGCGTTACGTGTTCGAGCAGATGCCGCTGTTCGGGCCCGCCCTGTGGAACACCCTGTGGCTGGTCGTGATCATGGTGGCCCTGCGGGTGGTCTTCGGGCTCTCGCTCGGGCTGCTCATCACGAAGATCAAGACGGGCGTCGGGTTCTTCCGCACCGCCTTCTACATCCCCTACCTCGCCCCGCCGGTGGCCGCCACCGTCGCCTTCGTCTTCCTGCTCAACCCGGGCACGGGCCCGGTCAACGAGGTCCTGGGCTCGATCGGCATCTCCGGGCCCAACTGGTTCAACGACCCGGACACCGCCAAGCCCTCGCTGGTGCTGCTCTCCCTGTGGGGCATCGGCGACCTGATGGTGATCTTCATGGCCGCGCTGCTCGACGTGCCGAAGGAGCAGTACGAGGCCGCCGAGCTGGACGGCGCGGGCCCGTTCGCCAAGTTCCGCTACGTCACCTGGCCCTCGATCACCCCGATCGTGATGTTCGCGGTGGTCACGGGCGTCGTGCAGACCATGCAGTACTACACGCAGGCACTGGTCGCGGGGAAGGTCGCCTCCGGCGTCAACATCGGCCCCGGCTCGGTGATCCAGCCCGGCTACCCGGACCACTCGACCCTCACGGTCCCCCAGCTCGTCTACCAGATGGGCTTCCAGAACTTCAACACCGGTGCGGCGTGCGTTCTCTCGCTCGTGCTGTTCGCCATCGCCATGGCCGTGACGATGCTCCTGATGCGCAAGCGCTCCGGGCTGCTCGCGGCGGAGGACTGAGGAATCCCGATGACTTCCACGACACTCAGCGCACCCGCGCCCACACCCGAACGCGCCGCCCCGGCCCGGGGCCCCGCCGCCGCCCGCGCCCGCCGCAAGCGCGCCCTGCACTGGATCGCCGTGCACAGCGTCGCGATCGCCGTCGCGCTGCTCTTCGTCCTGCCGTTCGTCTTCGTCTTCCTGACGTCGGTGATGAGCGACGCGCAGGCGATGAGCGGCGACCTGTGGCCCGACTCCTGGCACTGGTCCAACTACAAGGAGGTGTTCGAGACACCGGGATTCCTGGACTGGTGGCGCAACTCGCTGATGTACGCGGCCCTCGGCACCCTCTTCACGGTCTGCTCGGCGATCCCCGTGGCGTACGCGCTCGCCAAGTTCCGCTTCCGCGGCCGGCGCACCGCGATGCTGCTCGTCATCTCGACGATGATGCTGCCGCCGCAGGTCATCGTGATCCCGATGTACCTGGTGTGGGCCCAGCAGTTCCACCTGTCGGGCACGCTGTGGCCGCTGATCATCCCGATGGCCTTCGGCGACGCCTACTCGATCTTCCTGCTGCGGCAGTTCCTCCTCACCATCCCCAAGGAGTACATCGAGTCGGCGAAGGTCGACGGCTGCGGCGAGTTCCGCACCATGGTCAAGATCGTGGTGCCGATGGCCAAGCCAGGCATCGCCGCCATCGCGCTCTTCCAGTTCTTCTACTGCTGGAACGACTACTTCGGACCGCAGATCTACGCGGCCCAGAACCCCGGCGCCTGGACGCTCAGTTACGGCCTGGAGTCGTTCAAGAGCGCCCACAGCGTCAACTGGAACATGACCATGGCCGCGACGCTGCTGGTCATGGCGCCGGTCATCATCATCTTCTTCTTCGCACAGAAGGCCTTCGTCGAAGGCGTCACCCTCACCGGAGTAAAGGGCTGAGACACACCATGAAGCTCGCAGTGGTCGGCGGAGGGTCGACCTACACACCCGAACTCATCGACGGATTCGCGCGGCTGAGGGACACCCTGCCGATCGAGGAGCTGGTGCTCGTCGATCCGGCCGCCGACCGCCTGGAGCTGGTGGGCGGTCTGGCCCGGCGCATCTTCGCCAAGCAGGGCCACCCGGGCCGCATCGTCACCACCTCCGACGTGGACGCGGGCGTCGCGGACGCCGACGCGGTGCTGCTCCAGCTGCGCGTCGGCGGGCAGGCGGCCCGCAACCAGGACGAGACGTGGCCGCTCGAATGCGGCTGCGTCGGCCAGGAGACCACCGGCGCGGGCGGCCTCGCCAAGGCGCTGCGCACGGTCCCCGTCGTCCTCGACATCGCCGAGCGCGTCCGCCGCACCAACCCCGACGCGTGGATCATCGACTTCACCAACCCGGTGGGCATCGTCACGCGGGCGCTGCTCCAGGCCGGGCACAAGGCCGTCGGCCTGTGCAACGTGGCGATCGGCTTCCAGCGCAAGTTCGCCAAGCTGCTCGACGTGGCACCGGGCGAGGTCCACCTCGACCACGTGGGCCTCAACCACCTGACCTGGGAGACGGGCGTACGCCTCGGGGGCCCGGGCGGCGAGGACGTCCTGCCGCGGCTCCTCGCCGAGCACGGCGACGCCGTCGCCGAGGACCTGCGGATGCCGCGCGCCGTCGTCGACCGGCTCGGCGTCGTGCCCTCGTACTACCTGCGCTACTTCTACCAGCACGACGCGGTCGTCGAGGAGCTGAGGACCAAGCCGTCACGCGCGGCCGAAGTGGCCGCGATGGAGAAGGAGTTGCTGAAGATGTACGGCGACCCCACCCTCGACGAGAAGCCGGAGCTGCTCGCCAAGCGCGGCGGCGCCTTCTACTCGGAGGCGGCCGTGGACCTCGCGGCTTCGCTGCTCGGCAACGGCGGCAGCCCGTACCAGGTCGTGAACACGGTGAACAACGGCACGCTGCCGTTCCTGCCGGACGACGCCGTCATCGAGGTGCAGGCCACGGTCGACGGCCAGGGCGCCAAGCCGCTCGCGGTGCCACGCCTCGACCCGCTGTTCGCGGGGCTCATCGCCCACGTCACCGGCTACGAGGACCTGGCCCTCCAGGCCGCGCTGCACGGCGGTCGCGACCGCGTCTTCAAGGCGCTGCTCGCGCACCCGCTGGTCGGCCAGTACGCGTACGCCGAGCAGCTCACCGACAGCCTCATCGCGCACAACCGGGAGCACCTGGCGTGGGCGTAGGCACGAGCGTGCTCGCGATCGACGCGGGCAACAGCAAGACCGACGTCGCGGTGGTCGCGGCCGACGGGCGGATCGTCGGCGCGGCCCGCGGCGGCGGGTTCCAGCCGCCGCAGGTCGGGATCGAGACCGCGGTGGACGTCCTCGCGGACGCGGTGACGCGGGCGTTCGGCGAGGCCGGTGTCGACTCGGTGGGCCATGTCTCCGCGTGTCTGGCCAACGCCGATCTCCCGGTCGAGGAGCGGGAGTTGGCGGATGCCCTGCGGCGTCGCGCGTGGGGCCCCTCCGTCGACGTGCGCAACGACACCTTCGCGATCCTGCGCGCCGGTCTCCTGGAGGACTCCGAGCCGCGCGGCGTCGCCGTGGTGTGCGGCGCGGGCATCAACTGCGTGGGCATGCTGCCCGACGGGCGCACCGCCCGCTTCCCCGCCATCGGCCGGATCTCCGGCGACTGGGGCGGGGGCGGCGGCCTGGCCGAGGAGGCCCTCTGGTTCGCCGCGCGCGCCGAGGACGGCCGCGGCGAGGCGACCGCGCTGCGCGAGGCGCTGCCCGCGCACTTCGGCCTGGAGTCCATGTACGCGCTGATCGAGGCGCTGCACCTGGGCCGCATCGCCCCGGTGCGGCGGCACGAGCTGACGCCGGTCCTGTTCGCCACGGCCGCGGCGGGCGACGCCGTGGCGCGCACGGTGGTCGACCGCATGGCCGACGAGGTCGTCGCCATGGCGACCGTCGCCCTCGGCCGCCTCGACCTGCTCGACGAGGAGGCCCCGGTGCTGCTCGGCGGCAGCGTGCTCGCGGCGCGCCATCCCCAACTTGACGACCGCGTACGCGAGTTGCTGGCCGAGCTGGCGCCCAAGGCGGAGCCCCGGGTCGTCACCGCGCGGCCGGTGCTCGGCGCGGCGCTGCTCGGGCTCGACCAGGTGGGGGCGCACAGGGAGGTGCACGCGCGCGTGCGGGCGCAGTACTAGGCGCCGGACGGACGCACGGCCGTCCGGCCCCCCGTCGGACGGCGTGCGCGCGGGCGGGAACCGAAGACCCCTCAATCTCGTGTACATGGGCAGGGATCCGAACAAGATCGAGTCAAGGCCTGTGCGGATGTCAGTCCCTGCGGCAATACTTGCGGCCGTGCACTTCTTCCCGCGCTGCGCGCGCCGGGCGGAAGAACCGTCCGGAGACCCGAGGGGGAGGTCGAGGTCAAGGTGACAAATCCGCCGAACGGCAGCGCGGTGCCGCCTGGTCCGTCCGGACCGGCGCCGAGCCCGCCGGGGCAGGCACCCGCACCACCCGCACCGGCCGTACCGCCCGCGCCGACGATGCCCACCGTGCCGCCGCAGGCGCCGGGCGCCCCGCCCCCGGCACCGGCCGGGACCGCGCCGACACCCGTGGCCGCGCGCCGCACCGCCTGGTCCGAGGGCGTCGACCGGCTGCGCGCCGCCGCGACCACCGAGCCGGGCAAGCTGCGCATCATCGGGGCCGTACTGGCCCTGCTCGTCGTCGCGTTCGGCGCGGTCACCACCTGGCAGATGACGGACCGCGCGGCCGCCGCCGACGACGTGCTGCACCGCAGCCAGCCGCTGAGCGCCGACGCCGCGGCCATCTACCGCTCGCTGGCCGACGCCAACACCGCGGCCTCCAGCGGCTTCCTCGCCGGCGGCCAGGAGCCGCCGGCCGTCCGCGCGCGGTACGAACGCGACATCGAGCGGGCCTCCGAGAAGCTGGCGACCGCCGCGTCGAACGCGGGCGCGGACTCCTCGTCCGCGGCCGCCGTGGGCAAGCTCAACAAGCTCCTGCCGGAGTACACCGGCCTGATCGAGCGCGCCCGCGCCAACAACCGCCAGGGCCTGCCCCTCGGCGGCGCCTACCTGCGGTACGCGAACGCGACGATGCAGACGCAGATGCTCCCGGCCGCCGAGAAGCTCTACAAGGCGGAGAACGCACGGCTCGGCGACGACTACGACCACGCCAAGCCGTACCCGTGGTTCGCCATCGCCCTCGGCGTCCTCGCCCTCGCCGGTCTCGCCTGGGCCCAGCGCCGCAACTACCGCAGGACGAACCGGGTGTTCAACCACGGCCTGCTCGCCGCGACGGCCGCCGCGTCCGTCGTGCTGCTCTGGCTCGTCGTCGGCCACACCTTCGCGCGCTCGGGGCTCAACGACTCCTACGACAACGGCGTGCGGTCCCTGAACGTGCTCAACGACGCCCGGATCAGCTCCCTGAAGGCCCGGGGCAACGAGAACCTCACCCTGGTCAGCCGCGGCGCCGAGACCACCGAGGTGGGCGGCGAGACCGAGGACAAGTTCGACGTCGCGTACCGCGCGCAGATGAAGCAGCTCGGCGACGCCGAGAGCGGCCTGCTCGGCAGGGCCGCGGACCTCGCCGACGACGTCGCGGGCGAGAACCCGGTCGCCGAGGCCGTGAAGAACGTGGGCGTGTGGCAGGACCGGCACAAGGTGGCGCGCGCCAGCGACGACTCCGGTGACTACCAGGGCGCGCTGGACAAGGTCATCGGAGCCAAGGACAAGGCACCGACCGGCGAGTGCTTCGACAACGTGGACGCGGCCCTGGACAAGGCGCTGGCCCATGAGCAGGGCGAGTTCAAGCAGGCCGCGAAGGACGGCAGGGGCGCGATGACCGGACTGCCGGTCGGCGCCGCCGTGCTGGCGGTCCTCGCCGCGGCGGGCGCCGTCCTCGGCATCGGCCGCCGGCTTTCGGAGTACCGGTGAGGAGGGCCGAGATGGGGACGGCCGAGGCGGAAGGGGGCGCACGGCGCATGCGGACACGACGTGGCACGACCTGGCCGCGCGGCTGGGGCGGACTCGGGGCGATGGGGCTCGCCTGCGCGCTGACCGGGACGCTGGTCCTGGCCCTGCCGCGGCACGAGGCCTCCGACGGCGGCGCGGCGGACCGGGGCGGGGCCGGCACCACGGTGGTCACGCCCGCGCGGGCGGACGCCGAGGACTGCAACGACCGCAGCCTGCGCCCCTCGCCCAAGGACGGCCCGACGATCGAGAAGATCAAGGACCGCGAGGTCAAGAAGCTGATCGTCGGCGTCGACCAGAACAGCTACCGCTGGGGCTACCGCGACCCGAACAAGAAGGGCGGCGAGCTGGAGGGCTTCGACATCGACCTGGCGCACCGGATCGCCGAGGAGATCTTCGGCGACCCCGACGCCGTGGTGTTCCGCGCCATCCCCACCAACCAGCGCATCCCCGCCCTCAAGAGCGGACAGGTGGACATGGTCGTCCGCACCATGACGATCAACTGCGAGCGCCTGGACGACGTCGACTTCTCCACCGGGTACTTCGAGACGGGCCAGCAGGTGCTCGCCCCCGTGAAGTCCTCGATCACGGGCTACAACCCGACGCTCGCGGGCAAGAAGGTCTGCTCCGCCTCCGGTTCGATCGCGGAGGAGGAGCTCAAGAAGAAGAACTACGGCGCCGACATCTCCACCACGGTGCCCAACCAGCTCGACTGCCTGGTGCGGCTGCAGCTCGGCGAGGTGGACGCGGTGGTGACCGACAGCGCGCTCGCCGCGGGCCAGGCCGCGCAGGACCCGACGGTCGAACTCAAGGGCGAGAAGCCGTTCACCACCGAGCACTACGGCGTGGCGATGAAGAAGGGCTCGGACGACCTGGTCCGCCGGGTCAACAAGGTCCTCGCCGACTTCCGCGACGACAAGAACGGCTGGGAGAAGTCGTACGACACCTGGCTCGAGGAGGGCCTCGGCACCTCGCCGGGCCCGCCGAAGGCCGAGTACCGCGACTGACCCGGAACCATGACCGACCAGGAGCGGACAACCGACCTGATACCACTGAAGAGTTACGGCAACGCAGAGCGGAGAGGTGATCGATGAGCGTCGCGGGACCCCCCGGTCCGGTGATGGACCGGGACGAGGTGGACCGTGCGCTGGCGCGCCTCGACGCCGAGCACGAGGCGATCGAGACCTCGCTCCTCGCCCTGCAGGACCACGCGGGACGCCGCCTCCTTGAGGGCGCCGAGCTGACCGGCGTCACCCAGGAGCGCTGGGCGGCCACGGAGGGCCGGATCACGCTGCTGTGGGCCTACTTCGACGCGTACGCGGGAGCGCTGCGCACCGCGCACGAGACGCGCGGCCGCAGGCGCTGGCCCAGCCGTGACGACCTCGTGGAGCTCACGGAGCTGCTGCGCGGCGAGTCGGTGACCGTCGCGGGCGGCTCCGCGGGCGGCGCGGGCGGCTCGATCACCGGGCCCGCCCGGCTCACCGAGCGCTTCACGCTCGAAGAGCTGGTGACCCGTATGAACGACCTGTACGCGAACTCCCTGGACATGGTCGTCGCCGCCGACGCGGTGTGGTCCGCGCTGCCCGCCCGCATCGACCTGCTCGCCGCCGAGCTGGCCCGCACCCGCCAGCTCGCGCACTCCGTCGGCGTACGGCCGGGCGAGCACCCCTCGGGCGACGACCTGGAGCGGATCACCCGCACCCTGACCGCGCTGCGCGAGCAGGTGGTGTCCGATCCGCTGGCCTTCTGGCAGCGGGCGGAGGGCAGTTCGGCGCCGGGCGGCGGCCGGCCGGCGACCGACCGCTACGACCGCGAGGCGCGCGCCCTGGAGGAGGTGCGCCGCGAGATCGAGGCGGTGCTCACCGTCCGCCAGGACGCCGAGGCCCGCCTCGGCCGGCTGCGCGACGTGCTCTCGCGCGCGGATCGCACGCTCGCGGAGGCCAGGAACGCCCGGGGGGAAGTCCTCGCCAAGATCGCCGCCTCCGAGGTGCCCGCGGTCAGCGGCCCGCCGACCGCGCTGCAGGAACAGCTGGCGATGGCCGCGGACTACCGCAGGCACGCGCAGTGGCACCGGCTCTCGCCGCTCCTGGAGTCCCTGGAGCGGAAGGCCGAGGACGAACTGCTGCGCGCCCGCGAGTCGTTGACCGCCGTGACGGCGCCGCTCGCGGTCCGCGCGGAGCTGCGCGGCCGTCTGGACGCGTACAAGGCGAAGGTCGCCCGGCACGGCCACGCCGAGGACCCGCTCCTGATCGAGCGGTACGACGCGGCGCGCCGCATGCTGTGGAGCGCGCCCTGCGATCTGCGCGTGGCCGAACAGGCGGTCCTGCGCTACCAGCAGGCCGCGGCGGAGGTGCTCGCGCCGAGGATCCCGCAGCAGGGCGGGACCACCGACCGGAGGGGGGAGACATGACCCAGCGACAGTGCCAGCGGCCCGGCTGCACGGGGTCGTACGAGGACGTCGGCGGCGGCGAGCTGTACTGCGACACCTGCGGGCTCGCCCCGGTCGTGGCGCCGAACGGCATGGTGGGCTCGCAGCCGACCGGCATCACCGGCGGCGGCCGGGGCTCGCGCGGGTCCGGCAGCGCGAGCGGCCGCTCCTCGTCGCGGTCGTCCTCGCGCTCGTCGCGGTCCTCGCGCTCGCAGTCCTCGCGCCGTTCGGTGTCGGGGCGGCTCTCCCGTTCCCTGTCGGGCGGTTCGACCTCGCGCTCGGTGTCGGTGCGCAGCTCCGGATCGGCGGCGGGGTCCTCGCGCGGGCGCCTGGGCGTCGGCCTGGTCGAGGTGCCGGACGTGCCGCGCCCGGACCCGCGCGGCGCGGTGCAGCGGAACCCGGAGGTGCCCGAGCGGAAGCGGTTCTGCTCGCGCTCGGACTGCGGGGCGCCGGTGGGGCGTGCGCGCGGTGAACGGCCGGGCCGCACCGAGGGGTTCTGCACCAAGTGCGGCCACCCCTACTCCTTCGTGCCGAAGCTGAACCAGGGCGACATCGTGCACGGCCAGTACGAGGTCGTGGGCTGTCTGGCGCACGGCGGGCTCGGCTGGGTCTATCTCGCCATCGACCGCGCCGTGTCGGACCGCTGGGTGGTCCTCAAGGGCCTGCTCGACACGGGTGACCAGGACGCGATGGCCGCCGCGATCTCCGAGCGCCGCTTCCTCGCCGAGATCGAGCACTCCAACATCGTCCGGATCTACAACTTCGTCGAGCACCTCGACCAGCGCACCGGCTCCATGGACGGCTACATCGTCATGGAGTACGTGGGCGGCAAGTCCCTGAAGGAGATCGCCAACGGCCGCCGCACGGCCGGGGGAAGGCGTGATCCGCTGCCGGTCGAGCAGGCCTGCGCGTACGGCATCGAGGCCCTGGAGGCGCTCGGGCACCTGCACAGCCGCAACCTGCTGTACTGCGACTTCAAGGTCGACAACGCCATCCAGACCGAGGGCCAGCTCAAGGTCATCGACATGGGCGCGGTCCGCAGGATGGACGACGACGAGTCCGCGATCTACGGCACGGTCGGCTACCAGGCCCCCGAAGTGGCCGAACTGGGCCCCTCGGTGGCCTCCGACCTCTACACGGTCGCCCGCACCCTCGCGGTCCTGACCTTCGACTTCCAGGGCTATACGAACGTGTTCGTGGACTCCCTGCCCGACCCCGACAACATCGAGGTCTTCCGCACGTACGAGTCGTTCTACCGCCTCCTGGTGCGGGCCACGGACCCGGACCCGGCCCGCCGCTTCGCCTCCGCGCAGGAGATGGCCGAGCAGCTCACCGGCGTCCTGCGGGAGGTCGTGGCGCTCCAGACGGGGCGGCCGCGGCCCGCGCTGTCCACGCTGTTCGGGCCCGAGGTGAAGGTGACGGACACGGAGCTGTTCGCGGAGCTGTCCGGGGACGTGTCCCGGCTCGGGGCGCGCCCCCTGGCCCCGGCGGGCTCCAACGGCCACCCGGAGCTGCCGCCCGCCGCCCCGGCCGAGGCCACGCTCGTCCGGCCGCTGGATTCCGCCGCGACGGCCCTGGCCCTGCCGGTGCCCCGCGTCGACCCGAACGACCCGAACGCCGGGTTCCTCGCCGGTCTCATCGCCTCCGCCCCCGCCGAGCTGATCACCGCGCTGCGGGCCGCGCCCGCCGACTCCATCGAGCTCCAGCTGCGCGGCCTGCGCGCCCGGCTGGCCATGGGTGAGCTGACGCCCGCCGCCGAGGCCCTCGCCGATCTGGAGCGGCAGCGCCCGGACGACTGGCGGGTGGTCTGGTACCGGGGCGTGGCGGCCCTGGCGACCGGCGACTTCGAGAACGCGGCGCTGTCCTTCGACGCGGTCTACGACGCGTTCCCCGGCGAGCCCGCGCCGAAGCTGGCGCTCGGCGTCTGCGCGGAGGTCCTGGGCCAGCTCGACAACGCCGCCGAGTACTACCGCCTGGTGTGGACGACCGACCCGAGCTATGTGAGCGCCGCGTTCGGTCTGGCCCGGGTGCGGCTCGCCGCCGACGACAGGTCCGGCGCCGTGCGCACCCTGGAGTCGGTGCCGGAGTCCTCCATCCACTACACCGCGGCCCGGGTGGCTGCGGTGCGGGCGCGGCTGCGGTGGCGCCTGTCGGCGGGCGCGGCGGCCTCGCCGGGCACGGCCTTCCTGGACGAGCTGACGGCCGCCGCAGGGCAGATCGAGGCGCTCGCGGGATTCGGGCTCGACGCGGTCCGCAGGGAGCGTCTGTCGACCGAGGTTCTGGGGACGGCGCTCGACTGGGTACTCTCCGGTAGGCACTCTGGTCACGCTTCCGCGCCACCGGCCGCCACCGGCGCGCGGACCGTACTGCTCGGCAGCGACCTGGACGAGCGCGGTCTCCGGTTCGGTCTGGAGCGTTCGTACCGGACACTGGCCCGGCTCGCTCAGGGTGGCGAGGAGAGGATCGAACTGGTGGAGCGGGCCAACCGTTTCCGCCCCCGGACGTGGGTGTGAGTATGTCGCAGATGCCCCAGCTGTCTGCCTGCCCCAGCTGTGAGGAGCCGCTGGAGTCGGGTGACCTGTTTTGCGGAGCGTGCGGGTTCGACCTGTCGGCCGTGCCGGCACGCCCGCAGGTGTCGCCCCAGGAGGCCGCCGCGCCTTCCGGTGACCCCGGCGCCGCGGACGGGCAGCCCGCGCGGTGGCCGGACGCCCCGGAGGTCGACAGCTCCGACGTGCCGGTGCCGACGCACCACGCGGGGGAGCTGCGGGGCACGGACTCGGCGGGCGGCGAGCTCGCGGAGCAGCAGACGCCGGGGACGGACGCGCCCGAGGAGGCCGTGCCCGCGGGAGCCGGAACCGAAGGAGCCGGGCCCGCCGCGCGGGTCGAGCCGGACGAGTACCCGCTGGCCGCGCCCGCCGCGACCGACCCGGGCCAGGCGGACGAGGCGGACGGGTCGGACGCCCCCGCCGACCCCCGTACGACCGCCCCCGACCCGACGCCCCCCGCGGGCACCAAGGTCTGCGTGGCCTGCCGTTCGGGCCGGGTGGACCCGGACGGGTACTGCGAGAACTGCGGGCACGCCCAGCCGCGCGAGCGCGACCACATGGAGCAGGAGCTCGACGCGGTCGCCGCGGTCAGCGACCGGGGCCTGCGCCACCACCGCAACGAGGACGCCTTCGCCATCTCCGCGGCCGCGCTGCCCGACGGCTCCCCCGCCGTCGTCGCGATCGTCTGCGACGGCGTCTCCTCCGCGACCCGTCCCGACGACGCCTCGCTCGCCGCGTCCCGCGCCGCCAACGAATCGCTCCAGGGCGCGCTGCCGCGCGGCACGCATCCGCAGCAGGCCATGCACGACGCGATCCTCTCGGCGGCCGACGCCGTCAACTCCCTTGCCGACGAGCCCGCTCCGGCCCGCGAGCACAGCCCGCACCAGAACGCGCCCGCGTGCACCCTGGTCGGCGCGATCGTCGCCGGCGGTCTGCTGGTGGTCGGCTGGGTCGGCGACAGCCGCGCCTACTGGGTCCCCGACGACCGCAGCGGCCCCACCGTCCGCCTGACCGAGGACGACTCGTGGGCCGCGCAGATGGTCGCCGCGGGTCTGATGAACGAGGCCGAGGCGTACGCCGACGACCGCGCGCACGCCATCACGGGCTGGCTCGGCGCGGACGCGTACGAACTGGAGCCGCACACCGCTTCCTTCAAGCCGGACCGTGCGGGTGTAGTGGTGGTGTGCACGGACGGACTGTGGAACTACGCGGAAGCGGTCGAGGAGATGGCCGACGCCGTGCCCGCCGACGCCGCGGACCGGCCGCTGCACAGCGCCCAGGTCCTGGTCGGCCACGCGCTGGACGGCGGGGGCCACGACAACGTAACAGTGGCCGTCGTCCCGTTCCCCTTCGTGCCGCAAGGGGCAGGATCGGCCTGACGCGGACGTGCACGCCGCCCGCGCGGGAGCGGACGCTCACGCGCGGGTGCCGTCGCGCCCGCCAACAACGGTGTCACCCCGCCGACTTGGGGGAGGCGGGGGGACGAACGTCTGAGGATCTGAGGGGGAGCAGCATCCATGGCCAATTTCTCGAAGTCGAACGTGCCGCAGTTCTCGGTCGACGTCTATCAGAACGAGTTCCTGCCGGAGGGCGGCCGCGAGGTCAACGCCATCGCCACGGTGACCTCGACCGGCGGTGGAACGATCGGTTCCGCGGTCGGTGCCCCGCATCTGTACTCCGCGGGCCAGAGCCCGGACGCCGCCGTGGCGATCATGGTCGACTGTTCCGGCTCCATGGACTACCCGCCGACGAAGATGCGGGGCGCCAGGGACGCCACGGCCGCGGCGATCGACGCGCTGCGCGACGGCGTGCACTTCGCGGTGATCGGCGGTACGCACGTCGCCAAGGAGGTCTACCCGGGCAACGGGCGCCTCGCGGTGGCCGACGCGCAGACCCGTGAGCAGGCCCGGCAGGCGCTGCGCCGGCTGAGCGCGGGCGGCGGCACGGCGATCGGCACCTGGCTGGGCCTGGCCGACCGCCTCCTGGCCTCGGCCGACGTCTCCATCCGGCACGGCATCCTGCTGACCGACGGCCGCAACGAACACGAGTCGCCCGAGGACCTCAGGGCCGCCCTGGACGCCTGCGCGGGACGCTTCACCTGCGACGCCCGCGGCGTCGGCACGGACTGGGAGGTGAAGGAGGTCACAGGGATCGCCTCCGCGCTCCTCGGCACCGCCGACATCGTCGCCGACCCGGCCGGGCTCTCCGCCGACTTCACGCGGATGATGGAGACGGCGATGGGCAAGGAGGTCGCCGACGTCAGCCTGCGGCTGTGGACGCCGCTGGGCACGGAGATCAGGTTCGTCAAGCAAGTGGCGCCCACCGTCGAGGAGTTGACCGACCGCCGCACCGAGGCGGGACCGCGCGCCGGTGACTACCCGACCGGGTCGTGGGGCGACGAGTCCCGCGACTACCACATCTGTGTACAGGTGCCGGGTGCCGAGCTGGGCCAGGAGATGCTCGCGGCCCGGGTCTCCCTCGTGGTGCCGCGGAGCGACGGCAGCGTGCAGACCCTCTCGCAGGGCCTCGTACGGGCGGTGTGGACGGACGACATGGCGGCCTCTACCTCGATCAATCCGCAGGTCGCGCACTACACCGGCCAGGCCGAACTGGCACAAGTCATCCAGCAGGGGTTGGATGCCCGTAAATCGGGCGACGTGGACGGGGCAACGGCCAAGCTGGGCCGCGCCGTTCAGCTCGCGAGCGCCTCGGGCAACGCGGATACGGCGAAACTGCTTTCGAAGGTGGTGGACGTGGTGGATGCCGCGGCAGGTACTGTTCGATTGAAGGCGAAGGTCGCCGAGGCCGACGAGATGACACTCGAGACACGGTCGACGAAGACTGTTCGCGTGAAGAAGCAGTAGCGCGGCGCGCCCGCGCCGCGGATCCTTGCCGCTACGTACCGCAATGCACGGCCCTCGGGCCGGTGAAGGAGAGGGGGAAGCGCCGACATGCCGACCTGCCCGAACGGACACCAGTCGGGTTCCGACGACTGGTGCGAGGTCTGCGGTCACCGCATGGCCGGTGCCGTACCGCCGCCCCCGCCCCCGCCGCCCCCCGCGGCCGGGTACGGCTACCCTCCGCCGCCGCCCGGCCAGGACCCGGGCTTCCCGCAGCCCGCGCCGGGCCGCCCGCATCTGGCCGCGGTACCGGACCCGTCGCCCGAGGCGGAGCTCTGCCCGCAGTGCCGCACGCCCCGCGAGGCGAACGCGCCGTTCTGCGAGGAGTGCCGCTGGAACTTCCTGACGAACACGGCGACGTCGTACACCCCGGCCGCGCCGAACCCGCCGCTGCCGGGCACGCACGGCGGCCCCGGGTCGCCCGTGCAGCCCGGCCGGCCGTTCCAGCCCGCGCCGCCCGGCGGTCCGCAGCCCGGCGGTCCGCAGGGGCACCCCGGCCAGCCCGGACCCGGTCAGCCGGGCCGCCCCGGTCAGGACCCGTTCGACTACCAGGGCTCGCGTCCCTCGCAGATGAACCGCCCGGCGGAGCCGATTCCGCCGTTCGGCAACGGCGGGGGCAACGGTCCCGGTGGGTCCGGCGGTCCCGGCGGTCCCGGTTACGGCTACCCCGGTCCGCAGGCCCCCGGCCAGCAGGGTCCGGGTCAGCAGGGTCCGGGTCAGCCCGGCCCCGGCCCGCAGGCGCCTGGTCAGCCCGGCCCCGGTGGGCCCGGCGCCGGCCAGCCCGGTCAGGTCCCGCCCGGTGCGCCGCAGGCGTTCCAGCAGCCCGGCCCGCCCGCGCCGCCCGCGTTCCCGCAGGAGACGGGGGCCCCGCAGGGTCCGCCCCCGCCGCCGCCCGGTCCGGGTGGTCACGGCGGCCCCGGTGGTCCCGGCGGCCCCGGTGGCCCTGGTGGCCCGTCCTTCGGTGGCGGTGGCGACGACTGGGTGATCTCCCCGCCGTCGGCTCCGGCCCAGCAGGAGCCGTTCCAGCCCGGTCCCCCGCAGCCCGGCCCGCCCCAGCCTCAGGACCCCTTCCAGCCGCAGGACCCCTTCCAGCAGCAGGGGGCCCCGCAGCCGCCGCAGCCCCAGGCCCCGCAGGGTCCCGGCACGTGGACGGCGACGATCGGTCCCGACCGTGAGTACTTCATGGCGATGATGCAGCGCAGCGGCCCCGAGGCGTCGGGCCTGAACCTGCCCGCGTACTCGCCGGAGCAGCAGCGTCCGCTGGTCGGCAACCAGATCAGCATCGGCCGCCGCAGGCACTCCACGGGCGACACCCCGGACATCGACCTGTCGGTGCCCCCGGAGGACCCGGGCGTCTCGCACCAGCACGCGGTCCTGGTCCAGCAGCCGGACGGCAGCTGGGCGGTCGTCGACCAGAACTCCACGAACGGCACCACGGTCAACGGCGGCGAGGAGCCGATCCAGCCCTTCGTGCCCGTCCCGCTCCACGACGGCGACCAGGTGCACGTGGGCGCCTGGACGACGATCACGATCCGCCGCGACTGAGCCCGTCGACGCGGGCGGTCACAGTGGCCAGACGTACGGCCCTTCGGGGTCGTCCAGCCAGGTCCACGCGTGCCGCCCGCTCACGGTGATCCCGAAGCGCTCGCGCACCGGCCGGCCCTCGCGCTGCCACAGCGCGAGCGCTTCGTGCGGATCGAGGCGGCCCGCGGTCAGCTCCAGCAGGAAGCGGAAGAGCTCGCTCGCCAGGACCCGGCGCGGCAGTCCGCCGATGTGCTGCTCCAGCGGGGGCCTGGCGCCGGCACCGCGCAGCGGCACGAAATAGGCGGGCGTGTGCAGGAAGCGCCCCTCGGCGTGCTCCGCGTCCCGCACGGTCAGCGCGATCAGGCCGGTGGCCAGCGGCGCCAGGATCCGGGCGCCGGGGGTGCACTGGGCGAGCCAGGGCAGCGGCACCGAGGCGAGGGTGCAGGTCGCGATGATCCGGTCGTAGGGCGCGTGCTCGGGGCAGCCGGCCGCGCCGTCGCCGGTCACCACGGCCGGGCGGTACCCGGCGGCGGCCAGGTGCCGGCGTGCGGACTCCGTGATCTCCGGGTCGAGGTCGACGGTCGTGACGTGGTCGTCGCCGAGCCGGTGGGCGAGCAGCGCGGCGTTGTAGCCGGTGCCGGCGCCGATCTCCAGCACGTCGCAGCTTCCCTCGTCCGGTACGTCCAGTTCGTCGAGCATCTTCGCCATCAGGGACGGCTGGCTGCTGGACGACACGAGTTCCCCGTCGCGCACCCGGGTGGCGAGCGGCGCGTCCGTGTAGGCCCCGCGCAGCCAGCGGGCGCGGCGCTCCGCGTCGGGGTCCTCGCCCCAGAGCCGTTCGTAGCCGCCGCCCACGCCCACGTAGTAGTACGGCACGAAGAGGTGCCGCGGCACGGCATCGAACGCCGCCCGCCAGGCCGGGGTGCCCCGCCAGGCCCCGCTCGCCTCGATCTCGCGCACGAGGGCTGCCCGGGCCGCCGCCACGAGTGCAGGGTCGGGTTCCATGGGTCCACTGTGCTGCGCCTTCGCCGTCGATGCGAGTGGCAGGGCGGGGCGATCCGCCGGTGATCCCCCGGTGATCCGCGGGCGACCTGCGGGCGATCCGCGGGCGATCACGGCCGTCCGCCGGTGATCCGCCCGGGAGTCCTAAGCCTTCCGTCCTCGGTCGCGCCGTCTGAGACCATGGACGGTGTGAAAGAGATCCCACGCGGCACGCTTCAGGAGCAGTCCTTCTACGAGCAGGTCGGCGGCGAGGAGACCTTCCGGCGCCTGGTGCACCTCTTCTACCAGGGGGTCGCGGAGGACCCGCTGCTGCGGCCGATGTACCCGGAGGAGGACCTGGGTCCGGCCGAGGAGCGCCTCGCGCTCTTCCTGATGCAGTACTGGGGCGGCCCGCGCACCTACAGCGACAACCGCGGCCACCCGCGCCTGCGCATGCGGCACGCGCCGTTCACGGTCGACCGCGCCGCCCACGACGCCTGGCTGAAGCACATGCGCGTCGCCGTCGACCAGCTCGACCTCTCCGAGGAGCACGAGCGGACGCTGTGGAACTACCTGACGTACGCCGCGGCCTCGATGGTGAACTCCGCGGGCTGATCCCCGGATCCCGGGCTCCCGCCCCCGCGGCGTGTGACCGCGCGCGGGGCAGGGGCTCGGGCCGCTAGGGGTGAGGAGGGATCACGCGGGCATGACGAGGAGCCCTCCCACCCCGGCCTGTCGGACGACGACGGACCCGAAGTCCGTACGCAGCCGCAGCCACGCCCCTGAGGACAGGAGGGTCATGGAGTCCCCCCGCAGGAATCCCAGGGCCTGCGCGGCGTGCGCGACCCGCACGGGAAGGCCCGTCCCCCCGATGGACCGGGACCAGATCTCCCGCCCCATCCGGTCGAGCTCGGCCCGCACGCGCCGCTCCGGCGCCAACTCCTCGACGCGCGCCTTGAATTCGGTCACCGCCGCCGCGACCAGGCCCCGCACCGCGTCCATCGCGGGCAGGCCCGGCTCCGCGCGCCAGCCGCCCCGCGGCGGCAGCACCCCGGCCCACGGCGGCCCGGTGACGGACGGGGGCACGGGGGCGACGCCCGCCGTCTGGACGGACTCCGCGGACTCGGCCACGGACTCCAGGAACTCACCGGCGGAGACGGTGACGTCGAGCGTCGTGTCGAGCCCGTGCTCGTACGGCTTGGCGAGCCGCGCCGTACGGACGGCGAGCACCTCGAACGACGGCGGCCGCCCGAACACGGCGAGCGTGTCCCCGGCGGCCTGCAGCCGCACCGCGGCCGCCCGGTCGTAGTGGATCAGCCGGGCCAGGAAGGCGGCGAGGTCCGCCGCCTCCCCGGCGTCGACGAAGTGCAGCCGCGCGGTCATGCCGCAAGCGCCCCCGCACCGTCGGAGTCGTCGAGGTACTCCTCGAGCACGGCGCGCTCCTCGGCGGTGATCCGCCGGGGCCGCTGCGCCTCCAGGTTGAACGGCACGACGACCGTCGAGGCCCGCACGTAGACCTGCTCGGGATCCTTGACCTCGTACGAGATCGTGAGCGAGGCCGCACCTATCTTCGTCACCCACGACTCGATGGTGACCGGCTCGTGCCGGTGCACCAACGGCCGTACGTAGTCGATCTCGTGGCGGGCCACGACGGACCCGCCCGAGAACGACGGGCTGCCGTCACCCGGTGCGATCCGGAACATGAAGTCGATCCGCGCCTCTTCCAGGTACCGCAGGAAGACCGCGTTGTTGACGTGCCCGAAGGCGTCCATGTCCGACCACCGCATGGGGCAGCTGTAGATGTGCCGACTCATGTCAGTGTCAGCCCCGGGTGAGCTTCTTGTACGTGGCACGGTGCGGACGGGCCGCGTCCGGGCCGAGGCGCTCGATCTTGTTCTTCTCGTACGCCTCGAAGTTGCCCTCGAACCAGAACCACTTGGAGTCGCCCTCATAGGCGAGGATGTGCGTCGCCACTCGGTCCAGGAACCACCGGTCGTGGGAGACGACCACGGCCGCACCCGGGAACTCCAGGAGCGCGTTCTCCAGGGAGGACAGCGTCTCGACGTCGAGGTCGTTGGTCGGCTCGTCGAGGAGCAGCAGGTTGCCGCCCTGCTTGAGGGTGAGCGCGAGGTTCAGGCGGTTGCGCTCACCGCCGGACAGGACGCCGGCCGGCTTCTGCTGGTCCGGGCCCTTGAAGCCGAAGGCGGAGACGTACGCGCGCGACGGCATCTCGACCTGGCCGACGTTGATGTAGTCCAGCTCGTCGGAGACGACGGCCCACAGCGTCTTCTTGGGGTCGATGTTGGCGCGGCTCTGGTCGACGTACGAGATCTTGACCGTGTCGCCGACCTTGATGGTGCCGGAGTCGGGCGTCTCCAGACCCTGGATCATCTTGAAGAGGGTCGTCTTGCCGGCGCCGTTCGGGCCGATGACACCGACGATGCCGTTGCGCGGCAGCGTGAAGCTCAGGTCGTCGATGAGGACCTTCTCGCCGAAGGCCTTGGAGAGGTTGTTGACCTCGACGACGATGTTGCCCAGGCGCGGGCCCGGCGGGATCTGGATCTCCTCGAAGTCCAGCTTCCGCATCTTGTCCGCCTCGGCGGCCATCTCCTCGTAACGGGCCAGACGCGCCTTGGACTTGGCCTGCCGTCCCTTGGCGTTGGACCGCACCCACTCGAGCTCTTCCTTGAGCCGCTTGGCGCGCTTGGCGTCCTTCTGGCCCTCGACCTTGAGACGGGTCTGCTTGGTCTCCAGGTACGTGGAGTAGTTGCCCTCGTAGCCGATGGCGCGGCCGCGGTCGAGCTCCAGGATCCAGCCGGCGACGTTGTCGAGGAAGTACCGGTCGTGGGTGACGGCGACGACGGTGCCGGGGTACTTCGCGAGGTGCTGCTCCAGCCACTGCACGGACTCGGCGTCCAGGTGGTTGGTGGGCTCGTCGAGGAGCAGCAGGTCGGGCGCCTCGAGCAGCAGCTTGCACAGCGCGACGCGGCGCTTCTCACCACCGGAGAGGTTGGTGACGGGCCAGTCGCCGGGCGGGCAGCCGAGCGCGTCCATGGCCTGCTCGAGCTGGGCGTCCAGGTCCCACGCGTTGGCGTGGTCCAGGTCCTCCTGGAGCTTGCCCATCTCCTCCATGAGCTCGTCGGAGTAGTCGGTGGCCATGAGCTCGGCGACTTCGTTGAAGCGCTTGAGCTTGCCCATGACCTCCTTCGCGCCGTCCTGCACGTTCTCCAGGACGGTCTTGGACTCGTCCAGCGGGGGCTCCTGCAGGAGCATGCCGACGGTGTAGCCGGGCGACAGGAAGGCGTCGCCGTTCGACGGCTGCTCGATGCCGGCCATGATCTTCAGCACCGTGGACTTACCGGCGCCGTTCGGACCCACGACACCGATCTTCGCGCCAGGAAGGAAGCTCAAGGTGACATCGTCGAGGATCACCTTGTCGCCGTGCGCCTTGCGCGTCTTGCGCATGGTGTAGATGTACTCAGCCAAGAGAAACCGTCCGGCAATCAGTGAGTGGGCAGATACACCCCATCTTGCCGTACGGCCAGCCCTCGGCGGAAACCGGATAGTTGCCCGCCGGGAACCGGCCTCGCCCACGGTGACCGCGCGACTACTTCTCGCGCATCGGGCGGGCGCCCACCACCTCGATGTCCACCACCTCGATGTCCACCGCCCCGATGTCCACCGTCCCGGCGCCCGTGCCCGGCTCCCCGCGCCCGGCTCCCCGCGCTCAGTCCTCCGTGGACGTCTCCGGCGGCGTCTGCTTCTTGCGGAGGAGGAACATCGTCACGCCGCCCAGGGCCACGAAGGCCACCGCGATCGTGGCGATCAGGGGCGTGTTGCTGGAGCTGCCCGTCTCCGCCAGGTCGCCGCCGCCCGTCGTGCCGCCGGCCGACGCGGGGCTCGGTTCCGAGGCGGGCTGGGCCTTGTTGCCGATCGCGCTGCCCTCGGTCCGGCAGTCGAGTACGCCCTTGAAGCGCTTCTCGAAGCCGTTCGGGCCCTTGATCGTGAAGTCGTAGGGCTGGTCCTCCTGGAGCGGGATCGTCACGGTCTGCGACGCCCCCGCCCCGATGGTGTGCTCGAAGCCCATCAGCCGGAAGGTGAACGGCGCGTCGCCCTTGTTGCTCGCCGTGATGTCCACGCCGTCCTTGGCGCAGTTCTTCTCCGCCGACAGCGCCGGGATCGCTCCCTTGTCGGCCCAGTCCGCGGTCGCCGTCGCCGAGACCGTCGACTCGCTGGAGCCCGCGAGGATCTGTGTCTGGCTCCTGGTCTCGGAGGTGAAGGCCCGTCCGACCGGCACGGTGGTCGACGCCTGCACGGAGAGCGCGGCGGAGCCGTCGGGGGCGTCCTTCGGCACGTCGAAGTAGAGCCTGCTGCCGTTGCCCGCGGACTTCACGGGCTTGCCGTCCTTGCCGACGATCCGCACGCCGCTCGTCGCGGAGTCCACCGGCGGGGTCACCGTCACCGAGTCCGCGTCGGTCCGCACGGTGACCGGCCCGAGCCGCTCCCCCGCGGGCCCCGAGACCGCGGGCGGTTCGAGGGTGAGCGACGCCTTCGGCTCGGCGGTGTTCCGCGCGCTCTTGTAGAGGTAGTCGGCGAGCTTCTCGGCCTGCGGGTCGACCGCGTCGACCTTCGCACCGTCGGAGTACCGCCAGATCGCCACCTGCGTGCCGGCGGCCGCGGTCTGCTCGGTGAGAGAGCGTGCGCCCGCCTTCTGGGCCAGCGCCGCCAGGTCGTTCACCTGCGGGTAGGAGTGCTGCAGGATCCAGCGGATCCGGCCCGCGTCACGGTTGGCGTTCAGCGAGGTGCCGCTCCAGGGGGTCTCCTGGTACTTGGCGTCCTTCTGCGTGGGGTTGTGGACGTCGACGCAGTACGTCTTCAGGGTGCCGCCGCCCTCGACGGACATCTCGAAGAGCCCCGCGGGCACCTCCTGCGAGGTGCCGTTGTCGTGGATGACCGCCTGGTCGTACGTCTGCAGACCGCCCAGCGTCGCGACCGCTCCGCCCCGGTGCTGCGGCACCTCTTCCGCCGCGGCCGCACCGGCGCCGGCTATCGCGCCCATCGCGACCAGTCCCGACGTCACCGTCACGGCCGCGAGGCGGGCGGCGCCTCGGCTACGTATGGACAACGCAGAAAACACTGAATTCCCCTCCGGGCGGGACCCGTTGTGAACGAGGGGGGTGGTCCCGCCAGCAGATCGAAAGGGGCAGGAACACCAGCCGCGCGCTTGGCATCTCCTGCCAACTGCCCCGTGAGCTACGTCCGGCATCCTAAGTAAGCGGCACACCACGATCCCCGGTCATGGCATCGGATAACCGATCCGACTCGTAATCGTTATCGCCAACACCCGTTCCGAGCTGGGCTTATCGACAAATCAATGACGTTCGTCCGCCGATAAGCCGCACATCGGTCGCCACCGCGCCGAGGGTGCCTGACGGATCGTCACCCCACCGGCGCGGGCTCCTCGTCCCGCGCCGCCTCCGGGGCGGCACCCGCCCGCTCCGCCGCAGGCGCCGTCAGTGTCGCGTTGCCCCTGGCCACCCGCCGGAACGCCGCGGTGCCCCGCGACAGATCGTGGCCGATGGCCAGCGCCTCGATGTCCGCCGACGTCCAGTGCTGGCCGCCGCGCTCCTCGTCGCGCACCTTCAACCGGCCCTGCACGATGACCGGTTCGCCGACCGTGAGCGAGCCCTGCACGTTCGTGCCGAGCGCCCGCCAGGCCCACACCGTGAAGAAGTTGGTGTGTCCGTCGTTCCACGTGTTCTTCGCCGCGTCGAAGTACCGCGACGTCACCGCGAGCCGGAACCGCGCCACCGGCCCCGACGGCAGCTCCCGGTACACCGGCGTCGTCGCCACGTTCCCCACCACCGTCACCAGCGTCTCGTTCATGACTGGCCCTCCCCCGTATCGTCCGTCCCCGCCGCCGCGCCTTTCGCGGCCGCCGTTCCAGACTGCACGGGCCGGGCCGATCCCGCTGGGCCCTGTGGGCTACCCACCGGTTGTGGAAAACCCCGTCACCCGTACGTACTGCTCCCTGACCTCCCGGTACCGCAGCAGCTCCGCCGCCACCGGATCAAGGACCCGTGCCCGCCCGCACCCGGCCGCCGCCTCCCGCAGCCGCCGTTCCGCCTCGTGGCCGTACCGGCGCGCGGGCCCCCGCGCCGCCATCCGGCTCGCCCACTCCACGCACGGGCCGCCCACGATGCCCGCCAGCATCAGCAGCACCGGCACACCCAGGTTCGGCTGGGCGATCCCGATGATCTGCCCCACCAGCCAGAGCCCGCCGACCACCTGGAGCAGCGTCATCGCGGCCTGCGCGAGGACCGCGACCGGCCACCAGCCCGGCCGGGGCGGACGCCCGGCCGGCACCGCCGTGACCGCCAGTCCGTCGAGCGCCTCGGGCAGCCCCTCCGCGCCGCGCACCGCGGCCTCCCGCACGGCCTGCCCCCAGGGCGCGGGCAGGCCCGTCGCCGCCTCGTCGGCCACCGTGCGCACGGCGTGCTCCACGCGCTGACGTGCCGTCGCCTCCTCGTCCACCGGCGCCTGTGCGACCGGCCCCAGCGCGCCCTGCGGCGAACGCTGCGCCTCGTACCACCGCCACAGCCGCAGCCAGGGATCGCCGCACGCCTTGCCCGCGTTCCTGCGCCAGGCCCGCTCCGCGGCGTCGCCCGCCGCGGCCGCGCCCACCGCGTCCGCGAGCCGGTCGGCGAACTCCTCGCGCGCCTCCTCGCTGAGCCCGATCCGCCCCTGGCCCCGGCCCGGCTGCGCCCCGGCGACGTACACCGGACGCAGTCGTTCCGCGGCGGCGTCCAGGTCGGCGGAGATCCGGCGGGCGGCGGCGCCCCGCTCCTGGGTGAACTGGCCGAGCGCCTCGCGCAGTTCACCGAGCCCGTCGCCGGTCAGCGCGGAGAGCGCGAGGACCGTGGCGCCGGGCTCACCGTGCTCGCCGAGCGCGATGCCGTCCTCGTCGAGCAGGCGCCGCAGGTCGTCGAGGACCTGGTCGGCGGCGTCCCCGGGGAGGCGGTCGATCTGGTTGAGCACCACGAAGGTGACCTCCGCGTGGCCCGCCATGGGCCGCAGATAGCGCTCGTGGAGCATCGCGTCGGCGTACTTCTCCGGGTCGACGACCCAGATGACGGCGTCCACGAGGGCCAGGATCCGGTCGACCTGCTCGCGGTGCTCGCCGACCGCCGAGTCGTGGTCGGGCAGATCGACGAGGACGAGCCCCTGGAGTTCATCGGCGCCGGCCCCCTGGAGCGGGCGCCTGCGCAGCCGTCCGGGGATGCCGAGCCGGTCGAGGAGGCCCGCGGCGCCGTCCGTCCAGCTGCACCCGATGGGCGCGGCGGTGGTCGGCCTGCGCACGCCCGTCTCCGAGATCATCACGCCGGCGAGCGCGTTGAAGAGGGTCGACTTGCCGCTTCCGGTGGCGCCCGCGATGGCGACGACGGTGTGCCGTTCGGAGAGCCTGCGCCGGGTGGCGGCCTCGTCCAGGACGCGGCCCGCCTCGGCGAGCGTCCCGCTGTCCAGGCGGGTGCGGGAGAGCCCGACGAGTTCGCGCAGCGCGTCCAGTCGGGCGCGCAGGGGTCCTTCGTACGTGGGAGACGCGGGGGACAACGGAGACGAGGGGGACGACGGGGACGCGCCGGGGGGCAGGTACGCGCGCGTGCCGGTGTTCTGGTCCGCGTCCGCGTCCGCGGCGCGCCCGCCGTGGCCGACGCGCCGTGCGATGAGCCCGTCGTCCCAGGCCCGTTCGGGCCCGCTCCCGGAGTGCTCGTCGCGCTCGGCCGGGTCGCCGGGGTGGGCGTGATCGGCGTGATCAGTGACGGCGGTCACCGCGGTCACCTCTCCTTCTGCAGTACGGACAGGGCTGCGATCAGCTCGGCCTGGGGTTCGGGGTGCACGTCGAGGGCGTCCAGGGGGGCGAGGCGGCGCTCCCGCTCGGTGCCGAGGACCTTCTCCAGGTAGTCGGTGAGCAGGCGGCCGCCGCGGTCGCGCAGCCGGACCGCGCCCTGGGCGCCGATCCGTTCGGCGAGGATCTCCCCCGCCGCACGGGCCCGGCGCCCGCCGAGCAGGGCCGTGGCCAGCAGCGCGGCGACGACTTCGGGGTCGGGCAGGGCGTTCTTGTCGACGCGTTCCAGGCCGCGTACTTCCTCTTCGGCGTACTCCTCCAGGACGCGCCGCCAGCGGCGGACGGCCATGCCGATGCGGTGTTCGGCGCTCTCCGCGCGCGGGTCGCGGTCGGCGAGGCCCGGGGCGCCGGCGGCCGGCTCGCGCCGCCAGGTCTCGTCGATGCGCTCGTCGGCGGCGGTGACGGCGCACAGCAGCAGCGCCTCCAGGCTCGCGACGATGGCGTCGAGGAGTTCGCCCGCGCCGCAGTCGAGGGGGTAGCTGCGCCACCGCTTCAGGGCGTCGCCGGCGAGCACGCCGCCCGCCTGCAGACGGCCCCGCACGCGCGCGTGCTCGTTCTCGTACGCCTCGTCGACGGCGGCGGTGAGCCGCAGCGCGGCCGCGTACTGGGCGGCGACGGCGCCCGCGAGCTCCGGCATCCGGGAACCGAGGGAGCCGATGACGCCGTGCGCGGTGCGGGAGACGGCCTGGGCGCGGGCGGTGGGGTCCTGGACGCGGTGGGTGAGCCAGGCGCGCAGCGGCGCGACGGCGGTGGCGGGGAGCAGGCCGCCGCCGCCCGCGGACTCGGGTAGTTCGGGCACGGTGAAGCGCGGTACGTCGCCGAGGCCCGCCTTGGCGAGCAGCGCGCCGTACTGCCGTGACACCTCGGTGACCACCTGGTGGGGGACGCGGTCGAGGACGGTGACGAGGGTCGCGTCGTGCTCCTTGGCGGTGCGCAGCAGGTGCCAGGGCACCGCGTCGGCGTACCGCGAGGCGGTCGTGACCATCACCCATACGTCGGCGGCGGAGATCAGCTCGGCGGCCAGCACGCGGTTGTCGGCGACGAGCGAGTCGACGTCGGGCGCGTCGAGGAGGGCGAGGCCGCGGGGCAGGCTCGGCGCGGTCTCGATGCGCAGGGCGCGCTCGTCCTCGTGCACGGCGGCCAGCACGTCCTCGTCGTCGTCCGCCTCGCCGTCCCCCTCACCGCCGTCCGGGTCCTCCTGATGGGGCATCCACACGCGCGTGAGGTCGGGCAGGACCCGCATTCCCGCGAACCAGTGGTGGTCGTCGGGGTGACAGACGAGCACCGGGGTGCGCGTGGTGGGCCGCAGCACCCCCGCCTCGCTGACCTGCCGGCCGACGAGGGAGTTCACGAGCGTGGACTTGCCGGCCCCGGTGGATCCGCCGACAACGGCGAGAAGCGGCGCTTCGGGCGCCTTGAGCCGGGGCACCAAATAGTCGTCGAGCTGCGCCAGCAACTCGTCACGGTTGGCACGCGCGCGTGGCGCCCCTGGCAGGGGGAGCGGAAAGCGTGCGGCGGCGACGCGCTCGCGCAGGGCGGAGAGTGCGTCAAGCAATTGAGGCCGTACGTCCAAGGTCACCACATGTGAAGAATGCCCAATTTTGACGGCTTTCTGAAGCATATGGACGCCTCTGCGCGCCGATCGGACACAGGGGACGGAAGGGACGACTGGGGCGCAGGCATAACGAGTGCACAACACCCGGGGCGTGAGACGCCAAAAGCGATGCGAGATTCGCACCTGCCTGCGATTATCAGGACCGCTTCACTGAACCTCCACATCACGGCGCGGACGCGAAGCACCAGGGACAGGGACCCGGGAGCCCTATCCTTGTCCCCGGCAAGGTCACGGATCTCCCCCACATCCGGCCCCCATGCCACCCGGCCACACCCGGCCCCCGTAGCTCAGTGGATAGAGCAGGCGCCTTCTAAGCGCTTGGCCGCAGGTTCGAGTCCTGCCGGGGGCGCAACCTCTCTTCCGGTCGTCCCGCCCCGGGGCATCCCTTCCGGCCGCGCGGGCCGGAACCGGGGGCCACCCGCCGGGCGCGCGCGGGCGCCGCGTCCTCAGCGCTCCTCCCCCACCCCTTCCTCCCGCCGGATGATCCGCCACGCCGCCTTGCGGGCGTTGCGGTCCAGGGTGGACTTGAAGCCCTTGTCCGGGCCGAAGTACTGGCGGCCGAGGCCCGCGATGGTGTCGATGTGGTCGGCCATCTTGTCCTCGAAGACGTCGTCGAAGACCAGGCCGAAGTTGTCGACGTCGTTGTTGGCCACGGCGGCCGCCCGGACCTTGGGGTCGGCTTTGGCCTCCTCGAAGGGGGCCAGCACGTCGCCCTCCGTGAACGCGGTGCCGAACTTCTCGTTGAACCGCTCGATCAGCTCGGACAGCAGCGACTTCTCGCCCTCCTTCGTCGCGCCCGCCCCCTCCGCGAACCCCTTGAGGTCGGCCGGGCCCTCGGCGCCGAGCGACACGTCGTACTCGCCGGCCTTCTCCACCCGCAGGTGGCTGAGGTCGACCTCGCCTATGTCGACGCCGCCGTCGGCGCGCCGCGGCAGCCGGTTGAGCAGGTGGCGGCCGTACAGGTGCAGGCGCTCCAGGTCGGCGTCCCGGTACGGCACGATCTGCGCGAGGAAGCCGTACTTGCGCACGTAGTCGTTCAGGTCGGCGCGGAAGTCCTCGGCGGTCTCCGCGTCCTCCTCGGCCCCGCTCGTCACGAGCGCGGTGAACCGCGCGACGGCCGGGGACAGCAGGCGGTACAGCTCCGCGTGCAGCTTCTCCCACGTGCCGGGCACGCCGCCCGCCTTCTCCTGCGCATCGAGGTACGCGGCGGCGAACGCGTCCATCTCCCGCTCGGCCAGGACCGGGGCGGACATGACGCGGCCCTGCGCGGTGTAGAGGAGGTTCGGGTCGGAGGGGAGGGTCGTCGCCTCCTCGAAGTAGGGGCGGAAGGCCTTCTGGATGTCCTCGGCCTCGTTCTCGAAGTCCAGGACCGCGAGGTCGGCCTGGGTCTTGCGCTCGGCCGTGCGGTTGAGGCGGGACAGGGTCTGGACGGCGGAGATGCCGGTGAGCTTCTTGTTGACGTACATCGTCGTCAACAGCGGCTGGTCGAAGCCGGTCTGGTACTTCTCGGCCACGACGAGGATCCGGTACTCGGGCTTGCCCCTGCCGCCCGCCCGGACGCTCTTGTCGTCCGCCCGCGTGTACGCGAACGCCGCGGGCAGCGCGCTCTCGGCGAGCCCGCCGTTCTCCTTGCTCTCGGTGGTCTCCTCGCCGTCGACGGTGAGGCTGCCGGAGAAGGCCACGAGGACCCCCAGGTCGGGGTACTCGGCGTCGTAGCCACGGTCCTTGAGGTAGCTCTTGACGGCCCGCGCCAGCTGTACGGCCGAGTGCCGCGAGGCGGTGACCACCATCGCCTTGGCACGCCCGCCGAGCCGGCCGCGGGTGTGCGTGACGAAGTGCTCGACGACGACCTGGGCGTGCTGGGCCACGGTCGAGTCATGGGTGATCGCGAAGCGGGCGAGCAGGCTGGTGGCCCGGGACTGATCGACCTCCTTCTCGTCCGGGTTCTGGTTCACCAGCTTCCAGTACGTGTTGTACGTCGCGTAGGAGCGCAGCGGGTCGAGGATGAAGCCCTCCTCGACGGCCTGCCGCATCGCGTACGTGTGGAAGGGCCGGTACTTGTCCTCGCCGTCGATGGTGTCGGGCGTGCCGAACAGTTCGAGGGTCTTGGCCTTCGGGGTGGCGGTGAAGGCGAAGTACGAGAGGTTCGCGGCGCGCGAGCGCTCCTCGGCCTTCTTCCTGAGCCGCTCGGTGAGTTCGACGGTCGTCGCGCCCTGGTCCTCGGAGTCGGCGTCCAGGCCGAGGTCGCGCAGGGCCGCCCGGACGGCGGTGGCGGCGTCGCCGGACTGCGAGGAGTGCGCCTCGTCGACGACGATCGCGAAGCGGCTGCCCGCGATCTCCGTCGGATGGCGCTTGATGAAGTCGAGGAGCGCGGGGAAGGAGTGCAGCGTGACGGTGACGATCTTCCCGGTGTCCCGGGACAGCGCGCGGGCGAGCTGCTCGCCCTTCGCCCCGTTCTTCTCGTCGATCTTCACGACGAGCCCTGCCGTGCGCGAGAAGCTCCCGACGGTCTCGCGCAGTTGGGCGTCGAGGTTGCGGCGGTCGGTGATCACGACGACCTTGTCGAAGACCGGCTCCCCGGGCGTGATGCGGCCCTGCGCGAGCGCCTGCGGGTCCAGGGCGCCGGGGTCCGTGTCGGCGTGCAGGTCGGAGAGCCGGTGGGCGAGCCAGCCGATGGTGTTGGACTTGCCGGACCCGGCGGACGCCATGACCAGGTAGTGCTGACCGGAGCCGTGGCGTGCGGCGTGCGCGGTCAGCTTCTTGACCACGTCCCACTGGTGGAAGCGCGGGAAGACCGTGGTGCGGGCCACGCCCTTCTTCGGCTTCGGCTGGTGCACGAAGCGCTCCAGGAGGTCGAGCCAGTTCCCCCGCTCCCACACCTGCTCCCACAGGTAGGAGGTGGCGTACGTGCCGAAGGCGGTCGGCACCGGGTTGCCCGCGCCGCCGGGGCGTCCCGGGCCGTCGGAGCCGGTGTTGAAGGGCAGGAAACGGGTGCTCTGCCCCTGGAGCCGGGTGGCGACGAAGACGAGATCGGGGTCGACGGCGAAGTTCGCGACGACGCGGCGCGTGAAGATCGGCTCGGTCGGGTCGCGGTCGGTGCGGTACTGCTTCTTGGCGCGCTCGACGCCCTGGCCGGTGAGCGGGTTCTTCAACTCGGCGGTGGCGACGGGGATTCCGTTGAGGAAGAGGGCCAGGTCGAGGCGGTTGCCCTGGTCGGCCTGCTTGGTGGCGTACGCCAGCTCCCGTACGACGGTGAGGCGGTTGGCGCGGTAGCCGTCGAGGACGGAGTCGTCGGCGATGAGGTTCGGCCGGAAGTACGCGACGCGCAGCTTCACGCCGCGGTCAGGCACGCCGTCGCGCAGGACGTGCGCCAGGCCGTTCTCGGCCACGGCCTGGTCGAGCCGCTTGGCGAAGCCGCGTTCGGCGTCCGCCCGGCTGCCGTAGACGCCCGTCAGCTCGGCCCACTCGTCGGGCTGGGTGGCGTCGATGAAGGCGAACAACTCGTCGGGATCCAGGCCGAGATCGGCCCGGTAGTCCTGGGGGCGCGCCTCGCGCCAGCCGCGGTCGAGCAGGGCCGCGACGATCGCGGAGCCGAAGGCCTTCTCGTCGTGCACGGGGGACATGGCTACTGGACTCCGTCCATGTGTGCGGAAACACCCCGGCCACCAGCCGTGGAGACGTCGAACCGCCCGCTCACCGCCGCCGCGACGAGGGCCTGGCGGCGCTCCACGAGGAGCCGCACCTGCTTCCGGAGCGCCGACTCCAGGCCGGCGCGGTCGGCGTGCTCGCGCGCGATCCGGTCGATGAGTTCCTGCTGCTGGTCGTCCGGGGGAAGCGGCACCAGCACCGCGTTCATCTCTTCCTGGGTGATCTTTTCACGCGTCGCGCCCGACATGCACAGATTGCGGTCGAACACATTGAGCACCTCGGCCAGGAGCCGGCCCTTCATGCCCGTGGACCGCAGGACGTGCGCGTGGTTGTTGACCCAGATCTTCCCCTCGACGTGGAAGGCGACCTCGGCGGTCGGATTCGCCAGCTGCGCCCCGTCCTCGCCGAGCAGTACCAGCGGCTCGTCGAAGAGGAAGCCGTCCACGTGGTCGACGACGCGGCTCGCCCCGTAATAGGGGTAGGGGCCCTGTCGTTTCGAGCGTTCCTCGGCGCTCAGCGGAATGCGCCGCCCGTCCAGGCATTCCGTCAGGTACCGCAGGGGGACGAGCCGCCAGTCGGCGGGAATCTCCGGCAGCCAGCCCAAGGACGTCGGCTTCGTCGGCGCACCCCGCAGTCCCCGCCGCAGCACGTCGCGCACCGCCGAGAACCGCTTCTGCCGCAGCAGGTCGAGCTGGCGCTCCCGCTTGCGGATCACGCGGTCGATGACCTCGGTCTCGGCGTCGAGGAAGGCCGCGATGCGGCGCTGCTCGTCGAGCGGGGGCACCCACAGGCGCCGGCCGCCCACCGCGCTCGCCGTCAGCAGCGGCTGGGCCGTCCTGGACGCGAGGTCGGGAAGGCGCGCGGCCAGCAGTCCGTAGTACATGTACTCGGGGGCCAGGTCCGGGCCCGCGACCGCGATGATGGAATTGTCCGAGGCCCAGCACGCGGTACGCGCGAAGTGGACGGCGCCGACCGTTCCGACGCGGCCGATGACGACGCTCTTCGCGGGCGCGTTGGCCCGGCGCGACCTGCCGATCTCGCCGGAGGCGCCCATGAGCGGGAACTCCCCGTCGTCCGCGCGGAATTCGTCGCAGGACGTGCCGCTGCGCAGGTGGAGCACCCACTTCAGGGACACCTCGCCGGCGGGCGCCGTCATCGGTCGGTCACCTTGCCCAGCAGCGCCTGGATCTCCGCCTCCAGGGACTTCAGCTCGGCGTCGATCTCCGTGAGCGGACGCGGCGGTTCATGGACGTAGAAGAGGCGCGTGAACGGAATCTCGTACCCGGTCCTCGTCTTGGTGTGGTCGATCCACGCGTCCGGGACGTGCGGGTGCACTTCGCGCTTGAGGTGCTCCTCGACGTCCTCGCCCAGCGGTACGTTCTCGTAGTCCCGCAGCTCCGGGTCCGGCTCCGGCCTGTCCTTGATCCTCTGGAGCTCGCCCCGGGGGTCGCGCACCCCGACGGCCTCGCGGACCGCCTTCGTGAACGGAGCGCCCGACGGCCAGGTCAGACCGGCCGCGACGACCGCGCCCTGAAGCGCCACGAACGCGTCCGACCGCGCCGCCCAGGACGTGCCGAGCAGCGTACGCACCGCCGCGACGAACTCCTCGGCCCGCTCCAGGCGCTGGACCGGACGGGCCGCCGCCAGGGCCGTCAGCGTCGCCTCACTCACCTCGAAGCGAAGCCTCAACGGCCGCTCCACGGTGATGCGCCGGTACCCGAAGGCCGAGTTCTCCAGGACCTTCACCTTGTGGTGGAGGGGGTGCTCCGGGTCGGCCGCGACCTGCACCGCCTCCGCGTACAGGCGGGTGATGTCACCGATGTGGTCGGGCCTGCCGTTCGTGCCGTCGCCCAGCTCCTTGCGCTTGTCGCCGAGGGACTTGCGCATCTTCACCCACTGGTCGCGGGCGTCCAGGAGCACGACCTTGCGCTCGTGGTCGCGGTCCTTGCGGTTGGTGAGGATCCAGAAGTACGTGGAGATGCCCGTGTTGTAGAAGAGCTGGTCCGGCAGGGCGACGACCGCCTCCAGCCAGTCGTTCTCCACGATCCAGCGGCGGATCTCCGACTCGCCCGAACCGGCCGCGCCCGTGAACAGCGGGGAGCCGTTGAAGACGATCGCGAGGCGGGAGCCGCCGTCGCCGTGCACGTCGACCGGCTTCATCTTGGACAGCATGTGCTGGAGGAAGAGCAGCGAGCCGTCGTTGATGCGGGGCAGGCCCGCGCCGAAGCGGCCGGCGTCGCCGAGCGCCTCGTGCTCCTCCTCGACGTCGTCCTTGACCTTCTTCCAGTCCACGCCGAACGGCGGGTTGGCCAGCAGGTAGTCGAACCGCTTGCGCGCGTGGCCGTCGTCGGAGAAGGAGTTCCCCGCGGCGATGTTGTCGGGGTCCTGGCCCTTGATCATCAGGTCGGACCGGCAGATCGCCCAGGACTCGGGGTTCAGTTCCTGGCCGTACACCTCGACCGTCGCGTCGGGGTTGAGGGCGGTGATGTGCTCCTCGGCGGCGCTGAGCATGCCGCCCGTGCCGCACGCCGGGTCCATGACCGTGCGCCCCACGCCCGGCACGCTCAGCGCGTCCGCGTCCGGCGCCACGAGCAGGTTGACCATCAGCTTGATGACCTCGCGCGGGGTGAAGTGCTCACCCGCCGTCTCGTTGGACTGTTCGGCGAAGCGGCGGATCAGCTCCTCGAAGATGTAGCCCATGTTGTGGTTGGGCACCTTGTCCGGGTGGAGGTCCAGATCGGTGAACCTGCCGATGACGCGGTAGAGGAGGTTCGCGTCGTCGAGCTTCTTGATCTGCCGGCTGAAGTCGTACTTCTCCAGGACCTCGCGGGCGTTGTCGGAGAACGCGTTCACATAGATCTGCAGGTTCTTGGCCGCCGTCGTGGCATCGCCCGCGATCCTGCTCAGGGTGAGGCTGCTGGTGTTGTAGAAGACCTGGCCGGAGGCGCGGCGCATCAGCCGCTCGGGCTTGACGTCCTCGTCGGCGTAGCGCGCGTAGAACTCCGCGAACTTCTCGCGCGTCGGCTCCAGGACGCACTCCAGGCGGCGCAGCACCGTGAACGGCAGGATCACCTTGCCGTAGTCGGACTGCTTGTAGTCGCCGCGCAGGAGTTCGGCGACGGACCAGGCGTTGTTCGCCAGTTCCGCGTGCTTGCTGCTGTTCAACGGATTCCCTTCGGTGGTGGCAGCAGTGTCCCGCCGGTCAGGCCGTCGGCGAGCGCCTTCGGTGTGAGCGACGCGAGCTCCGCTGTCCGGCGCGCGGCTTCCCGCAGCGTGTGCAGATGCCGGAAGGCCTCGCCGTAGCGGCGCTGCTCCGCCAGCGGAAGGAGGGGCACCCGCAGCCTCGCCGCGTCGACGCGCAGCGCGCCGGTGCCCACCGACGCCCGGGTGAGGTTGTCCTCGGCGGCGAGGAAACCGGCGAGGAACCAGGGGTCGAGGCGGTCCGGGTCCGGGCGGACCAGGCGCACGCCACGGCCGATGACCGCACCGGCGTCGTGCGCGTCGGCGACCCGGGCCTGCCCGTCGCCCCCGCCGCGGACCTCGGCCAGCAGGACGTCGCCCTCGGCGACGACGGTCGTGGTGTGCGGGGCCGGGGTCTCCGGGTCGGCGCCGGGCCCTCGCCCGGCCGCCAGGTCGCGGCCGGTCAGCACGGGACGGCCGGTGTGCTCGGCGGGGGTCGGGGTGCCCGGTTCCCGCGAGGAGGCGGGGGCGGCCCGGTGGAGGGTCAGGGCGCCGCCGCGCGTGAGGTCGGCGAGGGACGCCGTGCGCCACGCGCGGGTCTCCGTGCCCGCCGCGGGCCACTCCTCCTGCCCGGCCGCGGCGGCCAAGGCCCGTGCCGCCCCGGCCAGTTCGCCGCACAGGCCCCTGGCCCGCTCGGCGGTGCCCGCCGGGTCGGCCGCGGCGGTCGAGGTGCGGATGTGGCGGGCCGGTGTGACGTCGACCAGGTCGTCGAGGAGGTCCACGACCGGGACCGCGCGGGCCTGGCCCGGCACGTCCGTGAATCCGGCCGGGTCGGCGGCGAAGCGGCTCCAGTGCCCGAGGACCGTCGCGGTCAGGGCGTCCCAGGCCGTGTCCGCGCGCGGCCGGGACGGGTCACGCGGCGCGGCGGGGCGCGGCAGGCCCGCCGTCGCGGGACCGGCGGGCGCGGAGGCCTCCACGCACAGCACCGAAGGGTGCGCGGGCGCGGTCGCCCGGGGCCGCCGGAGGATCCACACGTGCAGGCCGACGTGGCGCGGCGGTGCGGCGCCCGGGGGCAGCGCGACGACCGCGCGCAGCGTGCCCGACCTGATCAGCTCGGCGCGGACGCAGCGGCCCAGGGAGCGCGCGGCGGTCGCGGGCGGCAGCAGGACGACGGCGAAGCCGCCGGGTCCGACGTGCGCCAACGCGTGCTGTGTCCAGGCCAGTTCGGAGTCCCCGCGCGGCGGTACGCCGTACGCCCAGCGCGGGTCGTGGACGAGTTCGTCGTGCCCCCAGTCGCGGTCGCCGTACGGCGGATGGCACAGCACCCCGTCGGCGGCCAGGTCGGGAAAGGCGTCGGCGCGCAGGGAGTCCGCCGTGCGGAGTTCCGCGTCGGCCTCCGGGGCGTCGAGCCCGAGGCGGACCAGGCTCCGCCGGGCCTGCACCGGCTCGGCGTCCTGCCCGCACAGCCGGCGCGCGCCCTGTCGCGCGGCCGCGGCCAGCAGGGCGCCGCCGCCGCAGGCCGGGTCGAAGACCCTTGGGGGGTAGGGCAGTTCGGGTGCGGCGACGCCGAGGAGGCCGGCCATGAGGTCGGCGAGCGGGCCGGGCGTGGGATACGCGCCGCCGACCGCCGTGTCCTCCAGCTCGCGCTCGGCGAGCACGTCGGCGGCCTGCGGGGACCGGCCCGCGTGGACGCAGCGCAGCACCGCGCGCAGCAGGGGCGCGTCCGCGGTCCCGTACGTCACCTCGCCGAAGGCGGACTCCGCGTGCGCGGGCAGGGCGCCGACGGCCGCCCCGGCGCGGGCCGCCAGATCGCTGTCGGGAAGGTGCTCGGCGGTGGCGAACAGGTCGGGGCGTCGGCACCCGGCGAGGACGAACGGGAGGAGCCGGGTGGCCGTCGCGCGGCCTGGCGGGTCGAGCCGGAGGAGGGTGCGCAGCTCCTCGACGGGCGGGACGGGCGTGCCGTGCCCGCGTCCGGCGAGCCAGGTCCGCACCTCGGCCACGTCGTACAGCGGGCTGGTGTCCGTCCCGGCGACGGGGGTGGGGAAGTCCGTGTGCCGGCGGCGCCAGTTGCTGACCGTGGCGCGGGTGACCCCGGCGATACGGGAGATCTCCGCCGCGGTGACCTGGGCCGATGCCCCAGGTGCGGCGGGCTCGGTCGGCTTCGGCATGGTGCGGTTCCGGCTGTTCGGCGTGGCTGGCAGGCGTCAGATTACACCTCCCGGAAAAGCGTCTCGGCGTTTGACGGTGCTTTCAGCCGGCAGACGGTCTCAGCTCCCCGTACGCCCCCTCCGGCACCGCCGGACTCCGTGGTGTCACGGCGGGCACGCGCGCGTACGGGGCGTTCTGCGGTGGGCGGGCGTCCCGTACGTCCTTGTTCGGTGGGCGGGCGTCCCGGCCGTTCTTGTTCGGCGGGTGGGGCCGGCGCCGCCGAAGTACGGGGTCGGGAACTTCCCTGCCGGTGCCGTCCGTTGACCCAGTGGAGCCGGTGGCGCCACCGGCCCCGCCAACCAGGACGCCGCCGCCCCCGATCCCCGCGAGGCCGCCCGCCCCTCGCCCTCACGGGCCTCCTCACTCCCCGTAGAGCGCCTCGATCTCCGCCGCGTACGCCGCCGTCACCGCATGCCTCTTGATCTTCAGGGACGGCGTGAGCAGGCCGTTGTCCTCCGTGAACTCGCCCCCGACGACGGCGAACCTGCGGATCGACTCGGCCCTGGACACCGCCGCGTTGGCGTGGTCCACGGCCTTCTGGATCTCCGCGAGCATCTCCGGGTCGCGCGCGAGGTCCGCGAGCGGTGTGTCCTTGGGGCGCTTGCGTACGGCGAGCCAGTGCTCGACGGCCTCGGGGTCCAGGGTGACGAGCGCGGCGACGTACGAACGGTTGTCGCCCACGACGATGCACTGGCCGACCGGCGCGCGGCTGCGCAGGCGGTCCTCCAGGACGGCGGGCGAGACGTTCTTGCCGCCGGAGGTGACGATGATGTCCTTCTTGCGGCCGGTGATCGTGAGGTAGCCGTCCTGGTCGAGGGCGCCCAGGTCCCCGGTCGCGAACCAGCCGCCGGTCAGCACCGCGTCCGTGGCCGCCGGGTTGTTCCAGTACGACCCGAAGACGATGCCGCCCTTGATCAGCACCTCCCCGTCGTCCGCGATGCGCACGGCCGTGCCGGGCACGGGCAGGCCGACGGTGCCGGGGCGGGGCCGCAGCGGCGGGGTGATGGTGGCGGCGGCCGTGGTCTCGGTGAGGCCGTACCCCTCGTAGATGATGATTCCGGCGGCGTAGAAGAAGAGGTTGAGGTCGCGGTCCAGGGGCGAGCCGCCGCTGATCGCGTAGCGCAGCCGGCCGCCGACCTCCTTGCGGATGCGGCGGTAGACGAGGAGTTCGTACAGCGCCCAGCCGGCGCGGAGACCGAGGGACGGGCCGGGGCCGCTCTGGTCGAGGAACCTGTTCAGGTACGCCTCGCCGAAGCGCACCGCGATCCGCTCGGCGCGGTCGAAGGAGGCGCCGCGGCCGATCTTCTCGGCCGTCGCCCGTCCGGTGTCGTGGATCTTCTCGAAGAGGTACGGCACGCCGACGACGAACGTCGGCCTGAACGACCTTAGTTCCGGGCGGAGTTCGTCGGGCTTGATGCTCGGGCAGTGGCCGAGCTCGATGCGGGCGAGCATGCAGGCGATCTGGATGGTGCGGCCCAGGATGTGCGCGAGCGGCAGGAAGAGGAGCGTGGAGGCGACCTGCCCGGTGATCTCCTTGAAGACGGGGTGGAGGAGGTCGACGGTGTTCGCCGCCTCCGCGTGCAGGTTGCCGTGGGTGAGGACGCAGCCCTTGGGGCGGCCGGTGGTGCCCGAGGTGTAGCAGAGGGTCGCGATGGAGTCGGGGGTGAGCGCGGAGCGCCGCTTGGTCACCTCCTCGTCGGACAACCCGGCCCCGAGAGACGTCAGTTCGGCCAGCGCGCCGCCGTCCAGGTGCCGCACGCGCGGCGGGGCGTCGAGGGCGCGGACGGCCTCCCCGACGGTCGCCGCGTTCTCCGCCGTCTCCGCGACGACCAGGCGGGCGCCGGAGTCCCGGACGATCCACTCGATCTGCTCCGCCGAGGACGTCGCGTAGACGGGCACGGTCTGGCCGCCCGCCGCCCAGATCGCGAAGTCGAGGACCGCCCACTCGTAGCGGGTGCGCGACATCAGCGCGACGCGGCCGCCGGGTTCGAGGCCGTCGGCGATCAGCCCCTTCGCCGCCTCGGTCACTTCGCGCGCGAAGGCGGCGGCGGTGACGGGGTGCCACCGGCCGTCCCGCTTGCGGCGCAGGACCACGGCGTCGGGCGCCTCGGCGGCGTTGGTGAAGGGGATGTCGGCGGTGCTGCCCGCCGTCGCTCCCGGCACGAGGGCGGCGGCGCGGGCCTCGCGCACGGTGCCGTGCTCGTCCCTGACGAGTTCGACCCTGCCGCGCTCCGCCAGGTCGCTGCGGCGTTGCGCCCTTTTCAGATCCTTGCGTACGCCCATGACGGCTCCCCGGCTCCCGGTTCCCGGCGCTGTGCGGGTGATCGGTGTTGCTCGGCACGTACTCAGTTACTTACTCGGGGGTCAACTTACCCACCCGTAAGGAAAATTCAATGGGTCGGACGGGACGGGACACCGCCCGCCCCTTCACCCGCCCCCACTCGACCCTTCACCCGACCCTCGGGTCACCCCTCCGCGGGACTCCAGACCTCCCCCTCCAGGACCCGCCCCATGCCCACCCACACCATGTTCATCAGCCGCAGCGTCACGCCTTCGGGCGACTGGCCGGGATGACCCGCCATCCAGTCGGTGAGCGAGTCCGCCGCGCCCACGAGCGCGTGCGCCACGAAGTCGGCGTCCTCGTCGGAGAGCTGGTGGGAGCCTGGACCGTCCTGGGTGATGCCCGCCCAGACCAGGCCCGCCACCTCCGCCATCACCGCGCGGCGCGCCTCGGCGACGGCCGCCGCGATCGCCTCGCTCAGCTCGGAGGCCTGGCGGTGCAGGACCACCCAGCTGTCGCGGTGCTCGGCGACGAAGGTGAAGAACGCCAGGAGCCCCGCGTGCAGCCGGAGTTCGGGCGCGGCCTCGCCCGCCGTCGCCGCGCCCTGGAAGGCGCCGACCAGGCGGTCCGCCTCGCGGCGCAGACAGGCCAGGAAGAGGCCCTCCTTGGAGTCGAGGTACAGATACACCATCGGCTTGGAAATTCCGGCGAGTTCGGCGATCTCGTCCACCGAGGCGCCGTGGTAGCCACGCTTGGCGAAGACCTGGACCGCCACGTCGACGATCTGACGCTCGCGCTCGGGGCGCGGGACGCGCCGCCTGCGCGGGCCGGACGCACCGTCGGATATGCCGCTCACCCTTGTCAGCCTCCCTGGTTCCGACTTACCTTACTCTTTAGTAAGTTTACTTCAGGGTAAGGAGATTGCGATGGCGGACGACGACATCAGCAAGATCGCGGAACTCGACTTCGCCCGCGTCACGCCCGAGGAGTTCGCGCGGATCGTGAAGGGCCTGTCCGGCGGGGAGATCGCGGAGATCGCCCGCGACGGCGCGCTGCGCACCCGGGTCCTGAAGGAGGTCTTCGGGCGCATGGAGCGGCAGTTCAAGCCGGAGACGGCGGGCTCGCTGAAGGCCCTCATCCGCTGGAAGGTCACGGGCAGCGGGGAGAACGAGGAGGCGGTGTACGAGACGGACATCGCCGACGGCACCTGCACCGTCCGCGAGGGGCGCTCGGACGCCGAGCCGCGCGTCACGCTCATCATGGGCGACGCCGAGTTCCTCAAACTGGTCTCCGGAAACGCCAGCCCCGTCACGATGTTCATGATGCGCAAGGTGAAGATCGCGGGCGATGTGGCGCTCGCGTCCGGGCTCACCCGCTACTTCGACATCCCCAAGGCCTGAGGAGCGCGCCATGCCCTTCTCCCTCGAACTGACCGAGGAACAGCGGGACTTGCGCGAGTGGGTGCACGGCTTCGCCGCCGGGGTCGTGCGGCCCGCCGCCGCCGAGTGGGACGAGCGCGAGGAGACTCCGTGGCCCGTCGTCCAGGAGGCCGCGCGGATCGGGCTCTACGGCTTCGAGTCGCTGGCCGAGCTGTTCGGCGACCCCTCGGGGCTCTCGCTCCAGATCGCCAACGAGGAGCTGTTCTGGGGCGACGCGGGCATCGGGATGGCGCTGTTCGGCACGTCGCTCGCCGTCGCCGGGATCTTCTCCGCGGGCACACCGGACCAGCTGGCCGAATGGGTGCCGCAGTGCTTCGGGGACGAGGACGAGCCGAAGGTCGCGGCGTTCTGCGTGTCCGAGCCGGAGGCGGGCTCGGACGTCTCGGCCCTGCGCACCCGCGCCACGTACGACGAGGCGCGCGACGAGTGGACGCTCAGCGGCCAGAAGGCGTGGATCACCAACGGCGGCATCGCGAACGTGCACGTCGTGGTGGCGTCCGTGGATCCCGCCCTGGGCTCGCGGGGACAGGCAGCGTTCATCGTCCCGCCGGGCACGCGCGGGCTCGAAGGGGGCAAAAAGATACGGAAGTTGGGACTGCGGGCCTCGCACACGGCCGATGTCTTCCTGGACGACGTGCGGGTGCCGGGGAGCTGTCTGCTGGGCGGCAGGGAGCGCCTCGACGCGCGGCTCGCGCGGGCCCGCGAGGGCGTGCGGGGTGCGCCCGGGGCGCGGGGGCAGGCCGCCATGGCCACGTTCGAGGTCAGCCGTCCCACGGTGGGCGCGCAGGCCCTCGGGATCGCCCGCGCCGCCTATGAGTACGCCCTCGACTACGCCGGTGAGCGCGTCGCCTTCGGCCGGCCGATCATCGAGAACCAGTCCATCGCGTTCGCCCTCGCCGACCTGCGCACCGACATCGAGGCGGTGCGCCTGCTGATCTGGCAGGCCGCGTGGATGGCCCGCAACGACAAGTCCTTCGACGCGGCCCAGGGCTCCATGTCGAAGCTGCGGGCGGGCGAACTGGCGGTCGCCGCGAGCGAGAAGGCCGTGCAGGTGCTGGGCGGCGCGGGGTACAGCAGGGAGCACCCGGTGGAGCGCATGTACCGGGACGCGAAGATCTACACGATCTTCGAGGGCACGAGCGAGATCCAGCGGCTGGTGATCGCGCGGGCGATATCGGGGCGGCAGATCCGCTAGGCCCCTGCCGGGCGGCGGCGCCGTGGACGTCGGCCTCAAGGCCGTACTGACCTGCGCCGATGTAGCGGTCATGACGACAGCTGCGTACTCCCCCGCCCGTGGGTCCGAAGGCGTCGCGCTCGGACGGGTCGGGAGCTGGCTGGTGCCGGCCCTCGTCCTGTGCGTCGCCGGGTTCCAGCGACGGTGGATGTCCGACGACGGCCACATCTACGTGCGCACGGTGCGGCAGATCCTGGCCGGGAACGGGCCCGTCTTCAACGCCGGTGAGCGCGCCGAGTCGTCCACCGGCACCCTGTGGCAGTGGCTGCTCGTCCTGGCCGGGGCGTGCGGCCTCGACATCGCCACCGCGGCGATGTACGGCGGACTGCTGCTCACCGCCGCCGGGTGCACGCTCGCCGGGCTCGGCGCGCTGCGGCTGCGCGGCGACGGCGGTACGGGCCGCCTCTTCGTGCCGTGCGGGGCGCTGGTGGTGCTCGCGCTGCCGCCCGTCTGGGACTTCGCCACCTCGGGCCTGGAGACGGGGCTCGCCACCTGCTGGATCGCGGGCGCCTGGCTCGCGCTCCTGGCCCGGCCGCGCTCGCCGTGGACGAGCGCGCTGCTCGGCCTCGGCCCGCTCGTCCGGCCCGACCTGGCCCTGGTCTCGGTGGTCTTCCTGGCCGCGCAGTGGGTGACGGCCCGGCCCTCCTGGCGCGGGGCGCTCGCGGGGGCCGGTGCCGCGGGCGCGCTGCCCGTCGCGTACGAGATCTTCCGCATGGGGTACTACGGGCATCTGATGCCGCTGCCCGGCGTCACCAAGGAGGCCTCACGGAGCCTGTGGGCGCGGGGCGCCGCGTACTTCTGGGACTTCATGGGCCCGTACGTGCTGTGGCTTCCGCTGCTTCTCCTCGTCGCCGGGTTCCTGGCATCGGGGCGCCCGCCGGTCCGTACGCGCGGGAGCGTGCGCGCGATCGCGCCCGTGGCCGCTCCCCTGGTCGCGGGCGCGCTGTGCTGGGTCTACGTCATCAAGGTGGGCGGCGACTTCATGCACGGGCGGATGTTCCTGCCGGGGCTGCTCCTGATGCTGCTGCCCGTCTTCGTCGTACCCGTCACCCGGGCGTGGGGCATCGTCGTCCTGGGCGTGGCCGTGTGGGCGGTGGCGTGCGCGGGCGTGCTGCGGGTGCCGTACGAGGGGCGCATCGGGCCCGGCGGCATCGCGGACGAACGCGGTGTGTACGTACGGCAGAACGCGGCCCCGCACCCCCTCCACCACGACTTCGCGGGACAGCCGGGCAACCGGGCCTACGCCGGTCTGGTCCGCGCGCGGGCACGGGCCGGCGTGCCCACGCTGCTGCTCGCCAGGACGCCGGTGACGGGCGGCGCGCCGGGGGTGACCGGCGTCTACAACACGCTCGGCTTCAGCGGTTCCGTCGTCCCGCTCTCCGGCGCCGCCCTCGACCCCATCGGGCTCGCCTACCCGCTCGCGGCCCACTCCGAGGGCATCGACGGCCGCGTGGGGCACGACAAGCGCCTGCCCGACGAGTGGATCGTCGCCGAGCGCGGCGCCGCCGAGCTGCCCGCCGGGCTCGACCAGGACCGGGTCGACGCCGCCCGGCGGGCCCTGCGCTGCGCGCCGTTCGCGGAGCTGCGGGCGGCGACGCGGGACCCGCTGACGGCCGGGCGCTTCTGGCGGAACCTGACGGGCGCCGTCCAGCGCACGGCCTTCCGCTTCCCCAATGACCCGGTGCGCGCGGAGCGGGAGGTGTGCGGGCCGGGGCGGGACCGGCCCGCCCGCGCCGACGGCTCCGGCCGCTAGCCCGCCGCCAGGGACTCGCCGGGCCGGACCTCGCCCCGGGGCGAGCCGGACGACTCGGGCGGCTCCTCCTCGTGTCCCCCGCCGCTCAGGCGCGCGGCCCGGTCGATGGCCGTCGCCAGATCGCGCGCCTGCTCGTTCTCCAGGGACAACGCGCGGGCGTGGCCGGAGAGTTCACGCAGGGAAGGGGCGGCGGGCAGCGCGGTGTAGCCCTCCGGGCGGGCGTACCCGCCGCCGCGGCCGGACCGCAGGCCGTCCGCGAAGTACGCGGCGACGGCGGACACCTGGAAACCGTCGTCCGCCCGCCACACGTCGCCCGCCAGGTCGGCCGCCTCGATCCGCCCCGACTCCTCGTGCGGGGCGCGGCTCCCGGGGTCGAGCCAGCGCACGCTCGCCGTGGCGAGGTGGCCGGTGGCGCCCGGCTTGGCGCGCACCGCGTACAGCGCCGTCACCGTGTGCCCGGGGCCGACCTCGCCGCCGTCCACGGAGTCGTCGCGGAAGTCGTCGTCGGCGACCGCGCGGTTGTCGTAGCCGATGAGCCGGAACCGCTCGACGGTCTCCGGGTCGAAGGCGACCTGCGCCTTCGCGTCGCGGGCGCGCAGCTCGATGTGGGCGGGCAGCTTCTCGCAGAAGACCTCGCGGGCCTCCTTCTCGTCGGACACATAGGTGGTGTGGCCGTCGCCCTTGTCGGCGAGCCGCTCCATCAGGGCGTCGCCGTAGTCGCTGCCGACGCCGACGCCGAAGAGGGTGATGCCGTGCTCGCGGCGGGCGTCGGAGACACGTTCCAGGATGCCGTCGGCGCTGGTGTCGCCGGTGTTGGCGAGGGCGTCGGAGAGCAGGACGACACGGTTGGTCGCGCCGCTCCGCCTGCCGCGGACCGCGGTGTCGTAGCCGGTGGTGATGCCCGCTTCGAGGTTGGTGGACTGGGTGGGCTCCAGACCGTCGACGGCGTCGTGCACGCGGGCGCGGCCCGCGCCCGCGTCGCCGAGGCGGGTCATCGGCAGGACCGTCTCGGCGGTGTCGCTGAAGGTGACCAGGGCGACCGAGTCGTCGGGGCGCAGCCGGTCGGTCATGAGGCCGAGGGACTTCTTGACGAGGTCGAGGCGGCCCGGCTCGGCCATGGACCCGGAGACGTCGATGACGAAGGTGAGGGCGGCCGGCGGGCGTTTCGCCTCGTCCGAATCGCCTCGGGTGGCGAGGCCGACGCGCAGCAGCGACCAGCCGTCGCCGGTGCGGGCGCCGTCGACGCTCACGGAGAAGCCGTCGCCGTCGGGCCGCGGATAGTCCTGGCGGAAGCTGTTGACGAACTCCTCGGGGCGGACCGTCGCGGGGTCGGGCAGCCGCCCCTCGGCGAGGGTGCGGCGCGCGAAGCCATAGGAGGCGGTGTCGACGTCCAGGGCGAAGGTGGAGAGGTAGTCCGGCGCGGGCTCCCGCTCGGCGCCCTCCCGCTCGCCGGGGGCCTCGGTGGCGCCGGGGGCCGCCCGGTCGGGCGCGGGCAGCGGCGCGCTGCCGCCGTCCCGCTTGCTGCCGTCAGTGGAGGAGGCGCTCCGGTCGCCGCCTCCGCCGCCGCAGCCCGCGAGCAGCAGCCCGCCCGCCATGGCCACGGCGAGCAGCCCGTGGCGTGTCTTCCGGGTCCGCATCTGTCCCCCTCGCGTCGTCGGCTTTCCTGACTGTGACGCGGGAGGTGCCCAAAGCGATCGGCACGGGACGTTGCGGAACCGTCTCGATGCGGCTACGGCAGTGCCTTCACGACACCACGTCCTTGCGCGCGAACCCGCGGAAGGCCAGCGCGAACAGCACCAGCGCGTACGTCACCGAGACCGCCGCTCCCTGGATCATGCCGCCCCACTCGGGGCGCGGCTGGATGAGGTCGGCCCAGGCGAACTGCCAGTGCGCGGGCAGGAAGTCGCGCCAGTCGCCCAGCGCCGTCACCGCGTCGAGCACGTTCCCCACGATGGTGAGGCCGACCGCGCCGCCGACCGCGCCGAGCGGCGCGTCCGTCTTGGTGGAGAGCCAGAACGCCAGCCCGGCGGTGACCAGTTGGGAGACGAAGACGTACGCCACGACGACGAGGAGGCGCTGGGCCGCCGTGCCCGCGGGGAGCTCGCCGCCGGTCGGGATCTCCAGCGGCCCCCAGCCGTACGCGAGTGTGCCGACCGCCAGCGCGACCACCGGGAGCAGGACCATCGCGGCGGCGCTGAGGCCGAGGGCGACGGCGAGCTTGGACCACAGGAGGCGGGCCCTGGGCACCGGGGCCGCCAGCAGATAGCGCAGCGACGACCAGCTCGCCTCGGAGGCGACGGTGTCCCCGCAGAACAGCGCGACGGGGATGACGAGCAGGAAGCCCGCCGAGACGAACAGGCACGTCGCCGCGAAGTTCGTGCCCGACGCGGTGGCCGTGTCCATCAGCGTCACCGCGTCGTTGCGCTCGCCCGGCGAACCGGCGACGGCGAAGGCGATGACCAGCACGACGGGCAGCAGCGCCATGATGCCGAACATCAGGAGCGTGCGGCGCCGCTTCAGCTGGCGGACCGCCTCGACCCGCAGGGGCAGGGTGTGCCGGGCGCGGTAGCCGGGTGCGGTGGGGCGCTCCAGGGTGGGGGCGCTCATGCGCTGCCTCCGATCAGGGTCAGGAACGCGTCTTCGAGGCGGCGGTGCGGGCCCATGGACTCCACGGGCACTTCCAGGCGCACCAGTTCGGGAAGGAGCCGGGCGGCGCTCGCGCCCTCGGTGCCGTCGAGCCGGACCAGGAGGCCGTCGGCCACGCGGACCGCGGAGGCGACGCCGGGCAGGGCGGCGACCTTCTCGACCAGCGGGTCGGGGATCTCGGCCGCGAGGCCCACCAGGAGCGTGTCCCCGGAGCCGACGATCTCGGCGACGGGGCCCGCCTGGACGAGCCGGCCGCGGTCCATGACGACCAGGTGCGTGCAGGACTGCTCGACCTCGGCGAGGAGGTGGCTGGAGACGATGACGGTGCGCCCGCCGCGCGCGTACCGGATCATGACCTCGCGCATCTCGCGGATCTGCGGCGGGTCGAGGCCGTTGGTCGGCTCGTCGAGGATCAACAGGTCGGGCAGGCCGAGCATGGCCTGGGCGATGGCGAGACGCTGGCGCATGCCCTGGGAGTACGTCCGCACGGCGCGGGCCAGCGCGTCGCCGAGTCCGGCGATCTCCAGCGCCTCTTCCAGGTGGGCGTCCTCGGCGGGGCGTCCGGTGGCCTTCCAGTACAGCTCCAGGTTCTCCCGGCCCGAGAGGTGGGGCAGGAATCCGGCGCCCTCGACGAAGGCGCCGACGCGGGAGAGGACGGGGGCGCCGGGCCGGATCGCCTGGCCGAAGACGCGGATCTCGCCCGCGTCGGGGCGGATCAGGCCCATGAGCATGCGCAGGGTGGTCGTCTTGCCCGCGCCGTTCGGCCCCAGGAGGCCGAGGACCTGGCCCTTGTCGACGCGGAAGGAGAGGTCCCGCACGGCGTACCGGTCGGTGGATCCGGCGTACTTCTTGCTCAGGCCGGTGATCCGCAGCGGGACGTCGGCGAGCTCCGGGTCCGGGGCGGGCGCGGTCGTCCGGCGGCGTCCGGTGACGAGCAGGACGAGGGCGAGCACGGCTCCGGTCACCGGCAGCCACCACACCCACGCGGGCAGCGGCGCGGCGGCGGTCTCCACGCCGGGCGCCGTCGGCACCGTCAGACCGCTCTTGAGGGAGACGGTGTACGTGGCGGGGTCGGCCGGCGAGGCGTACCCGAGGTCGGTCGAGGAGAGGGCCAGGCGGAGCCGGTGGCCCTTCTGCGCCTCGTGGTCGACGGCGGGCAGGGTCAGTTCGACGTCCTTGCCGTCCCCGGCGCCCTCGACGCGGACCGGGGCGACCAGTTGTGCGGGCAGGACCTGCTGCTTGCCGTCGGGCCCGACGTCGTACACCTTCGCGAAGAGCACCGCGTCCTTCGAGGAGGACTTCACGTGGACGCGGACCTTCGGGGTCCCGGTGATGCGCAGGTCGGCGCCGAGCGGCTCGGAGTCGAACGCGGCGAACTGCCCGGGGAAGTCGAGGGAGACGCCGACGCCGAGCGAGGACAGCCGGGAGAGCGAGCCGCCGCCGAGGCCGGGCAGCGCGGAGATCGCGGGCGGGCTCGCGCCCGCGGGGTTGTCGATGGTCTTCTCGCGCCCGCCGAGCGGGATCTCGCGGCCGCCGCTGACCAGGCCCGGATAGCGGTCCCCGTGCGCGCCGCGCAACTGTGCCGCGCCGTCGGTGGAGTCGATGCCTCCGGTGCGCGTGACGCGGAAGGCCGGTCCGGTGTCGGCGCTCTTGTCGTCCTTCAGATAGCGGTCGAACCACGCGCCGACCCGCTTCTCCACGCGGCCCTGCTCGCGGTCGCCGCCGTCGTGGCCGCCCGCGATCCAGTCGACGGACACGGGCGCGTGGTGGGCGCGGATCGCCTTGGCCATGGCGTCGGCCTGGCCGAGCGGGAAGAGGGAGTCGGTCTGGCCCTGGGTGATGAGGGTGGGCACCTTGATGCGGTCGGCGACGGCGGACGGGCTGAGTCCGGCGAGCAGCTTCCGCGCGCGCTCGTCCGGCTTGCCGGCCGCCGCGACCCGCTCGTACGTCGCGCACAGGTTCTTCTCGAACTTGTCGCAGCCGCCGCTGATGTTGATGAAGAGTCCGGCCCAGAGCTTCTTGAAGACGCCGTCGGGGAACAGCGAGTCCGCGAGGTTCCAGTACGTGATCTGCGGGGCGATCGCGTCCACCCGGCGGTCGTACCCCGCGGTGAGCAGGGCGGCCGCTCCGCCGTAGGAGGCGCCGGTGATGCCCACGCGCGGGTCGCCGTCCCCGTCGAGCCGCACCTCGGGGCGGGTGGCGAGCCAGTCGATCAGCTTGGAGACGTCGGCGATCTCGCCCTTGGGGTCGTTGAGCCCGATCCTGCCGCTGGACTTGCCGAAGCCGCGCGCGGACCAGGTCAGGACCGCGTACCCGTCACGGGCGAGGTCCTCCGCCTGCGCGCGCACGTCGCTCTTGCTGCCGCCGAAGCCGTGCCCGACGAGGACGGCGGGGCGCTTGGCGGCGGCGTCGCCCGCGGTGAAGTAGGAGGTGTCGATCCTCGCGCCGCCGGTGTCGACGACGCGGTCCGTGCGGCGCACGGCCGGCGCGTCGTCCGAGGCGACCGCCGTCCATGTGCCCGCGCCCGCGAGCACCACGACGGCGGCCGCGGCGGCGAGCAGCCGGCGCGGCCCGCGGCGCACCGGGAACCTGGGCCTGGGCAGTCGTAGATCCATGTCGTCAAAGGTACGGGCGCCCACCGACAAGCGGGGCAGCCGCCGGGGTGAACCGCGGTGCCTCCCCGGGGAGTAGACCCCGGGCCCCGCGTACCGCGATCGTGGTACGCATGGAGATCAGAACCGCCACGAACCTCGCCGAGGTGACCGCCGCCGGGCCGCTCTTCGACGGCCCGGTCCGCCCCGAGGCGGCCCGCCGCTTCCTGGACAGCCCCGGCCACCATCTCCTGCTCGCGTACGAGGACGACGGCGGCGGCGACGGCGAGCGCGTCCCGGTCGGCTTCGTCAGCGGCGTCGAGACCGTCCACCCCGACAAGGGTGTGGAGATGTTCCTGTACGAACTCGGGGTCGCCGAGGGCCACCGGCGGCGCGGCACGGGCCGCGCCCTGGTGAACGCCCTGGCCGCGCTCGCCCGGGACCGGGGCTGCTACGGCATGTGGGTCGGCGTCGGGACGGACGACGAGGCGGCGCTGGCGACGTACCGCAGCGCGGGCGGGCGGAGCGAGGGCACGTTCGCGTCGGTCACCTGGGACTTCGGGATGCCGGACGCCGTGTGTCAGGGGTGAATACACTCTGCGCCTATGACACTTGGGGCTTCATCCACGACTCCTGAGGACCTCGGTTCCCTCGCCGTCGGCCAGCGCTCGCTCGGCGACCCGTCCGTCCGCTTCCCGCTGTGGCCGCCGCTCACCGCCGGCTGTCCCGTCACCAGCACGGAGGCGGTGTCGTACCCCGTAGAGGTCGACTACGCCTACGACAAGGTCCCCACGGAGCTGTTCACCGCCGCGCCGGGAACCACGGCGCCAGGAGCCGCCGCGCCCGTGCTGCCGCGCGGCCACGACCGGTGGGCCCCGCTCCTGCCGCCGCTGCACGCGCCCGGACTCGGCGAGGGCGGCACGCCCCTGGTCCCCTTCGGCGACGGCCTCTGGATCAAGGACGAGTCGCGCAACCCGACCTGGAGCCACAAGGACCGCATCAACCGCGTCACCGTGAGCGCGGCGGTCGGCGCGGGCGCGGAGGGCATCGTCGTCGCCTCCTCCGGCAACCACGGCGCCTCCGCGGCGGCGTACGCGGCGCGGGCCGGGCTGCGGTGCGTCGTGCTCAGCTCGGCGGGGACGCCGCCGGCGGTCGACGCGTTCCTGCGGGCGTACGGCGCCGTGGTGCTGCCCGTGCCCGCGGACGCGCGGTGGCCGCTGCTGCGGCGCGTCGTGGAGCGGTTCGGGTACCACCCCGTCAGCAATGTGACGCCCACGCACACCGGGCACGCGTTCGGGCCCGAGGGCTACAAGACCCTCGCGTACGAGATCCACGCCGACGTCGGCGTGCCCGCGGCCGTCTTCGTGCCCACGGGGTACGGCGAGCTCCTCTTCGGCGTCTGGAAGGGCTTCGCGGAGCTGGTCGCGCTCGGCGTCGCCGACCGGGTGCCGCGCCTCTTCGGCTGCGAGCCCGCCGCCGGGGGGCCGTTGGCGGCGGCGGTGCGGGGCGGGCTGCCGGCGGCGCGGGTCCCCGTCGGGGAGACGGCGGCGTACGCGATCGACTGCTCCACCGGCGGGTACCGGGGCGTCGTCGCCGTGCGGGAGAGCGGGGGCGGGGCGCTGCTCGTCTCCGACGGGGAGATGGCCGCGGCGCGGGACGAGCTGGCGCGGGGCGGGCTGTGGGCGGAGCTGTCCGCCGCGGCGGGGCTCGCGGGGTACCGGCAGCTGGCCGCCACCGGTGGCCTCGGCGACGGTCCCGTGGTGTGCGTGTCCACGTCGAGCGGCTTCAAGGACCGCGACCTGCTGGCGGGGCCGGGGTCGGCGGCGGTGGACCCGGAGGACTGGGAGGAGATCGTGCGGCGGGTCGAGTCGGGCTGAGGCCCGCGCCTCCGGCGGGCGGGGCTGGAACTGCTGCGGCCCGCCCGGAGGTACCCAGCCCGTCCGGAGGTACCCAGCCCGTCCGGCGTTTGAGGACGAGCGCGGAGCGCGATCGACCGAGCCCCGCCCGGCGGAGCCGGAATGTTCGGGAAGGGGCGGGATCGGGGAAGAAGCCGCCGGAGGCACGGCCTCGGCCCAAGACGGCCTCAGCCCGACACGCCCTCCGCCCACTCCTCCTCCGGCACACTCACCAGCCACCGCGTCTCCCGGCGCGGGCGCAGGTACAGGGCCCAGTACAGCGTCGCCACCAGGACGATCCCGCCGGTCCAGGCGAGGTAGGAGACCTCCTGCTGACTCAGGACGTACGCGAGGACCGCGACCAGGACCACCGGCACCGCCGGCCACAGCGGCATCCGCCAGGCCGCGCCCGCCCCGTGCGACCCGCGCCGGGCCAGCAGCGCGGCGACCGCCACCAGGAGGTACATGCCGGTCACGGAGACGCCGGTCACGCCGTACAGCGTGTCCAGGTTGACGAAGCAGAGCGCGGCGCCGGGGACGCCGACGAGGAGCGTGGCCACCCACGGCGCACCGGAGGCGCCGAGCCGCGACAGCGCCCGGTTGACCGGCCTGGGCCAGGCCTTGTCGCGCGCGGAGGCGAACAGGACGCGGGAGTTCTGGATGACCATGACGATGCCCGCGTTGATGATCGCGAGGGCCACGCAGAGGCTGACGAACGTGCCGACCGCCGAGTTGGACCAGGCGGTGACCATGCCGCTGATGTCGCCCCGGGTCAGCGCCGCCAGGTCCGACGCGCCCATCGTGATCGCGACGACCGGCACGAGGATGATCACCGAGGAGATGGCGAGGGTGGCCAGGACGGTGCGCGCGACGTTGCGGCGCGGGTTCTCCATCTCCTCGGAGAGGTAGACCGCGGTGGAGAAGCCCTGGGTGACGAAGAGGGCGATGGCGAGGCCGGAGACGATCAGCATGGCCGTCACGGTGTCGACGCCGCCGGAGCCGGGGCCGGAGCCGGACGCCACCGTGAGGTCGGTCAGGCTGCCCACGCCCCGCTCGGCGTGCGCGAAGCCGAGGACGGCCACGACGCCCGCCGCGACGACCTCCAGGACCAGGAAGATGCCGGTGATCCACGCGTTGGCGCGCAGGTCGAGCAGGCCCGCGAGGGTGGCGAGGATCATGACACCCGCGCCCGCGTAGGAGGGGTCGAGGTGGAGGACGGGGGTGAGGTAGTCGGCCGTACCCATGGCGATGACGGGCGGGACGATCATCACGACCAGCAGGGACAGGACGAAGACCAGCCAGCCGGCGAGGCGGCCCGCCATCGTGGAGACCATCGCGTACTCGCCGCCCGCGCTGGGGATGAGCGTGCCGAGCTCCGCGTAGCAGAACGCGACGCCCACGCAGAGCAGCGAGCCGATGGCGATGGTGAGCGCGGTGGCGGTGCCGAGCGAGGAGAAGAGGTCGGGGACGACCACGAAGAGGGTGGAGGCGGGCGTCACGCACGACAGCGTGAGGAGGGTGCCGCCCACGACGCCGATGGAGCGCTTGAGCTTCTGGGGACTGCCCGGGTCCGCCGGGACCGCCGGGGGCGCGGTCTCGGACGACTGGAGCGGGCGAAGCGTATCGGTCATGGAGCGCGGTTCCGATCGACTCGTGCGGCAGGAGTTGCGGCGGGAGCGCTATCGCCTCCGAAGGCTGTTGAGCTGCGTTTTCCGTGGCTCCCGGCGGGTCATCGAACCCCGGCGGTAACCAGCACGTCAACGGTCATTTGCCTACGGAATCCGCAGGTGGACGCGGACCCAAGTCACCTGGCTTTCCAAAGGGTTTACGCCCTGGGGTGGCAATGAACATCCCGGCGCGGTAGTTGACCTTGCCTTCACAGGCATATCGATGCAGAAGCTTTCGGTGCCCGAATTGCACCCTGTGCACGGGAACCGCAAAGGAGTCGTTAAAAAAGAAACGGCGCCGTCCGAAATCCGGACGGCACCGTTCCACCCAGGGTCACGGGCGCGTGACTCAGTGCGTCGGACACAGCCGGTACGACGGGTCCAGGTCGCGCACCTCCACCGAGTACGTCGCCCCCTCGACGCCCGACAGATGCTTGCCGAGCAGCGCCAGCACGTCGTCGGAGAGCCCCGCCTTCGCCTCGGGCGTGCGCCCCGCCAGCAGGCCCACGGTGACGTGCACGAAGGGGGCGTCGGCCCCGCCGTCCACGAAGGCCGCCGAGGGGCGGCAGAACGTCTTGCCCACCCCCACCGAGTCCACCCGCTCCACGACCAGGGGATGCAGCTCCGCCACCAGGGCGGGCAGATCCAGGACGCCGGACAGGGTGTCGGCGTAGTCGATGTCGATGTGCGGCATGCTCATGGCCTCTCATGTAGTGCACACGCATCGTAGAACCACCGGGACACGGCGAAGCCCCCGGCCACGGGAGGCCGGGGGCTCGGGGACCCTGGGGGTACCTCAGTGGTTGCGCGGGAAGCCCAGGTCGACGCCGGACGGCGCGTCCGAGGGGTCGGGCCAGCGCGTGGTGACGACCTTGCCGCGCGTGTAGAAGTGCGTGCCGTCGTTGCCGTAGATGTGGTGGTCCCCGAAGAGGGAGTCCTTCCAGCCGCCGAAGGAGTGGTAGCCCACCGGCACGGGGATCGGCACGTTCACTCCGACCATGCCCGCCTCGATCTCCAGCTGGAAGCGACGGGCCGCGCCGCCGTCCCGGGTGAAGATCGCGGTGCCGTTGCCGAACGGCGAGGCGTTCATGAGCGCCACGCCCTCCTCGTAGGTGTCCACGCGTAGCACGCACAGGACCGGGCCGAAGATCTCGTCCTGGTAGGCCTTGGCGGTCGTGGGGACGCGGTCGAGCAGCGAGAGGCCGATCCAGTGGCCGTCCTCGTGGCCCTCGACGGTGTAACCGGTGCCGTCCAGGACGACCTCGCAGCCCTCGGCCGCGGCGCCCGTGACGTAGGAGGCGACCTTGTCGCGGTGGGCGGCCGTGATGAGCGGGCCCATCTCGGACGTCGGGTCGGTACCGGGACCGATCTTGATCTGCTCGGCGCGCTCCTTGATCTTCGCGACGAGCTCGTCGCCGACCGAACCGACCGCGACGACGGCGGAGATGGCCATGCAGCGCTCGCCCGCGGAGCCGTAGGCCGCGGAGACGGCGGCGTCGGCGGCCGCGTCCAGGTCGGCGTCCGGCAGGACCAGCATGTGGTTCTTGGCGCCGCCGAGGGCCTGCACGCGCTTGCCGTTGGCGGAGGCGGTGGTGTGGATGTACCTGGCGATCGGGGTCGAGCCCACGAAGGAGACGGCCGATACGTCCGGGTGCTCCAGGAGGCGGTCCACGGCGACCTTGTCACCGTGCACGACGTTGAAGACGCCGTCGGGCAGACCGGCCTCGCTCAGCAGCTCGGCGATCTTCATCGACGCGGACGGGTCCTTCTCGCTCGGCTTGAGCACGAAGGTGTTGCCGCACGCGATGGCCAGCGGGAACATCCACATCGGCACCATGGCCGGGAAGTTGAACGGCGTGATGCCCGCGACGACGCCGAGCGGCTGGCGGATGGAGGAGACGTCCACGCGACTCGCCACCTCCGTCGACAGCTCGCCCTTCAGCTGCACGGTGATGCCGCAGGCCAGGTCGACGATCTCCAGACCGCGGGCGACCTCGCCGAGCGCGTCCGAGTGCACCTTGCCGTGCTCGGCGACGATCAGCTCGGCGATCGCGTCGCGGTTGGCGTCGAGCAGGGCGCGGAACTTGAAGAGGATCGCGGTGCGCTTGGCCAGCGACGAGGTGCCCCAGGTCGCGAAGGCCTCGCGGGCCGAGGCGACGGCCGCGTCCACCTCGTCGACGCTCGCGAAGGCGACCTGCGTCGTGACGGCACCGGTCGCCGGATCGGTGACCGGGCCGTACGTTCCGGACGCGCCCGCGGCTCGCTCGACGGGCTTGCCACCGATCCAGTGGTTGACGGTCTTCGTCATGACAAGCATCCCTACTCTCACAGGTGGCGGCGTCGGGCAGTGACGTGCCGGTCGTACTCTTCCCTGGCCTTGACCGCGGACACCCGGGTCGCCGTCTCGGCCACGGGCACATCCCACCACGCCTGTGCCGGGGGCGGGCCCGACACTGTGTCTGCCGTTTCCGTCTCCACATAGACACATGTGGGACGGTCTGCCCCGCGCGCCTCGCGCAGCGCCGCGCGCAGGTCCCGGACCGTCTTGGCGCGCAGCACCCGCATCCCGAGCGAGGCCGCGTTCGCCGCGAGATCGACGGGCAGCGGGCCCTCGGTGTACGTCCCGTCCGCCGCCCGGAAGCGGTAGGCGGTGCCGAACCGCTCGCCGCCCACGGACTCCGAGAGGCCGCCGATGGAGGCGTAGCCGTGGTTCTGGAGGATCACGACCTTGATCGGGACGTTCTCCTGGACGGCCGTGACGATCTCCGTCGGGTTCATCAGGTACGTGCCGTCGCCGACCAGCGCCCACACGGGCCGCTCCGGCGCGGCGAGCGCGACGCCGATCGACGCGGGGATCTCGTATCCCATGCAGGAGTAGCCGTACTCGACGTGGTACTGCCGGGGCGAGCGCGCCCGCCAGAGCTTGTGCAGATCGCCGGGGAGCGACCCCGCGGCGTTGATCACGACGTCCTCGTCCGTCACCAACCCATCCAGGACGCCGAGGACTTGGGCCTGGGTGGGGCGCACGTCCGGCTCGTCCGTCTGGAAGGCGGCGTCCACGCGCTGCTCCCAGCGCTCCTTGTCGTCGGTGTACTCGACGGCGTAGGCGGGCTCGACGCGGTGGCCGCGCAGGGTCGCCGTGAGGGCTTCGAGGCCGGCGCGCGCGTCGGCGATCAGGGTGGCGCCGGCCATCTTGTGGCCGTCGAAGGGCGCGACGTTCAGGTTGAGGAAGCGCACGCCGGGCGCCTCGAAGAGCGTGCCGGAGGCGGTGGTGAAGTCGCTGTAACGGGTACCGACACCGATCACCAGGTCGGCGGTGCGGGCCAGTTCGTTGGCGGTGGCCGTGCCGGTGTGCCCGATGCCGCCGACGTCGGCCGGGTGGTCGAAGCGCAGGGAGCCCTTGCCCGCCTGGGTGGAGGCCACGGGGACGCCGCTCGCCTCGGCGAACTCCCGCAGCGCGTCCTCGGCGGCGCTGTGGTGGACGCCGCCGCCCGCGACGACCAGGGGGCGCCGGGCGTCGCGCACCGCGGCCGCGGCGGCGGCCAGTTCGCGCGGGTCGGGCGCGGGGCGGCGCACGGCCCACACCCGCTCGGCGAAGAACTCCTCGGGCCAGTCGTACGCCTCGGCCTGCACGTCCTGCGGCAGGGCGAGGGTGACGGCGCCCGTCTCGACGGGGTCGGTGAGCACCCGCATCGCGGCGAGCGCGGCGGGGATCAGCGCCTCGGGGCGGGTCACGCGGTCGAAGTAGCGCGACACCGGGCGCAGGCAGTCGTTGACCGACACGTCGCCCGCGTAGGGCACCTCGAGCTGCTGGAGCACCGGGTCGGCGGGGCGGGCCGCGAAGGTGTCGCCGGGCAGCAGGAGGACGGGCAGGCGGTTGACGGTGGCGAGCGCGGCGCCGGTGACGAGGTTGGTGGCGCCGGGGCCGATGGAGGTGGTGACCGCGTGGGTGGACAGCCGTCCCGACTGCCGGGCGTATCCGACGGCGGCGTGCACCATGGCCTGCTCGTTGCGCCCCTGGTGGAAGGGCATCGCGTCGGCGTGCTCCACGAGCGCCTGGCCGATCCCCGCCACGTTGCCGTGCCCGAAGATGCCCCAGGTCGCGCCGATCAGCCGCTGCCTGGTGCCGTCCCGCTCGGTGTGCTGACGGGACAGGAAGCGCACGAGCGCCTGCGCGGTGGTCAGCCGGACGGTCCTCGTCGGGGGCGTCGTCATTGATATCCCTCCGTGTGATCGGGGTGGAAGCAGATCCGCCACTCCCTCTCCTGACCCGGTCCCGCCATCACATTCAGGTAGTACATCGCGTGGCCCGGCTGCGCGATCGACGGGCCGTGCCAGCCGTCGGGCACGAGGACGGCGTCACCCGTGCGGACCTCGGCGAGGACGTCGGTGCCGCCCGCACGGGACGGGAAGACCCGCTGGTAGCCGAAGCCGTCGCGCCCGCCGGCGGCCTCGATCTCGAAGTAGTAGATCTCCTCGAGCTCGGCCTCGACGCCGGGGCGGTGCTCGTCGTGCTTGTGCGGCGGGTACGAGGACCAGTTGCCGCCGGGCGTGATCACCTCGACGGCGATGAGGCGGTCGCAGTCGAAGGCGTCCGCGGACGCGAAGTTGCGCACCTCGCGGGCGCAGGTGCCGCTGCCGCGGCGCTCGACGGGTACCTCCGGCGCGGAGCCGTAGCGGGCGGGGAGTCGACGCTCGCACTTCGCTCCTGCCAGGGCGAAGCGGCCTCCCGCGCCGGAGGCGATCTGGATCTGGGCATCCCGGGGGACATAAGCGAAGTCGGAGACTCCGCTGAACACGCTCTCCCGGCCCAGCAGTTCGATGATCCCGCCTTCCGTATGCACCGTACAGCCGCCGGTCAGCGGGAGCACGATCCATTCACTCTCACCAGTGGCGAAGGAGTGCCTTCCGCCCGGTTCGAGTGCGACGACACGCAGGTGCGAGTAGGACCAACCGGCGCGTTTCGGATCGATGTCGAGGGCGTACGGCCCGTCGGCCGCACTCCCTTTCGGTACGTACGTCATCTGTGCCTCCTCGGCCCGGCGCGGTCCCGGGCCCCCGTGTCCGCGTGTCGGCTAGAGCAGTCCCACGGCGGTGTCGACCGCCCCCGCCACGTCCCCGTCGGGCGGATAGAGCAGGGCTCGGCCCACGACGAGGCCCTGCACGGTGGGCAGTTGCAGGGCGCCGCGCCACTTCTCGTACGCGGCGTCCTGGTCGCCCCCGACGTCGCCGCCGAGCAGGACCGCGGGCAGCGTCGAGGTCTCCATGACGCGGGCCATGTCGTCGGGGTTCTCGGTGACGGGGACCTTCAGCCAGGTGTACGCGGAGGTGCCGGCGAGCCCCGAGGCGATGGCGATGGACCGGGTGACGGCCGCCGCGCTCAGGTCGTTGCGGGGCGTGCCGTCCGGGCCCCGGCTGGTCAGGAACGGTTCCACGAACACCGGTAGACCGCGTTCCGCCATCGCGTCGACGGCGCGGGCCGCCGCGTGCAGGGTGGTCAGCGAGCCGGGGTCGGCGTAGTCGACGCGGAGCAGCAGCTTGCCCGCGTCGAAGCCGAGCCGGTCGAGGTCCTCGGGCCGGTACCCGGTGAACCGGTCGTCGAGCTCGAAGGCGGCGCCCGCGAGGCCCCCGCGGTTCATCGACCCCATGACGACCTTGCCGTCGAGGGCGCCGAGGAGCAGCAGGTCGTCCAGGACGTCGGCACTGGCGAGCACGCCGTCGACGCCGGGGCGCGAGAGCGCGAGGCAGAGCCGTTCGAGGAGGTCGCCGCGGTTGGCCATGGCGAGGGGGTCGCTCCCCACCCCGAGGGACCCGCGGGCGGGATGATCGGCAGCAATGATCATGAGCCGCCCACCGTCCCCGAGGAGGGGCCGGCGGGGACGACGGGCGGCGGCTTCGGCGATGGCTTCGGGGCGTTCGGCCCGGGTACGGGCGAGCGAGGTGACGTCCACGAGATTCATGTGCGCGCCTCCGACAAGACGTTCGGCCACGGCGACGACATCGGCCCCTCCGGTGACGACGACAGATCCAGCCCCTCCGGTGACGACGACAGAATCAGCCCCTCCGGCGTTTGAGGAGCGGGGTCCGGGGCGGAGCCCCGCGCACGACGCCCGAGGACAGGACTCACCGAACGACCCCCGCGCCCACCGCACAAGCGAGACAATCCCAGCCCCTCCCGTGACGACGACAGAATCAGCCCCTCCGGCGCTTGAGGAGCGGGGTCCGGGGCAGAGCCCCGAGAACGGCGCCCCCGTCCGACGCTCACCGGACGACCCCCGCGTCCACCGCAGAGGCGACCTCGCCAGAAAACGGCATGGCGGACGAGCACTCCAGGCGGGACGCCACGATCGCCCCCGCCGCGTTGGCGTACCGCATGATCCGTTCCAGGTCCCAGCCCGCGAGCAGCCCGTGGCACAGCGCCCCGCCGAACGCGTCGCCCGCGCCGAGGCCGTTGAGGACCTTCACCGGCAGCGGCGGCACCTCGGCCGACTCGCCCGCGCGGTTCAGCGCGAGGACACCCTTGGGCCCCTGCTTGACGACCGCCAGTTCGACGCCCGCGTCGAGCAACGCCCGCGCCGCCGCGAGGGGTTCGCGCTCCCCCGTGGCGATCTCCACCTCGTCGAGGTTGCCGACGGCGACGGTGGCGTGGGCGAGGGCGGCGGCGTAGTGGGGCCGCGCCTCGGCCGGATCGGCCCAGAACATGGGCCGCCAGTCCAGGTCGAAGACCGTGGCCCCCGTCGGAGCCCCGGCGGACCGCACCGGCCGCGCGGCCAGCGCCGCGAGCGTCGCCGTACGGCTCGGCTCCGCGCACAGCCCCGTACCCGTCATCCAGAAGATCCGCGCCCCGGCGATCGCGTCGAGGTCCAGCTCGCTCTCGTGGATCTCCAGGTCGGGCGCCTTCGGCTGCCGGTAGAAGTACAGCGGGAAGTCGTCGGGCGGGAAGACCTCGCAGAACGTCACCGGGGTCGGCAGGCCCGCGACCCCGCTCACCCAGCGGTCGTCGACGCCGAACTCCCGCAGTTCCTTGTGCAGATACGCGCCGAAGGGGTCCTCCCCGGTGCGGGTGACGACGGCGACGCGGCGGCCGAGGCGGGCGGCGGCGACGGCGACGTTGCTGGCCGAGCCGCCGAGGAACTTCCCGAACGTGGTGACCTCGGCGAGGGACACCCCGGCCTGGAGGGGGTACAGGTCCACCCCGATCCGGCCCATGGTGATGACGTCGTACGGATCGGTCACCCTGCACGTCCCCTCTCCGGACCCGCTCGGTCTGCTCCCCCAGGTCTAATCCCGTCCCAGGAGCCCTGTCAACATTTTGTCCTTACATTCGGACCAGTCCTTGACACTCTTCCGAGGCGGCCGGAAGTCTGGCCGGTATGACGACGCTGTCTCGCATCCGGATCGGTTCGGCGCCCGACTCGTGGGGCGTGTGGTTCCCCGAGGACCCCCGGCAGGTCCCCTGGGAACGATTCCTCGACGAGGTCGCGGAGTCCGGGTACGAGTGGATCGAGCTGGGGCCGTACGGCTATCTGCCCACCGACCCGGCCCGGCTGAGGACCGAGACGGCCCGCCGCGGCCTCAAGGTGTCCGCGGGCACCGTCTTCACGGGGCTGCACCACGGGAGCGCCGTCTGGGAGAAGACCTGGGCCCATGTCGCGGACAACGCCGCGCTCGCGCAGGCCATGGGCGCCGAGCACCTCGTCGTCATCCCCTCCTTCTGGCGCGACGACAAGACCGGCGAGGTCCTGGAGGACCGCGTGCTCACGCCCGCACAATGGCGTGAACTGACCACCCAGACCGAGCGCCTGGCCCACGAGGTGCGCGAGCGGTACGGCCTGCGCGTCGTCGTCCACCCGCACGCGGACACCCACATCGACAGCGAGGAGAACGTCACCCGCTTCCTCGACGCCACCGACTCCGGCCTCGTCTCGCTCTGCCTGGACACCGGCCACTACGCGTACTGCGGCGGGGACAGCGTGAAGCTCATCGAGACGTACGGCGAGCGCATCGGCTATCTGCACCTCAAGCAGGTCGACCCGGAGGTCCTCGCCGAGGTGCGGGCGCGGGAGGTGCCGTTCGGCCCGGCGGTGGCGCGCGGCGTGATGTGCGAACCGCCCGCCGGGGTGCCCGCGCTGGAGCCGGTGCTCGCCGCGGCCCAGAAGCTCGACGTCGACCTCTTCGCCATCGTGGAGCAGGACATGTACCCGTGCGCGCCGGACAAGCCGCTGCCCATCGCCCGCCGCACCCGCGCCTTCCTCCGCTCGTGCGGCGCCTAGGGGACACGGACGTACACGACGGACCGCGTCCCAGGGTCCTCAGGAGCGCGGGGGAACCCGTCCGCTGGGAGATCGCCCTCGCGCGCCCGCACCCCCGGCTGCGGCCCGGCGTGATCAGCTACCGGGGGACGCGGCTCGCGATGAGCGGACCGCGCCGGCGCCTCGAAGTGCCCATCGGCGCCGTGACGCTGCTGCTCGGCTTCGACCGGCCGCTGCGGATCTCGGGCGTCGGCGGGCCGGGGAGCGCACGGCCCGCGCGCCCTCCCGTCTCCCTCGTCTCGGTGCTGTCCGGGCTCGGCACGACGCCGGTGCTCGGCGAGCACGACGGGCGGCTCGCGGGCGTCGAGGTGCTGCTCGCGCCGTGGGCCGCGTTCACGCTCTTCGGCACCGCGCTGCACGAACTGGCCGACCGCACCCTGGATCCCGACGCGCTCGGCGTGCGGCCGGAGCCGGGCCGCTGGGGCAGCGTGGCGGAACTGGCCGCGGCGCTCGGCGCGTTGCCGTCGTGGCGGGCGCGGTTCGCCCTTCTGGACGACGTGTTCGGCCGGTGGGCCGACACGGGCCCGCCGTCCTCGGCACGGACCGTGCGGGCCTGGAGCGAGCTCGTACGCTCCCGGGGCACCGCCCCCGTGGGGCACCTCGCCGAGGAAGTCGGCTGGAGCGTGCGCCAGTTGGAGAACCGCTTTCGGGAGCAGATCGGGATCGGCCCCAAGGCGGCGGCGCGGGTGCTGCGGCTGCAGCGGGCCCGGGCGATGCTCGCGGCCGGGCGCGGGCAGGCGGAGACGGCGGCGGTCTGCGGCTACTACGACCAGGCGCACCTGAGCGGTGAGTTCAAGGCGATGACGGGGTGCACGCCCGGCCAGTTCACGGCGGCGCGGCGGACGGCCGGGGCGCCCTGGGGCGCGCCTCCGTCGGCCGACCGGGTCGACGGGGAGCCCACGAGCCTGGTGCTGCCCACCGGCCCCGCGGGCCCGGGTGCGCTTTTTTCCAAGACCGGCGGGCGGCGCTGACGGCACGCTGTGGCCCTTGAGCCAACAGGCCGCGGGGGAACCCGCCCCTTTCCGTGCCGGGAGCCGGGAGGGGCGCGGGTGAGCCGGTGGGCCGGACCCGGCGCAGCGGGCCCGGCCCACCTCGGCCTGCCGTCATCCGCCGCCGCGCGGGGCCTGCCCCTCCCCGGGCAGGCGGGAGGGCGAGTCCCCAGGGAGAGCACGCGGCCCCTCGCGATGACACGCGCCGCTCGTGCGCCGGGGTAACGCGCTGGGCTGATGCGTCGCTTCCGTCACAAACGCTCCCTTCCTGTCACATCTGTCTCGCGTACGCGGGTTTTGCGTCACAGGGGATCGACAGCCGCTCCCCTGTGCTCACCGGGCGTCGTTCACCGGGCACAGGCTGAGTGATCGCCGCGCGCAGCGCCCAGCTCCCCCGTCGGCCCCTCCGGCCGCTCTGGGTGCGCGCAGGGAGGTGCACTGATGACCGACCGCAGGCTCTGGTCGTACAAGGAGATCGCCGCGCACATCCGGGTGCAGCCCGACACCGTGCGCTCGTACCGCAAGCACGGGCTGCTGCCCGAGCCCGACCACGTGGAGGGCGGCAAGCCGTACTGGTACGCCGACAGCATCCGCGCCTGGGTCGCGGCACGCCCCGGCAACCGCGGGCGCAGAGACTGACGCCGTGCGCCGTTCCCCTCGGAGCGACCTCGTTGATTAATACCCCCTAGGGGTATAGTGTGACGTGCGTCGGGAGGCCCCCGGGACCACCGGGGCCCCCTGGCACGTTACGCCGCACCAGCACACCCGCTTCCCCGAGGAGAACGACATGAGCGCCCAGACCGAGCTCCCGCAGGCCGCGTCCGAGACGACCGGCTCCTGCTGCTCCCCCAGCGGTTCCTGCCACTCCGACGGCGCCGCCGAGGCGCCGCAGGGCGCCGTCACCACCGTGTACGAGGTGACCGGGATGACCTGCGGGCACTGCGAGGGCGCCGTCTCCGACGAGATCTCGGAGATCGCCGGGGTCAGCTCCGTCAAGGCCGTCGCCGCCACCGGCCAGGTGACCGTGGTCTCCGAGGCCCCGCTGGACGAGGCCGCGGTGCGCGCCGCCGTGGACGAGGCGGGCTACGAGCTCGTCGGCGTCAAGGCCTGAGCCCCGCCCGCGGACGCGGGCACGACCCGCGCCCCACCGGGTACCCGGGCCCCTGGTGTCGACCCCGACGCCATGGGGCCCGCAGCCGTCTCATCACCCCGGAAGCCGTACGAAAGAGCCATGACCGAAGTCTCCGAAGTCGAACTCGCCGTCGGCGGGATGACCTGCGCCTCCTGCTCGTCCCGCATCGAGAAGAAGCTGAACCGCATGGAGGGGGTGACCGCCACGGTCAACCTCGCCACGGAGAAGGCGAAGGTCGCGTACACCGACGGGGTCGAGGTCCCCCAGCTGATCGCCCTGATCGAGAAGCTCGGGTACTCGGCCGAGGAGATCGTCCCGCCCGCCCCGGAGCCCGCGGACGGGGACGCACCGGCCCCGACCACCGCCGACATCACCGAACCCGACACCCTGCGGCAGCGCCTGATCGTCTCCGCCGCCCTCGCGCTGCCCGTCGTGCTGCTCGCGATGGCCCCCGCCCTGCAGTTCGACAACTGGCAGTGGCTGTCGCTGACGCTGGCCGCGCCGGTCGTCGTCTGGGGCGGCCTCCCCTTCCACCGGGCGGCCCTCACCAACCTCCGGCACGGCGCCGCGACCATGGACACCCTCGTCTCCGTCGGCACGCTCGCCGCCTTCGGCTGGTCGCTGTGGGCGCTGTTCTTCGGGGACGCCGGGATGCCGGGCATGCGGCACGGCTTCGACCTCACCGTCTCGCCGGGCGACGGCGCCTCGACGATCTACCTCGAAGTGGCCGCGGGCGTCATCACCTTCATCCTGCTCGGCCGCTGGCTGGAGGCCCGCTCCAAGCGACGGGCCGGCGCGGCCCTGCGCGCCCTCCTGGAACTCGGCGCGAAGGACGTCACCGTGCTGCGCGACGGGGTGGAGCAGCGGGTGCCCGTCGGGCGCCTGGCCGTCGGCGACCGTTTCGTCGTACGCCCGGGAGAGACCGTCGCGACCGACGGCACCGTCGTCGAGGGCGCCTCCGCGGTCGACGCCTCGATGCTGACCGGCGAGTCCGTCCCGGTCGACGTGGGCGCGGGCGACGCCGTGACCGGCGCGACCGTGAACACCTCGGGCCGCCTCGTGGTGGCGGCGACCCGCGTCGGCGCCGACACCCAGCTGGCCCGGATGGCGCGGCTCGTCGAGGACGCGCAGACCGGCAAGGCCCAGGTGCAGCGCCTCGCCGACCGGATCGCCGGGGTGTTCGTGCCGGTGGTCCTGCTCATCGCGGCCGGCACGCTCGGCGGCTGGCTGGGCGCCACGGGCGACGTGACCGCCGCGTTCACCGCCGCCGTCGCCGTACTGATCATCGCCTGCCCCTGCGCGCTCGGCCTGGCAACCCCGACCGCCCTCATGGTCGGCACCGGCCGCGGCGCCCAGCTCGGCATCCTGATCAAGGGCCCCGAGGTCCTGGAGTCCACCCGCAAGGTCGACACCGTCGTCCTGGACAAGACGGGGACGGTGACGACGGGCCGCATGGACCTGAAGGAGGTGTACGTCGCCGGGGACACCGGCGAGAAGCAGCTGCTGCGCCTCGCGGGCGCCCTGGAGCACGCCTCCGAGCACCCGATCGCGCGGGCCGTCGCGGCGGGCGCCGCCGACCGCCTGGGCATCGGCACGGAAGAACTCCCGGCGCCCACGGGGTTCGAGAACGTCGCCGGGTCCGGGGTGCGCGGCACGGTGGACGGGCACGCCGTCCTCGCGGGCCGCGAGCGGCTCCTGGCGGACGCGGGCGTCACCGGCCTGGACCAGGTGGCCAAGTTGCGCGACGACGCGGAGGCGGCCGGGCGCACGGCCGTCCTGGTCGCCTGGGACGGCGTCGCGCGCGGTGTCCTGACGGTCGCGGACACCCCCAAGGAGACCAGTGCGGAGGCGGTGCGCGAGCTGCGCGCGCTGGGCCTCACCCCGGTGCTGCTGACCGGTGACAACAAGGCCGTCGCCGCCGCGGTCGCGGACGCGGTGGGCATCGCCCCCGACGCCGTGTACGCGGAGGTCCTGCCGCAGGACAAGGTCGACGTCGTACGGCGGCTGCAGGGCGAGGGGCGGGTCGTGGCGATGGTCGGCGACGGCGTGAACGACGCCGCCGCGCTGGCCGCCGCCGATCTGGGCCTGGCGATGGGCACCGGCACGGACGCCGCGATCGAGGCGAGCGACCTGACGCTGGCGCGCGGGGACCTGCGGGTCGCGGCGGACGCCATCAGGCTCTCCCGGAAGACCCTCGCCACGATCAAGGGCAACCTCTTCTGGGCCTTCGGCTACAACGTCGCCGCGCTGCCTCTCGCGGCGGCCGGACTCCTGAATCCGATGATCGCGGGAGCCGCCATGGCGTTCTCTTCGGTGTTCGTGGTGACGAACAGTCTGCGTCTGAGGACGTTCACATAACCCCTTCACATGTCCGTTTCGACACCTTCACACCAGTGCCCCGATCCCCATATCGGGGCTCTTGCGCATGTACAGGACATATGCAAGAGACGCAGATCACAGTGACGGGAACGTAACCATTGAGGGGGGTCGCGAGTCTAATGGTGCGATGCAGGAAGATGTCTTGGGGGACGCCTTCCGGCATAGGGGACATCTTGGGGGATGTTCCTGGAATTGCGTTGCCGGGGCACGTGCACCGGGGAGCTTTGAGCGGCCCTCCCGTACGTACGCGTCCCGGCAGACCGCAGGGCAACCACAGACGCCCGGCCGGATCCCGTGGGGGGAATCCGCACCGGGAAAAAGGGAAGCGCCCCGACCGTCGACCCGTGGGGGGATCGATGGCGGGGCGCTTTCCGCTACGTAAGGAGCGCCCCGTGAGGGGCGCGGGGAGCCACGCGACCGGCCGGAGCCGACCCGCAGCCGCCCAGAGGGCTCAGCGGCCCTCGACCGGGACGAAGTCCCGGAGAACCTCACCGGTGTAGATCTGGCGCGGGCGACCGATGCGGGAACCCGGCTCCTTGATCATCTCGTGCCACTGGGCGATCCAGCCCGGCAGCCGGCCGAGGGCGAACAGGACCGTGAACATCTCGGTCGGGAAGCCCATGGCGCGGTAGATGAGGCCCGTGTAGAAGTCCACGTTCGGGTAGAGCTTGCGCTCGACGAAGTAGTCGTCGGCCAGCGCGTGCTCTTCCAGCTTCAGCGCGATGTCGAGCAGCTCGTCGGACTTGCCGAGCGCCGAGAGGACGTCGTGCGCCGCCGCCTTGATGATCTTCGCCCGCGGGTCGAAGTTCTTGTAGACGCGGTGCCCGAAGCCCATGAGCTTCACGCCGTCTTCCTTGTTCTTCACCTTGCGGATGAAGGTGTCGACGTCGCCGCCGGAGGCCTGGATGCCCTCGAGCATCTCCAGGACCGACTGGTTGGCGCCACCGTGCAGCGGGCCCCACAGGGCCGAGATGCCGGCCGAGATCGAGGCGAACATGTTCGCCTGCGAGGAGCCGACCAGACGCACGGTGGAGGTCGAACAGTTCTGCTCGTGGTCCGCGTGCAGGATCAGGAGCTTGTCGAGCGCGGCGACGACGACCGGGTCCAGCTCGTACTCGGCGGCGGGCACCGAGAAGGTCATGCGCAGGAAGTTCTCGACGTAGCCGAGGTCGTTGCGCGGGTAGACGACCGGGTGGCCCTGCGACTTCTTGTAGGCGTAGGCGGCGATCGTCGGAAGCTTGGCGAGAAGGCGGATCGTCGAGAGGTGACGCTGCTTCTCGTCGAACGGGTTGTGGCTGTCCTGGTAGAACGTCGACAGCGCGCTGACCACGGACGACAGCATGGCCATCGGGTGGGCGTCACGCGGGAAGCCGTCGTAGAACCGCTTGACGTCCTCGTGCAGCAGGGTGTGCTGCGTGATCTCGTTCTTGAAGGTGGCCAGCTCGTCGACCTTCGGCAGCTCGCCGTTGATCAGCAGGTACGCCACCTCGGTGAAGGTGGAGCGCTCGGCCAGCTGCTCGATCGGGTAGCCGCGGTACCGGAGGATGCCCTGCTCGCCGTCGAGATAGGTGATGGCGGATTTATAGGCGGCGGTGTTGCCATAGCCGCTGTCCAGGGTCACCAGACCGGTCTGGGCGCGGAGCTTCCCGATGTCGAAGCCCTTGTCGCCGACGGTCGAATCGATCACCGGGTAGGTGTACTCGCCATCGCCGTACCGCAGTACTACAGAGTTGTCGCTCACGTCATCCCTCACCGACGTTGTGCCTCTTCTTCGAGGTGCCCTGACTGTCTCTACCATCCCCCATTTGGCCCTGGAGAGTGCACTCGGGGTCGACCATTGGGCCTATTGGCGGCACTCAGTGCCGCCAACCTGCTCATCCTGCCCCCTTCGCCCCGGTTCCGAAAGTGCTCTGTGACCTTTCCGACTCGTTTGATCGATCAAAACGTCACGGGCCTGCTCCGCGACGCCCCGAAAGCCTGAAGTCCAGGGCCGTACAGCGTCTGCCCGCGGACACCGTCCGTACCGCCTGACCTAGAGCCTTGCGCGAACCGACCAGGACGACCAGCTTCTTGGCGCGCGTCACGGCGGTGTAGAGCAGATTCCGCTGGAGCATCATCCACGCTCCCGTGGTGACCGGAATCACCACTGCCGGATATTCACTTCCCTGGGAGCGGTGGATCGTCACCGCGTACGCGTGTGCCAGCTCGTCCAGTTCGTCGAAGTCGTAGGGGACTTCCTCGTCCTCGTCCGTGCGGACCGTCAGGCGCTGCTCGTCGATGTCGAGGGCGGTGACGACGCCCACCGTGCCGTTGAAGACGCCGTTCTGTCCCTTTTCGTAGTTGTTGCGGATCTGGGTGACCTTGTCGCCGACGCGGAACACCCGGCCGCCGAACCGCTTCTCCGGCAGGTCGGGGCGGGCGGGGGTGATGGCCTGCTGGAGGAGGCCGTTGAGCGTGCCGGCGCCGGCCGGGCCGCGGTGCATGGGGGCGAGGACCTGGACGTCGCGCCGGGGGTCGAGGCCGAACTTCCGCGGGATGCGGTGCGCGGCCACGTCCACCGTCAGACGGCCCGCGTCCTCCGTCTCGTCCTCGACGAAGAGGAAGAAGTCCTTCATGCCCTGAGTGAGCGGCGGTACGCCGGAGTTGATGCGGTGGGCGTTGGTGACGACGCCCGACTCCTGGGCCTGCCGGAAGATGCGGGTGAGGCGGACGGCGGGGATCGGGCTGTCCTCACTGAGCATGTCCCGCAGGACCTCGCCCGCGCCGACGCTGGGCAGCTGGTCCACGTCCCCGACGAAGAGCAGATGGGCGCCCGGCGGGACGGCCTTCACCAGCTTGTTGGCGAGGAGGAGGTCGAGCATCGATGCCTCGTCGACGACGACCAGATCGGCGTCCAGCGGACGGTCCTTGTCGTACGCCGCGTCGCCCCCCGGCTTCAGTTCGAGCAGGCGGTGCACCGTGGAGGCCTCCGCGCCGGTGAGCTCGGCCAGGCGCTTGGCGGCGCGTCCGGTGGGGGCGGCGAGGACGACCTTGGCCTTCTTGGCGCGGGCCAGCTCGACCACGGAGCGGACCGTGAAGGACTTGCCGCAGCCGGGCCCGCCGGTCAGGACGGCGACCTTGCGGGTCAGCGCGAGCCTGACCGCCGCCTCCTGCTCGGGGGCGAGCTGGGCGCCCGTGCGGTCCGAGAGCCAGGCCAGGGCCTTGTCCCAGGCGACGTCACGGAAGGCGGGCATGCGGTCGTCGTCGGTCTTCAGGAGGCGCGAGAGCTGGGCGGCGAGGGAGAGTTCGGCGCGGTGGAAGGGGACCAGGTAGACGGCCGTGATGTCGTCGCCGCCGTCCGGGTCGGGCAGCGTCTCGCGGACGACGCCCTCCTCGTCCTGCGCCAGCTCGGCGAGGCAGTCGATGACGAGGCCCGTGTCGACCTGGAGGAGCTTGACCGCGTCCGCGATCAGGCGCTCCTGCGGGAGGTAGCAGTTGCCCTGGTCGGTGGATTGCGAAAGGGCGTACTGGAGACCGGCCTTGACGCGCTCCGGGCTGTCGTGCGGAATGCCGACGGACTGGGCGATGCGGTCGGCGGTGAGGAAGCCGATGCCCCAGACGTCGGCGGCGAGGCGGTACGGCTCGTTCTTCACGACGGAGATCGAGGCGTCGGCGTACTTCTTGTAGATGCGCACGGCGATGGAGGTGGAGACGCCGACGCCCTGGAGGAAGACCATCACTTCCTTGATGGCCTTCTGCTCCTCCCAGGCGGCGGCGATCATCTTGGTGCGCTTGGGGCCGAGGCCGGGGACCTCCACGAGCCGCTTGGGCTCGGTCTCGATGACGTCGAGGGTGTCGACGCCGAAGTGGGTGGTGATCCGGTCGGCCATCACCGGGCCGATGCCCTTGATCAGGCCGGAGCCGAGATAGCGGCGGATGCCCTGGATGGTGGCGGGCAGCACCGTCGTGTAGTTCTCGACCGTGAACTGCTTGCCGTACTGGGGATGGGAGCCCCAGCGGCCCTGCATCCGCAGCGATTCCCCGACCTGGGCGCCGAGCAGCGCGCCGACGACGGTCAGCAGGTCACCGCCGCCGCGACCGGTGTCGACGCGCGCGACCGTGTACCCGGTCTCCTCGTTGGCGTACGTGATGCGCTCGAGGACCCCCTCCAGCACCGCCGCCGTGGCAGCTGAACTCGACATGATCCGACGCTACCGTCCGGCACCGACAGCGCGGGAAGCCCTGTGGACAACTTCGAAGGGGCCCGGTCTACGGACCGGGCCCCTTCGCTTCCCTCCCCATGCCAGAAACCCCGTGATTCCCCCCGGAATCCCCCCAGATCCCCCCTCAAGAAGTCCTGACTCCCAGTACGACACGCGTCGTGCCCGAAGGGTTGCACCGCGTCGCGAGGAATTTTTCCGGGCGGCTCACCAGCGGTTCGGGGACCGCTTCCCGGTGTGCTTCCAGGCGTGCCTCCAGGTGCGCTTCCAGGTGCTGACAAAGCGGGGCAGACGTAGCGTTTGTCGCATGAGCGATTCTCAGTCGGATGGTGACGGCTCCTTCGAGCGGGACGTGCTGGACGAGCTCGGCGACGACAGGCTCCAGGAGATCGCCGGGCTGCTCGGCACGGACGCGGCCGGCGCCCAGGACGTGGTGGGCACCACGGTGTCCGCGCTCTCCGGGGGCCTCCAGGACAAGGCGGCGGCCCCGGACCCGGCGGAGGCGGAAGAGGTGCGCCAGGCGGTCACCGAGGCCGCCGAGGCGCCCGCGCCGGGCGACGCACCCCTCCAAGGGGTGGCCGCCTTCGGCGGGTTGGGCGGCCTGGCGGCCGGCGGGATGATGTCCGGCGTACTCGCCAAAATGAGCAAGCCGGTGGCCAACGCGGTCTCCAAGAAGACCGGCATTCCCGCGCCGACGGTCACCCGCGTCATCGAGATGCTGATCCCCGTGGTGCTCGCGGTCCTGACCAAGCGCGCGGCGAAGGCGAAGGCCCCGGGCGCGGCACCGGGCGCGGCCCCCTCCTCCGGCGGCGGTCTCGGCGATCTGCTCGGCCAGATCCTGGGCGGCAAGAAGTAGCCCGCGCCACGAAGGCACCCCGCACCACGAAGGCGCGCCGCACCCCCGAAGCCGTGCGCGGCCCCCTCACGCGTACGCGGCGAACCGCTCCACCGTCTCCCTGAGCACCTCTCCCCCGTCGCGCGCCCACAGCGCCTCGTTGAAGATCTCGACCTCGATCGGCCCGGTGTACCCGGCCGCTTCGACCCACCGGCGGAAGGTCTTGAAGTCGACGCTGCCGTCGCCCAGTTGCCCGCGGCCGAGCAGGACGCCCGCGGGCAGCGGCGTGATCCAGTCCGCCAGCTGGAAGGCGTGGACGCGCCCGCCGGCCCCGGCCCGCGCGATCTGCTCGGCGGCCCGGTCGTCCCACCACAGGTGGTACGTGTCCACGACGACGCCCACCTGGTGCGCGGGGAAGCGTTCGGCCAGGTCGAGCGCCTGCGCCAGGGTGGAGACCACACAGCGGTCCGCGGCGAACATGGGGTGCAGCGGCTCGACGGCCAGGCGCACGCCCCGCTCCTCGGCGTAGGGCCCGAGGACGGCGAGGGCGTCCGCCACGCGCTCGCGCGCGCCCGCGAGGTCCTTGCTCCCGGCCGGGAGCCCGCCCGAGACGAGCACCAGGGTGTCCGTGCCGAGCGCCGCCGCCTCGTCGACCGCCGCGCGGTTGTCGTCGAGGGCACGCGCGCGCGCCGCCGGTTCCCCGTCCGTGAGGAAGCCGCCCCGGCACAGACTGGTGACGGCGAGGCCCGCGTCGCGCATGAGGCGGGCGGTGCGTTCGAGCCCGTACTCCTGGACGGGGGCGCGCCACAGGCCGACCGCGCCGACGCCCTCCTTGACGCAGCCCTCGGCGAGTTCGGGGAGCGACCACTGCTGGACGGTCTGCTGGTTGAGGCTCAGCCGGGACACCGGCACCGGGGTGCTCATTGCGGGACTCCGTGGACGGTGAGCAGCGCGCGCATGCGGGACGCCGCGAGGTTCGGGTCGGGGAACAGGCCGAGTCCGTCGGCGAGTTCGTAGGCGCGGGCCAGGTGCGGCAGCGAGCGGGCCGACTGGAGGCCGCCCACCATCGTGAAGTGCCCCTGGTGCCCGGCCAGCCAGGCGAGCAGGACGACGCCGGTCTTGTAGTAGCGGGTGGGCGCCTGGAAGAGGTGGCGGGACAGCGCGACGGTGGGGTCGAGGAGTTCGCGGAAGGCCTTCGCGTCGCCGGTGTCGAGGAGGCGGACGGCCTGTGCGGCGAGCGGCCCCAGCGGGTCGAAGATGCCGAGCAGGGCGTGGCTGAAGCCGTGGTCGTCGCCGGCGATCAGCTCGGGGTAGTGGAAGTCGTCGCCGGTGTAGCAGCGGACGCCGTCGGGGAGGCGGCGGCGCAGGGCGATCTCGCGGTCCGCGTCCAGGAGCGAGACCTTGATGCCGTCGACCTTGTCGGGGTGGGCGGCGATCACCCGCAGGAAGGTCTCCGTCGCCGCGTCCAGGTCGGCCGAGCCCCAGTAGCCCTCCAGGGCGGGGTCGAACATCGGGCCGAGCCAGTGCAGGATCACCGGCTCGCCCGCCTGGCGCAGGAGGTGGCCGTAGGTGTCCAGGTAGTCGTCCGGCGAGGTGGCCGCGGCGGCGAGGGCCCGTGAGGCCATCAGGATCGCGCGGGCGCCGACCGCCTCGACGAGGCCGAGCTGTTCCTCGTACGCGTCCCTGACCTGTGCCAACGTGGCGGGCCCGGCGAGCTGGTCGGTCCCGACACCACACGCGATACGGCCGCCGACCGCGTGCGCCTCGGCGGCCGAGCGCCGGATCAGCTCGGCGGCGCCCGCCCAGTCCAGGCCCATGCCGCGCTGGGCGGTGTCCATGGCCTCGGCGACGCCAAGCCCGTGCGACCACAGGTGGCGGCGGAAGGCGAGGGTGGCGTCCCAGTCGACGGCGGCCGGGGAGGCCGGGCCGGTGTCGGCGCGGGGGTCGGCGACCACGTGGGCGGCGGAGTAGACGGTGCGGGAGGCCGGGGGCGGCCCGCCGGGCGCGGTGGGCAGCGGCTCGGCGCGGGGGGTGTACGCGCGCGTGCCGCCCCCTTCGGCCGGCAGCAGGACGGTGACGGGGGTGCTCACAGCTCGATCTCCGGTACGGCGACGCGGCGGCCCTCGGCCGAGGACTTCAGGCCCAGTTCGGCGAGCTGTACACCGCGCGCGCCCGCCAGGAGGTCCCAGCGGTAGGGCGCGTCGGCGTACACGTGCTTGAGGAAGAGCTCCCACTGCGCCTTGAAGCCGTTGTCGAAGCCCTCGGGGCCCTGGTTGTCGGGCACTTCCTGCCACTGGTCGCGGAAGGAGTGGGTGGCGGGCAGGTCCGGGTTCCACACGGGCTTGGGGGTCGTGCTCCGGTGCTGTACGCGGCAGTTGCGCAGGCCCGCGACGGCCGAGCCCTCCGTGCCGTCGACCTGGAACTCCACCAGTTCGTCGCGGTTGACGCGCACGGTCCAGGAGGAGTTGATCTGCGCGATCACGCCGCCGTCCAGCTCGAAGATGCCGTAGGCGGCGTCGTCGGCGGTGGCGTCGTAGGGCTTGCCCCGCTCGTCCCAGCGCTGCGGGACATGGGTGGCGGCGAGCGCCTGGACGCTGCGCACGCGGCCGAACAGCTCGTGCAGGACGTACTCCCAGTGCGGGAACATGTCGACGACGATGCCGCCGCCGTCCTCGGCGCGGTAGTTCCAGGAGGGGCGCTGGGCCTCCTGCCAGTCGCCCTCGAAGACCCAGTAGCCGAACTCGCCGCGGACGGACAGGATCCGGCCGAAGAAGCCGCCGTCGACGAGCCGCTTCAGCTTGCGCAGGCCCGGCAGAAAGAGCTTGTCCTGGACGACGCCGTGCTTGATGCCGGCGGCGCGCGCGAGACGGGCCAGCTCCAGGGCGCCCGCGAAGCCGGTCGCGCTCGGCTTCTCGGTGTAGATGTGCTTGCCGGCGGCGATGGCCTTCTTCAGGGCGTCCTCGCGGGCGGAGGTGACCTGCGCGTCGAAGTAGATGTCGACGGCCGGGTCGGCGAGGACGGCGTCGAGGTCGGTCGAGACGTGCTCCAGGCCGTGTTCCGCGGCGAGCGCGCGCAGCGCGTGCTCCCTGCGGCCCACCAGGACGGGCTCGGGCCACAGCACGGTGCCGTCGCCGAGGTCGAGGCCGCCCTGCTCGCGGAGGGCGAGGATCGAGCGGACCAGGTGCTGGCGGTGGCCCATGCGTCCCGTGACGCCGTTCATGGCGATGCGCACCGTCTTGCGTGTCACGAAAGTCCCTCCGTAGGGGCGTAGCAAGCGCTTTCTATCTCTAGGCAAGCTAGCCTGCCGCACAAGGTTCGGACAAGGGCTTCGGTCGAGAGCGGTGACCGGGGGCCGAGAACACGGGCGACCGGAGGACGACGAGATGACCGTGACCCTGGCGGACGTGGCGGCCCGCGCGCAGGTCTCCCCCGCCACCGTCTCCCGCGTGCTGAACGGCAACTACCCCGTGGCGGCGGCCACGCGCGAGCGCGTCCTGCGCGCCGTGGACGACCTCGAATACGTCCTGAACGGCCCCGCGAGCGCGCTCGCGGCGGCCACCTCCGACCTGGTCGGCATCCTCGTCAACGACATCGCGGACCCCTTCTTCGGGATCATGGCGGGCGCCGTGCAGTCCGCGATCGGCGGACCCGGCGGGCGCGCGGGCGGCGAGCGGCTCGCCGTGGTCTGCAACACCGGCGGCTCGCCCGAGCGCGAGCTGACCTACCTCACCCTGCTCCAGCGCCAGCGCGCCGCCGCGGTGGTCCTCACCGGCGGCGCGGTCGAGGACCCCGAGCACGCCGCCGCCCTCGCCGGGAAGCTGCGGCGCCTGGCGGAGGCGGGCTCACGGGTCGTGCTGTGCGGACGGCCGCCCGCGCCGGACACCGACGCGGTGGCGCTCGCCTTCGACAACCGGGGCGGCGGCCGGCGGATCACCGAGCACCTGCTGAGCCTCGGCCACCGGCGCATCGGCTACGTCGCGGGCCCCGAGGAGCGCACGACCACCCGGCACCGCCTGGAGGGCCACCGGGACGCGCTCGCCGCGCGCGGCGTCGCGGACGACCCGGCGCTGACGATCCACGGCCCCTACGACCGCCGCTCCGGCTACGACGCCACGGCCGAACTCCTGCGCCGCGCCCCCGGTCTGACGGCCGTGGTGGCCGCGAACGACACGGTGGCGCTCGGCGCCTGCGCGGCACTGCGGGACCAGGGCCTGCGCATCCCCGAGGACGTGTCGGTGGCGGGCTTCGACGACCTGCCGTTCAGCATCGACGCGGTCCCCGCGCTCACGACGGTGCGCCTGCCCCTGCACGAGGCGGGTGCGCGGGCGGGCCGCATCGCGATGGGCAAGGAGAACACCCCGCCGGGCGGAGTGGCGACGGTGCACGGGGAGCTGATGGTGCGGGGGTCCACGGGCGCGCCGCGGTAGGGCTGCGCACGGGACGGCCCCCGGCCCGCTCACACCAGCGCCCCGATCACCCCCACCCCCTCCTCGATCAGCGTCGGCGTACTCGCCGCGTAGCCGAGGACCAGGCCCGGGGCGTGCGGGAGCTGGGTGTGCCAGGACAGCGGGTGGACCTTGACCCCGCGGGTCAGGGCCGCCGTGGCGAGGGCCGTGTCGGGGCCGTCGTACGCCCTCTCGTCGAGGGTGAGGGTCAGATGCAGGCCCGCCGCGGCGCCGTGCACCACCGCGCCCGGCAGCGCCGTGCGGATCGCCTCGATCATCGCGTCCCTGCGCCTGCGGTGGTGCTTGCGGATGAGCCTGAGGTGACGCTCCAGGTCGCCGGATTCCATCAGGTGGGCCAGGACCAGCTGGGGCAGCGCCGCACTGCCGAGGTCGACGAGGCGTTTGGCGTCCACCAGCGCGTCCCGGTACGCGGGCGGGGCGAGCAGCCAGCCCAGGCGCAGGGCCGGCGCGAGGAGCTTGGAGACGCTGCCCGCGTAGCAGACGTGGCCGGGGAGCAGGGCGCGCAGGGCGGGGACGGCGGGCCGGTCGTAACGGTGTTCGGCGTCGTAGTCGTCCTCGATGACGAGCCCGCCGTCGCGGGCCCAGTCCATCAGCTCGCGCCGCCGCTCGCCGCCGAGGACGACCCCGGTGGGGAACTGGTGGGCGGGCGTGAGCAGCACGGCCGGCGCGCCCGTGGCGCGCAGCGCGTCGACGCGGACGCCCTGGGCGTCGACCGGGACGGGCGGGGTGCCGAGCGGCCGCAGATGCTGGCGCACGCCGAGCGAACCCGGGTCCTCGACGGCCACCTCCGCGATCCCCTCCGCCCGCAGCACGTCGACGAGCAGCCGCAGGGCCTGGGCCGTGCCGTTGACGATCAGCACGTCGTCCGGGTCGGCCGGGATCCCGCGGTTGCGGGAGAGCCAGCGGGCCACGGCGCCGCGCAGCGCCGGGGTGCCGCGCGGATCGCCGTACCCGAAGTCCGACGGGGTGAGCCCGGCGAGCACGGACCGCTCGGCGCGCAGCCAGGCCGCGCGCGGGAAGGCGGCCAGGTCGGGCAGGCCGGGCGACAGGTCGATGCGGGCGGGCGCGGCACGGACGGCGTCGAACGTGCCCAGGTCGGTGGGCGAGGCGAAGCTGAAGAAGGCGGGTCCGGGACGTGACGAACCGTCAACCACAGTCGGCCTCGCGGGTGTTGATCCGACGTGGGGGACGGCCACGACGACCGTGCCGCCCCGGCCGCGCCCCGCGACGTGCCCGTCCTCGGTGAGCCGCCGGTAGGCCTCGGTGACGACACCGCGGGAGACGCGCAGTTCACCGGCGAGGGTGCGGGTGGCGGGGAGCCGGTCGCCGACGGCGAGGCGGCCGTCCGCGATGGCGCGCCTGATCCGCCGCGCCAGCCAGTCGGCGAGCCCGCCCCTGGGCGCGTCACGGGGATCGAGCTGGAGGAAGTCGGAGGCACCGCCGCCCCCCGACGCCCCACCGGCACCACTCGGCACCCCTGCCCCGCCGACCGATATGGACCGATCGAGAGGAGATCCATTGGACCTGTTCATGGATCCATTCTGGCGACAGGGTCAAGGCATGGAATTTCTGCTCACCTCCCTCGTCGTCTGCGTGACGCCGGGCACCGGCGTCCTGTTCACGATCACGGCGGGCCTGTCCCGCGGCGCCCGCGCCGCCGTGGTCGCGGCCGTCGGCTGCACCCTGGGCGTCGTCCCGCACATGGTCGCCGCGATCACCGGCCTCGCCGCGCTGCTGCACACCAGCGCGGTCGCCTTCCAGATCCTCAAGTACCTGGGCGTGGCCTACCTGCTGTACATGGCCTGGAGCACGCTGCGCGACAAGAGCGAGCCGACCGCCGAGCGGGAGAGCGAGCCGCGCTCGGCGGGCCGCACGATCCTGACCGGCGTACTGATCAACATCCTCAACCCGAAGCTGACACTGTTCTTCTTCGCGTTCCTGCCGCAGTTCGTGAGCGCCGACGAGCCGTACGCGCTGCTGCGCATGACGGAGCTGAGCGCGTACTTCATGCTGATCACCTTCGTGGTCTTCGTGGCGTACGGCCGCTTCGCCGCGGCGATGCGGGACCACGTCATCGCCCGCCCACGCGTGCTGAGTTGGCTGCGACGCACCTTCGCGGCGGCGTTCGCGGCGCTGGGCGCGCGTCTTGCGTTCCTCTGACGGGCCCACTCGACGCGAGGGGTTCCCGCTCGGGCCGCTCCGACGTACCGTTGACTCAGTCAAAGGTGACCCGGAGTGATCCGTATGACGAAGCCGGCCCGTGCGCCCTCGCCGCCGTCCAGTGCGCCCGTCCACGAGATGCGCGCCTTCAACCGCTTCTACACGAACCTCATCGGCGCGCTCGACTACCGCCGCCACCTGTACGTCCCGTACACCCTCACCGAGTCCCGCGTCCTGTACGAGCTCGCCCGCGCGCCGCACACCGACGCCGCCGACCTGCGGGCCGAACTCTCGCTCGACGCGGGGTACTTGAGCCGACTGCTCGCCAAGTTCGAGCGGGACGGACTGGTCGGGCGCGCGCCGTCCGTGCCCGATCCGCGCCGGCAGCGCATCACGCTCACCGCGCGCGGGCGCGACGCCGCCGACCTGCTCGACGAGCGGTCGCGGGAAGCGGTCGGCTCGCTGCTCGCCGACGTGCCCGCCGCCGACCGGACCCGGCTCACGGCGGCCCTGCGCACCGTACGGGAGATCCTCAGCCGCACCCCGGGCCGCACCGCCCGCCACCGTGCCGCCGTCCTGCTCAGGGAGCCCCGCGCGGGCGACCTCGGCTGGATCGTGGAGCGCAACGCCGCCGTGTACGCGGCCGAGTTCGGCTGGAACGCCGACTACGAAGGCCTGGTCGCCCGCATCGTCGCCGACTTCGCCCAGGACCACGACCCCCACCTGGAGCGGGTGTGGATCGCCGAGCTCGACGGGCGGCCCGTGGGGTGCGTGATGTGCGTACGGGACGAGGCCCCGGGGACCGCGCGGCTGCGGCTCCTGCTCGTGGAACCGGACGCGCGGGGTCTCGGGATCGGGGACCGACTGGTCGGCGCCTGCGTCGAGTTCGCGCGCGGCGTGGGCTACCGCGAGCTGACCCTGTGGACCAACGACGTCCTCGAAGCGGCCCGTGGCATCTACCGCCGCCAGGGCTTCGTCCTCGTCGCCGAGAAACCCCACCGTTCCTTCGGCGCCGACCTCGTGGGACAGGACTGGCGGCTTCCGCTGCACGAGCGGCCCGCGTGAGGAACGGCGGGGAGGCGGGGTTGACCACGCTCGCACGGCGCCTACTGTCGGGGCCATGAGATTCGCCTTCTCCACCCTCGGCGTGCCCGGCCTGCCCGTCCCCGACGTGCTGCGGCTCGCCACCGCCCACGGCTACCACGGTGTCGAGCTGCGCGCACATCCCGAAGAACCGGTGCACCCGGGGCTCGGTCTGGTCGAACGGGCCGACGTGGCCGCCGAGTTCAAGGCGGCCGGCGTCGAGATCCTCGGGATCGCCGGGTACGCGCGCGTGGCCGAGCCCGGCGACGACGAGCCCGTCCTCGACGAGATCCGCACCCTCGTCGCCCTCGCGCGCGACCTGGGCGCTCCCTTCGTCCGGGTCTTTCCCGGCGGCGGTACGGAACAGAGTGCGGACGAGGCCGACGCGACGGCCGCGCGGCGGCTGGGGACGGCGGCGCGGTACGCCGCCGATGCCGGCGTCCGCATCCTCCTGGAGACCCACGACTCGCACCGGACCGGTGCGGATGCCATGCGGGTCCTCGGGGCGGTCGGGCATCGGCAGGTGGGGGCGCTGTGGGACGTGATGCACACGTGGCTCGGGGGCGAGTCTCCCGCGGAGAGCTTCGCCGCGTTGTCTCCCTACCTCGGGTATGTCCAGGTGAAGGACATCGCCTCGTCGTCCGATACGACGCCGGTGGCGCTGGGGGACGGGGTGTTGCCCCTCGGTGAGTGTGTGGGGCTGTTGGCGGAGGCGGGGTGGGACGGGTGGCTCTGCTGGGAGTACGAGAAGCGGTGGTACGAGCGGGCGGCTCCGCTGGCCCCTCAATTGGCCCCGGCCCGGGACCTCCTCTCCCGCCTGGTCTCCCGAGCCCCGTAGCCCCCGCTGCGCCGGGGCCGGGCCTCACCCCCTCGCCGCCGGTCCGGCTGCGCCGGGGCTCGGGCCACGGTCATCGCCGCCCGGCACCGCTCGGCTGCGCCGGGGCTGGAGCCACACTTATCGCCACCCGGCACCGGGGGCTGTGCCCACCCGTTCCGCCCTGCGGAACGCCTGCCCACAGCAGAGACCACCGACGGCCGGTTGCCGCCCTACAGCCCGAGGGGACGTGGGGGTATGTGCGAACGGAGCACCGAGCAGGCGCTGGCGTCTTTGGACTTGAGGCGGGGCGCAGGGATGGCGAGTACGCACATATCCCCGCGGCCCCGCCCCACAGACGAAGCGAGCGCGCACCGCCCAAGGCGCCCCGCCAGTCACGGTGTGCCGCCCCCGTACCGACTTCCCGAATGCGGGCGTCATTCGGGAACCCACGCGGGCGCCCTTCCGTCAAAAGGGCAACTGCCGGTGAGTCTCCGCATGGCGGTGTCGGCATCGCTGCTGGCTGCGAACGCTGACCACCCTCTCCGCCGCCTGCGTCCGGCAGCCTGCCGTCACCGGCGCGCCCCCCTCCAACAGCGCCGGTGACGGCCCGCCCCTCCCCCCGCCCCTCCCCCCGCTCTTGACCTTGACCGGCAGAAATCTTCGGGATATCGGTTGGCACCTGAAAGTTTTCTCCGGCCCGCAGGAGCCCACGTGCCTCACCAAGAAGACCTCGACGCCCGCCTCCGCGCCCTCATCGCCACGATGACCTTGGAGGAGAGGGTCGGCCAGCTCTTCGTGATGCACGTGTACGGCCACACCGCCACCGACCCCGCCCAGGCCGACGTCGACACCAACCTCCGCGAGATCGGCGTACGCGACGCCGCCGAGCTCATCGCCCGCTACCACCTCGGCGGCGTCCTCTACTTCGGCTGGGCGCACAACACCCGCGACCCCCACCAGATCGCCGAGCTCTCCGCCGGCATCCACCGGGCCTCCCCCACCGTCCCCGTACTGATCTCCGTCGACCAGGAGCACGGCGCCGTCGCCCGCGTCGGCGCCCCCGCCACCCTCCTGCCCGGCGCGATGGCCCTCGGCGCCTCCGGCTCGCACGAGCACGCCCGCGAGGCCGCCCGCATCGCCGGCGCCGAGCTGCGCGCCCTCGGCATCCGCCAGGACCACGCCCCGGACGCCGACGTGAACGTCGACCCCGCCAACCCCGTCATCGGCGTCCGCTCCTTCGGCGCCGACCCCGAGACCGTCGCCGGCTTCGTGACCGCGCAGATCGAGGGGTACCAGAGCGCCGGCATCGCCACGGCGGCCAAGCACTTCCCCGGCCACGGCGACACGACGGACGACAGCCACACGGAGCTGCCCCGCATCCACCACACCCGCGAGGAGTGGGACCGCTTCGACGCCCCGCCGTTCCGCGCCGCGATCGCCGCGGGCGTCGACTCGGTGATGACCGCGCACATCGTGGTGCCCGCCCTGGACCCGTCGGGCGACCCCGCGACGCTCTCCCGCCCGATCCTGACCGGCATCCTGCGCGAAGAGCTCGGCTTCGACGGCGTGATCTCCACGGACTCGCTCGCGATGCGGGGCGTACGCACGAAGTACGGCGACGACCGCGTGGCCGTCCGCGCGCTCCAGGCGGGCGTGGACCAGCTCCTGAACCCGCCGCACCCGGAGGTCGCGTGGAACGCGGTGCTCCGGGCCGTCGCGGAGGGCGAGCTGACGGAGGAGCGCATCGACGCGTCGGTCCTGCGCGTCCTGCGGATGAAGGCGAAGGTGGGCCTCCTGGACGACCTCCTCGACGTCCCCGCCCAGGACCGGACGCCCCTCGCCCTCACCCCCGCCGCCGTGGACGCCGCCGTGGGCATCCCCGCCCACCTGGCCGCGGCCGACCGCATCGCCGAGGCCACCACGACCCTCCTGGAGAATCCGGACGGACTGCTCCCGCTGTCGCCCGACACGCACCCCGGCGTCCTGGTGGTCGGCGTGGACCCGCGCTCGCCGTCGGGCACCACGGGCCCGCCCACCGAGGTCCTCGCACGGACCCTGAGCGGTCTGGGCTTCCGGGCCACGTCCCTGCCCACCGGCACGGCCCCCGACACCGCGACCGTCGAGAAGGCCGTGGCGGCGGCGCGGGGCCAGGACGCCGTGCTCGTGGCGACGTACAACATCACCACCCACGCCGCCACGAAGGACAACACCCAGGCGGCGAACACCGCCCTCGCCGGGAACGCCCGCGCCCACCAGGCCACGGACCCGGCCGCCGGGACCGGGGACGACGCCCACGACCAGGCCGCCCTGGTGGCCGCGCTCAAGGCGACCGGCGTCCCCGTCGTCGCCCTGGCCGTCCGCAACCCGTACGACGTGGCCCATCTGCCCCCGGTCGACGCCGCCCTGGCCTCGTACTGCTGGACGGACGTCGAACTGCGCGCCGCGGCACGGGTGATCGCGGGCCGCGCCGCGCCGCGGGGACGGCTGCCGGTGCCGGTGCGCCGGGCGGACGACCCCGACCAGGTGCTGTACCCGATCGGCCACGGCCTGACGTACTGACACCGGCGTACCGGCGCGTGGGCCGCGCTACCCGCGCACCACCCCCCAACAGGCCCAAAGCACCCCGCGCACCTGGCGTGCGCCCGCTCCGGCGGGTCACGCTGGGTGCACATATCGGGGGGATCGCCATGTTCGTCTGCGAGTCGGGGCGGCCACGTGCGGCCGCGGTGGCGCTCTGCGCGCTGCTGCTCGCCGCCGCGCCGGCGCTGACCGGCTGCCAGAAGTCCGGTTCCGGCTCCGGCTCCTCCCCGTCCGGCCGGATCGACGACCAGACCCCCGCCGCCTCACGCCCCAACGGCTTCGGCGCGGTCTTCCTCGCCGTGGACGAGTGCAGTTCGCGGGGGCGCGCGGCGTTCACGGAGGTGCCCTGCACCAGCGAGCGGGCGGCGGCGCGGGTCGTCGCGCGCTACGACGGAGCGGTCCGTCAGGGCCCGGTCTGCCCGGCGCGCACGGACTTCGTGCTGCACATCAGCGAGAGCAGGCCCGCGGGGGACGAGGACGGCGACGGCGAGGTCCCGCAGGGCTACGCGTGCATGCGGAACCTGGAGCCGCCGCACCCCGGTGACCCCGGGCGCGGCGGCGGTCCGCGGACCGTCGTCGGGGACTGCGTGTACGGCGCGGGGCGCGGCGAGGTGCGGGAGACGGCCTGCGACGGCTCCGGCAGGCGCGAGCCGCAGTACCGGGTGGCGGCGGCGGTGACGGACCGCGCCCGGTGCCCGGCCGCCACGGCGCTGTACGTGACGCTGGGCGGGGAGCGGCCCGTGGGGTGCGCGGTACGCATGTGACACCCCCCGGGGCACCCCTCGCCCTCGTCCGAAGACCTACCGCCGCACCGGCAACGCCTCCCGCGCGTCCCGCCGGTCCAGCTTCTTGTCGTACGCGGCCAGCGGCTTGCCGGACGGCGCGGAGACGCCCGCCCACGCCTGGATCCGCTGCGTCGCCCTCGCCTTCTCGTCCGCCGTGAGCTGCGAGACGGTCGCGCCGTGGTTCGCGCCGGGCGCCGTGAAGACGTGGTTGTCGTGCTTGGCGCCCCGCGCAGGCCGGTACCGCTCGGCGCCGTACGGGTCGTACTCGCCGTACACGTACATCATCCGCTGCCCGTGGTGACGCACCCACCGGTCCGCGTCCCGCATCACCCGGGGGTCGAACGTCATCGGGATCTCGCGCGGCACGAAGTTGCGCGGCGGCTGGTAGCCGTAGCGGCTCAGGTCGCCGAGCCACGGCTGGCTGATGTCGGGCGAGCCGAGTTCGGTGCCCGCCTGGTAGTAGTACGGCACGTAGGCGTCGAGCCCCTGGTCGGTGTAGAAGGACCAGCCGACCACGTCGTCGACGTAGTCGTAGAGCGCCTGGTCGGACACGGTGGCCGCGTCCGGGATGCGGCCGCACGCGGTGGCGGCCGGCTGGTACTGCCAAAAGCCCCACACCAGGTCCATGACGACCGCTTCGAAGACCTTGTCCAGCGTGCCGACGGTCTTGAAGGTGTAGCCCTCCGCCTCGGCGAGGGCCGCGAGCTTCGCCGACAGCGGCCCCCTGCGCGTCAGCGCCTCGCGCTGCACGGCCTGGATCCGGTCGCGGCACTCCTTGGTGCCGACGTTCGCGAAGAACGCGTCGTACGCCGAGTCCTCCTTGTCGTCGACGTCGTTGGGCGCGACGTAGGCGACGACGCCCGCCATGTCGCGCGGGTAGAAGCGCTCGTAGGCCGTCGCGGTCATGCCGCCCTTGGAGACGCCCGTGGCCAGCCACTTCTTGCCGTAGACGGACTTCAGGGCCCGGTAGAGACGGTGCTGGTCCGAGGCGCCCTGCCAGCTGTCGAGCTTGGACCAGTCGGCGGGCTCGGGGCGCGAGGGCGCGAAGTAGCGGTACTCCATGGAGATCTGGTTGCCGTCGACGATCTGCGTCGGCTCGCGGCGGCTGGGGTTGGTGGAGACGTTGTAGCCGCTCGTATAGAAGACCGTGGGGCGGTCGGTGTCCTTGTGGAGCACGGTCAGGCGCTGCTTGAAGGTGCCCTTGGACGGGTGGCGGTGGTCCACGGGCTGGGTGTAGTTCAGGACGAAGAAGCGGTAGCCGGGGTACAACTTCTCCTCGATCAGGCTCATGCCGGGTACGGCGAGCAGCCTGTCCTTGATGTCCGGTTCCGCGGCGGGGTTCGCGTCCACGGCGGGCTTCGCGTCCGCGGTGGTGGCCGGTTCCGCGGCGGTGGCCGCTCCGGTCGTCGCTCCGGCCGCGCTCATCGTGCCTATCAGCACCACGAGCGACACCAGCCATCTGAGCGCCTTGCTCATGCGTCCTCCCCTGTCGACACAGCAGTGCCCCGGAACCTAATGGAGCAACTGGGTCTACGACAGAGGGAGTTGGGCGAGGCCCGCGCGGCGGGGGCGGCTCAGCAGAGGATCCAGCCCGAGCTGACCCCGCGCCCGCTGATCCGCGCCTTCACCCAGACGCAGCGGTGGCCCGCGTGGACCGTCACCGGACCGGCGCGGTGGGTGAAGCGGCCCTTGTCGCGGGCGGGCCTGCTGCCGCGCGCCTGGACGCTGACCGACATGGGCTTGCGCGCGCCGGGCTTCTTGGCGACGGCCACGGCGCAGATGTAGCCGCGGCTCTTGAAGACGTCGACCTTGCCGGTGCTGAAGGGGAGCGAACGCACCTTGCGGCCGGCGCACACGCCCGTGACGGCCTCGGCCGACGCGGTGCCGGGGCCCGCGAGGGCGATCAGCACGGAGGCGGCGAGCACGGCGGTGCCGAGCGTCAGCCGCCGTCGTATCCGACCACGGCCGCGTCCACTGCTCACGATTGCCCCTCCCGCCACTGTGGCCTCAGCGTACTGATGTACGGACGCAGTCCACGGCCCGCGCGGTTGCGGCCTCCCGCGCTTTTCCCCGCGAATCCACGCCGTGCCTCCCGGGACCCACCGGCCCCGGGAGGCACGGCCCTCAGGCGGCCTCCACGGCCTCGCCCACGAACGTCCGCCACAGCTCGGCGTACCGCCCGTCCAGCGCGAGGAGTTCCTCGTGCGTGCCGTCCTCCGCGACCCGCCCGTGGTCCATCACGACCACGCGGTCGGCGCGGGCCGCCGTGGTGAGGCGGTGCGCGACGACCAGCGTGGTGCGCTTGCCCGCGATGCGGTCGGTGGCCTGGTTGACCTGCGCCTCCGTGGCGAGGTCGAGCGCGGCGGTGGCCTCGTCGAGGAGCAGGATGTCGGGGGCGACGAGCTCGGCGCGGGCCAGCGCGATCAGCTGCCGCTGCCCGGCGGAGAGGTTGCGGCCCCGCTCGGTGACCTCGTGGAGGTAGCCGCCGTCCAGGGTGGCGATCATGTCGTGCGCGCCGACCGCGCGGGCCGCGGCCTCGACCTGTGCGTCGGTGGCGTCGGGCCGGCCGTAGGCGATGGCGTCGCGGACCGTGCCCGCGAAGAGGTACGCCTCCTGCGGCACGACACCCAGGCGGTGGCGGTAGGACGTGAGGTCCAGGGAGCGCAGGTCCGTGCCGTCGACCGTGACGCGGCCGCCCGTGGGGTCGTAGAAGCGGGCGACGAGCTTGACGAGCGTCGACTTGCCCGCGCCGGTCTCGCCGACGAAGGCGACGGTCTGCCCGGCGGGGATCCGCAGGCGGATGCCGCTGAGCGCCTCCTCGGACGCGCCCTCGCCGGTGGCCTGGTACGCGAAGTCGACGTCCTCGAAGGCGATCTCGCCGCGCAGCGAGAGCACCTCCATCGGCTCGTCCGCGGCCTTGGTGGACGTCGGCTCCTGGAGCAGCTCCTGGATGCGGCCGAGCGAGACGGTGGCCTGCTGGTAGCCGTCGAAGACCTGGGAGAGCTGCTGCACGGGCGCGAAGAACAGGTCGATGTAGAGGAGGTAGGCGACGAGCGCGCCGGTGGTCAGCGTGCCCGCCTCGACCCGGCCCGCGCCCACGACCAGCACGGCGACGACGGCCACCGACGACAGGAGCTGCACGAACGGGAAGTACACCGAGATCAGCCACTGGCCGCGGATGCGGGCCTTGCGGTAGCTGTCGCTGTTCTCCGCGAACCGCTCGCCGCCCGCCCGCTCGCGCCGGAAGGCCTGCACGATGCGCAGCCCGGCGACGGACTCCTGGAGGTCGGCGTTGACCACGGACACGCGCTCACGCGCCAGTTCGTACGCCTTCACGCTGGACTTGCGGAAGAAGTACGTGCCGACGATCAGCAGCGGCAGCGTCGCGAAGACGACGAGCGCCAGCTGTACGTCGATGACGAGCAGGGCGACCATGATGCCGAAGAAGGTGACCACGGAGACGAAGGCGGTGACGAGCCCGGTCTGCAGGAACGTGGACAGGGCGTCCACGTCCGTGGTCATCCGGGTCATGATCCGCCCGGTCAGCTCGCGCTCGTAGTAGTCGAGCCCGAGGCGCTGGAGCTGCGAGAAGATCTTCAGCCGCAGCGAGTAGAGGACCCGCTCGCCGGTGCGGCCCGTCATCCGAGTCTCACCGGTCTGTGCCGCCCACTGGACGGCGACGGCGGCGAGCGCGAGCCCGGCCGCGGTCCAGACGGCGCCGAGCGCGAGTTGGCTGACGCCCTCGTCGATGCCGTGCCGGATCAGCACGGGGAGCAGCAGGCCCATGCCCGCGTCGACGGCGACGAGCAGCAGGCTCAGGAGCAGCGGAAGCCGGAATCCGGCGAGCAGCCTGCGCAGGCCGTACGACTCCTCGGGGGTGACCGCGCGGGCCTCGTCGATGCCGGGGGTGTCGGTCGCCGGGGGCAGCGCGTCGACCTGGGCGAGGAGTCCGGGCGTGGCCGGCATCCCGGAGAGCGCGGTGTCCTTGGGCTCGCGGTCGCCGGTCCACAGGGCGGGCGTGATGCCGCGCTCGGCGTCGAACTCGGCGTCGAGCTCGGCGCGTACGGAGGTGTCCTCGGGCCGGTCGGCGGGCAGCGCGTGGCCCGGCGAGACACCGCCGAGCTCGTCGGGGTCGGTGAGCAGGCGCCGGTAGAGGGCGGAGCGCTCCTCCAGCTCCTCGTGGGTGCCGAGGTCGGCGAGGCGTCCTTCGTCGAGGACGGCGATGCGGTCGGCGAGGCCGAGGGTGGAGCGGCGGTGGGCGATCAGGAGCGTGGTGCGCCCGGCCATCACGCCCCGCAGAGCCTCGTGGATCTCGTGCTCGACTCGGGCGTCCACGGCGGAGGTGGCGTCGTCGAGGACGAGGAGGCGGGGGTCGGTGAGGATGGCGCGGGCGAGCGCGATGCGCTGGCGCTGGCCGCCGGAGAGGGTCAGGCCCTGCTCGCCGACCTTGGTGTCGTAGCCGTCGGGCAGCTCGGATATGAACCGGTCGGCCTGCGCGGCGCGCGCGGCGGTCTCGATCTGCTCCTGGGTGGCCTGCGGGTGGCCGTAGGCGATGTTGGCGCCGACGGTCTCGGAGAAGAGGAAGGAGTCCTCGGGCACGAGCCCTATGGCGGACCGCAGGGAGGCGAGGCTCAGCTCGCGCACGTCGTGGCCGCCGATGAGGACGGCGCCGTGGCTCACGTCGTAGAAGCGGGGCATGAGCAGCGAGACCGTCGACTTGCCGCTGCCGGACGAGCCGACGACGGCGAGGGTCTCGCCGGGGCGGATCTCGAAGGAGAGCCCGTCGAGCACCGGCCGGTCCGCCTCGTACGCGAAGCCCACGTCGTCGAACTCGACGGTGGCGGGGGCGTCGGCGGGCAGTTCCTTGTGCCCGTCGGTCAGGCTCGGCTCGGTGTCGATGAGTTCGAGGACGCGCTCGACGCCGGCGCGGGCCTGCTGGCCCACGGTGAGGACCATGGCGAGCATCCGCACGGGACCGACGAGCTGCGCGAGGTAGGTGGAGAAGGCGACGAACGTGCCGAGCGTGATCTCGCCGCGCACGGCGAGCCAGCCGCCGAGGGCCAGCATGGCGACCTGGCCGAGCATGGGGACGGCCTGGAGGGCCGGGGTGTAGCGGGAGTTGAGGCGGATGGTGCGCAGCCGGCCCGCGAAGAGCCTGCGTCCGACCTCCCTGAGCTTGCCGGTCTCCTGCTCCTCCTGCCCGAAGCCCTTCACCACGCGTACGCCGCTGACGGCGCCGTCGACCACGCCCGCCACGGCGGCGGCCTGGGCCTGCGCGTACCAGGTGGCGGGGTGCAGCCGGGAGCGGGAGCGGCGGGCTATGTACCAGAGGGCGGGGGCGACGGCGAGGGCGACGAGGGTCAGCGGCAGCGAGAGCCACGCCATGATCACGAGGGAGATCACGAAGAGCAGGATGTTGCCGATGGTCATCGGCAGCATGAAGAGCAGGCCCTGGATCAGCTGGAGGTCGCTGGTGGCCCGGCCGACGACCTGGCCGGTGGACAGCTCGTCCTGCCGCCGTCCGTCGAGCTTCATGATCGTCCCGTACATCTCGGTCCGCAGGTCGTGCTGGACGTCGAGGGCGAGACGGCCGCCGTAATAGCGGCGGATGTAGGTGAGGACGTAGACCACGAGGGCCGCGCCGATGAGCGCGCCCGCCCAGGGGGCCATGGCGCGGGTGCCGCTCTGCCCGTCCTGGCCGATGACGTCGTCGATGATCACCTTGGTGATCAGGGGTACGAGGGCCATGACGGCCATGCCGCCGAGCGAGGACCCGAGCGCGAGCACGACGTCCTTCGGATACCGCCACGCATATCCGACGAGCCGTTTCGCCCACCCGGCCGTCGCCTGCCCGGACCCGCCCCGTTCCTCCGCCACCAGCTGCCTCCCGTCGACCTGACCTGCCGAGAGGCCCAACACGGCGGGATGCGGATTTCATCCCGCCGCAACAATCCCCGTCGCGGTGGAGCCCGCGACGGGGTGAGGCCCGTCAGCTGCCGGGGACGGCCACGAACGCCTCCCGCGGCGAATCCGTGGGAGCGTAGCGCCGGGCCGCGGGGGCCCGGGGCGTCAGATCCTTGTGGATGGCACGGGACACGCGCTGGATGGTGTCGACGCCGTAGTTCATGGTGCCGTTGCCGTGGGTGAGCACGGAGATCGTGTAGTCGTGGCCGCCGCCCTTGAAGGCGCCGATGCTGTGCACCCGCCAGCCGTGGGTCGCCCGCTGCAGCCAGCCGTTCTTCACGTGGATCGCGACGCCGGACGGCGCGCCGGCGGGGGTGCCCCAGCGCTGCGAGGGGACGACCTTGCCCATCAGCTTCAGGAGGTAGGTCCGGGACGCGTCGGTCAGGACGGCGTTCTTACCGGAAATCAGTGCGAGGAGCTTCTGCTCGTCGGTCGTGTTGATTCGAGTGAGTCCCCAGTAGCCGCCCGAGCCCGGCACCGTCCTGGTCATCTTCGCGGCCTTGAGGAAGCCGTTGATCTTTCCCGTGCCGAGCTGGCGCCAGAGCGTGCTGGTCGCCGCGTTGTCGGACTTGGTGATCATGGCGGTCGCGAGGTTCTTCTCGCGGGCCGACAGGCTCCGGCCGCTCTTCTGGGCGTCCCACAGGAGCGTCGCGAGGACGGTCGCCTTGACGACGCTGGCCGAGTCGAACCCGGTGGTGGCACGCAGGGTACAGGTGGTGTTGGTGGTGCGGTCGTGGAGACCGACCGCGACGGTGCCCTTGCGGTTCTTCAGCGCCGCCGTGATGTCCTTGGTGAGCTTGGCGGCCAGGCCGGCCTGCGCGGAGGTGCAGGTGACCTTCGGCGCGGTCGCGGCGACGGCGGGCGTGGCGACGGCGGCCGTACCGAGCGGCACCAGCACCCCGGCGGCGAGGCCCGCCGAGAGCACGCGGGCACGCCTGGATATCCCCGATACCGGGTGAGTCATGGAGGTTCCCCCTTGGATCCGTACACGGCCCTCGGGGCCTGTACAGGCGCGCCCCCCGGCGCACCCGCCCCACATGACTCACCGGCACCGGTGAAAGGTTGTATGAATTTGTACGACAATCTCGCCGGATCGGACCGGACGCGTCCCTGATCAGCCCAGGTGCGTCGGCGCGAACATCTTCAGGAGCGCGGGGAGCACCACCACGGACGGCCCCGGCTCGGCCAGCGCCTTCGCCAGGTCGTCCCGGAGGGTCTCCGGGCTCGTCCGCACGCCCGGCACCCCGAAGGACTCCGCGAGCTTGACGAAGTCCGGGCGGGCCAGCTCCGTGGCCGTCGCCTCGCCGAAGGCGTCGGACATGTACTCGCGCAGGATGCCGTAGCCGCCGTCGTCGACGATCAGCCAGGTCACCGGCAGGTTGTACTGCTTCGCCGTGGCCAGCTCGGCGATCGAGTACATCGCGCCGCCGTCGCCCGAGACCGCGAGGACCGGGTGCGAGGGGTCGGCGGCCGCCGCGCCGAGCGCCGCCGGGAAGCCGTAGCCGAGGCCGCCCGCGCCCTGGGCCGAGTGCATGGTGTTCGGGCGGCGCGCGTCGAAGGCCGACCACGCCCAGTAGGCGAGGATCGTCATGTCCCAGAAGGACGGCGACGTGTCCGGCAGGGCCTCGCGGACGGCCGCGAGCACCTGCTGCTCCAGGGCGAGGTCCTGCCCGTCGATCCGCTCACGGACCTTGGCCAGCAGCGCCGCGACCCGCTCGGGCGCCGAGGGGTCCTCCCGGGGCGCGTCGATGGTCTCCAGGAGGGCGGACAGCGCGAGCCGCGCGTCCGCGTGGATGCCGAGCGCGGGGTGGTTGGACTCCAGCTTGCCGGGGTCCGCCTCGATCTGGACGACCCGGCCGCGGGGCTCGAACGTGTGGTAATTCGACGAGAGCTCGCCGAGGCCCGAGCCGACCACCAGCAGGACGTCCGCGTCCTCCAGGAAGTCGGTGGTGTGCCGGTCCTCCAGCCACGACTGGAGCGAGAGCGGGTGCTCCCAGGGGAAGGCGCCCTTGCCGCCGAAGGTCGTGACGACCGGCGCGTTCAGCAGCTCGGCGAGCGCGCGCAGCTTGCCGGAGGCGTCGGACCGTACGACTCCGCCGCCCGCGATGATCGCGGGGCGCTCGGCGCGGGAGAGCAGGTCGGCGGCGACGGCGGTCAGCTCGGGGCGCGGCACGACGTCCTCGGGCGTCGCGTCCACCGCGGTGACCACCGGCAGCGTCGTACCGGCGAGGAGCACGTCCTGCGGGATCTCCACCCAGACCGGGCCGTGCGGCGCGGTGAGCGCCGACTCCCAGGCCGCGGCGATCGCGGAGGGGATCTGCGAGGCCGTACGGACCGTGTGCACGGACTTCACGATGTCGCGGAACGAGGCCTGCTGGTCGCGCAGTTCGTGCAGATAGCCGTGGCGGCCGCCGCCGAGCCCGGCCACCGGGACCTGGCTGCCGATCGCGAGGACCGGGGAGGACCCGGCCGCCGCCTCCTGGAGCGCGGCGAGCGAGGTCAGCGCGCCGGGCCCGGTGGACAGGAGCAGCGGGGCGACCTCGCCGGTGACGCGGCCGTACGCGTCGGCGGCGAAGCCCGTGTTGTTCTCGACGCGGAAGCCGACGTAGGCGAGCGAGGAGCGGCGCAGCGCGTCGAACATGCCGAGCGCGTGCTGTCCGGGCAGGCCGAAGACGGTGGTCGCGCCGAGTCCGGAGAGCGTCTCCATGACGAGGTCGCCGCCGTTGCGCCCCGGGGGCGGGTTCAGCGCGGCCTCGGTCTGGGCGGCGGTGGGCCGCAGGACGACGTCGTGGTCGTGGGTCACCGGGCGCTCCCCGCTTCGCGGGCCTCCGCGATCTGGCGGGACATGATCGTCGTCAGCTCGTACGCGGTGTGGGAGGCGGCGACGGCGGTGATCTCCGCGTGGTCGTAGGCGGGGGCGACCTCGACGACGTCGGCCGAGACGAGGTTGCAGGAGGCCAGGCCCCGCAGGATCTCCAGGAGCTCGCGGGAGGTCATGCCGCCCGCCTCGGGGGTGCCGGTGCCGGGCGCGTGGGCCGGGTCGAGGCAGTCGATGTCGATGGAGATGTACAGCGGGCGGTCGCCGATGCGCTGGCGCAGCTGGTCGGCGACCTCGTCGGCGCCGCGGCGGTAGATGTCCGCCGAGGTGACGATGCCGAAGCCCATCTTCTCGTCGTCGGTGAGGTCCTTCTTGCCGTACAGCGGACCGCGGGTGCCCACGTGGGAGAGCGCCTCGGTGTCGAGGATGCCCTCCTCGACGGCACGGCGGAACGGCGTGCCGTGGGTGTACTCGGCGCCGAAGTAGGTGTCCCAGGTGTCCAGGTGCGCGTCGAAGTGCAGCAGGGCGACCGGGCCGTGCTTCTTGGCGACCGAGCGCAGCAGCGGCAGGGCGATGGTGTGGTCGCCGCCGAGCGTCATCATGCGGGCGCCGGAGCCGAGCAGGTCGTCGGCGGCGGCCTCGATGGTCTCCACCGCCTCGTTGATGTTGAACGGGTTGGCGGCTATGTCGCCGGCGTCCGCGACCTGGGCGAGCGCGAACGGCGAGGCGTCCTGCGCGGGGTTGTAGGGGCGCAGCAGCCGGGAGGCCTCGCGGATGGCGTTGCCGCCGAAGCGGGCGCCGGGGCGGTAGGAGACGCCGGTGTCGAAGGGCACGCCGACCACGGCCACGTCCGTCCTGCCGCCGACCTCGTCCAGGCGCGGCAGGCGGGCGTACGTCGCCGGGCCCGCGTACCTCGGGATGCGGGAGGAGTCGACGGGGCCACGCGGGGTCGTCGGGGTCTCGGCGCTGCTCATGGTCGGTTTCCTCCTGTTGGTGCGGGTGCTGCGGTTCAAGTGTCGCGCGGCCCACCGACAGCGGGCCGCGCACGGGGCTAGACGGCCACGGGGGCCTCCGGCTCGGCCTCCTCGGCACCCCGCCCTGCCAGGCGCTCGCGCCAGGCGGCGAGCACGGCCGCGTCGGTGGGCTTCGTGGCGAGGGAGACGACGACGTAGACGGCCAGCGAGGTCAGCAGGCCGTAGTAGACGGGCTCGTTGGCGAGGATCCCGTACGCCCACATGAGTCCGACGACGGAGAGGCCGCCGGCGGCGACGGCCGCGAGCGCGCCGGCCGCGGTGCCCCTGCGCCACAGCAGGCCGCCGAGGATGGGCACGAGCAGCCCGCCGACGAGCAGGTTGTACGCGACGGTCAGCGCCTGGACGACGTCGTTGAGGGCGATGGCGATGACGATCACGCCGACGCCCATGACGAGGATGAAGGCGCGGTTGCCCTTGACCTCGTCGTGCGGCTCGTCGCCCGCGTCGGCCTTCACCGCGCCCCGCAGCCGCGACCAGATGTCGTTGTTGGCGACGGTGGCGCAGGCGATGAGCGCTCCGGAGGACGTGGACATCACGGCGGCGAGCGCGGCGGCGAGGACCAACCCTCGTACGCCCATCGGGAGTTCGTCCTTGACGATGGTCGCGAAGGCCGCGTCGGCGCTCGGCAGCTTGGGGTACATGACCTTGGCGGCGGTGCCGATGACGGCGCCCGCGATCGCGTAGACCAGGCAGTAGGTGCCGGCGACGGTGCCTCCGTAGCGGGCGACCTTGTCGCTGCGGGCGGTGAAGACGCGCTGCCAGATGTCCTGGCCGATGAGCATGCCGAACGTGTAGATCAGCACGTACGTGAAGATCGTCTCGCCGCCGATGCCCAGCGGGTCGAAGTACTCGGTGGGCAGCTTGGCCTTCATCTCGCTGAAGCCACCCGCCTTGACGACGGCGATGGGCAGCAGCAGGAGCAGCACGCCGATGGTCTTCACCACGAACTGCACCATGTCGGTGAGGGTGATGGACCACATGCCGCCGAGCGTGGAATACGCGACGACGATCGAGCCGCCCAGGATGATCGCCACGGTGCGGTTCAGGTCGAACAGGACGTCGAAGATCGTGGCGTAGGCGATGGTCGAGGTGACCGCGAGCATCAGCGTGTACGCCCACATGACCACTCCGGAGATGACGCCCGCGCGCCCTCCGTAGCGCAGGTCGAGCATCTCGGAGACGGTGTAGACCTTCAGACGCGCGATGCGGGCCGAGAAGAAGACGCTCAGCGCGAGGAGTCCGAGGCCGATGGTGAAGACCATCCAGGCACCGGAGAGGCCGTACTGGTAGCCGAGGCCCACGCCGCCGATGGTGGAGGCGCCGCCGAGCACGATGGCGGCCATCGTCCCGGAGTACATCCACGGCCCGAGGCGGCGCCCGGCGACCAGGAACTCACTCTTGGACTTGGCGCGGCGCATGCCCCACCAGCCCATGGCCAGCATCCCGGCGAGATAGACGACGATCACTGTGTAGTCGACGGCCATTGGGGGGCCTCCTTCGCGCACCTCGGTGGCGTGTCGTGCAGATGGGGGTGGGGACCGGCCCTGGGGACAACCGCCCGTACCCATGGCCTCTGGTCGGCACGACCTTAGGTGGCCGGAAAGCAACGCTGAAGTGTACGTTTCCTCCACTCTCCATGACCGAGATGGATGGAACATCCACCATGACCGATCCCACGGCCCCCGCCACGCCGCTCGCACCGCCCCCGGGGACCCCGACGGCCCCGCCCACCCCACCCGTCCCGCTCGCCGCGCTGCTCGCCCGCGAGGACCTGGGGCTGCGGCAGATCGCCGGCCCGGACGCGCGGACGGCGGGGACGGCCGTGCAGTGGGTGCACACCTCGGAGATGACGGACCCGTACCCGTACCTGCTGGGCGGCGAGCTGCTGCTCACCGCGGGCGTGCACATCACCGACCCGGCGGGCGCCCACCTGGACGACTACGTGGCCCGCATCGTCGCGGCGGGCGGCGCGGCCCTCGGCTTCGGCGTGGCGCCCGTGCACGACACGGTGCCGCGCGCCCTGGCCGAGGCCTGCGACCGCCACGGCCTGCCGCTCGTCGAGGTGCCGCCCCGCACCACGTTCAGCGGCGTCGCCCGCGCGGTGTGGCGGCTCATGGCCGAGGCCCGGCACGCCGAGCTGCGCCGGGTGACCGAGGCGCAGCAGGGCCTCGCGACGGCGGCGGCCCGGCCCGACCCGGTCCCCGCGGTGCTGCGCCAGCTGGCGGCGCGGCTCGGCGGGCTCGCGGCGCTGTACGGGCCCGACGGGGCGGAGCTTCAGGCGGCGGGGCGGACGCGGGAGACGGCGCGGGAGGCGCTGCGGGAGCTGACGGCGGTCGTGCGCCGCGGTACGCCTGCCGCGCCCGCCTCCGCCGCCGACACGGACCGGGAGACCCATCTGGCCGCCTACGCCCTCGGCGGCGGCCGGGGCTTCGCGCTGGGCGTCGCCACGGACCGGCGCGAGGCGGGCGACCACACCATCGCCGGGGCGGCGGTCGTGCTGCTCTCGCTGCTCACCGGGGAGCACCAGGGCGCCTCCGAGGCGGCGCGCTCGGCGGCTCTCGTGCGGCTGCTGCTCGGGGCGCCCGCGGCGGACGTCACCGCCCTCCTGGGGGGCGACCGGTGGACCGTGGCGCACGCGCGCGGGGAGCGCACCCCGCTGGCCGCGTCCGCGCTCGCGGCGGCACTCGGCAGCGGTCTGGTCGACCCGTACGGCGACGACGGCGTCGTACGCCTGCTCGTGCCCGCCGACCGCGAGGTCTCCGCGGCGGACGGCTGGACCCTGGGCGTCTCGGCCCCTGCGTCCCCCGGCGACCTCGCGGCGGCCGACGCGCAGGCGGCCCGCGCCCTGCGCCGCGCCGAGGCCACCCGCCAGCCCCTGGTGCGCCATCGCGCGAGCGGCCTCGCCTCCCTGGTCGCACCCGAGGAGGCCGACGCCCACGCGCGCGTACTGCTCGGCCCGCTCGCCGGCAGCGAACCGCTGACCCGGACCCTGCGCACCTGGCTCTCCCTGCACGGCAGTTGGGACCGCACGGCGGTGGCGCTCGGAGTACACCGCAACACGGTGCGCCAGCGGATCACCCGGTGCGCGACGCTCCTGGGGGCGGACCTGGACGACGCGGACGTACGCATGGAACTGTGGTTCGCACTGAGCCGAACCCCATGAGGGGGCCGGGCCTGTCAGGGGGCGGGCCCCATAAGGGGGCCGGGCCTGTCAGGGGGCCGGGCCCCGTAAGGGCCGCGGGGAACTGCGCGCCAAGCCAGGACGAGCCCGCAGCCAACAGCGCACCCCACCCGCCCAAGCCAGCGCACCGCAAACGCAGCGGCAGCGGACCCAGACCGTGCGACGACACGGACGCGGCCCCATCAGGGGCGCGAGGAACTGCGCGCCAAGCCCACACGAGCCCGCAGCCAAAAGCGCACCCCACCCGCCCAAGCCAGCGCAGCACAGCGGTACACGTCACAGGCCCAGGCTGTGGGACGCCCCGGCCCCGCGGCCCGAGCGACGGCACAATGGGGTGCATGCCGATACCCAGCCGTGCCGCGCTCGTCGACCACCTCGTACGCACTCGCATCGCGGGCGACGTCGCCACACCCCGCGAGAACAACCTCAGCCACTACAGGAAGCTCGCGAACGGCGACCGTCACTACTGGCTCGGCCTGGAGCTCGGCGACCGCTGGACGGACGAGCAGGACGTCCTCGCGGTGATGGCCGAGCGCTGCGGCGTGATCGACGACCCGCAGCACCGGCAGGGCCAGGACACCATCGACCCGGAGCTGACGGTCGACGCCCTGGAGCGGATGGCGGCCCGCCTGCGCAAGGCCGCCGCCGGCAAGGAGAGGGTCCTTTTCGCGACCGGCCACCCCGGAGGCCTCCTCGACGTGCACCGCGCGACGGCCGCCGCCCTGCGCGCGGCGGGCTGCGAGATCGTCGTGATCCCCGAGGGCCTGACCGCCGACGAGGGCATGGTCTTCCAGTTCGCGGACGTGGCGATGCTGGAGCGCGGCGCGACGCTGTGGCACACCCACTCCCCCGAGCCGATGAACGCGATCCTGGACGGCCTGGAGCGCGAGGGCCGCCCGCTGCCCGACCTGGTCGTCGCCGACCACGGCTGGGCGGGCCGCGCGGGCCAGCGCGGCGTGGACTCCCTCGGGTACGCGGACTGCAACGACCCGGCCCTGTTCATCGGCGAGGCCGAGGGCACCGTCCAGGTGACGGTGCCGCTCGACGACCATGTCACGAGCCCGCGCCACTACGACCCGATGACGGCCTACCTGCTGGACTCCGCGGGGCTCTCCGGGGACTCCTGAGCGGGCCCCGGCGTCGGGTCGAGGTAGACCCGCCTGACCGCCGGGAAGCGCTCCTGGAGGCGGTGCGCCATGCGGTCGCAGGCGCGCTCGATGTCGGCGGCCGTGGACATGTCCCGGAAGTCGACCTTCGCGGCGACCAGGGCCTCCTTGGGGCCCTGGAGCAGCGTGGTCAGCTCCAGGACGTCCACGACGTGCGGGTCGGCGAGGAGTTCGGCCCGCACCCCGGCCCGCATCTCCGGCGGCAGCGGACGCCCGATGAGCAGCTCGGAGTTGGCGTGGCCGAGGACCCAGGCGACGTACACGAGCAGCACGCCGATGCAGAGCGAGGCGACGCCGTCCCAGACACCGGACCCGGTGAGCTGCCCGCCGAGCAGCCCGCCCGCGGCCAGCAGCAGGCCCACCAGCGCCGCGGAGTCCTCCATGACGACGGCCTTCACGGCGGTGTCGGGGGTGTGGCGCAGATAGCGCTTGAGGTGCACCCCGAAGCGGTCCGCCTCGCCGCGCGCCTGCCGCAGGCCGGTGCGCAGCGAGTAGCCCTCCAGGAGGAAGGCGACGCCGAGCACGACGTACGAGACGAGCGGGTCGCCCGGCTCCTCGCCGTGGGTGAGGGTGTGGATGCCGTCGTACACGGCGAAGACGCCGCCGCCGACGAAGGTGGCGACCGAGGCGAGCAGCGCCCAGATGTAGCGGGCGCCTCCGTAGCCGAGCGGGTGCTCCTCGTCGGCGGGCTTGTCACCGGCCCGGAGGGAGACGAGGAGCATCAGCTCCGTGACGGTGTCGGCCACGGAGTGCGCGGCTTCGGAGAGCATGGCACTGGATCCGCTGATGACGCCGGCGACGGCCTTGGCCAGCGCGATCCCGAGGTTGGCGACGGCGGCGACGATGACGGTGAAGGTGCTCTCGCCGCCCGCCTCTGACGCTTGCTCACTCATGTATCGGACGGTATGTCCGATCCGCGGGGAGCGCGAACCCCGGGGCACGCCCCGGGCTCACCTCGGGACGCGCACCACGCCTTCCTGGATGACGGTGACCGCGAGCCGCCCGTCCTGCGTCCAGATCCGCGCCTGGCCGAGGCCGCGCCCGCCGGAGGCCGACGGCGACTCCTGGTCGTAGAGCAGCCATTCGTCGGCGCGGAAGGGCCGGTGGAACCACATCGCGTGGTCCAGGGAGGCGCCGACGACGTCGCCGACGGCCCAGCCGCCCCGGCCGTGCGCGAGCAGCACCGAGTCCAGGAGGGTCATGTCCGAGACGTACGTGGCGAGGCAGACGTGCAGCAGGGGGTCGTCCGCGAGCTTGCCGTTGGCGCGGAACCACACCTGGGAGCGCGGCTCGCGCGGCTGTCCGACGGTGCCCCACGGCGGTACGTCGGCGTAGCGCAGGTCGACGGCGGCGCGGGCCTCGACCAGCCGCTCGGCGACGTGCGCGGGCAGATGGCGGGGCAGCATCTCGGCGGCGGTGGGCAGTGTCTCCGGGTCGGGCGCGTCCGGCATGCCGGACTGGTGCTCCAGGCCCTCCTCGTACGTCTGGAAGGACGCGGAGAGGTGGAAGATCGGCTGCCCGTGCTGGACGGCGACGACGCGGCGCGTGGTGAAGGAGCGGCCGTCGCGTATCCGGTCGACCGTATACACGATGGGCGCGCCGGGGTCCCCGGGACGCAGGAAGTACGCGTGCAAGGAGTGGGCGGGCCTGTCCTCGGGGACGGTGCGTCCGGCGGCGACCAGGGCCTGCGCGGCGACCTGGCCTCCGAAGACGCGGGGCACGAGCGCCGAACGGCTCACGCCCCGGAAGATATCCTCCTCGATCTGCTCCAGGTCGAGCAGATCGAGGAGGGCTTCAAGTGCCTGGTTCATGGGGGAAGTTCTACACGCCGGTCTTTACAGGCCCATGTCCTTGGCGATGATCATCTTCATGACCTCGCTGGTGCCGCCGTAGATGCGGTTGACGCGGTTGTCCGCGTACAGGCGGGCGATGGGGTACTCGTTCATGAAGCCGTAGCCGCCGTGCAGCTGGAGGCACTTGTCGATGACGCGGTGGGCGACCTCGGTGTTGAACAGCTTCGCGGAGGCGGCCTCGGCGGCGGTCAGCTCGCCCGCGTCCAGGGCCTCCAGGGCACGGTCGGCGACGGCCTCGGCGGCGTCCACCTCGGCCTGGCAGGCGGCCAGCTCGAACTTGGTGTTCTGGAAGGAGGCGACCGTCTTGCCGAAGACCGTGCGGTCCTGGACGTACTCCTTGGCGAACCGGACGGCGGCCTTGGCCTGCGCGTACGCGCCGTAGGCGATGCCCCAGCGCTCGGAGGGGAGGTTGCTGCCGAGGTAGTAGAAGCCCTTGTTCTCCTCGCCGAGGAGGTCCTCGACGGGCACCTTGACGTCGACGAACGCCAGCTCGGCGGTGTCGGACGTCTTCAGGCCCAGCTTGTCGAGCTTGCGGCCGATGGAGTAGCCCTCGGACTTGGTGTCGACGGCGAAGAGGGAGATGCCGAAGCGGCGGTCCTCGGCGGTCGGCGCGGAGGTGCGGGCGCAGACGATCACGCGGTCGGCGTGCACACCGCCGGTGATGAAGGTCTTGGAGCCGTTGAGGACGTAGTGGGTGCCGTCCTCGGAGAGCTTGGCCGTGCTCTTCATGCCCGCGAGGTCGGAGCCGGTGCCCGGCTCGGTCATCGCGAGGGCCCACATCTCCTCGGCGGAGACGAACTTCTCCAGGTAGCGCTTCTTCTGCTCGTCGGTGGCGAGCGCCTTGATGTAGGGCAGGGCGAGCAGCACGTGCACGCCGGAGCCGCCGAAGGTGACGCCCGCGCGGGCGGTCTCCTCGTACTGGATGGCCTCGAACTTGTGCGTGTCCAGGCCGGCGCCGCCGAACTCCTCGGGGACGTTGATGCCGAAGAGGCCGAGCTCGGCGAGCTTGTAGTAGAACTCGCGCGGCACGATGCCCTGCTGGAACCACTCGTCGTAGTGGGGGACGACCTCGGCCTCGATGAAGGCGCGCAGGGTCTCCCGGAACGCCTCGTGGTCCTCATTGAAAACGGTACGGCGCACGGAGAACTCCCTCTGCCCACGACGACTAAGCGCTTGCTCAGTCAGCAGGTTACCCGGGAGTCACCAGAGCGTCCAGAGATGCGCGTCACTCGCCGGAGCCCGGCAGGCCCCTCCAGGGCGCCCCGGTCACTCCCCCACGGCCGAGGCGAACGCCCCGCGCGCCAGGCGGTGCAGCAGCCCGGCCATGCCGGCCCGACTGGGCAGCGCGTCGCGGCGGCTCAGGTGCGGCGTGGAGTTCAGCAGCCCGAAGACCGCGTGCACGGACACCCGCGCGGCGTTCTCGGCGAGGTCCGGGTAGACCTTGCGCACGACGTCGACCCAGATCTCCACGTACTGCCGCTGGAGCTGGCGGACCAGCTTGCGGTCGCTGTCCCGCAGGCGGTCCAGCTCACGGTCGTGCAGGGTGATCAGGGAGCGGTCGTCGAGGGCGAAGTCGATGTGCCCCTCGATGAGCGCGTCCAGGACCCGCTCCGGCGGGCCGTCCGCGTCGGCCACGCACCGCTTGCCGCCCGTCAGGAGCTGGCCGCTGATGCCGACGAGCAACTCGGCGAGCATCGCGTCCTTGCCCGCGAAGTGGCGGTAGAGCCCCGGACCGCTGATGCCGACGGCGGCCCCTATCTCGTCCACGCCGACCCCGTGGAAGCCCCGCTCGGCGAAGAGCCGGGCGGCCTCCTTGAGGATCTGCTCACGGCGGGTGGGGGCGTCGGTTCTCGTGGCCATGGAATTGATTCTAGACAGGCCGGTTAGCGCTCGTTAACCTGAAGGAAACGCGTTAACGGTCATTAACCCATCTTCATCCCTACGACGGCTTGATCGGGCGGACCGCGCACGATCGAGTGGACCGAGCAAGGGGGCTCGACGGATGCAGCAGGCACCAGTCCTCGCGAGCGCGGCAGATCCCGCGTCCGAGGCATGGCGGGCGAACGAGGCGGCGCACACCGCCCTCGCCGAGGAGTTGCGGGCCAAGCTCGCGGCGGCCAGGCTCGGCGGCGGCGAGCGGGCGCGGGCCCGCCACGTGGCGCGCGGCAAGCTGCTGCCCCGGGACCGCGTGGACACCCTCCTCGACCCCGGCTCGCCCTTCCTGGAGCTGGCCCCCCTCGCGGCCCACGGGCTCTACGGCGGGGACGCCCCGGCGGCCGGCGTCATCGCGGGCATCGGCCGGGTCTCGGGCCGCGAGTGCGTGATCGTCGCCAACGACGCCACCGTCAAGGGCGGCACGTACTACCCGATGACGGTGAAGAAGCACCTGCGCGCCCAGGAGGTGGCCCTGGAGAACCGCCTCCCGTGCCTCTACCTGGTCGACTCGGGCGGCGCCTTCCTGCCCATGCAGGACGACGTCTTTCCCGACCGCGAGCACTTCGGGCGGATCTTCTACAACCAGGCCCGGATGTCCGGCGCGGGCATCCCGCAGATCGCCGCCGTCCTCGGCTCCTGCACCGCCGGCGGGGCGTACGTCCCCGCGATGAGCGACGAGGCGGTGATCGTGCGCAATCAGGGCACGATCTTCCTCGGCGGCCCGCCCCTGGTGAAGGCCGCGACCGGCGAGGTCGTCACCGCCGAGGAGCTGGGCGGCGGCGAGGTCCACTCGCGCGTCTCCGGAGTGACCGACCACCTCGCCGAGGACGACGCCCACGCCCTGCGCATCGTGCGCACGATCGTCTCGACGCTCCCCGAGCGCGGCGCGCTGCCCTGGGCCGTGCGCCCGGTGGAGGAGCCGAAGGTCGACCCCCTGGGTCTGTACGGCGCGGTGCCGACGGACTCCCGCACCCCCTACGACGTCCGCGAGGTCATCGCGCGCGTGGTCGACGGCTCCCGCTTCGCCGAGTTCAAGGCGGAGTTCGGCACGACGCTGGTCACCGGCTTCGCCCACATCCACGGCCACCCGGTCGGGATCGTCGCGAACAACGGCATCCTGTTCGCCGAATCCGCCCAGAAGGGCGCCCACTTCATCGAGCTGTGCGACCAGCGCGGCATCCCCCTGGTCTTCCTCCAGAACATCTCCGGCTTCATGGTCGGCAGGGACTACGAGGCGGGCGGCATCGCCAAGCACGGCGCGAAGATGGTGACGGCCGTGGCCTGCGCCCGCGTGCCGAAGCTGACGGTCGTCGTCGGCGGTTCGTACGGCGCGGGCAACTACTCGATGTGCGGCCGGGCCTACAGCCCCCGCTTCCTGTGGATGTGGCCGAACGCCAAGATCTCCGTGATGGGCGGCGAGCAGGCCGCGTCCGTCCTCGCCACGGTCAAGCGCGACCAGTTGGAGGCGCGCGGCGAGGAGTGGGCCGCCGAGGACGAGGAGTCCTTCAAGGACCCCATCCGCGCGCAGTACGACGAACAGGGCAACGCCTACTACGCCACGGCCCGGCTCTGGGACGACGGCGTGATCGACCCGCTGGAGACCCGGCAGGTCCTCGGCCTGGCCCTGACCGCGTGCGCGGGCGCCCCGCTGGGCGAGCCCGGCTACGGCGTCTTCCGGATGTGAGGGGCGGACGATGAGCGACTTCCAGCAAGGAACCACCCCGGGGAGAGGGACCATGTTCGACACGGTGCTCGTCGCCAACCGGGGCGAGATCGCGGTCCGCGTCATCCGTACGCTGCGCGCGCTCGGCGTGCGCTCGGTCGCCGTCTTCAGCGACGCGGACGCGGACGCCCGGCACGTGCGCGAGGCCGACACGGCGGTGCGCATCGGCCCGCCGCCGGCCACCGAGAGCTATCTGTCCGTGGAGAGCCTCCTGGCGGCCGCCGCCGCGACCGGCGCCCAGGCGGTCCACCCGGGCTACGGCTTCCTCGCGGAGAACGCCGACTTCGCGCAGGCGTGCGCCGACGCCGGGCTCGTCTTCATCGGCCCGCCCGCCGAGGCCATCGCCCTCATGGGCGACAAGATCCGTGCCAAGGAGACGGTGAAGGCGGCCGGCGTCCCGGTCGTCCCCGGCTCCTCCGGCAGCGGCCTGAGCGACGCCCAACTGGCCGACGCGGCACGCGAGATCGGCACCCCGGTGCTGCTCAAGCCGAGCGCGGGCGGCGGCGGCAAGGGCATGCGCCTGGTGCGGGACGAGGCCCTGCTCGCCGACGAGATCGCGGCGGCCCGGCGCGAGGCCCGCGCCTCCTTCGGCGACGACACCCTGCTCGTGGAGCGGTGGATCGACCGCCCCCGGCACATCGAGATCCAGGTCCTCGCGGACGGCCATGGCAACGTCATCCACCTCGGCGAGCGCGAGTGCTCCCTCCAGCGCCGCCACCAGAAGATCATCGAGGAGGCGCCCAGCGTCCTCCTCGACGAGGCCACGCGCGCGGCGATGGGCGAGGCCGCAGTCCAGGCGGCCCGCTCCTGCGGGTACGCGGGCGCGGGCACGGTGGAGTTCATCGTGCCGGGCAGCGACCCCTCGTCGTACTACTTCATGGAGATGAACACCCGCCTCCAGGTGGAGCACCCGGTCACGGAGCTGGTCACCGGGCTCGACCTGGTGGAGTGGCAGCTGCGGGTCGCCGCGGGCGAGCCGCTGCCGTTCGCGCAGGACGACATCACCCTCACCGGACACGCGGTGGAGGCCCGGATCTGTGCCGAGGACCCCGCGCGCGGGTTCCTGCCCTCGGGCGGCACGGTGCTCGCCCTGCGCGAGCCGCAGGGCGACGGCGTGCGCACCGACTCCGGCCTGAGCGAGGGCACGGAGGTCGGCAGTCTCTACGACCCCATGCTGTCGAAGGTCATCGCGTACGGCCCCGACCGCGCCACCGCCCTGCGCAAGCTGCGCGCCGCCCTCGCGGAGACGGTCACGCTGGGCGTGCCGACGAACGCGGGCTTCCTGCGCAGGCTGCTTGCCCACCCGGCGGTGGTGGCGGGCGAGCTGGACACCGGCCTGGTGGAGCGCGAGGCGGACGCCCTCGTCCCGGACGGCGTGCCCGACGAGGTGTACGAGGCGGCGGCCGCGGTCCGCGACGCCGCGCTGCGGCCTTCGGGCGACGGCTGGCGCGACCCCTTCTCCGTACCGAGCGGCTGGCGGCTCGGGGGCACCCCGGCGCCCGTCACGCACTGGCTCCGCCCGGCGGGCCACGACCCCGTCGCCCACCAGCTGCGCGGCGGTGTACGGGCCGTGGGCCCCGACCGCGTCTCGGTGAGCGTCGACGGCGTGCTGCACACCTTCCACCGCGCCGGCGACTGGCTCGGCCGCGAGGGCGACGCCTGGCACGTCCAGGACCACGACCCGGTGGCGGCCTCCCTGACCGGCGCCGCGCACGCCGGGGCGGACGCGCTCACCGCCCCCATGCCCGGCACCGTCACCGTCGTGAAGGTCTCCCCCGGCGACCGCGTGAGCGCGGGCCAGAGCCTGCTCGTGGTCGAGGCGATGAAGATGGAGCACGTCATCTCCGCCCCGCACGCCGGCACCGTCACCGAGCTCGACGTCACCCCGGGCTCCACCGTCGCCATGGACCAGGTGCTCGCCGTGGTCGAGCCCGACGAGACGCCCGGGGCCGACGAGGCCGACTCCAAGGAGGCGTCATGACCGCCGCCGGACTCCCCATGGCCGTCCCCGCCCAGGCACTGCCGCCCCGCGTCCGCATCCACGAGGTCGGCGCCCGCGACGGCCTGCAGAACGAGAAGCAGGTCGTGCCCACCGAGATCAAGGCGGAGTTCGTCCACCGCCTGGCCGACGCGGGCCTGACCACCGTCGAGGCGACCAGCTTCGTGCACCCCAAGTGGGTGCCCCAACTGGCCGACGCCGAGCAGCTGTTCCCGCTCCTCGGCGACCTCCAGGGCATCCACCTGCCGGTCCTCGTGCCGAACGACCGGGGGCTGGACCGCGCCCTCGCGCTCGGCGCGCACCGCGTCGCGGTCTTCGCCAGCGCCACCGAGTCCTTCGCCAGGGCCAACCTCAACCGCACGGTGGACGAGGCCCTCGCGATGTTCGCCCCGGTGGTCTCCCGCGCGCGGGAGCAGCGGCTGCACGTCCGCGGCTATCTCTCGATGTGCTTCGGCGACCCCTGGGAGGGCCCGGTGCCCGTCGCCCAGGTCGTCCGCGTCTGCCGCGCCCTGCTCGACATGGGCTGCGACGAGCTGAGCCTCGGCGACACCATCGGCGTGGCCACTCCGGGCCATGTCCAGGCGCTGCTCGCCGCGCTGAACGAGGAGGGCGTGCCGACCGACCGCGTCGGCGTCCACTTCCACGACACGTACGGCCAGGCGCTCGCCAACACCCTCGCCGCCCTCCAGCACGGCGTGACGACGGTGGACGCCTCGGCGGGCGGCCTCGGCGGCTGCCCGTACGCGAAGAGCGCCACCGGAAACCTCGCCACCGAAGACCTCGTGTGGATGCTGCACGGCCTCGGCATCGACACCGGGGTCGACCTCGGCCGCCTCGCCGCCACCAGCGCGTGGATGGCCCAGCAGTTGGGCCGACCCAGCCCGTCCCGCACCGTCCGTGCCCTCACGGCCGACTCCCACGAAGAGCAGGCCGACTCCCACCAGGAGCAGTGAAGATCGATGGACCACCGTCTGAGCCCCGAGCACGAGGAACTGCGCCGCACGGTCGAGGCGTTCGCGCACGACGTCGTCGCCCCGAAGATCGGCGACTTCTACGAGCGCCACGAGTTCCCCTACGAGATCGTCCGCGAGATGGGCCGCATGGGCCTGTTCGGCCTGCCCTTCCCCGAGGAGTACGGCGGCATGGGCGGTGACTACTTCGCGCTCGGCATCGCCCTGGAGGAGCTCGCCCGCGTCGACTCGTCCGTGGCGATCACCCTGGAGGCGGGCGTCTCGCTCGGCGCGATGCCGATCCACCTCTTCGGCACCGACGAGCAGAAGCGCGAGTGGCTGCCGAAGCTGTGCGCGGGCGAGGCCCTCGGCGCCTTCGGCCTGACCGAGCCGGACGGCGGTTCGGACGCGGGCGGCACGCGCACGACGGCGGTGCGCGACGGCGACGACTGGGTGATCAACGGCTCCAAGTGCTTCATCACCAACTCCGGTACGGACATCACGGGCCTGGTCACGGTCACCGCCGTCACCGGCCGCAAGGACGACGGCCGCCCGCTGATCTCCTCGATCATCGTGCCGTCGGGGACGCCGGGCTTCACGGTCGCGGCGCCGTACTCGAAGGTGGGGTGGAACGCCTCGGACACCCGTGAGCTGTCCTTCTCCGACGTCCGCGTCCCCGCGGCGAACCTGCTGGGCCAGGAAGGCCGGGGGTACGCCCAGTTCCTGCGCATCCTCGACGAGGGCCGGATCGCGATCTCCGCGCTGGCCACCGGGCTCGCGCAGGGCTGTGTGGACGAGTCCGTGAAGTACGCGCACGAGCGGCACGCGTTCGGCCGCCCGATCGGCGCGAACCAGGCCATACAGTTCAAGATCGCCGACATGGAGATGCGGGCGCACATGGCGCGCGTCGGCTGGTACGACGCGGCCTCGCGCATGGTCGCGGGCGAGCCGTTCAAGAAGCAGGCGGCGATCGCCAAGCTCTACTCCTCGACGGTCGCCGTGGACAACGCCCGCGAGGCCACCCAGATCCACGGCGGATACGGCTTCATGAACGAGTACCCCGTGGCCAGGATGTGGCGGGACTCCAAGATCCTGGAGATCGGCGAGGGCACGAGCGAGGTGCAGCGCATGCTGATCGCCCGGGAGCTGGGCTTCGCGGCGAGCTGAGGCACGCGCCCCGCGGCGCGGCCGGAGCCGGTGCGCGCACACCGCGGCCGGAGCCGGGGCGCATACGCCGCATCGTGACCCATGTGACGTCCGGGGCCACTGGAATCCAGAGGAGCTTAGGCTAACCTAAGCTCTAATTCCGGCCAGTGGCCCCGCCACCGCACCGTCACGAAAGCAGAGACCCACATGTCCCAGTCCCGTCTGACCACGCCGTCCCGCCGCGGCATCCTCGCCGCCGGCGGCGCCCTCGGCCTCACCGCCGTCCTGGCGGCCTGCGGCAGCGAGAAGAAGGACGGCGCCGGCAAGACCGGGGGCGACACGGGCAAGACCGGACCCTGGAGCTTCAAGGACGACCGCGGCGAGACCGCCAAGAAGGACGCGACGCCCAAGAACATCGTCGCGTTCACCGGCGTCGCCGCCGCCCTGTACGACTACGGCATCGAGTGCAAGGGCGTCTTCGGCCCGACGAAGACCAAGGACGGCAAGGCCGACGTCCAGGCCGGCGACATGGACATCAGCAAGCTGACGATCATCGGCAACGAATGGGGTCAGTTCAAGATCGAGAAGTACGCGGCCCTCGCCCCGGACGTGCTGATCTCCACGATGTTCGACGACAAGGGCACCCTCTGGTACGTCCCGGAGGAGAGCAAGGACAAGATCCTCGGCCTCGCCCCGAGCGTCGGCATCAGCGTCTACGACCGCCAGCTCACGCACCCGCTCCAGCGCATCCAGGCGCTCGCCGAGTCGCTGGGCGCGGACATGAAGTCCGACAAGGTCGTCAAGGCGAAGAAGCGCTTCGAGGAGGCCTCGGAGCGGCTGCGCAAGGTCGCCAAGGCGCACAAGGACATCAAGGTCCTCGTCGGCTCCGCGAGCCAGGAGCTGTTCTACGTCTCCGGCTCGAACCTCTCCGTGGACCTGGAGTACTTCAAGGCCCTCGGCGTGAACATCATCGAGCCGCCGGAGTCGGCCAAGAAGGAGTCCGGCGGCTGGTTCGAGAACCTCAGCTGGGAGAACGTCGACAAGTACGACGCGGACCTCATCATGATGGACAACCGCACCTCGGCGATCCAGCCGGCCGACCTCGACAAGCCGACCTGGAAGAAGCTGCCCGCGGTCAAGGCCGGACAGGTCATCCCGCGCGTCGCCGAGCCGATCTTCTCGTACGCCAAGTGCGCGCCGGTCCTGGAGGACCTGGCCGACGCGATCGAGAAGGCGAAGAAGGTCGCCTGACCTCACCGCACCCCTCGGCACCACAGCCCTCTCCGCACCGCGGAGGGGGCTGTTCCGTTCCCCCCACCCCACGACAGAAAGAAGTTAGGTTAGGCTTACCTCACCTTTCAAGACCCCTCACCCCAGAGGACAGTTCATGCGCTCGCACCTGCTCAACGACACCACCGTGGAGCGGTACCGCGGCTCCGTGACCGAAGGAGTCGAGCGGGTGGCGGACCGACTCGCCGCCGCCTCCCGCCCGTTCACCGGGATCACCGCCGAGGACCTCGCCCCCCGCGTCGGCGCGGTCGACCTGGACGAGCCCCTGCACGACACCGTCGCCGCGCTCGACGAGCTCGACGAGCTGTACCTGCGCGACGCCGTGTACCTCCACCACCCCCGCCACCTGGCCCACCTCACCGCCCCGCCCGTCATCCCCGCCGTCCTCGGCGAGGCCGTGCTCTCCGCCGTCAACTCCTGCCTCGACACCTGGGACCGCTCCACGGGCGCCACCCTCATCGAGCGCCGCCTGATCGGCTGGACCGCCGAGCGGCTCGGCCTCGGCCCCGCCGCCGACGGGGTGTTCACCAGCGACGGTGCCCAGTCGAACCTCCAGGCCCTGCTGCTGGCCCGCGAGGCCGCAGAGGCCACCACGGCCGCCGGGGAGCGCGACCTGGCGTCCCTGCGCGTCTTCGTCTCCGAGGCCGACCACGCCGGCGTCCGGCGGGCGGCCCGGCTGCTCGGCCTCGGCGCGGACGCCGTCGTGACGATCCCCACCGACCGCGACAAACGCCTGCAGACCGTGGCCCTCGCCCGCGCCCTGGAGCGCTGCCGCCGCGACGGCCTCTCCCCCATGGCGGTCGTCGCGACGGCGGGCACCACCGACTTCGGCTCCATCGACCCGCTGCCCGAGACCGCCGCCCTGTGCGCGCAGTACGGCACCTGGCTGCACGTGGACGCTGCGTACGGCTGCGGGCTGCTGGCCTCCCGCAGGAACCGGCACCTCCTCGACGGCATCGAGCGCGCCGACTCCGTGACCGTGGACTTCCACAAGTCCTTCTTCCAGCCGGTGGGTTCGTCGGCGCTGCTGGTGCGCGACCGCGGCGCGCTGTCCGGCACGGCCCGGGACCGCACCCCCGACCAGGCGGGCAAGTCCCTCCAGACGGACCGGCGCTTCGACGCCCTGAAGCTGTGGATGACGCTGCGCGTGATGGGCGCGGACGCCGTCGGCGACCTCTTCGACGAGGTCTGCGAGCGGGCCACCGAGGGCTGGCGGCTGCTCGCCGCCGACCCCCGCTTCGACGTCGTGGCCGAGCCGCAGCTGTCCACGCTGACCTTCCGCTACATCCCCGCGGCGATCTGCGCGCCCGCCGCCATCGACCGCGCCAACCTCTACGCCCGCAAGGCGCTGTTCGCCGCCGGTGACGCGGTGGTGGCGGGCGCCAAGGCGGGCGACCGCCAGTACCTGAAGTTCACCCTGCTCAACCCGGAGACGACCGCCGCCGACCTCGCGGCCGTCCTCGACCTGATCGCCGACCACGCCGAGCGGTACCTGGGAGAGAGCCTTGACCGCGCCTGCTGACCCGCGCATCCGCACCGCCGACCCGGACGGCTTCGCGCTGCGCCCCCTCGACCCCCTGACCGAGTCCGAGCTGGTCCACGACTGGGTCACCCACCCCGCGTCCGCGTCCTGGCTGATGCAGCACGCCAAGCTCCCCGACGTCGAGCGCGCGTACATGGCCGTCGCGGCCGCCGAGCACCGCGACGCCTTCCTCGGTCTGTACCGGGGCGTGCCGGCCTTCCTGATGGAGCGCTACGACCCCCGGTACGTCGAACTCGTCGGCCTCTACGACCCGTTGCCCGGCGACGTCGGCACGCATCTGCTGGCCGCGCCGTCCCACGTCCACATCCCCGGCTTCGGCCTCGGCGCGCTCACGGCGGTGCTGCGCGAACTGTTCGCCGACCCGGCGACCGAGCGGGTCGTGGTCGAGCCCGACGTGCGCGACCGGGCGGCCCACGCCCGCAACGAGGCCGCCGGGTTCCGCGCGCAGACCCTCGTGCAGAAGCCGGAGAAGGAGGCCCTGCTCAGCTTCTGCACCCGGGACCGGTTCGCGGCGGCGACGGCCGTCCGCGCGGGCCGGTCCGCCCGGACCGGACGGGGCCGGGGAGACGGTCCTCCCCGGCCCCGTCCCCGTACGCCCTACTTGGCGGGCCAGGGCACCTGCGGCGACTTGTAGAAGTCGATGCCGAGCGCGTCCCAGCGCGGGGCCTGCGCGGCGAGCCGCGTCTTGTACGCGTCCCAGTCGTGCGTGGCCGCGGGCGACCAGCCGAGCTCGGCGATGCCGGGCAGCCGCGGGAAGGCCATGTACTCCAGCTGGTCCGGGGTGGAGAGGGTCTCCGTCCACAGCGGCGCCTCGACACCGAGGACCGCGTCCGCGGGCGCGCCCTGGAGGTACGTGCCCGGGTCCCAGTCGTAGGACCGCTGCACCTCGACGTAACCCGCCCAGGAAAGCCCGAGCGGGGTGTCCTTGGTGTACTTGTGGTCGATGTAGGCGCGGTCGGCCGGCGAGAGGACCAGCTTGGTGCCGTTCTTCGCGGCGTTCACGACCTGCTCTCGCTCGGCGGCGCCGGTCCTGTCGTAGCCCCAGTACTGCGCGACGGCGCCCTTCGCGGGCCTGGCGCCGGTCAGCTGGTGCCAGCCCATGACCGTCTTGCCGTACTTGGCGACCACCGGCTGCACCTTGTCCATGAAGGCGACGAAGTCCTCGTGACTGGTGGAGTGCGCCTCGTCACCGCCGATGTGGAGGTACTTGCCGGGCGTCAGCGCGGCGAGCTCGCGGATCACGTCGTCCACGAAGTCGTACGTCACGTCCTTCTTCACGCACAGCGAGCTGAAGCCGACCTCGGTGCCGGTGTACAGCGGCGGGGCGACGCCGTCGCAGTTCAGCTCCGCGTACGAGGCGAGCGCGGCGTTGGTGTGCCCCGGCATGTCGATCTCGGGGACGACCTCCATGTACCGCGACGCGGCGTAGGCGACGATCTCCTTGTACTGCGCCTTCGTGTAGAAGCCGCCCTTGCCGCCGCCGACCTGGGTGGAGCCGCCGTACGTCGCGAGGCGCGGCCAGGAGTCGATGGCGATGCGCCAGCCCTGGTCGTCGCTGAGGTGCAGGTGCAGCTTGTTCATCTTGTAGAGCGCGGCCTGGTCGATGTAGCGCTTGACCTGGTCGACGGTGAAGAAGTGCCGCGAGACGTCGAGCATCGTGGAGCGGTAGTCGTAGCGCGGCTCGTCCTCGACGGTGCCGCCCGCGATCCGCCACGGGCCGCGCTGCGCGGTCTTCTTCTCGACGGCGGCGGGCAGGTGCTGGCGCACGGTCTGGACGCCGTGGAAGAGCCCGGCGCCCGTCCGTGCGGTGATGGTGAGGGAGCCGCGCGAGGAGATCACGCGGTAGCCCTCCTCGCCCAGCGCCTTGTCCGCCGGCTCGGTGCTGATCCGCAGCCGGATGCCGTCGCCGCCCTTGCCGGAGGTGACGGGCAGCTTGTAGCCGGTGGAGGGGCGCAGCACCTCGGCGAGGTACTCGCCGACGCGGCGCTCCTGCGCGCCGGAGCCGACCCGGATGCGGGTCCTGGCGGTGATCTCGTAGCCGGGCCCGCCCGGTTGGACCTTCGCGGGGGCGGGCACCACCTGGCCGAGCGGGGTGACCTCGGGACCGGACGCCCGCGAGGAGGGGGCGGCCGCGAAGCAGGAGATTCCGGCGGCCGCCACGAGCAGCAGCGAACCGAGGAGGCGGGGGATGCGTCGGACTCGTGTCGATCTCTTGTGCAGTCTCACAAGCGGGTCCCTTCGACGGGCCGGCGCCGCACTGGCGCATCTGTGGTGCATCGCAATCGAACGGTCCTCATTGGTAACCCGGCCCCCACAAGGGGTCAAGGGGTGTAGACCACTTCGCCCGGTGGTCGGTGCGAGAATCCCTGCATGGCGGAAATCATCCAGCGCGACGGGACCTGGACGTTCGACGGGGAGACGCTGCGCCTCGTGCCGGGCCGCGACAAGAACGTGTCCCTGCTGCGCAAGACGCTGGGCGAACTGGCCGTGCCCCTCAAGGCGTTGGCGGGCATCGCCTTCGAACAGGGCAAGAAGTCGGGCCGGTTGAGGCTGCGGCTGCGGGACGGCGCCGACCCGCTGCTCCAGGCGACGGGCGGCAAGCTGACGGACTCCGCGGACCCCTACCAGCTGACGGTGGAGCCGGACCGGTACGGGGTCGCGGAGTATCTGGTCGACGAGGTGCGCAACGCCCATCTGATCGAACAGGTGCCGGCCGCGTCCTGCGAGGCCTATCTCCTGTCGGGCCCCGCCGTGCCGCTGTCCGTCTCGGCCGGGGACGGCACGGCGAGCTTCGACGGGGAGCACATCCGCCTGGAGTGGAACTGGAAGACGGAGGAGGCGAAGTCCGCCTCCGGCACCCGGTCGCTGGCGCTCGCCGATGTCGCGGCGGTGGAGTGGCAGCCGGCGGCCGGCCTGGAGAACGGCTACCTCCGCTTCACCGTGCGCAACGCCCCGACCAAGGCCCCGCCGAAGTACGACCCGAACTCCGTCGAGCTGTGGGGCTTCAAGAAGGACCCGCTCATGGCGCTGATCGCGGCGGCGGTCCAGGCCCGCCTTCCGCACCCCACGGGGCCGGGCCCCGCGCGGGCGGCGGCCGACGCCGCGCCCGCCCTGACCGCGGCCGCGTCCCCGTCGCCCGCGGGCGACGACCACGACGCGCTGCTGCGCCGGCTGCGGGAGCTGGGCGAGCTGCACCAGTCCGGGATCCTCACGGACGAGGAGTTCAGCGTGGCGAAGCAGGCGGTCCTGAAGCGGATGTGAGCGCGCCCGACGGGGCGCGTTCCCCGTCCCCACCTCCGGACGCGAGCACCTTCGGCGGGACACGCGCCCCGCCCACCGGCGTACGGGAAAGCCACCCGCCGCGCACGGAAGCGCCATCCACGCGCACGGAAACGCCGCCCTCCGGCGCGTGCGGGCCCCCTTCGCGCCACCTCGTGCCCCGTTCCGGCGGGATTCCTGGCCCATTCCGACACGCCCCTGCCCGAATCCGGGCAGGATTCTTGCGAACGGGCACCCGATACCCCAGGATCAACGAATGCACGACGACCTGGTGGACCACCTCACCCGCAGCACCCCGCTCCAGCGGGGCGAAGCCCTGCGGGTCGTCCAGGACGTGCTCGCCTACTTCGACGAGACGACCGAGCAGTTCGTCCGTCGCCGCCACCGCGAACTGCAGGGTCAGGGCCTGCTGAACGCGGCGATCTTCGAGCGGATCTCGGCGGATCTCGCGTACCGCGCGGTCGCCCCGCCCGAGCTCACGCTCAGACAGCTGCGCCGCATCGTCTACGGCTAGGCCGCGGACGCCCGGCGCCGCAGGATCACGACCACCCTCTACGACTAGGAAACCCTCTATGTGCGGAATCGTCGGATATATCGGCAAGCGTGACGTCGCCCCGCTGCTCCTCGAAGGCCTCCAGCGCCTGGAGTACCGCGGCTACGACTCCGCGGGCATCGCCGTCACCAGCCCCAAGGCCGCGGGCCTGAAGATGGTCAAGGCCAAGGGCCGCGTCCGCGACCTGGAGGCCAGGGTCCCCGCCCGCTTCAAGGGCACGACCGGCATCGCCCACACCCGCTGGGCCACCCACGGCGCCCCCTCCGACGAGAACGCCCACCCGCACCTGTCCCAGGACAACAAGGTCGCCGTCGTCCACAACGGCATCATCGACAACGCCTCCGAGCTGCGCGCCAAGCTCACCGCCGACGGCGTCGAGTTCCTCTCCGAGACCGACACCGAGGTCCTCACCCACCTCGTCGCCCGCTCCCAGGCGGACACGCTTGAGGAGAAGGTCCGCGAGGCCCTGCGCCACATCGAGGGCACCTACGGCATCGCCGTCCTGCACGCCGACTTCAACGACCGCATCGTCGTCGCCCGCAACGGCTCCCCCGTCGTCCTCGGCATCGGCGAGAAGGAGATGTTCGTCGCCTCGGACGTCGCGGCCCTCGTCTCGCACACCCGCCAGGTCGTCACCCTCGACGACGGCGAGATGGCCACCATCAAGGCCGACGACTACCGCACGTACACCACCGAGGGCTCCCGCACGACCGCCTCGCCGACCACCGTGGAGTGGGAGGCCGAGTCGTACGACATGGGCGGCCACGACACGTACATGCACAAGGAGATCTTCGAGCAGCCCGACGCGGTGGACCGCGTGCTGCGCGGCCGCATCGACGACCGCTTCTCCACCGTGCACCTCGGCGGCCTCAACCTCGACGCGCACGACGCCCGCAAGGTGCGCCGCGTCAAGATCCTGGGCTGCGGCACCTCGTACCACGCGGGCATGATCGGCGCCCAGATGATCGAGGAGCTGGCCCGCATCCCCGCCGACGCCGAGCCCGCGTCCGAGTTCCGCTACCGCAACCCGGTCGTGGACCCCGACACCCTCTACATCGCGGTCTCCCAGTCCGGTGAGACGTACGACGTGCTGGCCGCCGTCCAGGAGCTCAAGCGCAAGGGCGCGCGCGTCCTCGGCGTGGTGAACGTGGTCGGTTCCGCGATCGCCCGCGAGGCGGACGCGGGCGTGTACGTCCACGCGGGCCCGGAGGTCTGCGTCGTCTCCACCAAGTGCTTCACCAACACCACGGTCGCCTTCGCGCTGCTCGCCCTGCACCTGGGCCGCATCCGTGACCTGTCGGTCTCCGACGGCAAGCGGATCATCGAGGGCCTGCGCAAGCTGCCCGGCCAGATCTCGGAGATCCTCAAGCAGGAGGACGAGATCAAGAAGACCGCCAAGCAGTACGCGGACGCCCGCTCGATGCTCTTCATCGGGCGCGTACGGGGCTACCCCGTGGCCCGCGAGGCCTCCCTCAAGCTCAAGGAGGTCTCCTACATCCACGCCGAGGCGTACCCGGCCTCCGAGCTGAAGCACGGCCCGCTCGCCCTCATCGAGCCCGCGCTGCCGACGGTCGCGATCGTCCCGGACGACGACCTGCTGGAGAAGAACCGCGCCGCCCTGGAGGAGATCAAGGCCCGCAGCGGCAAGATCCTCGCGGTCGCGCACCAGGAGCAGGAGAAGGCCGACCAGACGATCGTCGTCCCGAAGAACGAGAACGAGCTGGACCCGATCCTCATGGGCATCCCGCTCCAACTCCTCGCCTACCACACGGCGTTGGCGCTGGGCCGCGACATCGACAAGCCGCGCAACCTGGCGAAGTCGGTGACGGTGGAGTAGGCCGCGTCCACCAAGTGAACGACCCCCTGTGCGTGCCACCAGCACACAGGGGGTCGTTCTTCAGGGGCCGGGGTCGCCCATTACCCCGACCCGCGCCCGGCTCAGCCGGCGGCCGTCACTCCCCGGCCGGCAGGGCGCCCCGGGAGAGCCGTCGGCCAGTGGGCGAGTGCGGCCGTCGCGCCGTGCCGGGCGAGCCCGAGGGCGAGATGGCCGAGAGTCGAGGTGGCGCTTCCCGCAGAGACGTCGTCGTCCACGGCGGGCCCCTTTCCTGTGCAGTCGTGCGGTGGTGCCGTGCCGGGACCGCGGAGGGGACGCCGGTGGCCTTTATGTACCCTTCACAAGCGAACAAAGCACCTCTACGCACGGGTAGATTTATCCGTTCGCCCCACCTCACCACACCGCGCACGCACGGGAGTTGAGCACGCCGCTCCCCCGCCCCACCTGGGGTGCGGAAGGGTCAGGGAATGACGACGACGGGCCGCTGCGCCCGCCGCGCGAGGCGTCCCGCGACGGAGCCGAAGATGCGGCCGACGATGCCGTGCGTGGAGCCGACGACGATCGCGTCCGCGCTGTACTCGCGGCCGACCTCCTCCAGCTCGTGGCAGATGTCGCCGCCGCGCTCGACGAGGATCCACGGCACCTCGGACAGGTACTCCGCGCAGGCCAGTTCGAGGCCGAGCACCTCGGTGCGGTGGTCCGGCACGTCGACGAAGACCGGGGGCTCGCACCCCGCCCACACCGTGGTGGGCAGCCGGTTGGCGACATGGACGATGATCAGACCCGAGCCCGAGCGGTGGGCCATGCCGATCGCATAGGCGAGGGCCCGCTCACTGGACGTCGAGCCGTCGAAACCGACGACGACACCGTGCCGAAAGGCGGGATCGCAGGAGTGACGCGGTTCTTCCGCCGCTCGGGGGGTCGTCGTGGGATCGGCGACCTGCCGCTTGCGGTCCGCGGGTTCGGAGAATTCGTGACCGGCCATCGGTGTCTCGGCGAAGGAGTCCTCTGTGGGAGGGGCGGCTTTTCGGGTGGTGCGGAAGTTCAGGACCATGAAGGTCGTCCGGGAATCATCTTCCCAACCCCATACCCCCAAGGGTACGGCGACACTCCTCTCCTGCCCAGAGCTCACGCAGGGCCCGAACGGGCCCGCGCCGGGCCTTGTACCGCACCTCCCCGGCGTTCACCGGAGCATGCATGAGCCTCGCCCGTATGGCAATGGTTGCTGCCTCCTACAGGCGGTTTGCCCACCCGTCCGGACGCGGTCTCACGCCACTCCCAGTGACCCACCGAAGGACCACGCGTTGAACCTCCGTACGCCACCGCCACAGGGAGCACGCCGTGCCTGGACCCTCGACCGCGTCGCCACCTTCCACCCGTCGCTCTGATTCACCCGAGCAAGTCCGGCAAGGCCGGCACCACTCGGCGCACGGCCGCCGGCGGCCGCCCGAGGGGGCGCACGAGCGCCGCCCCGCCGGCGTGCCCGCACCACGCGCCCAGGAGCCGCAGCAGGCGCCCCCGCAGGACTCGGCGAGCGACGTGGTCCGCTGGGCCGCGTTCAGCTGCGTACTGGTTCCCGTCGTGCTCGTGGGGTACGGCACCTCACTGGCGGGCGCCGCCGGCTCCGCGCTCGGCCTCGTGGCCGTCACCGGGGTCTGCCGGCTGCTCCTGCGACAGTCCGAGCGAGGTGCCGCGCGACTGCTTGCAGAACAGAACAGCGGGAACCGCGGACGGCACGGCAGGACGGCCTCCGGGGCGCACAGGGGCACGCGTCGACATGCCGAAGGTGCGCCGGTCGACTGACTGATTCACACACACGCTCCCGTAGCTTTTCAGCCAACTTCGGGGAGCGATGCATTCCTTGGCCGAACAGGCCCCCAACCCCCGTCCGACCAGGGCTGAAAGCCGCTCCGGAGGCGCGCGCACCCTATGGGGACCGGCCACGGAGCCGAGGCCCACTTCCCAGCAAGCTCCCCGAGTGCAACGCTTCGTGATCGAATGCTTCACGCCAAGTTGCCATGTCGACAATCCACCGGGTGCTGAACTGGTCACCCCGGCGGCACGGGACACAGTAGATTCGATCTTGACTGTATTACGGCGGGGGACTGGTGGAGGACCGAGGGGAAACGTGCAGGAGCGACAGGCCCAACAAGCACGTCAAGAACAGGGAGCCGCGACGACCGAGGGGGGTTTAGCACCATGAGCCACGACTCCACTGCTGCGCCTGAGGCCGCGGCTCGGAAGCTCTCGGGGCGTCGCCGCCGGGAGATCGTAGCGGTGCTGCTCTTCAGCGGCGGTCCCATCTTCGAGAGTTCCATACCGCTCTCCGTATTCGGCATCGACCGGCAGGACGCCGGCGTCCCCCGCTACCGGCTGCTCGTGTGCGCCGGCGAGGAGGGGCCCCTGCGGACCACCGGCGGACTCGAACTCACCGCGCCACAAGGCCTGGAGGCGATCAGCCGGGCGGGCACGGTGGTCGTACCGGCCTGGCGGTCGATCACATCGCCGCCACCGCCGGAGGCGCTCGACGCGCTGCGCCGCGCCCACGAGGAGGGCGCCCGGATCGTCGGGCTGTGCACGGGCGCTTTCGTGCTCGCGGCGGCCGGACTCCTTGACGGACGTCCGGCGACCACCCACTGGATGTACGCGCCGACGCTCGCGAAGCGCTATCCGTCCGTCCACGTGGATCCGCGCGAGCTGTTCGTCGACGACGGAGACGTCCTGACGAGTGCCGGCACCGCGGCCGGAATTGATCTCTGTCTGCACATCGTGCGCACGGATCACGGCAACGAAGCGGCGGGCGCGCTCGCCCGCAGGCTTGTCGTGCCCCCGCGCCGGGCCGGCGGCCAGGAGCGCTATCTCGACAGGTCTTTACCGGAGGAGATCGGCGCCGACCCGCTCGCCGAGGTCGTCGCCTGGGCGCTGGAGCATCTCCACGAGCAGTTCGACGTGGAGACGCTGGCCGCGCGTGCGTACATGAGCAGGCGGACCTTCGACCGCAGGTTCCGCTCGCTCACCGGCAGCGCGCCCCTGCAGTGGCTGATCACCCAGCGGGTGCTGCAGGCGCAGCGGCTGCTGGAGACCTCCGACTACTCCGTCGACGAGGTCGCGGGCCGCTGCGGGTTCCGCTCGCCGGTGGCGCTGCGGGGTCACTTCCGGCGCCAGCTGGGTTCGTCCCCCGCTGCCTACCGGGCCGCCTACCGCGCCCGCAGGCCGCAGGGCGAGCGGGCCCTGGAGGCCGCCGCGGTGACCGCGCAGTCCATGCCCACGCTGGTGGAGGCGGGCCCGGTGCCGACACAGACCAGGCGCACGGCGGCAGCCAGCGCGCTCGGTCCCTCGGCCTCCTTGCCCACCGAGCCCGGCAAGCCGCACTCGGACGCGTACGCGCCAGGTCGTGCGCCTCTGCCCGGGCAGAGGAGTGCGCCGTAGGGTAAGACGCATGAACGATCGCATGGTGTGGATCGACTGCGAGATGACCGGGCTCTCGCTGACGGATGACGCACTTATCGAGGTGGCCGCACTGGTCACCGACTCGGAACTGAACGTGCTCGGCGAAGGGGTGGACATCGTGATCCGCCCGCCGGACGCGGCGCTGGAGACCATGCCCGAGGTGGTGCGCACCATGCACACCACCTCGGGGCTCCTCGACGAGCTGGCCGGCGGCACCACGCTGGCCGACGCCGAGGAGCAGGTCCTGGCGTATGTACGTGAGCACGTCAAGGAGCCGCGGAAGGCTCCGCTGTGCGGAAACTCGGTCGGCACCGACCGCGGCTTCCTGCTGCGGGACATGCGGACACTGGAGGAGTACCTCCACTACCGGATCGTCGACGTCTCCTCCATCAAGGAGCTGGCCCGGCGCTGGTACCCGAGGGCGTACTTCAACAGCCCGGACAAGAACGGCAACCACCGCGCGCTCGCCGACATCCGCGAGTCGATCGCCGAGCTCCGCTACTACCGCGAGGCGATCTTCGTCCCGCAGCCCGGCCCCGACTCGGACACGGCGAAGTCGATCGCGGCCAAGCACGTCCTGCCTGCGGAGTAGCCCCGCGGGAGGCCTCTCGTACGGGGTCCGGAAAACGTGTGCGCGAGCACCCCTTCGGACCCTGTACACTTTTTCTCGGCCGGTCAGAAGAACGACAAAAGACCGGGCATGGTGGGTGTAGCTCAGTTGGTAGAGCACCTGGTTGTGGTCCAGGTGGCCGCGGGTTCAAGTCCCGTCACTCACCCTGATGAATCAGGACCCGGCCTGCGAAAGCAGGCCGGGTCTTTTTCGTTCCCTGATTCCCGGCGTACCGATTACCGGGACCCCATGTGACCCGCGCCATACCGTCTCCGCGCTCGTCGGGGCCGTGGTCGCCCAGGGGAAAGACAACGCCGAGGCGCTCCGTCTCATCCAGCCGGGCATCGACATCCCCTCGGCGTATCGGGCCCGCGAGGAGGCCGGACGCGGCGAGCACCTCGACGAGACCGACGCGTACGAGGACGTCCGTCCCGCCCTGTCCGCGCTGCGTGACGCCGGTGTACGCGTCGTCGTCGCCGGCAATCAGACGGTGAAGGCGGGCGAGCTGCTGCGCGCCCTGGACCTGCCCGCGGACCTGATCGCCGTGTCCGGGGAGTGGGGCGTCGCGAAGCCCTCTCCCGCGTTCTTCGAGCGGCTCGTCGCCGAGGCCGACGCCCCGGCCCACGAGATCCTGTACGTGGGCGACCACCCACAGAACGACACGCTGCCCGCGCACGCGGCCGGGCTGCGTACGGCGCATCTGCGGCGCGGCCCGTGGGGTCACCTGTGGCACGCGGATCCCGAGGTCGTCGCGGCGGCGGACTACCGCATCGAGTCCCTCATGGACCTCCTGCCCATCGTGACGACCTGACCCACGAGGCTCGCCGCGCGAAGAACCGGAGCCAGGCCGCCCTCGGACTGGATGCCGCTCGCCTGGACGGCTCCTTCACCGGCACGGAGCCCCGTGTCCACGCCGCGCTGCCGGACATCTCGGCGAGCACGGTGGACGCGGTGGCGTACAAGTGCGGCGCACACGACCTGAGCGCACGGCTCATGCTGCGGGCGCACGCACGCTGGAGGTCGCGGTCGACATCGCGCCCGCCGTGACAGACAGGGCTACGGCTGCGGCCCGGGGCGCGCTGCACATGCGCGCGGCGGTCGTCGCAGGTCGGGATGGTGACGCCGACAGGGGGCGCTCGCACATCGCCCTGGCGCGGCTCCTGAGTGCACGGGCGCCGGAGGCGACGTACTTGGGTACGGCGTTCGGTCCGGAGTCCGTGCGCGGACACGAGTTGTCCGTCGCGGTGTGCCTCGGCCACGACCACATCGACGAGGCCCCGATGCCGGGCTCCGGACACCGCCTTGGTGCACATCGCCCGGGGCTCCCCCCGAGGGGGAGCACGATGAGACCGACACCGGAAGGCGCCCGACGGGGGCACCTTCCGGGTGTGGTCAGGCGGTGTGGCGGCGGCGGTAGCGGCGGGCCGACCAGATGCCCACCGCCAGGCCGGGGACGAGGCAGCTCAGGAGGTTCACGGTGCCGCCGCGGCCCTCCAGTGCCCAGATGCCGACACCGAGCAGCAGCGCGGTGCAGACGAGGGTGACGAGCACACCGACCGCCATCTCGGTCCACCAGTTACGGGAGCTGTACGCCCTGTTCACGATCAACGCCTACTTGGTGATGAAGTGGCACTGCACGGCTTTGCGGCTGCCATTGATGAAAAGCTGCGCACAGGCCTTTCCGTACTTGGGCAGCGTGTGCGCCCCGATCTTATAGGTGGGGAATGTTCCCGTGTAACACTTCGTCCGCAGCGGTCCTCGCTTGATCTTGTACGTCTTGCCCGCGGTGTCGGCGTAATGGAATTCGAGGCGGGCATTGCAGAACCGCGAGCCGAGCGCCGCGGGGCCCACGCAGTCGACGCCGGCGAGCTGGCTGCTGACCTTCTTGCCCGAGCCCTTGACCGAGTGGGTCAGGAAGCAGCCGGACGGCACCTTGATGGTTACTCCGCCGTGGGAGTACGTAAAGACGCCGAGCGCCGTGGAGCCGGTCGCGGACCGCAGTGCGCCGTCAGGCAGCTCGGAGTAGTCGGGCGCCTTTACTTCTTCCTCTTCCTCCGGGGTCACCTCTTCACCGGGAATGTCCTCGATGACGACATCGTCGGCGAGCACTTCGCCCGAGTAGTCGGACGGAATGTCCTCGGACGCGTACGCCGGAGAAGTACCGACGGCGATCAGAGCGGCGGTGGAAACTCCTGCCATGACGGCTGCGGAGAATGCGCGCACGTCAACCCCCCATAGGTTTGCGCGAAACAGTTCGGAGGAGACCGTAACGACCTTCTACAGACGTGTCGAACTTGGATTCATGGGGCGGGCCGGGCGAGAAGCGGCGAAGGAAGCGAAGGCGGGCCGCTTCGGTGAGGCGGGCCCGTGGTCAACGTGCCGCGTCTCGCGTGCACTTGGGTGACCGACCCCTTGACCTTTCCTTTACCGGCACTTTCCCTCTTCATGTGACGAGGGTCATGCCGATACGGGGCACGCCCACGAGGGGCGCACCCCTGCCCTCAGGACGACGCCCGCTCCACCAGCTCCGTCGGCAGCACGATCTGGGGGCGGTGCGGGCGGCGGGGGGTCGGTGGGTGGGGGGTTGCGATCTCGCCGAGGAGGACGTCCGTCATGGTGCGGCCCATCTGGGTGATCGGCTGGCGCACGCTCGTCAGGGGCGGGTCCATGTGCCGGGCGATCGCCGAGTCGTCGAAGCCGACCAGGGCCACGTCCTCCGGTATCCGGCGGCCCGCGGTGCGCAGGACCTGGCGGGCGCCCGCCGCCATCACGTCCGAGCCCGCGAAGACCGCGTCCAGGGCCGGGGCGCGCTCCAGGAGCTCGGTCATCGCGCGGCGGCCGCCCTCCTCGGTGAAGTCGCCCTGCACGATCAGCGTCTCGTCGACCTCGTGGCCCGCGCTCTCCAGGGCGTCGCGATATCCGTCCAGGCGGCGCTGGGCGCCGAACACGTCCAGGCGGCCGGTGATCGTGGCTATCGCGCGGCGGCCGCGGGCCAGCAGGTGGTCGACGGCCGCGCGGGCCCCCGCGAAGTTGTCCGAGTCCACCGAGGCCAGCGTCTCGTCCGCCGATCTGCGGCCGCTGATCACCGCGGGGATCTCCAGCTGCTCCAGCAGGTCGGGCAGCGGGTCGTCCGCGTGTACCGAGACCAGCAGGACGCCGTCCACGCGGTGCGCGGCCAGGTACTGGGCGAGGCGCCTGCGCTCGCGGTCACCGCCCGCGAAGGTGAGCAGGAGCTGCATGTCCGTGTCGGCGAGGGCCTGGCCCACGCCGTGGATGATGTCCGAGAAGTACGGCTCGGCGAAGAAGCGCGACTCCGGCTCGGGGACGACGACCGCGATCGAGTCCGTGCGATTGGCCGCCAGCGCCCTGGCCGCCGTGTTCGGAACATAACCGAGCTCGGCCACCGCCTCCTCGACGGCGGCCCTGGTGCGTTCGCTCACGCGCGGCGAGCCGTTGATCACCCGCGACACGGTGCCGCGGCCGACGCCGGCGCGGACCGCGACCTCTTCGAGCGTGGGACGCCCCCCGCTCCGCCCCCTGGGCTGACGAGTCCCCATCTCCCTGCCTCCCAACGACGCGAATCTAACAGCCGGTCACCCGGGCCGGACCCACGGCCCGCCCCGCACCCCGACACGGCTCGGTCACCGCTCGCCGGATGCCTTCAACTCTTGGCGTCCGTCGCCTTGACACCCCCGCGGCGAGCCGCGACTCTTCAAGACATCACACATGGGAGCGCTCCCATTCTATCTGGCTCTTACCCGACCCGCACGTCCCCCGCCCACGCCGGATATCCCCAACTCGCAGTCCCATCACTCCAGTTGACCGAGGGCGGTCGGCACGTCAAGGAACGAGGAGGACGCAATGCGCTACAGGACTCGTACGTCCCGCTCGATGGCGGCCCTCGCGGCCGCCACCGCCCTCACCGCCGGTCTGCTCGCCGGCTGCGCCGCGGACAAGGAGGAGCCGGGCGGCTCCTCGGGCGGCGGAGGCGGAGGCGGCGAGGGCAGGACCACCCTCACGATCGGCGTCTTCGGCGCCTTCGGTCTGCAGGAGGCCGGTCTCTACAAGGAGTACGAGAAGCTCCACCCGGACATCAAGATCAAGCAGAACTCCGTGCAGCGCAACGAGAACTACTGGCCCGCGCTGCTCACCCACCTCAGCAGCGGCAGCGGCCTCTCCGACATCCAGGCCGTCGAGGTCGGCAACATCGCCGAGCTGACCACCACGCACTCCGCCAAGCTGATGGACCTCGGCAAGGTGAAGGGCGTCGACAAGGGCGACTTCCTGGACTGGAAGTGGCAGCAGGGCACCACCAAGGACGGCAGGACCATCGGGCTCGGCACCGACATCGGCCCCACCGGCATCTGTTACCGCAAGGACCTCTTCGAGAAGGCCGGTCTGCCCACCGACCGCGAGGAGGTCGGCAAGCTCTGGGCGGGCGACTGGAAGAAGTACCTCGCCGCGGGCAAGCGGTACCAGGCCAAGGCCCCCAAGGGCACCTCCTTCGTGGACGGCGCGACGGGCGTGATGGCGGCCGTGCACGCCTCGGGCACGGAGAAGTTCTACGACAAGGACGGGGAGCTGATCTACAAGGACAGCCCCGCGGTGAAGGAGGGCTGGGACCTCGCCGCCGACTTCGCCGAGTCGGGCCTGACCGCCAAGCTCCAGCAGTTCCAGCCCAGTTGGGACCAGGCGATCTCCAACGGCTCCTTCGCCACGCTGACGTGCCCGCCCTGGATGCTCGGCTACATCAAGGACAAGGCCGGCGACAAGGGCGAGGACACCTGGGACGTCGCCGCCTCCCCGAAGCCCGGCAACTGGGGCGGCTCCTTCCTGACCGTGCCCGAGGCGGGCAAGAACAAGGAGGAGGCCGCTGAGCTCGCCGCCTGGCTGACCGAGCCCCAGCAGCTCGCCAAGCTGTTCGACGAGCGGGCGAGCTTCCCGAGCGCCGACGCCGCCTATGACCTGCCCGAGGTGAAGGACGCCAAGAACCCCTACTTCGGCAACGCCCCCGTGGGCCAGATCTTCTCCAAGGCCGCCGAGGGCGTGCCGGTCCAGCCCATCGGCCCCAAGGACGGGATCATCTCCCAGTACCTGGCCGACACCGGGATGCTCGGCGTCGACCAGAAGGGAACCGCTCCCGACGAGGCCTGGGACAAGGCCGTGAAGACGATCGACAACGCTTTGGACCAGTGACCGGGATGACGAGCGACGCCAGCACCGCCGCGCCCTCGCAGGAGGAGGGCGCGGCGCCCCGCACCAAGGCCGCCACGGGGTCCGCCGACCCCGCCGAGGAGCGCCGCAGGGCCCGGCGCAGCCGGCGCTACCGCTGGGACGTCAAGTGGAGCCCCTACGCCTTCATCGCCCCCTTCTTCCTCTTCTTCGTCGCCTTCGGGCTCTTCCCGCTGCTCTATACGGGGTGGGCCTCGCTGCACCGCGTGGAGCTGGGCGCGCCCACCGACATGGAGTGGGTGGGGCTGCGCAACTTCTCCCGGCTCTGGGACGACGAGTTCTTCTGGAACGCGCTGCGCAACACCTTCACCATCGGGCTCCTGTCCACCGTGCCCCAGCTCCTGATGGCGCTGGGCCTGGCCCACCTCCTCAACTACCGGCTGCGCGGCTCGATGTTCTTCCGGGTCGCGATCCTGACCCCGTACGCCACGTCGGTGGCCGCGGCGACCCTCGTCTTCGTGCTGATGTTCAGCCGCACCGACCACGGGATGATCAACTGGGGTCTCGGCCTGATCGGGATCGATGCGGTCGACTGGCAGAACGGCGACTGGAGCGCGCAGTTCGCCGTGTCCGCCATCGTGATCTGGCGGTGGACCGGCTACAACGCCCTCATCTATCTGGCGGCGATGCAGGCCATCCCGCACGACCTCTACGAGTCGGCGGCCCTCGACGGGGCGAGCCGCTGGCAGCAGTTCCGGCACGTCACGATCCCTTCGCTGCGGCCGACGATCCTGTTCACCTGTGTGGTCTCGACGATCGGGGCGACCCAACTCTTCGGTGAGCCACTGCTGTTCAGCCAGGGCGCGAGCCCCACCGGCGGCTCCGACCACCAGTTCCAGACGCTCGGCCTCTACCTCTACGAGCAGGGCTGGTTCAACCAGCACCTCGGCCGGTCCTCGGCGATCGCCTGGACGATGTTCCTGATTCTCGTGCTGATCGGTCTCGTGAACTGGGCCATCAGCCGCCGGATCCGCAAGAGCGCGTGAGGGGATGACGTGACCACCACTCTGTCCACCCGGCCCCGCAGGCCGGGCACGAAGGACACGCGCCGCCCCGGGAAGCGGGGCGCGGGGCGCCAGCTGCACGGCGGCAAGCTCACCTACGCCGTCCTCGTCCTGTTCACCGTCGGCTCGCTCTTCCCGCTGGTGTGGACGGCGATCGCGGCCTCGCGCAACAACACCCGGCTCGCCGAGACTCCTCCTCCCTTCTGGTTCGGCGGCAATCTCTTCAAGAACCTGGAGATCGCCTGGACGGACGCCAACATGAGCGCCGCCCTGCTGAACACCCTGGTGGTGGCCGGCACCATCACGCTGGGCACCGTGCTCTTCTCCACCCTCGCGGGCTTCGCCTTCGCCAAGCTCCGCTTCCGCTTCCGCGGCTTTCTGATGCTGCTCGTGATCGGCACGATGATGGTGCCGCCGCAGCTCAGCGTCGTACCGCTGTTCATGGTGGTGGCGAAGCTGGGCTGGACCGATCAGCTGCAGTCCGTGATCCTGCCCACCCTCGTCAGCGCCTTCGGGGTGTTCTTCATGCGGCAGTACCTCAAGGAGGCGCTGCCCACCGAGCTGATCGAGGCCGCCCGGGTGGACGGGGCGAGCAGTTGGCGGGTGATCTGGCACGTGGTCTTCCCGGCCGCGCGCCCCGCGATGGCGGTCCTGGCCATGCTCACCTTCGTCATGGCGTGGAACGACTTCTTCTGGCCGATCATCGCCCTGACCCAGGAGGGCGAGCCGACCGTGCAGGTGGCGCTCGCCGGGCTCGGCCGCGGGAACATCCCGGATCAGTCCGTGATCATGGCGGGCGCGCTGCTCGGGACGCTGCCGCTGCTGCTCGCGTTCGTGCTGTTCGGCAAGCAGATCGTGGGCGGGATCATGCAGGGCGCGGTCAAGGGCTGACCCGGCCGACCCGCCCCGCGGCGCCGTCGGCCGCGTCAACTCCTCCTTTCCGTACGACTCATGGGAGCGCTCCTATGTCTTCGTCCACCGTGAACTCGACCTTTCCCGCCGGCTTTCTGTGGGGCGCCGCGACCGCCGCGTACCAGATCGAGGGGGCCGTGCGGGCGGACGGCCGCACCCCTTCCATCTGGGACACCTTCAGCCATACGCCCGGCAAGGTGCTCGGCGGCGACACGGGGGACATCGCCGTCGACCACTACCACCGGTGGCGCGACGACGTGCGCCTCATGGCGGACCTGGGGCTGTCCTCGTACCGCTTCTCGGTGTCGTGGTCGCGGGTGCAGCCCACCGGGCGCGGGCCCGCCGTGCAGCGCGGGCTCGACTTCTACCGCGCGCTCGTCGACGAACTGCTCGCGCACGGCATCCGGCCGATGGTCACCCTCTACCACTGGGACCTGCCCCAGGAGCTGGAGGACGCCTTCCCCAGCGGCTCGGCGGCCGGCGGCGGCTGGCCGGAGCGCGACACCGCCTACCGCTTCGCGGAGTACGCCGGGATCGTGGCCGGTGCGCTCGGGGACCGCGTGGAGATGTGGACGACGCTCAACGAGCCGTGGTGCAGCGCCTTCCTCGGCTACGGCTCGGGGGTGCACGCCCCGGGCCGCACCGATCCCGCGGCCGCCCTGCGCGCGGCTCACCACCTCAACCTCGCGCACGGCCTGGGCGCGCAGGCGCTGCGCGACACGCTGCCGGGCCGCGCGCGGATCGGCGTCAGCCTCAATCCGAGCGCCGTGCGCCCGCTCACCGCCTCCGCGGCCGACCAGGACGCGCGGCGCCGGATCGACGCGCTGGCCAACCGCGTCTTCACCGGGCCGATGCTGCACGGCGCGTACGACGACGACCTGCTGGCCGACACCGCGGGCGTCACGGACTGGGCCTTCGTCGGGGACGGCGATCTGCGCATCGCCCGGCACCCGCTCGACTTCCTCGGCATCAACTACTACTCCCCCGCTGTCGTGTCGGCCGTCGAGACCGACGGGTCCGAGGGGAACGGCCGGCCGCGCCCCGACGGGCACGGCGCGAGCGACCACTCCCCCTGGCCGGGCGCCGACGAACACGTCCTCTTCCACCGGGCGCCCGGTGAACTCACCGCGATGGACTGGCCGGTGGATCCGACCGGTCTGAAGGACCTTCTCCTTGAGTACACCGCTCAGGCCCCCGGGGTTCCCCTCTATGTGACGGAGAACGGCGCGGCCTACGACGACCGGCCGGGTCCCGGCGGCCAGGTCCACGACCCCGAGCGCATCCGCTATCTGCACGGCCACCTCGCCGCCGTGCACGAGGCGATCGCGGAGGGCGCCGACGTCCGCGGCTACTACCTCTGGTCGCTGCTCGACAACTTCGAATGGGCGTACGGCTACAGCAAGCGGTTCGGCGCGGTCCACGTCGACTACGCGACGCAGGCCCGCACCCCGAAGTCGAGCGCCCACTGGTACGCGAAGGTCGCCGCCTCCGGTGAGCTGCCGAGGGAGCACGGGATGGGCTGACCCGCCACCCGGCGGGGTCCGCGCGGAGCCGAGTGGCAGCCTCCCACTCGGCTCCTTATTTTGCGGATATGCCGCATTACATACCTAAAGCCACAGAACGGGCACGGTGAGTGCCCGTGGGAGTCCTCCGCGACCATCCCGAGCTCGCGCTCTTCCTCTGCCTCGCCCTCGGCTACCTGGTGGGCAAGCTCCGCGTCGGACCCATCACCCTCGGCGGCATCTGCGGCACGCTGATCGTCTCGCTGCTGCTGGGCGCCTGGACCGAGGTCACCGTCTCCGACGACGTCAAGACGATCTTCTTCGCGCTGTTCATCTTCGCCCTCGGCTACATGGCGGGCCCCCAGTTCTTCGCCAACCTCAACCGCAGGAGCCTGCGCTTCTTCGCGCTCTGCGGGATCGAGCTGGTCTGTGTCCTGGCCATCGCGTTCGGCCTGGCCAAGGCGTTCGACCTGGACGTGGGCACGGCCTCGGGCATCCTCGCGGGCGCCGCCACCGAGTCCGCCGTGGTCGGCACGGCCACCGAGTCGATCGCCAAGCTGGGCGACCTCACCCAGGCGCAGATCACCGAGTACCAGGGGCACGTCGCCACCGCGTACACCGTCTGCTATCTCTTCGGCCTGATCACCATCGTGATCTACACCAGCCAGATCATGCCGATGCTGCTGCGCGTCAACCTCCGGGACGCCTCGCGCGAGCTGTGGGAGAAGATGCGCGGGGGCGGCGGCCTGGAGGCCGACGAGCGCGCCGCGCTGCCCGGCATGGTCGGCCGGACCTATCTGGTGACGGCGGGCGACGGCCGGACCGTCGGCGCCCTGGAGTCCGAGCTCGACGGCCGCATCACCGTCGAGGCCGTCAAGCGCGGCAGCAGGCTGCTGACCCCCGCGCCCGGCCTGGAGCTGACCCTCTCCGACCTGGTCCTCCTGGTCGGCCGGCGCGCCAACGTGATCGAGGCGGGCCGCCTCATCGGCCCCGAGACCCCCGGCATCCCCGGCGTCGACACCCCGCTCGCCACCAGCCAGGTCGCCGTCACCGAGAAGGCGACGGACGGCCTCACCGTCGACCAGCTCCAGCAGGCCCACCCCGAGTTCGCCGCGGACGGCGTGTACGTCACCGAGGTGCTCCGCGGCGACCAGCACCTGCCCGCGGCCGGCGACACGACGCTGCGCCGCGGCGACGTGCTCACCCTGGTCGGCGCCCGCTCCGGACTGAACAAGCTGGTCGCCCGGATCGGCGCGGTCGTCAAGAACGACGCCACCGACTTCATCTATCTGGGTCTCGGCATCGCGGCGGGCTCCCTGCTCGGACAGGTCGTCGTGAAGTTCGGCGACGTACCGATGTCGCTCGGCACCGGCGGCGGCTGTCTGATCTCCGGGCTGCTCTTCGGCTGGTTCCGCTCCCGCAAGCAGACCTTCGGCGCCTTCCCGCCGCAGGCCGCCGGGACCATCAAGGACATGGGCCTCGCGGTCTTCATCGCCTGTACGGGGCTGGTGTCCGGGCCGCAGGCCTGGCCGCTGCTCAAGGAGTACGGGGCGCTGCTCCCGTTCGCCGGGATCGCCATGGTCCTCGTCCCCGCGACCCTCTCCCTGGTCGTCGGGCGCAAGCTCCTGAAGATCGAGAAGCCGCTGCTCATCGGAGCCATCGCGGGCCAGCAGTGCTCGACCCCCGCGATCACCTCGGTCACCCAGGTGGCCCAGAGCTCCGTGCCGATGCTCGGCTACACGATCACCTATGCCCTCTCCAACTTCCTGCTCCCCCTGACCGGGCCGATCCTCGTCGGCGTCCTCGGAGCGTGAGAAATGATCGACTTCCTCAACCGGAACATCTTCCAGCCCCACCCCGAACTGCTGGTCTTCATCACCGTCGCGCTCGGCTTCCTCTTCGGGAAGCTGCGCTACAAGGCCATCGCGCTCGGCGCGGTCACCGGCTGCCTGGTCGCGGGACTGCTGCTCGGTGCGCAGTTCAAGGTGACGATCGACGGGACGGTGAAGAACCTCTTCTTCACGATGTTCCTGTTCGCGCTCGGCTACAAGGTCGGCCCGCAGTTCTTCCGCGGCCTGAAGAAGGACGGCCTGCCGCAGGTCCTCAACGCCGTCGTGGTCTGTGTGACGGGCCTGCTCGTCTGCTGGGGCTTCGCGGCCATGCTCGGCTACGGTCCCGGCCTCTCGGCGGGCCTCCTCGGCGGGGCGCTCACCCAGTCCGCCGTGATCGGTGTCGCGCAGGACGCCATCGGCAATCTGCCGGGGCTCTCCTCGGGCGCCGTCAAGGAGCAGGAGAACCTCGTCGCCGTCGGGTACGCCGTCTGCTACCCGCTCGGCACGATCCTGTGCGCGATGCTCCTGGCCAACGTCCTGCCGAAGCTCTACCGCAAGGACCTCGCCGCCGAATCGGCGGCGCTCGCCAAGGAGTTGGACGCCCCGGCCGACGACCCCGACCTCGGCGAGGGCTACTACGAGGTGGTCCTGCGCGCCTACCGCGTCGAGCGGCCCGACGTGGTCGGCCGCACCATCGACGACTTCGAGGACCAGCAGAAGCAGCTGGGCCGCCGCCTCTACATCACCGGCGTGCGGCGCGAGGGCACCGTCCTGCCGCACGACCAGAAGACCGTGCTGCGCGAGGGCGACGTCGTGGCCATGAGCGCCCTCCGCGGCGACCTGGTCACCTATGACGCGCGCACCCACGTGGGCGGCGAGGCCGACGACGTCGAGCTGCTCGGCTACCAGACCGAGACGCTGCACGTCGTCGTCTCGGACAAGGCGCAACTCGGCAGGACGATCGGCGAGTTGCGGGCGGAGCCCTTCATGGTCGGCGTCTACGTCGACAAGGTGTACCGCTCCGGCGCCGACTTCCCCTACCGGCTCTCCACCAAGCTGGAGCGCGGCGACACCCTCACCCTCACCGGGCCCAAGCGACTGGTGGACCCGGCGGGCAGGGAGATCGGCAAACCGGTGCCGACGTCGTTCGCCACCGACATGCTCTGGGTCGGCCTCGGCATCTTCCTCGGCGGCTGCGTCGGGATCCCGGCCCTGACCGCGGGCGGCGTGCCGATCTCGCTCTCCACCTCCGGCGGCGCGCTCATCATGGGCCTGGTCTTCGGCTGGATCCGCGGCAAGTACCCGACGTACGGCAATGTCCCGCCCGGCGCCCAGTGGTTCATGGACACGCTCGGGCTCTGTCTGTTCGTCGCGGTCGTCGGCCTGAACGCCGGGCCGAGCTTCACCAGCGGCCTCTCCTCGGCGGGCTGGGGGCTCCTCGTCTTCGGCGCGGTCGCCACCGTGATCCCGCTGATCGTCGGCTTCCTCTTCGGCCACTACGTACAGAAGATCCGCTTCCCGATCCTGATGGGCGTCCTGGCCGGCGGCCAGACCACCACGGCGGCGATCGGCGCGATCAACGAACAGTCCAAGTCCCAGGTACCGACGCTCGGTTACACGATCCCGTATGCCGTCGGCAACGTCCTCCTGACGATCTGGGGCGCCGTCATCGTCCTCCTCCACCACTGAGTACACCGACTTCTCGTAGTCACCGACTTCTCGTAGTTAAGGAAGCACCGTGCCGAAGACCACCTTCACCCGCGAGGAAATCCAGTCGTTCGCACAGCTCAGCCCCTTCGAGCTGAAGGACAAGTTCATCCAGATCGCGCAGGCGGCACAGGCCGACAAGCCGGGCCAGAAGGAGAAGTCGAGCACCCAGATGCTCAACGCGGGCCGTGGCAACCCCAATTGGACCGCCACCGGACCGCGCGAGGCCTTCTACGCGCTCGGCTACTTCGCCCTCTCCGAGTCCAGGAGGGTGTGGACGGCCGACAACCTCGGCGGCATGCCGGAGAAGCCGGGCTCCGGCGAGCGCTTCGACACGTTCGTGCGCCGCCACCCCGACCTGCCCGGCATCGAGCTCCTGGAGAAGTGCGTCGCGTACGCCGTCGAGCGCTTCGGCTTCGACCGCGACGCCTTCCTCCACGAGCTGACCGACAGCTCGATCGGCGACAACTACCCGGTGCCCGACCGCATGTTGACGCACACGGAGCAGATCGTGCGCGGCTATCTCGCCGACGAGATGTTCGACGGGAAGCCGCCGTCGGACAACCTGTCGCTGTTCGCGACCGAGGGCGGCACGGCGGCGATGTGCTACATCTTCGACTCGCTGATGAAGAACGGGATCCTGAAGAAGGGCGACAAGATCGCCCTGATGGTGCCGGTGTTCACGCCGTACATCGAGATCCCCGAGCTCGACACGTACGAGTTCGACGTCGTGCCCGTCGAGGCGAGCCTGTTCACCGAGACCGGCGTGCGCGAGTGGCGCTACCCCGCCGAGGAGGTCGCCAAGCTCGCCGACCCCGCCATCAAGCTGGTCTGTCTCGTGAACCCGTCCAACCCGCCCTCCCTGGCGCTCAGTCGGCGCGTCGCCGACCAGATCAAGGACATCGTCGCGACCGAGAACCCGAACCTGCTGATCGTCACCGACGACGTGTACGGCACGTTCGTGGAGGACTTCCGCTCGATCGCCGCCGACCTGCCGCGCAACACCCTGCTCGTGTACTCGTACTCCAAGCACTACGGCTGCACGGGCTGGCGCCTCGGCGTGATCGGCCTGCACGACGACAACGTGGTCGACGAGATGATCGCCGGGCTGCCGCTGACCGAGAAGGACCGGCTCGCCCGGCGGTACGGGACGCTGTCGCTGGAACCGGAGAAGATCCGCTTCATCGACCGCCTGGTCGCCGACTCCCGCCAGGTCGCCCTCAACCACACGGCGGGGCTCTCGCTCCCCCAGCAGGTGATGATGGCGCTCTTCTCGCTCTTCGACATGCTGGAGGAGGGCCAGGCGTACAAGGCGCGGATCCGGGCGATCGTCAAGCAGCGGCTCGACCTGCTGCTCGAAGGCGCCCAGATGAAGATCGCCGAGGACCCGAAGCGGGCCGGGTACTACATCGAGCTGGACCTGCTCGCCGAGGCCGAGCGCGTCCACGGCAAGGACTTCGCGGACTTCCTGGAGAAGAACTACGAGCCGGTGGACCCGCTGTTCCGGCTCGCCGAGCAGACCCATGTGGTGCTGCTCAACGGCGGCGGCTTCGACGGGCCGCAGTGGTCGGTCCGGGTATCGCTCGCGAACCTGGACGACCTCGACTACCTCAAGATCGGCCACCATCTGCGCGGCATCTTCGACGACTACGCCGAGGAGTGGCGGGCGGCCAAGGGCTGAAGGGGGTGGTGCCCCGGCCGGGTGGGGGGATACCGGCCGGGGCACCCTGGGGGGGGTGATGGCTCTGCGTACGAGGGGCCAGGGAGCCCGGCCCACGGGTACTCGCTACTTATACGCGGCAAACGCCTTCGTAAACGCGAGCGGCTGCTGCTCGATCGAACTGCACGTCGGCTGCGCGGAGTTCGAGGCCCCGCCGGGGCAGGCCTTGTCGCGGGTCGAGGACCACATCGACAGCCAGCCCAGGCCCTTGGCCTTGGCGAACTTCACCAGCTGGGCGGCGTCGTCGGCCTTGAAGACCTCGGTGTTCACGTCGTTGACGCCGATCATCGGGGTGACGGCGACGGCCTGCCACGCGGCCTTGTCGGAGAGGCCGAGCGCGGTCTTGAGCTGCTTCTGCGTGGCGGTGGCCGCCTGAATCGCATACGTGCCCATGTCGCCGCTGTAGGCGGGTCCGTAGTCCATCGCCATCACGTTGACGGCGGAGATCTTCACGCCGTTCTTCTTGGCGTTCGCCAGCAGGTCGACGCCGGGCTGGGTCAGGCCCTCGGGCATCACGGGCAGCGTGAAGGAGACGTTCAGGCCCGGGTGCTGCTTCTGGAGCGTGGCGATGGCCTGGGCGCGGCGGGTGTTGGCGGCGGTGTCCGGCAGGGCCGCGCCCTCGATGTCGAAGTCGACCTTGGTGAGTTCGTACGTGTCGACGACCTTGCCGTACGCCTTGGCGAGCGAGGCGGCGCTGTCGCACTTCAGGCCCAGCTCGGAGCCGGCCGCGCCGCCGAAGGAGACGCGGACGTCGCCGCCCTTGGCGCGCAGGGCGCCGATCTGGGAGGCCACCTTGTCGTCGCCGAGTCCGGTGGCGCCGCCCCAGAGGGGCTCGCAGCCGCCGCCTGAGGTGATGAAGGCGAGGTTGAACTCCTTCACGCCGGTCTTCTGCGCGGTGTCGACGAGGTCGTAGGCGGGGGCGAGGGAGGTGTCCACGAAGGGCGCGAACTTCGCGGCGGCCTTGGTCTTGGCCGGGGCCTTCTTCGCCGGCGCGGCCTTGGTCGCGAGGGCCGTCCCGGAGAAGAGGAAGGCGCCGCCGCCGACGAGTGACGCGGCGACGAGCCCGCCGACGACCTTGGACCGGGTGCTCACCGTGCGCCGGTGCGTGCTGCTCATGGCGTGCCTGCCTTCTTCGCTGTACGGGGGTGGGGGTGCGATCACGCTAGCCCCGCGATGAGCGACAAAAGGGGTGACTCCGGCCGGAGTTGGGGATCTTAGGGTCCCCTTAAGGGAAGGATGGGGCTCGATTAATGCTGCGGGCCGTCGGTGGCCGGTCGCGCGGTTCCCCGCGCCCCTGAAGGGGCCTTCGGCGAGGCCCGGCAAGGGGTGCGGGAGCGCGAGCAACCGAGAACGCGCCCGCGGGGAGACTCAGCCCGGGCTCGGAGCCCGCTTCCGGCGACGTACGGCGACGCCCCGGTGCCCGCGGCGCCCCTCCGCGGGACGGCGGGGGTCCAGCTGGATCCAGATGCGGACCTCCGTGCCGCCGAGGACCGAGCTGCCGACGCGGACGTCGCCGCCCGTCGACTCGGCGAGGCGGCGCACGATGTCGAGGCCGAGGCCCGTGGAGCCGTCCTCGCCCGAGCCCGCCCCGCGGGCCAGCGCCGCCTCGGGGTCGGCGATGCCCGCCCCCGCGTCGGAGACGAGGACGATCACCGCGTCCTCACCGCTGTGCACGTCCACCGCGAACGCCGTGCCCTCGCGCGTGTGCCGGAAGACGTTGCCGAGCAACGCGTCGAGCGCGGCGACCAGTTCGGTCCGCGCCACCGGTATCCGCACCGGCCGGTCCACGCCCGCCACCCGGACCTCGCGGCCCTCGTCCTCCGCGAGCGCCGACCAGAAGGCCATCCGCTCCCGGATCACCTCGGCCGCGTCGCAGCCCGCGCCCGGCCCGGCCGTCGCCGTCTGCGGCTTGGCGTCCCGCGCGGTACGGATGATCGTGTCGACCTCGCGCTCCAGCGTCTCGACCGCGGTCCGGGTCTGCTCCGCGGCGGGACCGTCGCCGAGCGAGGCCGCGTTCAGCCGCAGCACCGTCAGCGGCGTCCGCAGCCGGTGGGACAGGTCGGCCGCCAGCTCCCGCTCGTTGGCGAGCAGTTGCACCACCTGGTCGGCCATCGAGTTGAACGCCACGGCGGCCAGCCGCAGCTCGGTCGGCCCCTCCTCGGGCACCCGCGCCCCGAGCTTGCCCTCGCCGAGGTCGTGCGCGGCGCCCACCAGGCGCCTGGCGGGCTGGACCATGCGGACGCCGAGCCGGTCGGCGACCGCCACCGAGCCGATGACGAGCGCGATGCCGACGCCCGCGAGCACCACCCACGCCGTCGTCACGCCGTTGCTCATCTCGTCCTCCGGCACGAAGATCTCCACGACCGCCGTGCCGGAGCTGAGCGCGGTGGGCTGGAGCACCACGAAGCCGCCGGGCACCTCGGTGGTGCGGGCCCGGCCGTTCCTGCGGGTCGCCTCCACGGCCCGCGCCTCGGCGCGCGGCTCGCCCACCTCGAAGGCGGGGGCGTCGTCGACGGCGGGCACGTACACGGCCATCCGCCCGTCGCCGCCCGCCTCCGACGAGGCGACGGCCCGGGTGAGCTCGCCCCGGTCGGTGGTGATGGAGAGGGTGGGGCCCATGCCCGCGCCGTGCCGCTCCGCGTTCGAGATGGCCCGGTCCCTGGCCATCTCCTTGACGACGAGGCCCAGCGGCACCGCGAAGGCCACCACGACCATCACCGTGACGGCCAGGCAGACCTTGACGAGGGCCCACCTCACAGCGGTGGCCCCGGCAGCGGCGGCTCCAGCTTCACGCCGACCCCGCGCAGGGTGTGCAGATAGCGCGGGCGGGCGGCCGTCTCGCCCAACTTCCGCCGCAGCCAGGAGAGATGGACGTCGATGGTCTGGTCGTCACCGTAGGACTGCTGCCAGACCTCGGCGAGGAGTTCCTTGCGCGGCACGACGACACCGGGCCGTCCGGCGAGGAACGCGAGCAGGTCGAACTCGCGCCGGGTCAGGTCGAGCCGCGCCCCGTCCAGCTCGGCCTGGCGCCGCAGCGGGTCGATGGCGAGCCCGCCGACGCGGAGCACGTCGCTCGGCGGGGCCTCCCCGGCCGGGACGCGGGCGCGGCGCAGGACGGCGGCCATGCGGGCCGACAGGTGCTCGACGGAGAACGGCTTGGTGAGGTAGTCGTCGGCGCCGTCGTTCAGGAGCCGTACGATCTCGGCCTCGTCGTCCCGCGCGGTGGCGATGATCACGGGTACGTCCGTGATGCCGCGCAGCATCTTCAGCGCCTCCGACCCGTCGAGGTCGGGCAGGCCGAGATCCAGGATCACCACGTCAAAGCGGAAATGGGCGACCTCGCGCAGCGCCTCAAGGGCCGTGCCGACGCTGCGCACGGTGTGCGAGGCCTCGGTCAGGTGCCGGATGAGGGCGGAGCGTACGAACTGGTCGTCCTCGACGACGAGCACACTTGCCATGGGCGGCACCGTACGCCATACGGCGGAACGCGGTCCTCCCCGGGACGGGCCGCCCGGCGCCGCCCCGCGAGGGGGCCGCCCCGCGGGACAGGGCCTCGCCGTGTGGTGCAGTATGGCCCGCGATGCACAGAGGACTCGTACACACCATCGCGTGGTCGCTCGCCACGGGCGCGGCGGTCACGCTGTCCTGGTGGGGCGTCCACACGGTGCTGGCGGGGACCGTCTACGACCCGCCGCGCGCCCTGCCGCTCGCGGCCGACGACGGCGGGAACGACGACGCGGAGCCGCTGTCCTCCTCGACGCACCGCTCCGAGCCGCCGCGGACCGGGAAGCCGTCGAAGTCCGCCGAGCCGTCGAAGAGCCCCCGAAAGACCACCGAACCGTCCGAGAAGCCCTCGAACACGCCCTCCGCTCCTCCGCCGGCCAACTCCGGCACGGGGACGGTGAAGGGCTACAACACCGACGGCGGCCGGGTCGTCTTCGCCCTCGGCGAGGACTCCGCGACGCTGGTCTCGGCGACCCCGGCGGCCGGCTGGTCGGTGCAGACGTGGAAGCAGGACAAGTGGATCCGCGTGGAGTTCACGGCGGGCGCGGCCAAGCTGTCGGTGTTCTGCACCTGGCACGACACCGCGCCCCGGGTGGAGATCAACAAGTACTGACGCGGTGCCGCGCGGCGGCGGGGCCCGTCAGCGGAACACCGAGGGCGGCGGCGCCGGCGAGGCGACGGCGCTCGCGTCCGTGACGGCCGCCGCTCCCCCGCTGAAGTCCCGCAGCCCACGGCCGTGTTCGACCCGGCCGGGGTGCGGGTCGCCCGCGCAGCGCCGGGTCAGCTCGGCGAGCGGCAGCGGCCGGTCGGAGCCGAGCAGGACGGCGTTGCCGAAGCGCTTGCCGCGCAGCACGGCGGGGTCGGCGACGAGCGCGAGCTCGGGGAAGAGCGTGGCGGCGGTGGCGAGCTGGCCGCGCAGATGCGCCAGCGGCGGGCCGTCGGCGAGGTTGGCGACGTAGTACCCGCCGGGCGCCAGGGCCCGGCGCACCTCGGCGAGGAACTCCGTGCTGGTGAGGTGGGCGGGGGTGCGGGCCCCGCTGAAGACGTCGGCGATGACGAGGTCGGCCCAGCCGTCGGGGACCTTCGCGAGCCCTTCGCGGGCGTCGGTGCCGCGCACCCTGACCCGGGCCTGCGGGTCCAACGGCAGCTCACGGCGGACGAGTCGGACGAGCGCGGTGTCGCGCTCGACGATCTGCTGGGTGGAGCGGGGGCGGGTGGCGGCTATGTAGCGGGCCAGCGTGAAGGCGCCGCCGCCGAGGTGGAGGGCCTGGACCGGTTTCCCAGGGGGCGCCACGAGGTCGGCGATGTGGCCGATCCTGCGCTGGTACTCGAAGTCGAGGTACGCGGGGTCGTCGAGGTCGACGTGGGACTGCGGGGCTCCGTCCACGAGCAGCGTCCAGGCGCGCGGCCTGTCCCGGTCCGGCATGAGCTCGGCGAGTCCGCCGTCCACCTCTTCGACGACGGCCTCCCGCGCTTCCCGGGACCGCTTGTTCCTTGCCATCTGGCCATTATCGGCGTACGCCGCCGGGGTGGCCCGATGACCTTGGGCGAGGCCGCCGGGGCGGGGTCAGCGGCAGTTGTCCGCGGCCTCGATGGTGCGGGCGGCCTGGCCGAGCGCGGCCCGCAGGACGGCCGGGTCGGTGACGGCGTCGCCGTCCGGGGGCAGCAGCCAGCCGGTGCCCGCGACGGGCGGCTCGGGGACGACGGGTCCCGGCTCCGGCGTGACGTACACGCTCATGCCGCGGCCGAAGGTCTGGGTGCAGGCGCTGCCCGGCAGGTCCCAGCCGTCGGCGGTGCCGGGCGGCACCAGGAAGCCGAGGGTGTCGCAGCTGCCGTCGTGCAGCACGGGTCCGACGGTGTCGCCCGCGCCGCGGCGCAGGATGTCGACCGCTTCGAGGCCCTGGCGCGCCGGGACCGTGACGAGGTCACAACACTCGTCGTCGCAGGGGTCCGCGCCGGGGGGCGAGGCACTGCCGTCCTGGGTGGGCCGATGCCGTGCCGTCGTCAGGGATGCGGGCGAGGTGTCGCTCCCCGCACGGGAGTCGCTGTTCTCCATGCCGATCTCCAACAAGGGGACCCCTCCTCGCCGTGCGGGAGCCGCGTCACTCCCGCTCCTCGTGGTTCAACGCCGATCGGCGTCAACAGGCACTGCGGCACGCCGCCGCAAAGGATGGCAGTTCATGGCGGATCCCGTATGAGATATCCGGTTTGTAGCCAAACTCCGCGTGCCGGACGTGTCACAGCGGGTACCTTCGTGCTCCGCCGGAACAGGGGCAGCCCCGCGAGATCCCTTACGCGGGCGCGGCGTCCGGTGCGCGAGCGTGCGCACGGTCCGGCACGATCCGCACGAGAGGGTCCGGCCATGGCGTCGTCACCGATGGCATCGTCCACTCAGTCCCCACGACCGAACCTCGCCTTCCGGCAGCTCCGCGGACAGCGCTCGCCGGGCGAGTTCGCCGCCGCGGTGCGGCGGGCCGCCCGGGAGATCGGCGAGCGGGTCAGCTGCGACGCCCGCTACATCGGGCGCGTGGAAGCGGGCGAGATCCGCTGCCCCAACTACGCCTACGAACGCGTGTTCCTGCACATGTTCCCGGGCCGGACGCTGACCGACCTGGGGTTCGCCCCCCGCTCGGTGGTGCGCGGCAGGGGCGCGCGCACGGAACCGGACGAGCCCCCGGTCCACTCCGACACCGACTTCCCGATCACCGTCCCGGCGCAGACCGCGGTCCCTCCGCACGAGTCCCGTCCGTCCGGGTGCGGCCCCCACGCCCGCGATCCCTACGCGATCCGGACCCACGAGGAGAGCGACGTGCAACGCCGCGCGTTCATGGCCGGCTCCACGGCCACCGTGGCGGCCGCGCTCGGACCCATCGGACTCACGCTGGGCGGCCCGGCGGAGGCCGCGGCCCTGCGCGGGCGCCGGGTCGGCGAGGCCGAGGTCGGCGCGGTCGAGGAGGCCGTACGCAAGATCAGGCTGCTCGACGACCGGCACGGCGCCGACGGCCTCTACCGTCGCGCGGCCGCCCCGCTGCGCACCGCCTACACCCTGCTGGACGCGGGGACCACGACGCGGCAGTCCACCTCGGACCGGCTGCACTCGGGCGCCGGCGAGCTGGCCATCTCCGTCGGCTGGCTGGCGCACGACTCGGGGCGCTTCGACGACGCCCGCTCGCACTACGCCGAGGCCCTCGCCACGGCGCGGGTCTCCGGAGACTCCGCCCTGGAGGCGCACGCCTTCTGCAACACCGCCTTCCTCGCGCGGGACGCGGGACGGCCCCGGGAGGCGGTGCGGGCGGCGCAGGCCGCCACGCGGGTGGCGCGCCAGCTCGGCTCGCACCGGCTGCTCTCGCTCATCGCGCTGCGGGAGGCCGGGGGCTGGGCGGGGCTCGGCGACCGCTCGGGGTGCGAGCAGTCGCTGACCCGGGCGCACGCCCTGTTCGACCGCGGGACGTGCGAGGCCGACCCGGAGTGGATGAGCTTCTACGGCCCGGCCGAGCTGGCGGGCCTGGAGGCCCAGTGCTGGTCGGCCCTCGGCGACTGGGGCCGGGCCGCCGGGCACGCGCGGCACGCGGCGGCCACCGCCTGTGCGCAGACCCCGCAGTTCACCCGGAACATCGCGCTCTACACCGCCGAGCTCGCCGACGACCTGGCCCGCGCGGGCCGCCCCGACGAGGCGGCGACGGCGGGGCTGCGGGTCCTCGCGCTCCTGGACGAGGTGCAGTCCTCCCGCATCCAGTCGATGCTCGCCACGACGGCACGGGTCCTGCTGCCGCACCGCAGGGCCTCCGGCGTGGGCGGCTTCCTGGAGCGGCACGCGTCCTTGCCGCGTGCCGTGTAGCCGGGCGCCGGCGGCGGGCTAGGACAGGTGGCCCGTCTCGTTCCACGACTCGACGGCGGGCTCTCCGTAGGCCCAGCCCAGGGTCGACAGGGAGGTCGGGTTGAGACGGATGCGGGCGGCGAACTCGATGCCGAGGCCCAGCCAGCGCGCGCCGATCACGCGCAGGATGTGACCGTGCGCGAAGACCAGCACGTCGCGGTCGGCGCTCCTGGCCCACGCGACGACCTCGTCCGCGCGCGCGGAGACCTGCGCCAGCGTCTCCCCCTCGGGGACGCCGTCCCGCCAGATGAACCAGCCGGGGCGGACCGCCTGGATGTCGGCCGGGGTCATGCCGTCGTACGCGCCGTAGTCGAACTCCATGAGCGCGTCCCAGGTGGTGGCGCGGTCCCCGAAGCCGGCGATCTCGCAGGTCTCCCGCGCGCGGGAGAGCGGGCTGGTGCGCACCTCGACGTCCGGGAGGCCGTCGTAGGGCGCGCGGTGCAGCCGCTCGCCCAGGAGCTTGGCGCCGCGGCGGCCCTCCTCCAGGAGCGGGATGTCCGTCCTGCCGGTGTGCTTGCCGGACAGGGACCATTCCGTCTGTCCGTGCCGGGCCAGCAGGATGCGGGGTGCCATGGGGAACTCTCCAATGTCGTACGCGTGAACCTCGGGCAACGCCGCCCGGACGGGACTTTTGCCGCCTTTGCGGACAGAGGGCGCCCGCCCCCTCCATCATCGCCCACCGTCCGGCAACCGCTCGCCGGGCCTGGCAACCCGACCGCCGATCTCTGCGTCTAAGACGACCGGAGGACGCCTCGACGGCCATCGCGTACGCCGTAAAGTGAGGCCGCGGCATACGCCGCATGAACAGCTATGAGTGGGGGATCGACCGGATGCCGAAGAGCGCCACACCGGCCACCGGGGGCATAGCCGGACACCGGCTTCGCTGGTGGACGGAGCTGCCGCTGATCGTCCTGGTGTACGCCGCCTACTCGGCGGGCCGGCTCCTGGCCCGGGGCGACGTGTCGACCGCCGTCGACCACGGCATCGGCATCCTCAGAGCCGAACAGTTCCTGCGGCTCGACGCGGAGAGTCCGCTGAACCGTCTCTTCACCGCCCACGCCTGGATCGGCATTCCCGCGGACTTCTGGTACGCCTCGCTGCACTACCTCGTCACGCCGGCCGTGCTGGTCTGGCTCTTCCGCAGCCGCGCGGTCCACTACCGCGCCGCGCGCGCGTGGCTGATGATCTCCACCCTGATCGGCCTGGTCGGCTTCACGCTGCTGCCGACGTGCCCGCCGCGGCTGCTCAGCGCGGGCCACGGGTTCGTCGACACCATGGCGCAGTACAGCGACTACGGCTGGTGGGGCGGCGAGGCGAGCGCGCCCCGGGGCCTGGGCGGCATGACCAACCAGTACGCGGCGATGCCCAGCCTGCACGTGGGGTGGGCGCTGTGGTGCGGCGTGATGCTGTGGCGGCACGGGCGCTCGCCGCTGACCCGGGTGGCCGCGGTCGCCTACCCGCTGATCACCACGCTCGTCGTGATGGGCACCGCCAACCACTACTTCTTCGACGCGCTCGCGGGTGCCCTGGTGATGGGGATCGGGCTGCTGCTCGTGCGGCCCGTGCAGCGGCTCACCGACCCGGTCATGGCACGGCTGCGGGAGCGTTTCGTACGCCCCGCCGCGCGGCCCGCCGCGGCCACCTCCGCCACAGAGCCCTCAATTGTCAGTGCCGGGTGCCAGACTTCGGCGGGTGAGCGAATTCCCCGACAGCGCAAGCAGAGTGCCGACCCCGGCGCCGAGCCGAGTGCCCAGCCCGCCGACGCGGGGGACGGCGCTCCGGCACCGGTTCGCTGAGCTGCGCGGCCCCGACGTCCCCGCCCGGCCGCTGGACGCCCGCGCCCTCGCCGCGCTCGCGGCCAACCCCGGGTGCGGGCGGCGCGCGCTGCTGGACGGCGCGGGCGTGGACAAGACCGCGCTCGCGCAGTCGCTCGGCGCGGCCTCCGGCTTCGGCCAGTCCCAGTTCGCCTTCATGCGGGGCAATGCCTTCGAGGCACGGGTCAAGGCCGACGGCGGCGCGGAGCTGCTGCGGCTGACGCACGCCCGCTTGGGCGGCGGCCCCGAGCCGGTGCCGGGCGAGTCCGTCGTCCCCGACCTGTCGGCGGCCGGCCCCGAGGGCCGCGCGGCGCGCACGGCGCTGGCGCTGCGCGAGGCCACCGAGGCAGGCACCTGGACGCTCCTGGACCACCCGATGCTGGCCCTGGACGTCGCGGGGGCGCCCGCGTTCCTGGAGCCGGACGCCGTGGTGGTCCAGCCGGACGGCGGCTGGGCGGTCGTCGAGATCAAGTCCTTCCCGATGATCGACGGTTCGGCGGACGCGGCGAAGGTCGGCGCCGCCGCCCGCCAGTCCGCGGTGTACGCGCTGGCGCTTGAGCGGGTGGCCGAGCGGATGGACCCGGCGCCGCGCATCCGGCACCACGTCCTGCTCGTCTGCCCCAAGGACTTCTCCAACCTGCCCACGGCGTCCGCGATCGACGTCCGCAAGCAGCTGTCGGTGACCCGGCGCCAGCTGGCCCGGCTGGCCCGCGTCGAGGACATCGCGGCGCGGCTCCCGCCGGGCACGACGTTCGACGTGCGGCGCCCCGCCGACGAGCTGACGGCGGCGGTCGAGGCGGTCCCCGCGACGTACGCACCCGAGTGCCTGGCCGCCTGCGAGCTGGCCTTCCACTGCCGTGCCCGCGCCCGTGAGGAGGGCGAGGTGACCTCGCTGGGCCGGGCGATCCGCGGCGAGCTCGGCGGTCTGACGTCCATCGGCGAGGTCCTCGCGGCGGCGGCCGGCGCCGCGGGCGATGCGGCGGACCCGGCGGTGGCGGCGCTGCGCAGGGCGGCGGGGCTGCGGGCCGAGGCGCTGGCGGGCGCGGGGGTCCAGGGAGGCGCGGCGTGCTGAGCCCCGCGTCGTGGCGGACGCCCCCGCAGGAAACCGGTCCGCGGACGGAGAGGTGCCGCAGCACATGTCACTGATCGACGCTCTCGCCCGGCTGGAGGCGGTCACCACGGGGCGGGCCCGGCCGCGGGCGACGGTCCGCCACCGGCACATCTCCCAGCGCCCCCTCGTCCTCGTGCCGCTCACCACCGCGGGCGAGGCGGGCGCCCCGCTCGGCGCCCTCGTCGGGACGGAGCGCACCTCCCCCCGGCTGCTCGTCGTCCCGCAGCCCCGCGACCGCGACCTGCGCTTCGCGTTCCTCGCGGAGCTCGCCGAGATCGTCCTGCCGTACGTCGACGGGTTCGCGGACGACGTGGAGACGGCCGAGCGCAACGAGACCGACCCCGAGACCGGCAAGCGCGTCAAGGTCGAGGTCGACCTGTGCGCGGACGCCCCGCAGCTGATCGTGCCGAGCCGCGCGGGCATCGAGTTCGTGCGGCTCCTCGGCCGCTCCATGCGCTTTCGCCGCACGGCCGAGCAGGACCCCGAGACGCCCTATCCGGCGCCGCCCCGCGTCCCGCTCCTCGGCCGCTGGCTCACGCACTTCGGGGAGCGCAGCCGCGTCCCCGGCTCGTCCCTGCTCGCCGCCATGACGGAGCTGCTCTCCCGGCACTGGGCCACGGGCCAGTCCAGCCTGGAGGACCAGCACCTGGGCGCCCTGCTCGCCTGGATCGAGGCGCCGGAGGGCACCTCGGGCGCCGAGGCCGCGCTCCGCGCCGAGCTGGCCCGCGACCGGGACGGCCAGCTGCTGTGCCCGCCGGCGGGCCCGGCGACGGACCCGGCGTTCGACAACGACCTGCTGGCCCCTGCCATGGAGCGCTACGACCGCGCGCGCGGCGCGCTGGCCGCCGCCGAGGACGGCGTCGAGGCGGACGAGCGGCTGGGGCTGCTGACCGCCGCGGAGCGGGAGATCGACGCGCTGATCGACAGCAGGACCCGCCCCACCTGGGACGCCGTGTGGCGCGGCCTGGACGCGCTGTGCACGCTCCCCGAGGCGGCGCACGCCGCCGACCGGTGGACCCGCGACCGCTGGTCGTTCACCGGCCACCGCGACCGCGTGACGGCGGGCGAGCCGCCGCAGCCCCGGGTCGACGACGCGGTCACCGCGGCGAACAAACTGGCCACGCGCGAGCGCGAACAGGCCCGCCTGGACGCCCAGGAGGCCCTGGACGACCCGCTGGTGATGGCGGGCCGCCGCCTGGCGGGCGAGGCGTTCGCCGGTGAGGTGACGGAGGTCGTCATGGCGTACAGCGAGGCCAGGAGCCCGCGCCCGCGCCCCCTGATCACCGTGCGCACGGACGACCACCCGCACCTCGGCGAGCGCACGAAGGTGTTCCGCTCGCTCGCGGGCAAGCCGCAGACGGCGGAGTTCGTGGCGTACGAGGCGGAGGGCGCCGTCGTGCTGCGCCTCACCGACAAGATGGGCCGCGGCAAGGAGCCCGAGGCGGGCTCGGTCCCCGACAAGGGCGACCGGATCTGCTGGACGCTCTTCGAGCACGAGCAGCGCGGCGGCCCCAAGCTGCCGGACCCCGAGAACACCCCGTGGACGCACGGCGGACCGCCGTCGGACGCCGCGGAGAGCCCCGACCCCGTGACCGCGGAGGACGCCCTGTGAGCCGGCTCGCCCCGCCCGCGGGCAACACCTTCGACCCCGGCGCCGAGGCCGCCCGCGCCACGGCGGCGATCCTCCACGACACGCTGCACGGCACGCACCGCGGCGTCGTCGTCGACTCCCCGCCGGGCGCGGGCAAGTCGACGCTGGTGGTCCGCGCCGCGCGCGAACTGGCCGCGGCGGGACACCCGCTGATGGTGATCGCGCAGACGAACGCGCAGGTGGACGACCTGATCCTGCGCCTCGCCGAGAAGGACCCGGAGCTTCCGGTGGGCCGGCTGCACAGCAGCGACCCCGACGCGTACGACAAGGCGCTCGACGATCTGGCGAACGTGCGCAAGTCGACGAAGGCGGGCGACCTGGCGGGCCTCGACGTGGTGGTCTCGACGGCGGCGAAGTGGGCGCACGTCAAGGCCGACCAGCTGGAGGCGCCGTGGGGGCACGCCATCGTCGACGAGGCGTACCAGATGCGTTCGGACGCGCTGCTCGCCGTGGCGGGGCTCTTCGAGCGGGCGCTGTTCGTGGGCGACCCGGGGCAGTTGGACCCGTTCGCGATCGTCGGCTCGGAGCAGTGGGCCGGTCTGTCGTACGACCCCTCGGCCTCCGCCGTGAGCACGCTGCTCGCCCACAACCCCGAGCTGCCGCAGCACCGCCTGCCGGTGTCCTGGCGGCTGCCCGCCTCGGCGGCGCCGCTGGTCTCGGACGCCTTCTATCCGTACACGCCCTTCCGCAGCGGCACGGACCACGGGGACCGTTCGCTGACGTTCGCGGTGCCGTCGGACGGTTCGGGCCCGGACCGGGTGATCGACGAGGCGGCGGAGTCGGGATGGGGCCTGCTGGAGCTGCCCGCGCGGAACACGCCGCGCACGGACCCGGAGGCGGTCCGGGCGCTGGCCCTGGTCGTCCGCCGGCTCCTGGACCGGGGCGGCGCGACCACGTCGGAGCGCGGGCCCGCGCCCGCGCCGCTCACCGCCGACCGGGTGGCCGTCGGCACGGCCCACCGCGACCAGGCGGCGGCGGTGCGCGCCGCGCTCGCCGGCCTCGGCGTCGCGGACGTCACGGTGGACACGGCGAACCGCCTGCAGGGCCGTGAGTACGACGTGACGGTCGTCCTGCACCCGCTGTCCGGCCGCCCCGACGCCACGGCGTTCCACCTGGAGACGGGCCGCCTGTGCGTGCTGGCGTCCCGCCACCGGCACGCCTGCATCGTGGTCTGCCGCGCGGGCGTCAGCGACCTCCTGGACGACCATCCGTCCACGGAACCGGTCCAGCTGGGCGTCACGATGAAGTTCCCGGACGGCTGGGAAGCAATGATGTCCACATGGGATCACTGGTCCGAGCACCGGGTGGTCTGGCCCCGTTAGGGGCGCGGGGAACTGCGCGCTCAGCCCTCGAAAGGCCGCAGACGCGTCTGCGGCTCCATCGTGGTTGCTCGCGCAGTTCCCCGCGCCCCTGACGGGCCCAAGGCCCACTTGCAGGGCGGGGGACAATGGGAGATGGCCGGACGCCGGACAGACGGCCCGCACCGTACGAGGAGGACGAACCATGGCGGAGCCCGAGCGGCCCCGGACCGAGCAGCGCATGCGCCCCGCTCCCCTGCTCTTCGAGCCGGCCGAGGCGGTCGGCGACCCCGAGCACTTCTTCGACCTGGAGTCGATCGAGGACCCGCGCGAGCTCCTGGACCGCGCGACCGAGCTGACGCACGCGTTCCGCGCGGCGACGGACCGCTCCGTCGAGTTCCAGGCGATCGCGGCCGCCCAGCTCGCCGACCCCCGCCGCTTCGACCGCCTGACGCCCGCGCTGATCGCGGAGCGCGCGGAGTGGACCGAGGACTACGCGAAGAAGATGGTCGAGTTCGGGCGTGACCTGCTGCGCGGGGGCGTCGAGGAGCGGTAGCGCAGGACCGGCGGCCTGTCGGAGGGGGCGGCCGGAGAGGGTCGGAGCCGGGCGCTCACATGATCTTCCGGCATATGCCCAGGGGCAAGATAGCGCTCTCCACCCCCGGCTGTCCCGGTTTTTCGCAACTCCCAGAAACGGAATGCTTACTACCGGTAGATGTAGAGGGTATGAACAGCAGCCTCTCCCTCCACGGCCCGACACCGGTGCCCGCCGCCACGGCCCCGTCCCCCACCGGGCCCGCCCGCGACGCCTGTCACGTCACCGCCGACGGAGCCGCCTGGCTCGCCTCCGCGGAAACGTATCCGCTCAGCGCCCTGACCCACTGGCGCACCCGGCCCGCCGCCCCCGCCGTCCTGCCCTGCGGCTCCGCGTTCGACGTGGTGAGCGTGCCCGCCGTGTTCGGGCGGCGGATGCTCGACCGGTTATGGGAGGAGGGCCCCGGATCCGGGCCCGTGGCCGCGCACCGCGGCCGGATGCTGCTCTTCGCCTCCCCCGGCACCGCCCAGCGGCTGCCGTCCCTCCTGGAGTGGGAGGAGTGGGGCTCCGCGGTCCCCTCGGTGCTCTGCCACGGCACGGGCGACGCGGTCACCGTGCCCTCGCCCGCCGCGGGCGGTGCCCCGGACGGCGGTACGCCCGGCCCCCGGCCCCACTCGCGCTGGCTGGTCGCCCCCGACACCCGGCACCCCTGGCTGCCGGGCCCCGAGGTGCTGCTCTGGGCCTGCGTCCGGGCCGCCAGGGCGGCCGCGGGATCCGCGGTACGGATATCGATTTTTCCTGGCGGCGATCAGGATGCTAATGTCTACGACGTCAGCAGGCGCCGCTAGCTCAGTTGGTTAGAGCAGCTGACTCTTAATCAGCGGGTCCGGGGTTCGAGTCCCTGGCGGCGCACAGACAGCAAGAAGCCCCTCGCGCAAGCGAGGGGCTTCTTGCGTGTCCGGGGGCGGGGCGGGCGTGCGGCTCAGCCCGTGGTGACCTTCACCGTCCACGCCCCGGACGCCGTCCGTCCCGCCACCTCGACGCGCACGTCCTCGCCGGGCACCGTGAAGCTCTCCCCCACCCGCACCGGGGCGTCCGCCAGCTGCGGGTACACCGAGTCGCCCCAGCAGGACTCGGAGTCCGGATGGGCGTCGACGACCTCGACGGGCCCGCCGCCCGACGCCGTCTCGCCCCGCACCTCGTAGACGAGGACGCCTTCCGTGCACGTCGCGTGGTCGTTGCCGGTGGCGCCGCGCGCCTCCAGGGCGATCGCCGTGTCCCGGCCCGTGCGGACCACCGCGAGCCTGGTGCCGCCCCGGGCCCCCGGCGCCGGGGCCGCCGCGAGCGGCTCCAGGGTCAGGCGCTCCGTGCCCGTGCCCACGCACCGCACCTGGCGCGGCTCCAGCCAGCCCAGCTTCCACTTGTGCCAGCCGAAGAGGTCGGGGGCCAGGCCGAACTGGCTGCCCATGACGTCCCAGTCGCCGACGTAGGTGTCCCAGTCGCCCTTGCCGTCGGTCGGGCGGTGGTAGAGGTCGGGCAGGTCGAAGACGTGGCCCGTCTCGTGGGCCAGGACGTTGCGGTCCGGCGGGTGCTGCTCGAAGACCGTGACGATGCGCCGGATGTCCGTGCCGTCGGCCCGCATCGGGTGGTCGAAGTTCACGACCTTCGTCGCGTCCGAGTCGACGCCCGGCGCGTCCGGGTCGGCGACGAAGTAGACGATGTCGTACCGCGAGAAGTCCACGTGCGGATCGGCGGCGGCCACCGCGTCCCGCAGATAGGCGCCGCGCCGCTGGGCGTTCCAGTCGCGCTGTATCGCGTACGACATGGAGTCCTCCGGCATCTCCACCCACTCGCGCCGGGGATGCGGTTTCAGGGTGAACCTGCCGTACGAGGCCCGCTCGAAGAAGCGGCTCGTGGCGGGGAAGTAGTCGGCGGTCAGCTCCTCGGGGGTGGTCAGCGGCGGGGAGTCAGGGAAGGACAGGAAGACCATCACCGCGTCCAGGGTCCTGGCCGGGCGCGGGTAGGCGGTGTTCCAGGTGTCGAGGCCCTCCGAGTGGTGCGCGGCGGTGCGGCGCAGGGCGCACGGTCCGGCGGCGGACTCGGCGATCGCGGGACCCGCGACCAGAGAGGTGGCGGCCAGCGCGGTCAGCGAGGTGAGCAGTGCCGCGGTGGTGCGCAGACGGGAATTCTCCCCTCCACGGGTGAGTCCCCAAGGGGGGAGCTGACGCGGCACGTCGACCTCCGGGTGCGGAATGCGGGACACCCCACCCACCCTGTGATGTTTTGTTGAAGTCTGCCCTGTTTGTCTGGCCCTTCCGAGTGAGGAGCGGGCCCGGGGACGACACCCCGACCGCTCATGGATCGACACAAGCGGTCGGGTCACAAAGGAACCCGTCCACTGCCGAGCAGAAACGATCTGCCGTCGGCGACGGGCCCCACCCGGCCCGGTGGCACGGCTGGAACGGCCCTCTGGCCAGCCTCTATGATCGGCACACTTTCCTGCGCGGGCCCGGCCTCCGAGCCGCCGCCGGCCACCCGCCCTCCGCCCGACGAGACCTGTTCGAGCACAAACTGCACTGCGGGAGCAAGCGGTGAACGGAACGTCCGAAGGGCCCACCCCCACCACGGCCACGGCACCCGACCAGGCCAGGACGACCGGCGCGAAGGCCCGGCCCCGGGAGCGGGCCGACCACCGCGGCGCCTTCATGACCGCCCCGCTCCCCCTGGCCGTCGTCGACTCCGAGGGCCTGGTCGTCGACGCCAACGAAGCCCTCGCCGCCCTCCTCGGCACGGCCCCCGGGGCGCTCGCCGGACGCGTCGCCGCGGACCTGGTCGACCTGGCCTCCGACGCCCGCACCTGGCACGCGTACCGCGAGGTGCTCCGCGGCCGGCAGGCCAGACTGCGGTGCAGCCGCCGGCTCAAGCACGCCGACGGGCAGTCCCTGTGGGTCCAGATCACGGTGTCGCCGATGCCCGCGGCGCCCGGCGGGGACGCCGGGGACCGCGGGGACGGCGAGAGGACCGTGCTGCTGGCCGCCGCCGACATCACCGCACGCCGCGAGCTGCAGGCCCGGCTGCGCCACGTGCAGATGCACGACCCCGTCACCCGGCTGCCCAACCGCAACCTGTTCTTCGAGCGCCTGGCCGCCGCGCTGGAGGCGGGCGCCTACGACGACACGAGCAGCGGCCGGATCGGGCTCTGCTACCTCGACCTGGACGGGTTCAAGGCGGTCAACGACACCCTCGGCCACCGGATCGGCGACCGGCTGCTCGCCGCCGTCGCCGAGCGGCTCCTGCGCTGCGCCGACCGGTCCGGGTACGGCAGGGCGGCGGCGCCGCTGGTGGCGCGGCTGGGCGGGGACGAGTTCGCGCTGCTCGTCGAGGAGTCGACCGGCACGGACCAGCTGGCGGACCTCGCCGAGGCGGCCCTGAAGGCGCTGCAGGAACCGTTCGACCTCTCCGGGCAGCGGCTCTCCGTCTCGGCCTCCATCGGCGTGGTGGAACGGCGCGCCGCGGGCACCACCACGACCGGCCTCATGCAGGCCGCCGATACCACGCTGTACTGGGCCAAGACCGACGGCAAGGCCCGCTGGACCCTCTTCGACCCCGAGCGCAACGCCCACCGCATGACCCGCCAGACGCTCGCCAGTTCGCTGCGCCCCGCCGTCGAGCGCGACGAATTCGTCCTGGACTACCAGCCGTTGGTGGGACTCGACGACGAGGGCGTACGGGGCGTCGAGGCGCTGGTGCGGTGGCGGCATCCACAGTTCGGACTTCTGACGCCGAATCGGTTCATCGGACTGGCCGAGGAGGACGGCTCGATCGTGCAGCTCGGCCGGTGGGTGCTGCGGACCGCCTGCCGGCAGGCCCGGCGCTGGCAGCTGGCGCACCCGGAGCGCGAGCCGGTGTTCGTCAGCGTCAACGTGGCGGTGCGGCAGGTGTGGGACTCCGACCTGGTCGCGGACGTCGCGGACATCCTCGCCGAGACCGAACTCCCGGCGGGTCTGCTCCAGTTGGAGCTCACGGAGTCCGCCGTGATGGGCTCGGCGGGACGCCCGTTGCAGGCCCTTCAGGCGCTCAGCGACATGGGCGTGCGGATCGCCATCGACGACTTCGGCACGGGGTACTCGAACCTCGCCTACCTGAGCCGGCTCCCGGTGTCCGCGCTGAAGCTGGACGGGTCGTTCGTGCGGGGCTTCATGTACGAGGAGGGCGAGGAGCACCTGAACCCCGCCGACGAGGTCATCGTCGAGGCGATGGTGCAGCTGGCGCACCGGCTGGGGCTCACGGTGACCGCGGAGTGCGTGGAGACCGCGGCGCAGGCCGCGCGGCTCCGGCGGATCGGGTGCGACACCGGGCAGGGGTGGCTGTACTCGCGGCCCGTGCCGCCGGAGCGCATCTCCGTCCTGCTGGGCGGGGAGCCCTCCTAGGCGGAGGGCTCCCCTTCGCGCGCTCAGGCCGTCGGCAGTCCGTACGCGTCCGCGATCAACTCGTAGGAGCGCAGACGGAGATCGCCGCTGTGGGCGTTGCCCGTGATCATCAGCTCGTCGGCGCCGGTGCGCTTGGCGAGGTCGTCGAGGCCGGTGCGGACCTGGTCGGCGGTGCCGTGGATGACGTTGGAGTTCCAGGTGGTGATGAACTCCCGCTCCATCTCGGTGAACCGGTGCGCCTCCGCCTCCTCGGGGGTGGGCACGAGGCCGGGGCGGCCGGTGCGCAGGCGGACCATGTTCAGGGCGGCGGCCATGACCTGGCGGCGGGCCTCGTTCTCGTCGTCGGTGGCGAGGGCCGAGACGCCGATGAGGGCGTAGGGCGCGTCGAGGACGGCGGACGGCTTGAACGACTCGCGGTACAGGTCGAGCGCCGGGACGGTGTTCTGCGCGGAGAAGTGGTGCGCGAAGGCGAACGGCAGGCCGAGGACACCGGCAAGACGGGCGCTGAAACCGGAGGAGCCGAGCAGCCAGATCGGCGGGCGGTGGGGGGACTGCACACCGCCGGGCGAGGTCGCCTGGACGGGTCCCGGCACCGCGTGGATGCGTCCGTACGGGTGGCCGTCGGGGAAGTCGTCGTCCAGGAAGCGGATGAGCTCGGCGAGCTGCTGGGGGAAGTCGTCGGCGCCCTCGTTGAGGCGGTCGGTGCGGCGCAGGGCGGCGGCGGTGGCGCCGTCGGTGCCGGGGGCGCGGCCGAGGCCCAGGTCGACGCGGCCGGGGGCCATCGCCTCCAGCGTGCCGAACTGCTCGGCGATGACGAGCGGGGCGTGGTTGGGCAGCATCACGCCGCCGGAGCCGAGCCGGATGCGGCCGGTGTGGGCCGCGAGGTGGGCGAGGATCACGGCCGGGGACGAGGAGGCGACACCGGGCATGGAGTGGTGCTCGGCCACCCAGTAGCGGTGGTAGCCGCGGCTCTCGGCGAGCTTCGCGATCCCGACGCTGGTGCGCAGGGCGTCGGTGGCGGTGCGGCCCGCCCCGACGGTCACCAGGTCGAGCACGGACAGGGGCACGGGCGCGGTGCCGTGCCGCTCGCCGTGGATGCCGTCGTCGTCCGGGCGCTCCCCGCGGTCGTCGCGGGTGCCGCCGCCGGTCGGGTCCACTGTCACTGGGGGTGCCTCCTGCACTGCGTACGTACGTCACGTGGGTACGCGAGAGCCAACAGGAGGCTCACTCCGTTTTATTCCCCGCCCGGCGGCCGGGCCGCGCGCGGCGCTACCGTGCCGACCATGGCTGATCGCAGGAAGACCCTCGTCGACGGAGTCGAGGTCGAGGTGCCCAACACCATCCCGGACATCCGCGCCGCCCTGCCCAAGGAGCGGCGCGCGGAGTTCGACCGGGCCATCAACGAGGCCGGGGTCGACGAGATCCACGCGGTGATGCGGCACTGGATGCTGGAGGCCGTGCCCGATCCCGACGCCGAGGCCCGCCTCGCGCGCCTGGCCTCCGACGAGGCCGAGAGGCGGGGCACCGCGTGAGCCCCCGCCATCGCAGGGGCCACCGCGTCACCTACGCGCCGCCCGCCGACGACACCCTCGCCAAGATGGGCGACGCCGAGGCCTTCCGCGCCGCCCTCGCCCGCACCGTGGGCCGCGATCCCTACGGCCACGGCTCCACGCCCGTGCGCGACGACCCCGACCGCAGGGAGGCGACGGTGAACGGCGCCATCGTCCTCTACTACGTCTCCGGGTCGGTCCAGACGTTAACGGTGGTGCGGCTGATACTCAGCCCGTGAGGCCGCCGCTCACTCCCTGGCCTGGACGATCGGTTCCTTGGTGAACAGGGAGCCGAGCGCCGGGGCGTTCACCCGGCGCCGGGCCAGCCGCAGCGCCTCCCAGACCGTGACCTGGTTCGCCGTCAGGACCGGCTTGCCGACGGCGTCCTCCAGGTCGCGCAGGTACGCCGCCGTGTGCAGGGCCGTGTCCGGCAGGAGCAGCGCCTGTGCGTCCGCGTGGTCGCCCTCGCGGGCCAGCGCGAGCACCTCGTCGCGGCCCCAGGTGCCGACCTCCGCGGCGGTGATGATGCCGCTGCCGCGGGCCGCGACGACCTCCGTGCCCGCCGCCTTCAGGAAGGCCGAGAAGTGCCCGGCCACGTCCTCCGGGTACGTCGCCGCGATCGCGACGCGGTCCGCGTCCACCTCGCGCACGGCGTGGGCGAAGGCGAACGACGTCGAGGAGGCGGGCAGGCCCGCCGTGCGGGCGAGCGTGCGGACCTGGTCGTGGGCGCCCTCCCAGCCGAAGACGAAGCTGCCGCTGGTGCACGCCCACACGACCGCCTCCGCGCCGGACAGCCGCAGCTCCTCGACGCCCGCGGCGAGCCGGGCGGCCGAGCCCATCTCCAGGAGCGCGTCGACGCGGTGCGCGTCCTCTCCGATGTCCGTGTGGACGACCTGGAGCCGCACGTCGCTGCCGAGCATCTGCTCCATGCGGGGGTAGTCGTCCTCGGCCGAGTGCCCCGGGTAGAGGAATCCGAGTGCCGTCACGTCCAGCCTCCTCCTTCTGCGGGTGGCCCCGCGGATGGTCCATCGGGCAGGCCCTGCGGCGGCGCCGGCGGCCCCAGCGGGCTCGCGCCCGGCCGTGCCCCCGGATCGATCAGTGCCTGATAGGGCCCTACCGCACGCGTACCCAGCCGACGCAGGGCGGACCACATCGTCACCTGGTTCGCCGAGATCACCGGCATCCGCAGCTCCGCCTCAAGCTGCGGGATGACGTCGTACGTCGGGAGGTTCGTGCAGCTGATGAAGAGGGCGTCGACACTGCCGTGGACCGCGCGGCGCGCCATGTCGGAGACGTCCCGGTAGGGGACCTTCCAGATGTGCCGGGTGAGCCCGAGGTAGGCCCGGCCCGCGACGGTGACGCCGGCCTCGGCCAGGTACGCCTCCAGGGATTGGGTCACCGACCAGGTGTAGGGCGTGACCAGGGCGATGCGCCGGGCGCCCAGTTCGTCGAGGGCCTCCAGGAGCGCGCCCGAGGTGGTCACGGAGGAGACGGCGCCCTCGCGCGTCATCGCCTCGCACATGGCGCGCTCGCCGGCGGTGCCGCCGACGAAGCTGCCCGAGGTGCAGGCGTACGCGAGGACCTCGGGCTCCGCCGCGGTCAGCGCGCGCACCGCTTCGGCGAGCGTCTCGTGCTCGCTGACCAGGCGCGCGAGGTCCAGGCTGACCTCGACGGGCACGTAGGGAGTCCGGGTCAGATGCAGGGAGACCTCGTCCGGGATCCAGCGCCACAGTTCGCGGTCGAGGGCGAAGTCGAACGGAGCGACGACACCGACACCGCGTTGTGGGTGCGGTCCGCCGAGGAAGGAGACGTCCATGAGCAGGCCCCAAGTTCGTGCGTGGTGATCAGGGACCGGCCGGTGGCCGGGGACGAGCGATGCCGGCGACGCGCCGGGACGTCGGGACGGGGATGCCTGCGCGGACGTACCGCACAGAGTGTGCGAGCGGTTGCACGGAGAGTACGCGATTGTCGGGATGCCGGGGTACGACAGAGCCTCTGTTGACGAAGGTAGGTTCGGGTGCCAGCGTGGTCAATCCGCACATCTCAGACGGCCGATCCACACCTCCTCAGGGAAGCGGAATCTCATTGCGAAACGGTTTCCCCGCGATGTCCGACACGACGTCCGGCACGATGTCCGAAACGACCGTCCTGGTCCTTGACGCCGCGCCGCCCGCGCCGCCGCCCCGCCTCGGCCGGCTGACCGGACGGGCCCGCGTCCGGCACGCGGACGCGTCCACCCTGGCGGAGCAACTGCCGCTCGCGGACGCCCTGTTGGTGTGGGACTTCAGCTCGGACGCGGTGCGCCGGGCCTGGCCGGGCGAGGGGCCAAGGCCCCGCTGGGTGCACACGGCGAGCGCGGGCGTGGACCACCTCATGTGCCCCGAACTCGCCGCCTCCGACACGGTGGTCACCAATGCGCGGGGCGTCTTCGACGAGCCCATCGCGGAGTACGTGGCGGCGCTGGTGCTCGCCCAGGCCAAGGACCTACCGCGCACCCTGGACCTGCAGCGCGAGCGCGTCTGGCGGCACCGCGAGACCCGGCGGATCGCCGGCACGCGCGCGTGCGTGGTGGGCTCGGGGCCGATCGGCCGGGCCGTCGCCCGTACGCTGCGCAGGCTCGGCATCACCACGGCGCTGGTGGGCCGCACCGCGCGGGCCGGGGTGCACGCGTCCGAGGACCTGGACCGGCTGCTGTCGCGCGCCGACTGGGTGGTGTGCGCGGCGCCGCTCACGGACGAGACGCGCGGCATGTTCGACGCCCGGCGCTTCGGCGTCATGCAGCCGTCGGCGTACTTCGTCAACATCGGGCGCGGTCCCCTGGTCGTCGAGGACGACCTGGCGGCGGCGGTGTCCAACCGGTGGATCGCGGGCGCGGCGCTTGACGTCTTCGCGGACGAGCCGCTGCCCGCGGACAGCCCGCTGTGGACGGTGCCGGGGCTGATCGTCTCGCCGCACATGAGCGGCGACACGGTCGGCTGGCGGGACGAACTGGGCGCGCAGTTCGTCGAGTTGTTCGAGGACTGGGCGGCCGGCCGGCCGCTGAGGAACGTGGTCGACAAGAAACGTGGGTATGTCCCTGGGCATTGATCACCCCCCGACTGCCTGCTGAGGAGCGTGCATGACCGAGCTCACGGATCTCACCGCCGTACAACTCGTCGACGGCTACCGCAAGGGTGAATTCAGTCCCATCGAGGTGGTCCGTGCCGCGCTGGCGCGGGCCGAGGGGACCCAGGGCACGGTGAACGCGTTCGTCCGGCTGGAGGACGGGCCCGCCCTGGAACAGGCGGCGGCCAGTGCGGAGCGGTGGCGGCGGGGTGAGCCGCGGGGCCTGGTGGACGGCGTGCCGGTGTCGGTGAAGGACCTGCTCCTGCTGCGCGGCGGGCCGACCCTGCGGGGCTCGAAGACCGTGCGGGCGGAAGGCAGTTGGGACGAGGACGCGCCGTCGGTGGCCCGGCTGCGGGAGCACGGCGCGGTCTTCATCGGCCGCACGACGACCCCGGAGTTCGGCTGGAAGGGCGTCACGGACGGTCCGCAGAGCGGCATCACCCGCAATCCGTACGACCCCTCGCGCACCTCGGGCGGTTCCAGCGGCGGCAGCGCGGTCGCCGTGGCCGTCGGCGCGGGCCCCCTCTCGCTCGGCACGGACGGCGGCGGCTCGGTGCGGATCCCCGCCGCGTTCTGCGGCATCTTCGCGCTGAAGCCGACGTACGGCCGGGTGCCGCTGTACCCGGCGAGTCCCTTCGGGACGCTCTCCCACGTCGGCCCGATGACGCGCGACGCGGCCGACGCGGCGCTGATGATGGAGGTCATCACGGGCCCCGACCCGCGCGACTGGTCCCAGCTGGGCGCCGTGGCGGGCAGCTTCCGGGCGGGCCTGGAGGGCGGTGTGCGCGGGCTGCGGGTCGCCTACTCCCCCTCGCTGGGCGGGCAGGTCGCGGTGCGGCCGGCCGTCGCGGCGGCCGTGCGGCGCGCGGTGGAGTCGCTGGCGGCGCAGGGCGCGTACGTCGAGGAGGCGGACCCCGACTTCTCCGACCCGGTGGAGGCCTTCCACACCCTGTGGTTCAGCGGGGCCGCGCGCGTGGTGCAGCACTTCTCGCCCGCGCAGCGCGAGCTGCTCGACCCGGGGCTGCGGGAGGTCTGCGGGCAGGGCGCGCGGTACAGCGCGCTGGACTACCTCGCGGCCGTCGACGCCCGCATGGACCTCGGCCGCCGCATGGGGCAGTTCCACTCGACGTACGACCTGCTGGTCACGCCGACGCTGCCGATCACCGCGTTCGAGGCGGGCGCGGAGGTGCCCAAGGGCTCGGGGCACCGGCGGTGGACGGGCTGGACGCCGTTCACGTACCCCTTCAACCTCACCCAGCAGCCGGCCGCGACGGTCCCCTGCGGGGTCGACGACGACGGGCTGCCGGTCGGGGTGCAGATCGTGGGGGCGCGGCACACGGACACGGTGGTGCTGCGCGCGGCGCACGCCCTGTACGAGGCCGGGGCCGGGGGGATCGCACCGCCCGCCGTGGCGTAGGCGCCGGCGCTTCGCCCCCGGACCTCCGGTCCCCTGGCCCTCGGTCGCCGGGCGGCTCTACATCCGCCGGAAATTCAGGGTCTCGCCCTGCGCGCCCGCGCGCCACAGGTCGTTGCAGGCCTCGGCCATCCGGTCGAGGCCGTCGACGATCTGGCCCCAGACGATGCCGGGGACCCAGCCCACGTCGCCGTTCAGGAGCAGGTTGTTGCGCTCGTAGAACAGGGCGAGGTCGACGACGGTGGTGCCCGCCTTCACGTCGGCCGCCGGCTCGTAACCGTAGGCCTGGGTTCCCAATTCCGTGCCGGAGAAGGAGAAATAACAGAGATCTCCCGGAATAGGGGTGACTGTCGGATTCTCCAGGGGCGGCTCGCGGTCCGCGAAAGCCGGGAAGAGGGCGTAGATCTCATTGCGCGCATACTTCGCGTGATAGACGTCCGAGCCGAGGGGCAGTGCCTCCCACACCGCCGCGCAGGTCACCGGAGCCCGGTCGTCGAGCAGCTTTGCCGTGCACTGAACTCCCCGCTTGGCGAGGGAGACTTCGATGAATCGCTCTGCCATGTTTCCCATGCTCCTCCCTGGGTCAAGAGGACAACGATTGCATCAGGGGCGAGAATTCACCGGCATATCTCGTGTCGAGTCGGGTAGCCGCGCGCCCATGGCTCCACCACTTGGGAACGACGAGGGATTCATAGGCAGAGCGGTACGCCGCCGTGCCCTGCTCACCGGAGCGGGCGGGGCGGCGATGGCCGCGTTCGGGGTCTCGGCATGCAGCCGGGTCCCGGAGGAAGGGAAGGTCGAGGGGGGCGATCTACTGGACCGGCTGCGGGACAGCGGCACGGTCAGGATCGGTGTCGCGGGCGAGGTCCCGTTCGGCTACATCGACGAGAACGGCGAGGTCACCGGAGAGGCTCCGGCGATCGCCAAGGTCATCTTCCCGCGCCTCGGCGTGCCCAAGGTCAAGGCGGTGCCCACCAAGTTCGGTGCGCTGATTCCCGGGCTCACCCAGGCCCGGCAGTTCGACGTGGTGTCGGCGGGCATGTACATCAACCCGGTCCGCTGCGAGCAGGTGCTCTTCTCCGATCCCGACTACCTGATGCTCGACTCCTTCATCGTGAAGAAGGGCAACCCGCACGGCATCAAGTCCTACGAGGACATCGCCAAGAAGGGCCTGCGGCTGGCGAGCGGCACCGCCTACGCGGAGATCGACTACGCCAAGGCCGCGGGCGTGAAGGACGTCCTCGTGCTGCCCGACCAGGTGGCGGGCATGGACGCCGTGGCCCAGGGCCGCGTGGACGCCTTCGCCGGCACCAACGTCACCGTGCGCACGGTGATCAAGAACAACCCGCGGGTCGAGGCGACGGAGCCGTTCCAGCCGGTCGTCGACGGCAAGCCCGCCTACGGCGCCGGCGGCTTCGCCTTCCGGACCGGGGAGAAGAACCTCCGGGACGCCTTCAACAAGGAGCTGCACAAGCTCAAGGACAGCGGCGAGCTGCTGCGGATCGTCAAGCCGTTCGGCTTCACCGCCGACGAGATGACGGATCTGACCGTGGAGAAGCTGTGCCCCCCGGCGAAGGGCGGCTCCTGATGATGTCGTCGGAGTTCTTCTCCAACTGGTTCCTGCCCGGGATCTGGATCACCGTCCAGGTCACCTTCCTCAGCGCGGCCCTCGCCTTCGTGATCGCCTTCCCGATCGGCGTGCTGCGCACGTCCCGGATCTGGATCGTGCGCTTCCTCGCCGGGGCCTACTTCGAGATCTTCCGCAGCACCTCGTCGCTGGTCTTCATGTTCTGGATCGCGTTCACGGTGCCGCCGGTGTTCCACATCAGCTTCCAGCCGATGGCCGCGGGCATCCTCGCGCTCGGCATCACCTACGGGGCGTACGCCTCCGAGATCGTGCGCGGTGCGCTCGCCGCGGTGCCGCCCGCCCAGCGCGAGGCGGGCATCGCCCTGAACTTCACCCCGCTCCAGCGGCTGCGCCGCATCGAACTGCCGCAGGCCTGGCCGGAGATGATCCCGCCGTTCAACAACCTGCTGATCGAGCTGCTCAAGGGCACCTCGCTGGTCTCCCTCATCGCGGTGGCCGACATGACCTTCGCGGGTGACCTGCTGCGGCTCGTCAAGAACGAGAGCGCGCCGATCTACACGCTGCTGCTCGCGCTGTACTTCGTCCTCGCCTTCCTCCTCACCCGCGGCATGCGGCTCCTGGAGCGGCACGCCAAGAAGCGGGTCGGACAGGCGCCCGCGAAGAGCGGCCTGTTCGGCGGGATGCGCTCGTCGTCGTCGATCGATGCCGTCACCGGCACGGGGGGTGCCAAGTGAACTGGGACTGGTCGCATGTCGACGACTTCATGCCGCTCTTCTGGGACGGCGTGTGGCTCACCCTCAAGGCGCTGTTCTTCGGCACCCTGATCGCCTTCTCCCTCGGCCTGGTCTGGGCCGTCGCCCAGCGCTCGGAGAAGAAGTGGATCCGCTGGCCGGTCACGGCGGTCACCGAGTTCATCCGCAACACCCCGCTCCTGGTGCAGCTGTTCTTCCTCTTCTACGTGGTGCCGCAGTGGGGGCCCTCGATGTCGCCCCTCACCACGGGCATCGTCGGGCTCGGGCTGCACTACTCGACGTACACCTCCGAGGTCTACCGGGCCGGGATCGAGGGCGTGCCCGCGGGGCAGTGGGAGGCGGCGACCGCGCTCAGCCTCTCCAAGCGCCGCACGTGGACGGCCGTGATCCTGCCGCAGGCGGTGCGCAGGGTGATCCCCGCGCTCGGCAACTACGTGATCGTCATGCTGAAGGAGTCGCCGCAGATGGCGGCCATCGGCGCGCTGGACATGCTGGGCCAGGCCCAGGGATTCAGTCAGACGACCTTCACCTACGAGGCGATCAGCGTGGTCGGTGTCGCCTTCATCGTCATCGCCTACCCGGCCTCTCTTCTTCTGCGAGTTTTGGAGCGTCGCCTTGTCCGCTGACAGCAGCACTTCCCAGGAAATCCCCAACCCGGCCGTCGACGGCAGCGAGCTGATCCGCTTCGACAAGGTCGTCAAGCGCTACGGCTCGAACACCGTCCTCGACGAGCTGGACTTCTCGGTCGCCTCCGGCAAGCACGTGACGCTGATCGGCCCCTCCGGCTCCGGCAAGACCACGATCCTGCGGCTCCTGATGACGCTGGTGAAGCCCGAGCAGGGCACCATCAAGGTGGGCGGCAGGTACCTCACGCACGAGGAGAAGAACGGCAGACTCGTCCCGGCCGGCGAGAAGCACGTGCGCGAGGTCCGCAAGAACATCGGGATGGTCTTCCAGCAGTTCAACCTGTTCCCGAACATGAAGGTGCTCAGGAACGTCACGGAGGCGCCCGTCAGCGTCCTCGGCCTGTCCCGGGACGAGGCGGAGGAGCGGGCCCGCGAGCTGCTCGACATGGTGGGGCTCGGCGACCGCTGCGACGCGTACCCGACGCAGCTCTCCGGCGGCCAGCAGCAGCGGGTCGCCATCGCGCGGGCGCTGGCGATGCGTCCGCAGGTCCTGCTGCTGGACGAGGTGACCTCCGCGCTCGACCCGGAGCTGGTGGCCGGCGTCCTCGACGTGCTGCGCGACATCGCGCACACCACGGACATCACCATGCTCTGCGTGACCCACGAGATGAACTTCGCCCGGGACATCTCGGACCAGGTGCTGATGTTCGACTCGGGCCGGGTCATCGAGTCCGGTACGCCCGAGAAGATCTTCACGGAGCCGGAGCACGAGCGGACCCGCGAATTCCTCAGCGCGGTGCTCTGACCGCGCCGCACCGCCCGGGGCCGCGGACCAGTTCCGCGGCCCGGGGCATGACCTGGGCATATGCCACAGTGGCGCGTTCCGGCCGACACGGCCGGAGCGCGCCGACAATCTCCCCAACAGCCGCTCCGAACGCGCTACTTGCCGGTTATCGTGGAACGAGCCCAACTGTCCGGAACCGTTCCACGCAGGGGGAAGTCGTGGTGTTGAAGCACGAGGCGACCGCGCCGCACCACTCGGTGCAGGGCGCCCTGCGCGTGCTGGAGATCGTCGCCCGGCACGGCACCGGGGTCACCACCGCCGAGCTCTCCCGCGAGAGCGGCGTCCCCCTCGTCCGGCTCACCCCGCTCCTGCGCATGCTGCGCCGCGAGGGTTACGTCGAGCAGCTCACCGACACGGCGACCGGTGCGTACGTCACCGGGGAGTCCCTCAGCCGCCTCGGCTCGGCCCACCGGCACGACGAGGCGCTGCGCGAGAAGCTCCAGCAGATCCTGGACGGCCTGCGCGACTCCATCGGCGCCGCCGTCTACATCAGCCGCTATCTGGACGGCGAGGTCCGCGTCACCGAGTTCGCCGCGGGCCCCCGCACCCCCGCGGTCAACGAATGGGTGGACTTCCGCTCCTCCGCCCACGCCAGCGCGGTCGGCAAGAGCCTGCTCACCCAGCTCGACGTGAACGGCCGCAGGGACCACCTCTCGCGCCACAAGATGGCCCGCCTCACCTCGCGGACGATCACGAACGAGCGGGTCCTGCTCAACCGCCTCGCCGCCCAGCCCGCCACGGTCCCGGTCCTCGACCTCCAGGAGTACGCGGTCGGCACGGTCTGCGCGGCCGTCCCCATCACCGCGGGCGCCGCCGTGGGCTGCCTCGCCCTGTCCCTGCCGGTCGAGCACGCACACCGGCTGCGCGAGGCCGCGGACACGCTGAACCGCGGGGCGGCCCCGGTGCTGCTCTCCCTGGCGATCTAGGCGCGGCGCCGCGCCCGCCCGCCGTGGTCACGGGCACCCTCCCGGACCAGGTACTATTTACTCGTCAGCAAGCGCCGCTAGCTCAGTTGGTTAGAGCAGCTGACTCTTAATCAGCGGGTCCGGGGTTCGAGTCCCTGGCGGCGCACAGACAGCGAAGGCCCTCCGTTCACGCGGAGGGCCTTCGTCGTGTCCGGCCCCGCCCGGCCTCGCCTCGCATGCCCCCCGCGTCCACCCTGTCGGGCCGCTGCCCTGTCAGGCCGCTGTCAGCACCGGTCCTGATCCTGGGTGCGGTACGTACAGGACTTCGGGGATATGGGCCTTGGGGGCAGCAGGATGGTCTGGACGCAGTGCGCAAAACCACGGCCGTTCGCGGCACGGCGGCTGGTCTGTTTTCCGCACGCGGGAGGCTCGCCCTATTTCTTTCAGGCCTGGGCCAAAGAGCTCACGGATTTCGAGGTGCACTCGGTGTGTTATCCCGGGCGCGCGGAACGGATGTCCGAGCCGCCGGCCACCGATATCCGGAGCATGACCGGGCCCATCGCCGATTCCGTCGAGGAATTGCTGTCCGACGGACGGCCCACCGATTTCTTCGGGCACAGCATGGGGGCGGCCATCGCCTATGAGGTGGCCGTCGCCCTGGAGGAGCGCGGGCATTCCCTCGGGCATTTCTTCGCCTCGGGGGCACGGGCGCCGCAGCTGATGGAACCGGACGCCGCCGCGGAGACCACCTGGGACGACGAGGCGGTCACCGAGACGCTGGTCGAGCTGGGCGGGACGGACACCGAGCTGCTGCGGAACCCGGCCTTCGTCGACATGGTGATGCCCTACATCAGGGCCGACTTCCGCATGCTCGCCTCCTACGGGCCCGAGCGGCACGTCCGTCTCTCGTGCGCCGTCACGGCCCTCCTCGGGGAGACGGACCCCCGGGTGAGCCCCCGGCAGGCGGACGCCTGGCGGGAGTCGACCCGGGGACCCTTCCGGATGCGGACGGTCCCCGGCGGTCACTTCTACCTGGCCGAGGACCCGCCCTTCGCCGTCCTGGCCGCGTCAGCCGCCGAGGCCGGCTGAGCCCGCGGGGCGGTCGCGGTACATCTCGGCCAGCCGGAAGGCCAGGTCGAGCGACTGCGTGTGGTTCAGGCGCGGGTCGCAGGCCGTCTCGTAGCGCTGGGGCAGGTCCTCGGGCCGGATCGCGTTGCCGCCGCCCACGCACTCGGTGACGTCGTCCCCGGTCAGCTCCACGTGGATGCCGCCGGGGTGGGTGCCCAGCTCGTGGTGGACCTCGACGAAGCCGCGCACCTCGTCCATGATCGCGTCGAACCTGCGGGTCTTGTGGCCGCTGGCCGCGGTGATGGTGTTGCCGTGCATCGGGTCGCTCACCCAGCAGACCAGCGCGCCCTCCGCGTTGACCTTCTCCACCAGCGTGGGCAGCACGTCGCGGATCCGCTCCGCGCCCGCCCGGACCACGAAGGTCAGACGGCCCGGCTCGCGGTCCGGGTCGAGCCGGTCGAGCAGGCCGAGCACGTCGTCCGGGCGGGTGGCCGGGCCCAGCTTGACCGCGATGGGGTTGGCCACGCGCGAGAAGTACTCGACGTGCGCGCCGGTCAGGTCCCGGGTGCGCTCCCCGATCCACAGCAGATGGCCGCTGGTGGCGTAGGAGCGGCCGCTCTCGGCGTCGGCGCGGGTCAGGGCCGCCTCGTAGTCGAGCAGCAGGCCCTCGTGGCTGACGAAGAACTCGGCGGAACCCATCTCCCGGGTGTCGACGCCGCACGCGTGCATGAAGGCCAGGCTGCGGTCGATCTCGTCGGCCAGGCGCTCGTAGCGCTCGCCGGCCCGGGAGTCCGCCACGAAGCCCCGGTTCCAGGCGTGCACCTGGCGCAGGTCGGCGAAGCCGCCGGTGGTCAGGGCCCGGACCAGGTTGAGCGTGGTGGCCGAGGACTCGTACATCGTGCGCAGCCGCCGCGGGTCGGGCCGCCTGGCCTCGGCGGTGAAGTCCGTGCCGTTCACGGCGTCGCCCCGGTAGGAGGGCAGCACGACGTCGCCGCGGCGCTCCTCGGAGCTGGAGCGGGGCTTGGCGTACTGGCCGGCCATCCGGCCGACCTTGACGACCGGCAGCGAGGTGGCGTGGGTGAGGACCACGGCCATCTGGAGCAGGGTCTTGAGCTTGCCGTGGATGGCCTCGGCCGTCGTGCGCGCGAAGGTCTCCGCGCAGTCGCCGCCCTGGAGCAGGACGGCCTCGCCGCGCGCCACGGCCGCCATCCGGCGCCGCAGCAGGTCGCACTCGGCGGCGAAGACCAGCGGCGGGGCGGTCGCCAGCGCGCGGGCCACGGCGGTCAGCTCCGCCCGGTCGGGCCAGTCGGGCTGCTGTGCCGCGGGAAACGCGCGCCAGGATTCGGCGGCGCCATTCTTGGCTTCGGATTCCCTCGTGCTGATTCTCATTGCTGCCTTCCGTACGGGCGGCGGACAGGGCGGAAGATCTCATTAAAGGCGCGGTACGGGGACGACACCCGGCATTTGCCGCCGAGTTCGACGGGCCTCAGCACAATCCACCGGGACCACTCGGGTCAAGCGAATCGGGAGTGGTCCGCATCCGGGGGCACGGATTGGTCTGGCACCGCCGACGGGCCCGCTGATTTGCTGACCGCAGCCGAAACGGACCGAATCGGCCGATGCCGCAGACGGCACCGAATTCACGAGGAGTTCACCATGCCGGGAACGAGCACGATCGGTGTCAGGGTCACCGATACGGAGCTGCCGGGCCACGACCCGCTCGACCTGTACGCACAGCTGCGGGAGCTGCTCCCGGCGCAGGACGTCTTCCTCTTCGAGAGCGTGGACGGCGCCGACCAGGACCGCCGCTCGGCCGTCGTCGGCTTCGGCCGGCTGGCCGAGCTGAGGGTCTACGACGGGCGCGTCGAGATCGACGGCGCCGACGGCGTCGCCGACGCCCTGGCCCGGGAGGCGGCGGCGCTCGGGATGACCCCGGACCCGTCGTCCGCGGCGCCCGGCGCACGCGGGCTGCGCTTCACGGGACCGGACCGGATGTGGGAGCTGCTGTCGCGGGCGCAGGGGCTGTTCGCCGTGGACACCGGGCTGCCCACGACGTCGTACGCCTTCGGGTTCCTGACCACGTTCGCGTACGAGTCCGCCTGGCACATGGAGGAGCTGCCCGCGCGCACCAAGGAGCCGCGCGGCCCCGACATCACCCTCACGCTCTTCCGCGAGACGGTCTGGTACGACCTGACCACGGGGCGGGTGCGGCGGCTGACCGCCGAGAGCGACGCCTTCGCCGGGGCGCCGGGCCCGGTGGACGCCTCCGGCGCGCTGCGCGCGGCCTGCGCGGCCGTCGCGGGCGGGGCCGCCGTGCCCGCGGCTCCCGCGCCGCTGTCCGTGCGCGACAGCGTGAGCCGGGAGACCTTCCTGGGCTGGGCCGACCGGTGCCTGGAGCACATCAGGGTCGGGGACATCTACCAGATCCAGATCGGCCACCGCATCGACGTGCGCTCCACCCTGACGCCGATCGAGGTCTACCGCAGGCTGCGGGACCGCAACCCGTCGCCGTACATGTATCTGATGCCCCGCGCGGGCAGCACGCTGATCGGCGCGAGCCCCGAGCTGTTCTTCCGGGTCGAGGGCGACACGATCGAGATGCGGCCCATCGCGGGCACCGCGCGGCGCGGCCCGGACGACGAGGAGAACCAGCGGCGCGTCAAGGAGATGCGGGAGAGCACCAAGGAGCGCGCCGAGCACATCATGCTGGTCGACCTGTGCCGCAACGACATCGGCCGCGTCACCCGCCCCAGCACCCAGCCCGTCGACCGGCTGATGGCGGTGGAGACCTTCTCGCACGTCTTCCACCTGGTCTCCTCCGTCGCGGGCCGGCTCCAGGACGGGGTGGACGCCTGGCAGGCGGTGCGGGCGACCTTCCCCGCGGGGACGATGACCGGGGCGCCGAAGGTGCGCGCCATGGAGATCATCGACGGCCTGGAGGAGCAGCGGCGCGGCAGCTACGCGGGCGCCGTGGGCCTGGTCGACGTGCGCGGCTGGAGCGAACTGGCCCTGTGCATCCGCACCGTCGAGTACGACGGGACGACGTACTCCACCCAGGCCTCGGCGGGCATGGTCGCCCAGTCGGAGCCCGCGGCCGAGTGGCGGGAGACCCTCGCCAAGATGGGGGCCGCCTACTGGGCGCTCACCGGTGAGGAGCTGCTGTCGTGAACACCACCGATCCGAAGGACATCGCGGACATGAAGGTCCTGCTGATCGACGCGTACGACAGCTTCGTGCACATCATCGACCAGTACCTGCGCACGCTGGGGGCGCGGACGGAGGTCGTGCGGTCGCTGACCCGCTCCCCCGACGAGCTGGCCGCCTCGCGGCCCGACGCGGTGGTGCTCGGGCCGGGGCCGGGCCATCCCGCCGAGTCCGGCCACGTCGAGCTGGTGCACCGGTTCGCCGGGCGGGTGCCGCTGCTCGGGGTGTGCCTGGGCCACCAGGCGATCGCGCTGGCCCACGGCGGCCGGATCGAGGTCGCCGACCAGGTGATGCACGGCCGCACCAGCATGGTGCGGCACGACGGCGAGGGCCTGTTCCAGGGGCTCGGCCACACCCTGGAGGTGACCCGCTACCACTCGCTGATCGTCGCCGAGCCGCTCCCGGACGAGCTGGTCACCACCGCCGTCGCCATCGACCACGGCTATGTGATGGGGCTGCGGCACCGCACGCTGCCCATCGAGTCCGTGCAGTTCCACCCGGAGAGCATCACGACCACGGGCGGCCTGGACATGATGCGCAACTTCCTCGCGTCGGCCGCGGGTTCACCGGCCCGGCTCACCGGCGTCTGACCGCGCCCACCGCCCTGATGGCCTCGCCCACCGCGGAGCGGGGCAGGTGCGCGTGGCCCACCACGAGCGCGGGGGCGTCCCCGCGGGGCCGGGCGTGGAACGCGGCGGCCCCGCGCACCAGGACGGAGCGGCGCAGCGCCCCGGCGACCAGCGCCCCCTCGTCGGTCCCCCGGGGCAGCCGCACGTAGGCGTGCAGCCCGGCGGCCGGGCCGGGCACCGCGGCGCCGGGCAGGTGCGCGCGCACCGCCTCCTCCAGGGCCTGTCTGCGGGTGCGGGCCAGGGAGTTGAGCCGGCGCAGGTGCCGGTCGAACAGGCCGGTGCGCAGGAGTTCGGCGAAGGCCAGCTGGGTGAGGCTCTCGGTGCCCAGGTCGTGCCGGGCGCGGGCCCGCAGCAGCTGTTCGAGCATCGGCTCGGGGGCGGTGAGCCAGCCCAGACGCAGGCCGGGCGAGAGCGCCTTGCTCGCGGTGCCCGCGTAGACGACCCGGTCGGGCAGGGTGCGCTGGAGCGCGAGGGGCCGGGCGCCCCGCTCGTACCAGAGCCCGCCGTCGTAGTCGTCCTCGATCACCCAGCCGTCGACGTCCCTGGCCCAGCGGGCCAGGGCCTCGCGGCGCCGCGCGGACAGCGTCACACCGGTGGGGAACTGGTGGGCGGGCGTGACCAGGACGGCGCGCGCGCCGGAGGCGGCCAGCGCGTCGACGTCGATGCCCTCGGCGTCGACCGGCACGGGCAGGGTCCGCAGCCCGCTCTCGCGCACGAACTGGCGCTGGCCCGGGTGGCCCGGGTCCTCGATCGCGAGCGCGTCGATGCCCAGGTGCCGCAGCACCGGGCAGAGCAGACCGAGCGCCTGCGCGAATCCGCCGACCACCATGACCCGCTCCGGCGCGGTGCGCACTCCCCGCAGCCGGCCCAGGTAGGAGGTGAGTTCGCGGCGCAGCGCGGGCTCACCGGCCAGCGGCGGGTAGTCGTGGTGGGTCAGCTCGGCCTCGTGCAGGGCCTGCTGGTAGCAGCGCAGCCACTCGCGGCGCGGGAAGGCGGGGACGTTGCTGCCGCCGGGGCGCAGGTCCCAGCGGACCGGCGGGACCTGTCCCTCGTCCAGCAGCGCGGGCACGACGGCCGTGTCCTCGATGTGGCCCACCACCCGGGTGCCCGCGCCCTGTGCCGCCTCCAGGTATCCCTCGGCGACGAGCTGTCCGTACGCCTCCACCACCACGCTGCGCGAGACGTCGAGGTCACCGGCGAGCCGGCGACTGGACGGCAGCCGGGTGCCCGGGTGGAGAATCCCCTCGGATATCTCCTTCTTGATGAATTCCTGGATCTGCGAGGTCAGGGAATGCGTGGAATCCCTGACCACCTCGACCGCGATGTGCAGCGCCACGGACCTGTCCCTTCTGAAGTGGACCGCAAAGGTCACCGGTGAGTGGTCTGGAACGGGCGTGCCGCTTTTTACAGACTGGGCGGCGAAACGTCCGCTGGCGCCTTTCAAGGAGAGTCCCCGTGACTGCCGAGCCGCAGGGTCGTACCTGGCCGCACTTGCTGAACGCGCTCCTGGAGCGCACCGATCTGACCGCCGACGACACGGCCTGGGCGATGGACCAGGTGATGTCGGGCGACGCCGGGGCCGCCAAGCTGGCCGGGCTGCTGGTGGCGCTGCGCGCCAAGGGCGAGACCGTGGACGAGGTCGAGGGCATGGTGCGCGCCCTGTACCGGCACGCCGTGCCGCTGGAGGTCGCGGGCCCCGCCGTGGACATCGTCGGGACCGGCGGCGACGGCTCGAACAGCGTCAACGTCTCCACGATGTCGGCGGTCGTGGCGGCCGCGGCGGGCGCCCGGGTGGTCAAGCACGGCAACCGCTCGGCGTCCTCGGCCTGCGGCTCGGCCGACGTCCTGGAGGAGCTGGGGGTGGCGCTGACCCTGGAGCCGGAGCAGGTCGCGGCGGTCGCCGAGGAGGTCGGCATCACCTTCTGCTTCGCCCCGGCGTTCCACCCGGCGATGCGGCACGCGGCCGGGCCGCGCCGCGACCTCGGCATCCGCACGGCCTTCAACCTGCTGGGCCCGCTGGCCAATCCGGCCTCCCCCGCCGCGCAGGCGGTGGGCGTCGCCGACCGGCGCCAGGCGCCGCTGCTCGCGGGGGTGCTGGCCCGGCGCGGGGTGTCCGCGCTGGTCTTCCGCGGGGACGACGGGATGGACGAGCTGACGGTCACCACCACCTCCACGGTCTGGTCGGTCGTCGGGTGCGAGGTGCGCACCGAGTCCTTCGACCCGCGCGACATCGGGATCGACTACGCCCCGGCCGCCGCCCTGCGCGGCGGGGACCGCGCTCACAACGCCCGGGTGGCCCACGAGGTGTTCGCCGGGGCCAGGGGGCCGGTGCGGGACGCGGTGCTGCTCTCGGCGGCGGCCGGTCTGGCGGCTCTCGCACCGTCCGGGAGGAGCGTCACCGAGCGGCTCGCGGCCGGGGTGGAGCGGGCCGCCGAGGCCATCGACTCGGGCGCGTCGGCGGCCGTGCTCGAACGCTGGGCGACGATCACCTCGAAGCACGCGCAGGGCGGCTGACGCGGCCGGCGGCGACCAGGGCGGCGACGGCCGCCCTGGGGCTGGTGCCGGTGACCACGGACTCGCCGACCAGGACGGCGTCGGCGCCGTGGGCCGCGTACGCACGGACGTCCTCGGGGCCGCGGACGCCCGACTCGGCGATGCGCACCACGCCCTCGGGGAGCCCGGGGGCGACCCGCGCGAAGGTCGCGCGGTCCACCTCCAGGGTGCGCAGGTTCCGGGCGTTGACCCCGACGAGCCGGGCGCCGGCCGCGACCGCGCGCTCGGCCTCCCGCTCGTCGTGCACCTCGATCAGCGGGGTCAGGCCGATCTCCTCGGCCTGGCCGAGCAGTTCGGCCAGCTGGGCCTGGCCGAGGGCCGCGACGATGAGCAGCGCCAGGCTCGCGCCGTGCGCCCGCGCCTCCCACAGCTGGTAGGGGTCGACGATGAAGTCCTTGCGCAGCAGCGGCACGTCCACCGCGGCGCGGACCGCGGCCAGGTCGTCGAGCGAGCCGCCGAACCTGCGCCGCTCGGTGAGGACGCTCACCGCGCTCGCGCCGCCCGCCGCGTAGTCGGCGGCCAGCGCCGCCGGGTCGGCGATGTCGGCGAGCGCGCCCTTGGAGGGGCTGGCCCGCTTCACCTCGGCGATGACCTTCACGCCGTCCGTGCCGCGCAGCAGCGCGACGCAGTCGCGGGCCGGTCCCACGGCGGCCGCCCGGTCGGCCAACTCGGCCTGGGAGACCTCGCGTCGGCGGTCCGCCATGTCGGCGAGGGCTCCCTCGACGAGCGCGTCGAGTGCGTTCATCTGGCTGTGTCCTTCCCCATGCGGGGCGCCGGACGGAAACGGGCCGGTCCGCGACCGGCGGTGGCGCCACCGGAGAAGACCCTAGGAACGGGCGAAAGCCGAATCCACCTTCTTAAGCATTGGATGAAACTCGCAGGTGGGAATGGACCGGCGGTTTTCCGCCCGTTCGGATATCGAAATCGCGATGCGGTTTCCGTGCACCTTTCCGCGCGATTCCCCGGTCCTGTCAGCGCGCCGTCAGCGCCTTGTCAGTGGACGGCCCGGGACATACGGAAATCCTTTGTACGTCATTACGCCGTACGTCATTCCGCCGTACGTCATGCCGCCGGGTGTTCGCGCAGGACCGCCACCACGTCCTCGGCGACCTCGGCGATGCTCGGGCGGCCGAGCAGGAGCTCGGGGGCGAGCGGGACGCCGCACCAGCGCTCCAGCTCGCCGGCGAGCCAGGTGCCGGTCGCCGAGTCGACCCCGAAGGCGCTGAGCGGCACGTCGAGGTCGATGACGTCCGGCGCCAGTTCCAGCATCCCGGAGAGCACGTGGACGAGGTGGTCGGCCACCTCCTGCTCGGTGATGTCCTGCGGGGCCTTCGTACGCGCACTCATCTGCTGTCTCCTCCGTGCATCTGCGGGACTTCGGGTCCGCGGGGCCGGTGGCCCCCGGCTTCAACGACTGGACCACTGGGCGAGCAACCGCAGCCGGCCCGCCGCCACGTGCTCCGCGCAGGCCCGGCGGCGGATCTTGCCGCTGGTGGTGCGGGGCACCTTGTTCCTGGCCACCGCGTAGACGCTCACCGGCGCGGGCAGCGCCTTGGCGGCCGCGATGCCGGCGGCGCGCACGGCGGCGGCCAGCTCTTCCGGGTCGCGGGCGCCGGTCTCGATGACGACGGCCACCCCGTCGCGCTCCTCGGTCAGCGGCCAGGCGGCGGCGCGCTGGTGCGCGAAGGCGGGGTGCGCGGCGGCCGCCACGGCCTCCAGGTCCTGCGGGAAGTAGTTCTCGCCGCCGATGATCAGTACGTCCTTGAGCCGCCCGGTGACGAAGAGTTCACCGCCGTCGAGGAAGCCCAGGTCTCCGGTGCGGACGAAGGAGCCCTCCGTGCCCGGCGGGCCGCCCTCGGTCCGCGCGCCGAACACCTCGGCCGTCGCCGCCGCGTCGGCCCAGTAGCCGCCGCAGTTGCCGGGCGCGGCCACCCAGAGCTCGCCGACCACCCGCTCCGCGAGCGGATGGCGGGTCGCGGGGTCCACGACGCACACCCGGGTGCCGGGGATCGCGGTGCCGCAGCCGACCAGTTCGACGGTGTCCGGGGACGGGCCGACCGGCACGGCCTTGCCCTCCGCGAGCGCGGTCCGGTCGTAGTGGCGCACCCGGGTCGGCGTCAGCGGCTCCCCTATGGTGACGCTGAGCGTGCACTCGGCGAGGCCGTAGCCGGGCGAGAAGGCCTCCGCGCGGAAGCCGCTCGCCCCGAACGCCTCGGCGAACCGGCGCAGCGTCGCCGCCCGCACGGGCTCGGCGCCGTTGGCCGCCACCCGCCAGGACGACAGGTCGATCAGCTCCCGCTCGGCCGCCGGGACGCGCTGGACGCACAGGTCGTACGCGAAGTCGGGGGCGGGCGCGAACACGTCGTCCTCGGCCGCGACGGCGCGCAGCCACACACGGGGGTCGCGCACGAACGTGGCGGGCTCCATGGAGACGGCCGCCGCCCCCGACACGAGCGGCAGGACGACACCGGTGCACAGCCCCATGTCGTGGAAGAACGGCAGCCAGGAGACCACGGTGGTGCCGGCGCCGATGTCGCAACGGTCGCCCAGGGCACGCTGGTTGGCGACCAGGTCGCCGTGGCGGACGATCACCCCGCGGGGGTCGCCCGTCGAGCCGGAGGTGTACTGGAGCAGGGCGGTGGCCGCCGGGTCCAGGGCCTCGGGGGCGGGCGGCGCGGGCGTGTCGTGCGCGGGCCGCGTCACGGGGATCCAGGAGAGCGGCGGCCCCTCGCCCTCGGCGTCCGCCCGCCGCGCCTCCTCGGCGTCCTCGGCCGTGGAGACGAGCGCGGCGACGGGCGCGCAGTCGCGGCGGATCGCCATGAGGCGGTCGGAGCGGACGGTGGCGCGCTGCCGCGCGCCGGTGCGCAGCGCGGGTACGGGCACCGCGATCATGCCCGCGTACAGACAGCCGAGGAAACCCACGTGGAAGTCGAGGCCCGGCAGGGCGGGGACGATGACGCGGTCGCCGGGTGCGCCCGTCGCACGCAGGGCGGCGGCCACGGCGCGCACGCGCGCCAGGAGTTCGGCGGCGGTCAGGCGGGCGAGGCGCTCGCCGCCCGCGCCGAGCGCGGTGAACGGCGGGCGGTCCGCGTCCAGTCGGGCGCGGGCCAGCAGCGCGTCGACGACGGTGTCGGTCCGGGGCGGCGCGGTCGGACGGTCCACGGCTGCACTCTCCTCAGGCGGCGTGGTGCCCGGCCGCCGCGCGGTCGAGCCACTGGGTGAAGGCGGGCAGGTCCGGCAGGATCACCGTCGAGCAGGCGAGCACGGCGAGGTTCTGCCGCATGGCGGTGATCGCGACGACCGTGCGGCCCGCCCGGTAGGCGGAGAGCATCTCGGCGGCGGTGCCCATGCTGGGCTCGTGCCCCGGCAGCCAGGCCACGCACACGTCGCTGCGGGCGGCCAGCAGGGTCAGCTCGTGGAACATCTCGGTGAGGTCGACGAGTTCGGGCGCGAGCTCGGCGCGGTGAACGGAGCGCACCGCGGTCAGCCGGGCGTGGGCGGCGCGGATGTCGGCCGGGTGCGCGGCCTCCCACTCGGCCATCAGGACGCCCGGGTCGTGGATGACGGCGTCGGGCCGGTGGGCGCGGATGGCGGAGGTCAGGGCCGCGCGGTAGGACTGGTCGATCAGGTTCGAGCCGGTCCTCGCGCCCTGCATGGTCCCGGCGAGGAAGAAGGACGGCGCGGTCCCCGGCAGGGGCGGAAGTCCGGTGGCCGTCGTCTCGGTGGCCGTCATTCGTCCTCCTGGGAGTAGGCGGGCAGTTCGAGGCCGGCGGGCGCGGCGGCGCGGTGCAGGGCGGCGGCCCGCAGCAGCACGTCCTCGACGTCCCCCGGAGCCACGCCGACGGCGTCGGCGACCGTCTCGCGGTTCTTGTCGAACGCGCGCGTCCCGTGGCGGGCGACGACGCCCTGGTTGTCCTTGGAGATCATGCCCCGCACCGCCATCCGCGCCTGCCGCCCGGCGAGCGGCAGAATGAGCTCCGCGAGCTGTTGGGTGCCGGGGTGGACCACGCGTACGGAGACGCTGTGCTGCTCGGGGTGGAGCAGCTGGGGGCGGATCGCGTCGGCGGCCGGCGGGACGGGGCCGAGGACCTGCTCCGGGCGCAGCACGAACGCCCGCGAGATCACGTTGTGGCCGCGGCGCGGGCTGAAGCGCAGGTAGTTCAGCTGGATCGAGTCGTCGTCGAGCTGCCAGCGCACCCGCACCCCGCTCGGCGCGGGCGAGCCGTCGGCGCGCGAGCGCAGCGGATAGGCCTCGGCCGTCCGCGACACCGCGCCGTCCACCGCGTCGGCCCGCTCCAGGCGCAGCGGGGCGCGGTGCAGCAGATACGGGTCGAGGACGGTGATGCCGTCCGCGTCGTGGTAGACGGCGGCCACGTGCCGGCCGTCGAAGCGGTACTCGGCGGCCACACCCGCGTGTTCGGCGACGAGCCGCCCGGCCTCGAAGGACTGCCAGGCGCAGGTGCCCCCGTAGGACGCGGGCAGCGGTCCTTCGCCGAAGTACTCGTGGAGCTGGGCCGCGCTGTTGTACGGGTACGAGGTGAGGAGGTCGGCGAGCACGGTGCCCTGGACCGCGCGCAGCGGTGCGGCGGCCCCGGCCCCGTACGGCGCCGACCGTACGGAACCGGCCAGTTCCACCGGCCTTTCGGTGCTGATCACGTCCATGCCCCGGCCTCCCACGACCATCGTCGGATCGCTGTGGATCGGCCGCTCTGCCGCGACCTGGGAGGAGCCTGCCAACCCTTGCTGACAGGGGCCTGACGGAGCGGGCGGACTAGCCGGCCCGCTCCGGGGTGAGCGTGACGGGCAGCCCGCTGTAGCCGTGGACGAAGTTGGAGTAGAGCCGCTGCGGGGGTCCGTCGAGCCGGATTTCGGCCACCCGCTCGCGGAGCGCCTCGACCATGGCGTTCACGTGCACCCGGCCCAGGAAGGCGCCCAGGCAGAAGTGCGGGCCGTGCCCGAAGGCCACGTGCTTGTTGGGGGTGCGGGCGACGTCGAAGGCGTACGGGTCGGCGAAGACGTCCTCGTCGAAGTTGGCGGAGCTGTTCCACAGGGTGACCACGTCACCGGCCTTGATGACCCGGTCGCGCAGCGGCACGTCCTCCAGGGCGCGGCGCCCGAAGTGCATGGCGGGGGTCGTCCAGCGCATCACTTCCTCGGTGGCGCTGTCCGCGTCCACCTCGCCGGACTTGAGCCTGCGCCACTGCTCGGGGTTCTCGCTGAAGGCGATGAGGCCGCCGATGGAGGACATCCGGCTGGACTCGTCGCCGCCGAGGATGAGGCTGTAGCAGTTGAAGACGACCTCGTCGTCGGCGAGCGGGGCGCCGCCGACCGTGGCCGTGGCCAGGGTGCTGATGACGTCCTCGCCCGGGTTCCTGCGCCGCTCGGCGGCCAGCTCGGAGAAGTAGAGCAGGATCTCGTTGCGGGCCATCACCTCGTCCAGGGCGCTGTCCTCGGAGCTGTGCCGCGACAGCGTCTGGGTGTTCCACTCGACCAGGCGCTCGCGGTCGGCGGCGGGGATGTCCATCAGGTCGCCGATCGTGTTGATCGGGATGTGGTCGGCGACGTCGGTGACGAAGTCCAGCGAGCCGTGTTCCAGGGCCTGTTCGACCAGTTCGCGGGTGCGGCGGTGCACGCCGTCCACCACGGGCTGGAGCACCCGGGGCGAGAACGACTTGAGCATGAGGTTGCGGATCTCGCGGTGCCGGGCGCCGTCGGTGACCGCCAGCATCTTGCGGGAGGCGGAGTCCTCGCCCTGCAGGAGGGTGGCGAGGACGTTGCCGCGCTCGGAGGTGAACCGCTTGTTGTCGCGGTAGACGTCGACCACGTCGGCGTACTTGGAGATCGCCCAGAACCCGGGCATCCGGGCGCCCGCCACGGGCTGCCAGTGGACCGGGCTCTCGGCGCGGAAGCGGCGCCACATGGCGTGCGGGTCGTGGTCGAGGAAGGTCTGCGGGTCGGTGAGGTCCAGGCCGTCGAGGCCGGGCCCGGCGTCCGGGGCCCGGGTCGTGGCGGTCGGGGTGTGCGTCGTCATGGGTTGTCTCTCCACCAGGCTTCGGGGGTCAGGAGCCCGCGGTGCGGTAGCGCCGCAGGCTGACGGTGAAGCAGAGCGCGAACAGCACGCCCAGCGTCACCGCGATCACCACACCGGGATGTTCGGAGGGGAAGCTGCCACTGCTGGTGGCCGGGTTCCCCCACAGGTCGCGGCAGGTCGAGATGACGGCGGTGATCGGGTTCCACTCCGCGACCGGACGGACCAGGGCCGGCATGGAGGCCGGGGCGAGGAAGGCGCTGGAGACGAAGGGCAGCACGATCACGATGAACGGCGTGACCACGCTGATCGTCTCCACGTCGCCGAGCGTCACCGCGAAGAGCACGCCGAGCCAGAGCATCACGTACGTCAGGAGCACGATCAGCCCGAATCCGGCGAGCACCTCAAGGGCCCCGGCGTGCGGCCGCCAGCCGAGCAGCAGCCCGGCCCCCGTGACGACGGCCAGTCCGAGCAGCCCCACCAGGAGGTCCGCGAAGGTGTGCGCGAAGAGCACCGCGGACCGGCTGATGGGCATCGACCGGAACCGGTCGACCAGGCCGCCCTTGAGGTCCATCGCCACCGACACCGCGGTCGGTCCGACGCAGGCGAGCGCCACCTGGACGGCGCCGCCCGCGAAGACGTACTCGGCGTAATTGCCGCCCGCCGGAAGGGTGATGGCGTCACGGAAGAGGTAGCCGACCATGACCATCGACACCAGCGGGCTCATGGCCACGCCGAGCACGCGGCCCGGGGCCCTGCGCAGGTGCAGCAGGCGCCGGCCGGTGACGGCGACCATCTCGGTGAACATGGCGCGCAGGCCGCCCGGGGAGCTCGGCAGGTCCGTGCCGGGTCCCGCGGGGGCGGGTTTCAGGGCTGTCGTCATCGCTGGTCACGTCCGTCCTGGTCCTTGCCCTGCTCCTGGTGCGTGTGCGCGGCCCCGTGCAGCCGGTCGAGCTCGGCGGCGAGGGCCGGGCCGACCTCGGCGAGCGCCCCGGGGTCGAGGAGGGCGTCGTGGTCGCAGTCGATCCGGTGCACGTCGAGGGTGCCGACGTAGGGCCTCCACAGCTCGGACAGGTCGGGCGCGGGCTCGCCCGTGTCCGTCCGGCCCGCGACGAAGAGCCGCATCGTGCCGTCGTAGCGCCGGGGCGTGTAACGGGCGTGCAGGACCGGGTGGTTGGACATCAGGCCCACCATGCGGGCCATGCGCTCCTCGCCCATCTGCGCCAGCGGGCTGTCGTCGCGCCGCAGCGCGTCGATGACGTCGCCGACCACCAGCGGCCGGTCGCCGAACCCGGCCGGGTCGTGCCCGATGCCCTCCAACAGCCAGGCGAGCTTGGCCTGTTCGTCCTGATCCGCGCCCTCGGCTGCCGGGTCGCCCGCGGCGCGCGGGTAGGAGTCGAGGTTGGCGACGAGGCCGACCTCGTCGCCGGCCGCGCGCAGCTGGACCGCGATCTCGAAGGCGAGCAGCCCGCCGAGCGACCAGCCGAGCAGGTGGTACGGGCCCTCGGGCCGCACCTTCTTGATCATGCCGATGTACTCGGCCGCGGTCTCCTCGATGCTCGTGGGCAGCGGGGCGCCGTCCACGACGTACGGGGCCTGGATGCCGTAGACCGGGTGCTCGGCCCCCAGGTGCGGGGTGAGCGGCATGTACGACAGGGCGAATCCGACCCCGCTGTGCAGGCAGAACACCGGGGGGCGGCTGCCCGTCGGCTTCATGCACAGCACGGTGCCGAACGGGTCGGAGAACTCCGCGCCGTCCTCGCCGCCGATCGCGTCCATCGCGTCGGCCATGATCTGCGCGCCGCGGCGGCCCGCCGGGGCGTCTGCCGCGGAGGGGGCCGGGGCGTCTGCCGCCGGGCCGGACTCCAGGGAGGCCGCGAGCGCCCGGACCGTCTGGTGCGCGAAGACGTCCGCGCTGCTGATCTCCAGGCCCGCCTTGCGGGCGAGGGCCACCAGACGCAGTGACTTCATGCTGTTCAGCGACGTCTCGAAGAAGTTCTCCGCGACGCCGAAGGACTCGACGCCCAGGACGTCGGCGACGATCGCGCACAGCGTCTCCTCGGCGGCGCTGAGCGGGCCGGGCCCGTCCGCGGGCACCGCGTCCCCGGCCTCGGACTCATCGGCCGGCGGGGGCGCGTCGGGGGCCAGCAGGTTGCCCGCCGTGTCCCACTTGGCGCGCTCGCCGGTCCGCAGGAGGCGGGCGCCGGGCGGCCCGTACGGGTCGGCCACGAAGTGCTCGGCGCTGGCGCCGGGCAGGCCCGCGTAGCCACGGCCGAGCCCGTCACCGCCGACGTACACCTCCCCCACCGCGCCCGGCGGCAGGGGCGCAAGCCACTCGTCGAGGACATAGGTGCGGGTGTTCCAGACGGCCCGGCCCGGCACGGGTGTCCGGGGCGTCGACCAGTCCTGCGGCAGCGGCTCGGCGGCGCCCGCCCCGGCCCCGGAGAGCAGCGGCACGAGGAGCCCGCCGTCCGCACCGTCGGCGTGCGCGCCGGACTCCAGCGCCCAGGCCAGCAGGTTGGCGGCCGCGCGGTGTTCGACGACCGTGCCACGGGGGCGGCCCGCCGCGTCGTCCGCGCGGATCACGTACGCGGCGTGGCCGGGCCGCAGCGGCGCGGTGCGGTCCGCGTCGGTCACCGGGTCGGTGGAGCCGCCGCGCACCTCGGGGCCGTCCAGGACGACCGCGGTGACGCCGGTGCTCCGCAGCCTGCTCGCCAGGCCCGCGGTCGTCAGCACGCACAGCGGGTCGGTGTCGGCGAAGAGCGCCTTGGTCCGCGCGACCGGCTCGTCCGCGGCGATCGGCACGTAGGCCGCGCCGGACTTGAGGACGGCGAGCGCCGCGACGGCGTGGTCCGCGGGACGCGGCACGGCGAGCGCGACGATCCGGTCGGGTCCGGCGCCGATCGCGAGCAGGCGGCGCGCCAACTGGTTCGACTTGGCGTCGAGTTGGGCGTAGGTGAGGCCCTTGGTCCCGGATCCGACGGCGATCGCGTCGGGGGCGGCCGCCGCCCGCGCGGCGAACAGCTCGGGCAGGGTCGCCGGCGGCAGCTCGCGCGCGGTGTCGTTCCACTCGGAGAGGATCCGCTCGCGCTCGGCGCCGGTGAGCAGGTCGAGGCCGCTGAGGCGGACGTCGGGGTCGGCCGCGACCGAGCGCAGCACCTCCTGGAACTGCTCCGCCATGCGCTGCGCGGTGTCCCGCGTGAACAGGTCGGTGCTGAAGGTGAGCAGGCCCCGGACACCGCCACCGCCGGGCCACGGCAGCAGCTCCAGCATCAGGTCCATCTTGGCGCGGTCGGACGCGGCGTACTCGGGCACGACGGTCAGGCCGGGCAGGTCCAGCGGCAGGTTGCCCTGGTTCTGGACGCTCAGCATCACCTGGAACAGCGGGTGCCTGCCGCGGGCGCGGGCGGGCCTGAGCGCGTCGACGACCTGGTCGAAGGGGATGTCCTGGTGCGAGTACGCCGCCAGGTTGGTCTCCCTGATCCGGTCCAGCAGTTCGCGGAAGGTCGGGTCGCCGCTGGTGTCGCCGCGCAGCGTCAGGGAGTTGATGAACATGCCGACCAGGTCGTTGAGGGCGTCGTCCGTGCGTCCCGCGATCGGCGAGCCGACCGGGATGTCGGTGCCGGCGCCCAGCCGGGTCAGCAGGGCGGACAGCGCCGCCTGGAAGACGATGAACTCGGTGGTGCCGGTCTGCCGGGCGAGCTCAAGGAGCGTGCCGTGCAGGCCGGACTCCAGCTCGAACATCACCATCTCGCCGCCGGACGTGCCCGCCTCGGGGCGCGGGAAGTCGGCGGGCAGCCGCAGCTCGTCCGGCAGGCCCGCGAGGGCGTCCCGCCAGAAGGAGAGCTGCTGGGCGGCGAGGCTGTCCGGGTCGTCGGCCGCGCCGAGCAGCTCGCGCTGCCAGGCGGCGAAGTCGGCGTACTGCACGGGCAGCGGGGTCCGCCGCGGCACCCGGCCGTCGCAGCGGGCGCGGTAGGAGGACGCCAGGTCGGTCAGCATGGGGCCGATCGACCAGCCGTCGAAGACGATGTGGTGGAAGACCAGCATCAGGACCCACTCGTCCACGCCGAGCGCGAACAGCCGGGCCCGCAGCGGCGCTTCGGACCGCAGGTCGAAGCCCAGGTCGGCCTCGGCGGCCAGCGCCTCGGCCAGCTTGGCCTCCGAGACCGTGCGGGTGCGCAGCACCGGCGCGCCCGTCGCGGCGTCGAGGACCCGCAGCGACGGCACGCCGTCGGTCTCCGGGATGACGGTCCGCAGCACCTCGTGGCGCTCGACCAGGTCGTTCAACGCCCCTTGCAGGGCTGCCTCGTTGAGACGGCCGGAGAGCCGGAAGGCCATCGGGGTGTTGTACGTTCCGTCGCTCGCGTCCTGGCTGCGGTTGATGAACCACTGCTGTTCCTGGGCGAAGGACAGCGGCGGCTCCGTGCCCTGGGGCGCCGGGACCAGCGGCGGCCGTGCCCCGTCCGCCGACTCGACGTGCCCGGCCAGCGCGACGACCGTGCGTGCCTCGAACAGCGCGCGGATGGGCAGTTCGACGGCGAGCACGCTGCGCACCCGGCTGACCAGGCGCGTCGCGAGCAGCGAGTGCCCGCCGATCTCGAAGAAGTCGTCGTCGATGGAGACCCGGGCCACCCCGAGGACGTCCGCGAACAGACCGCAGAGGATCTCCTCGACGGGGGTGCGCGGCGCGCGGCCCCCGAGGGTGTCGCCGAGGTCGGGCGCGGGCAGCGCCTTGCGGTCGAGCTTGCCCTGCGCGGTGAGCGGCAGGGCGTCCAGGGCGACGACCGCCGACGGCACCATGTACTCCGGCAGGGACAGGGCGAGCTGGTCGCGCAGCCCCTCGGCGACACCGGGTTCCCCGGTCACGACGTACGCCACCAGGCGGCGGTCGCCGTCCTCGCTCTCGGAGACGATCACGGCGGCCTGCTCGACGCCGCGCTGGGCGAGCAGGGCGGCGGAGATCTCGCCGAGCTCGATGCGGAAGCCGCGCAGCTGGACCTGGTCGTCGGCGCGGCCGACGTAGTCGAGCTGGCCGTCCGGCAGCCAGCGCACCAGGTCGCCGGTGCGGTACATCCGGGCGCCCGCCGGGCCGAAGGGGTCGGCGACGAAGCGCTGGGCGGTCAGCTCGGGGCGGCCCAGATAGCCGCGCGCCAGGCCGCCGCTGACGTACAGCTCGCCGACGACGCCGCGCGGCGCGAGCCGCAGGTGGTGGTCGAGGACGTACACGCGGTGGGCGTTGGTGGGCCGGCCGATCGGCGGGCGGGCGTCACCGGCCAGCGGGCCGCCGACGGTGGAGCTGACGACGGCCTCGGTCGGGCCGTAGCCGTTGTAGAGCCGGACGTGCGCCGACCAGCGCTCGACGACGTGCGCGGGGACGGCCTCGCCGGCCACCGCGAGGCGCAGGTCGGCGGGGAGCGTGCTGCCCTCGGGCAGACCGCCGACCACGACCGGCGGCAGGCCCGCCAGATTGACGCGGGCGCCGTTGATCAGGTCGACCAGCGGCTGTCCCGGCGCCCGGCACTCCTCGTCCGCGATGACCAGCGTGCCGCCGTTGAGCAGCGCCAGCATGATCTCCCAGACGGAGGCGTCGAAGCTGATGGAGGCGAACTGAAGGACGCGGGTCTCCTCGTCGAGGCCGAAGCGTTCGACGAGGCTGTCGACCATCGAGAGCAGCCCGGTGTGGGCCACCACGACGCCCTTGGGCCGGCCCGTGGAACCGGACGTGTAGATCATGTACGCCGCGTTCTGCGGCGCGAGCGGTCCGGTGCGGTCGGCGTCGGTGAGGCCGGTGCCGGGCAGCGCGGCGAGGCGCTCCACGGTGTCGGGGGCGTCCAGGACCAGCGGCTCGGTCGCGAGGCCGGGCAGGCCGGCGAGGCGCTCGTGCGTGGCCTCGTCGGTGAGCAGCGCCGCGGGCCGGGCGTCGGCCAGCATGTAGGTGATGCGGTCGGCGGGGTAGCCGGAGTCCACCGGGAGGTAGGCGGCGCCGGTCTTGAGCACCGCGAGCACCGCGACGACCACCTCGGGGGTGCGGGGCAGCATCAGCGCGACGGTCCGCTCGGGGCCGATGCCGCGCTCCACGAGCAGCCGCGCCAACCGGTTGGCGCGGGCGTCGAGTTCGGCGTACGACACCTCCTCGTCGCCGAGGACGACGGCCGTCTTGTCCGGCGTGCGGGCGGCGTGCGCCTCGAAGACCTCGGTGGTCAGCGCGCCGGAGGAGGCCCGCACCCGGCCGGTGCCCGACCAGTCGTCGGCCAGCTGGCTGCGCTCGTCGTCGTCGAGCGCGTCGAGCCTGCCGAGCAGGGCCTCCGGCTCGGCGGCCAGCTGCTCCAGGACGCGTACGAAGCGCCGCAGGATCCCCTCGGCCTCGTCCGGCGTGAAGATGTCGGGCCGGTACTGCGCCTCCAGGTGCATCCGGTCGCCCGGGAACACGTTGAGCGCGAAGGGGTACTCGGCGATGACCCGGGCCTCCCAGTCGAGCATGCTCAGGCCGGGGACGTGCTCGCCGATGCGGTCCAGGACGCCGGTCGGGTAGTTGTGGAAGGAGACGACGGTGTCGAAGAGCTCACCGATGCCGGCGCCCTGCTGCACCTCGGCGAGGCCCAGGTGCTGGTGGGGCTCCAGGTCGAGCTGGCGGCCCTGGAGCGCGGCGAGCATCGAGGCGAGGTCCAGGGAGGGGTCGAGCCCGACCCGGACCGGCAGCGTGCTCAGGAACGAGCCGACCGTCCGCTCGATGCCGGGCACCTCCTCGGCCCGCCCGGAGACCACCGCGCCGAACGTCACGTCCTGGCGGCCGGTCAGCCGGCCGAGCGCGACCGCCCAGCAGCCCTGCATGACGGTGCTCGTCGTCAGGCCGCGCGAGGTCGCCCAGGACGTCACCGCCTCCGTCAGCTCCGCGGGCAGGTCCCGGTGCACGGAACCGGGCAGCACCGAGGCGCGCGGCCGGTCGGCCGGGCCGAGCCGGGTGGGCTCGTCGATGCCCGCCAGCTCCTTCTGCCAGGCCTCGCGCGCGGCCGGCTTGTCCTGGGCGGCGGACCACTCCAGGTAGCCGCTGAGCGGGACGACCGGCGGGAGCGCCGTGGTGTCGCCGCCGTTGGCCCAGAGCGTGACGAGTTCCTCGGCGAGGACGGCGGAGAGCGACCAGCCGTCGACCAGCATGTGGTGCGCGGTCCACACCACGCGGTGCCGGTCGTCGCCGAGCCGGTAGACGGTGAACCGGGTCAGGGGTGCCCGGGTGACGTCGAAGCGGTCGAGCCACTCCTCCTCGGTGCGCCGCCGCACCTCCGACTCCAGGTCGGCGCCCGGGACCTCGGTGAGGTCCACCTCGGTCCAGTCGAGCTCCACGGCCGAGGAGACCAGCTGCACCGGATCGCCCGTGTCGCGCTCGCGGAAGCAGGCCCGCAGGCTGGGGTTGCGCTCCAGGAGCGCCGTCGCGGCGGCGCGCAGCCGCTCCCGGTCCAGCGGTCCGGCCACGTCCATGGTGACCTGGAGGGTGTACGCGTCCATGCCCTGCCGGTCGAACTCGGCCTGGAAGAGCAGGCCGCGCTGGAGCGGGGAGAGCGGCAGGATGTCGTCGAGCCCCGGCACCGCGCGTTCGTACCCGTCGATCTCCGCCTGGGTGAGGGTGACCAGCGGGAAGTCGGAGGGGGTGCGCCCGCCCGCGTCGGGCCGCTCGGCGTGCGCGGCCAGCGCCTCCAGGGCGCGGAACCAGTCCTCGGCCAGGCGCCGCACGTCGTCCTCGGCGAGCAGCTCGCCCGCCCAGGTCCAGTCGGCGACCAGGACGGGGCCCTCCGCGCGGTCCTCGGTCATCGCGTCGAGTTCCAGGACGTGCCGCAGCGGGGTCTCGGGGGCGGCGGTGAGACCGGAGCCGCCGGCCTCCATCGTCCAGTCGCCGCCGGTGCCCGCGGCGAACCGGCCCAGGTAGTTGAAGCCGATCCGCGGGGCGGCGCAGCGGGCGAGGACGGCGGCGGTCTGCGGGTTGAGGTGACGCAGCAGGCCGTGGCCGATGCCGTGGCCGGGCAGGGCCCGCAGGCCCTCCTTGACGCTCTTGAGGGCGGCGCCGCAGGCCGCGCCGCCGTTCCACACCTCGGCCCAGTCCGGGTCGCCGACGTCGAGGCCGACGGGGTAGACGCTGGTGAACCAGCCGACGGTACGGGACAGGTCGAGGCCGTCGGTGAGCTGCTCGCGGCCGTGGCCCTCCAGCTCCACCAGCGTGCGCGAGCCCGTGCCCCGGTGGGCGAGCGCCAGCGCGAAGCCGGTGAGCAGGACCTCGTCGACCTCGGCGTGGAAGGCGGCGGGCACCCGGCCGAGCAGGGCGGCCGTGCGGTCGGCGGGCAGTTCGAGCCGGAGCCGGCCCGCGCTGCCGTGCACGTCCCTGGCCGGGTCGAGGGGGCGGTCGGCGAGCTCGACGGTGCCGCCGCCCAGGATCTCGGTCCACAGCGGGAGTTCGGCGGTGCGGCCGGTGGTGCGGGCCTGCTCGGACAGCACCTTCGTCCAGCGGCGGTAGGAGGTGCCGACCGGGTCGAGGGCGGTGCCGTGCCAGGCGGCGCGCAGGTCAGGCAGGAGGATCCGCCAGGAGACGCCGTCCACGGCGATGTGGTGGATCACCAGCAGGAGGCGGGCCGCGGCGGTGTCGCCGTCACCGCCCTCGGCGTCGAGGAGCACCGCCTGCACCAGCAGGCCGTCCTCGGGGCGCAGGCGCGCGCGGGCCGCCGCGAGCTGCTCCGCCGGTGCCGCGTCCCGGTCCGTGCCGGACGGGGTCACGGCCCTGCTGAGCACGTCGGCGGCGGGGACGGCGCCCTGCGGCAGCGTCTCCAGGGACCACAGCCCCGGCACCGGGGAGGTGAGCCGGGTGCGCAGCGCGTCGTGCCGGTCGAGGACCGTCTGGAGCGCGCGCTCCAGACGGGCGGTGTCGGTGTGCGCGCCCGCGGGCAGCGCGACGGTGACGTACTGGGCGAACTCGCGGACGGCCGTGGGCCTGTCGGCGAGGTCGGCACGCAACTGGTCGACGATCGGGGCGAGTTCGAGCTCGCCGACGCCGTCCGCCACGGCCGCGGCCTCCTCGGCGTGGTCCGCGCGCCGGGCGACCGCCGCGATGGCGGCCGGGGTGCGGTGCTGGAACACGTCGCGCGAGGTGATGACGAGCCCGGCCCTGCGGGCCCGGCCGACGACCTGGATGGAGCTGATGCTGTCGCCGCCGAGGGCGAAGAAGTTGTCGTCCACGCCGATGCTCGGCACGCCGAGGACCTCGGCGAGCACCGTGCAGAGGATCTCCTCCTGCGGGGTGCGGGCCGCCCGTCCGGCGGCCGTGACCGTGAACTCGGGTGCGGGCAGGGCCTTGCGGTCGACCTTGCCGTGCGGGGTGAGCGGCATCGCCTCCAGGGTCAGCAGCACCGCGGGGACCATGTGGTCGGGCAGCACGGCGGCCAGCCGCTCGCGCAGCGCCTCGGTGTCGGCGCCGCCCCGCTCGGGCACCACGTACCCGATCAGGCGGTGGTTGCCCGCCGGGTCGGCGACCGCGGCGGCCACCGCGTCGGCGACGCCCGGCAGGCCGCGCAGCACGGACTCGACCTCGCCCAGCTCGATGCGCTGGCCGCGGATCTTGACCTGGTGGTCGCGGCGGCCGGTGAAGACGAGCTGTCCGTCGGCGAGCAGCACCACCTGGTCGCCCGTGCGGTACATCCGGGAGCCGTCGTTCGCGAACGGGTCGGGCACGAACGTGAAGGCCGTGCGGGCCGGGTCGCCGAGGTAGCCGCGGCCGACGCCGGCGCCCGCGATGTACAGCTCGCCCGGCACGCCGCGCGGCACCGGCCGCAGGTCGTCGCCGAGGACGTGGAGGCGGGTGTCGCGCAGGGGCCGGCCGATCGGCATGGAGGCGCCGGACATCTCGGCCGCCGAGCGCGCGTACCCGTGGGTGACGTCGTCGGAGCACTCGGTGGGGCCGTACACGTTGGCGACGGGGATGTCGGGGTAGCGCGCGAACCAGCGGGCGCACAGCTCGGCGGGCAGCGCCTCGCCGTTGGAGATCATCCAGCGGAGCGCGGGGAGTTCGGGGGCGCCGCCCGCGGTGTCCCACACGTCGAGCGTGGCGCGCAGCAGCGAGGGCACCACTTCGAGCACGGTGAGGCGCTCGGCGGCGATGGTGCCGAACAGCGCCTCCGGGTCGGCGGCGTCCGCGCGGGCGACCGCCCGGATCCGGCCGCCGACGAGCAGCGTGGTGAGCGACTGCCAGACGGAGACGTCGAAGGTGACGGGCGCGTTGTGGACGAGCGCGTCGGTGGCGTCGAGGGAGAGCTCCTCGACCTTGGCGAGCAGGTGGTTGACCATGCCGCCGCGCTGCACCATCGCGCCCTTGGGCCTGCCGGTGGAGCCCGAGGTGTAGATGACGTACGCCAGGTCCAGGGGCCCGCCCGCGACGGGCGCGAGGCCGTCGGCGGCGTCGCAGGCGCCGTCCAGGAGGTGCACGGGCAGGCCGCTGTCCGCGGCCACCCGCTCGGCGAGGCCGTGGTGCGTGGTGTCGGTGAGCACCTGGACGGCGCCGCTGTCCGCGAGGAGCGAGGTGAGCCGGTCCAGGGGCGCGCGCGGGTCGAGGGGCAGGAAGGCCCCGCCGGCGCCGAGCGCGGCGAGTTCGGCGGTGACGAAGTCCCGTCCGGGTTCGGTCAGGACGGCCACCGGGCCGTCGACGGACACCTGCCGCGAGGCGGCGCTGGCCCGGCCGACGAGTTCGGCGTAGGTGAGGCTGCCGCCCTGGTCGGTGACCGCGACGGCGTCGGGGCGCTCGGCGGCGTGCGCGCGGATCCGCTCGACGACGCCCCGGTAGGGCTCCTGGGCCACCGGGCCGGTCAGGGCGGTGGCCAGCTCCTCGGCCTCGCCGGGCGCGAAGAGGTCGAGGTCGGCCACGCGGTCCTCGGCGTCCGCGGTCAGGAAGCGGTCGAGGTAGGCGACGAAGCGGGACAGGTGGCCGCCGACGTCGTCCTGGGTGTAGCGGGCCTCGTTGCCGCTGAGGTCGACGCCGATGCCGTTGTCGCCCTTGTCGGCGACGGTGAACTCCAGGTCGTCGACCAGGCCGGTGGAGGGGCTGTAGATGGTCGCCGCGCAGGGGCCGATGCTCAACTCCTCGACCTGCGGCATCATGTTGATGAACGGGCCGAAGGGCCTGCGGTCGTCGCTGGAGAGGCCCATCGCGCGGCGGATGCGGCTCACGCGGTAGCGCTGGTGCTTGAGCCCCTTGGACAGCGCCTGGTAGGCGGCGCCGAGCAGGTCGCGGCGGGTCAGGCCGGGCGTGAGGGTCAGCCGCAGCGGCACGTAGTTGACCACCATGCCGGGGATGTCCTGCATGGTGCCGCCCACGCGCCCGGTGGCGGGCAGCGCGAGGAGGACGTCGTCGGTGCCCGCCAGGCGTCCGGTGTACGCGCCGAGGGCGGCGACCAGCACGGTCTGCCAGGTGGCGCGGGCCTCCCAGGCCACCGCGCGCAGCCGCTCGGCGACCGCCTCGGGCAGCACGGTCTCCTCGCGCAGGAAGGTCTGCGCCGGTTCGGCGTCGCGGGTGGCGAGGCTGAGGGGCTCGGGCCGGTCGGCGAGCTGCTGCTCCCAGTAGGCGCGGTCGCGGTCGCAGCGCGGCGAGTCCGCGTAGGCCGCCTCGGCCTCGATCAGCTCGCTCAGCGGCGGGAAGCGCCCCTCGTCCAGGGAGGTGCCGGCGAGCATCGCCCCGTAGATCGCGGAGAGCCGCTGCCAGTAGATGACGTAGCTGAAGCCGTCCGAGACGAGGTGGTGGTTGAGCAGGCAGAAGAAGGTGCGCTCCGCGCCGAGGGTGAACACGCTCAGCCGGAACAGCGGCACGTGGGGGACGGCGGTCGGCGACAGCGGGACGCGCAGGTCCTCCTGGATGGCGGCGCGCGCGGCGGCGGCCGGGTCCGCGGCGCCGCTGACGTCGGTGACGGTCAGCGGCAGGTCGACGTCCGGCTCGATGAACTGCCAGGGCTCGCCGTCGACTTCGGTGAAGCGTGCGCGCAGGCAGTCCGACTCCTCCACCAGCCGCGCGAGCGCGGCCCGGAACAGCTCCTGGTCCAGCGGCCCGCGGATGTCCCAGAAGATGGCGGTGTTGTACGTGGCCCCTCCGCCCGAGAGCTTCTCGTCGAACCAGATGTCCTTCTGGCCGGCGGTGAGGGGCAGGCCGCCCGTCTGAACATGACTCATAGCAATCCCCTAGCGAAGGTCACCTGGTGCACACCGTCGATCATTCGAAAAACCGCTGACAGTGGGCTGACCCCCAACTGACGGGTCAGCCCGTGCGCGGCGTGGCGGGAGCGGTCAGCCGCAGCCGCCCGCGTGCGCGTCCTCGACCGAACGGCCGAGGGCCACCGCGGCGGCCGGCTGCGCGAGCGAGGGGGCCGGGGCCGCCTTGGTCCGCAGGTGCTCGACGAAGCCGTCGAGCCGGTCGAGACCCCAGAAGCGGGTGAATCCGTGCACGAAGAAGGGCACGCCGAACACGCCGTCCTTGCAGACGTCCAGGAGGATGCGGACGCCCTCGGCGCGCCGCTCCGGGTCGTCGCTCGCGTCGGCGATCAGCCCCCGGTCGATGCCGAGTCCGGTGCCGATGTCCGCGATGGTCGCGCGGTCGCAGATGTCGCGTCCCTCGCCGAACCGGGCGCGGTAGACGGCCGCGATGTACTCGTGGCCGAGGCCCTGGTCCCGGGCGACCAGGTAGCCGAGGTGCGGGACCTCCCACACCGGGGCGCGGTCGACGGGCCAGTTCACGGTCAGGCCGCGGGCCTTGGTGAGACGGCCGACGTCCTGGAGGACGTACCGGTTCTTCTCGCGGGACATCTCCGAGTAGGGGAACCTGCCGCCCTGCTCGTCGAGTTGCCGTGCGCTCTCGGCGTCGGGCTCGAAGAACGGCAGCCATTCGAGGCGGTCGACGAGGTCCTTGTGCTCGCTCATCACCTCGCGGTAGGCGAGCCAGGAGTAGGGGCTGCGCAGGCTGAAGTAGAACCGCGGCGTCTTGTTCCGGCCGGCTGGGGACATGGGAGTTCTCCCTTTTCTGCTCTCTCTTCGGGGACGTGGGGCCTTGGGGCGGGGTCAGACGACGAGGCCGCCGTCGACGCCGAAGACCTGTCCGGTGATGTACGAGGCACGGTCGGAGGCCAGGAAGGAGACCAGGTCGGCGACCTCCTCGGGGCGGCCGAAGCGGCCGAGCGGGATCCGCTCGGTCATCTTCTTGGTGTGCTCGTCGCCGAGTCCGGAGAGCATGTCGGTGTCGATGAAGCCCGGGGCGACGGCGTTGGCGCGGATGCCGTAGCGCCCCGACTCCTTGGCCAGCGCCTTGGTGAAGCCGATGATCCCGGCCTTGGTCGCCGAGTAGTTGGTCTGGGTGGCGTTGCCGTACACGCCCGCGACCGACGACATGGTGATCACCGAGCCGGTCCGGCGCTTCATCATCGAGAAGACCGCCGCCTTGCAGAGGTTGTACGTGCCGTCGAGGTTGACCCGCAGCACGGCGTCCCAGTCGTCCTCCGCCAGCATCACCAGCGGGTTGTCGCGCACGATGCCCGCGCAGGAGACGACGGTGCGCAGCGGCCCGAGCTCCTTCTCGCTGTCGCGGACGAAGGCGCGTACGCCCGCGTGGCGGGCCACGTCGACCTGCGCCGTGTGGACCCGGGCGCCGGCGGCGGTGGCCTCCTTGGCCACGGCCTCGGCGGCGTCCTTGTTGGACTGGTAGCAGAACGCCACGTCGTAGCCGTCCTCGGCGAGCCGGGTCACCACATGGCGGCCGATCCCCCGGGAGCCTCCGGTCACCAGCGCGACCCGTGGTTCGGTTGCGGACATGCGTAGTTCCTCTCGATGGGTACGTCGGGTGGGTCGCCGCGCGGGGGCAGGCCGATGGGCACGGCTGACCGGGGTACGGCCGTGCCGTACCCCCTCAGCCGCGGTCGTCGTCCGTGGCGGTCAGGCGCGCTCGGCGCCGCCGAGCACCGCGCAGCCGACGGTGCCGTCCCGGTCGATGCCGGTGACGAGGGCCGCCTCGCCGGGGGCGAGCCCGGCTTCGCCCGCGGTGGCGAGCACCGCGGCCAGCTGGAGGCTGGTGGAGGCGGCGGAGGTGTCGCCGAGCAGCGGGCGGCAGCGGATCCACTCCGGTTCCGCGGCGCCGAGCGCGTCGGTGATCCCCGACTCCTCCAGGGCGGCGAGCTTGCCGTCGGCGCCGAGCGGCGCCACCAGGCGGACCTGGCCGGGCGCGACGCCGGCCCGGTCGAGCGCGCCGCGCACGCAGTCGGCCAACGCCCGCTGGGCGTCGCTCCGTTCGGCGTACGCGCCGAACCGTGTCGCCAGGATCCGGGCGAGGGGTTCGCGGCCCGCGGCGCGGGCGTCGTCGGCGGTCTCCATCAGGAAGACGGCGCTGCCCTCGCCGAGCGGCGTCGACTGCTCCTCGGCGCCCCGGCCGTGCCACTCCAGCCAGGCGCGCTGGGTGGAGTACTCCTCGGCCGCCCCGCACAGCACGCGGGCGCAGTGGCCGCCGCGGTGCAGCCGCACCGCGTAGCTCAGGGCGAGCAGACCGGTCAGCCAGCCGCCCGCGACCGTGGTGTTGGGCCCCTTGATGCCGTGCCAGATGGCGCTCTGTCCGGCGGCGCGGTTCATCACGGTGTTCGGGAAGCGGGCCGGGTCCACGTGGTAGGGGCGCTCGCTGGTCAGGGCGTCCCTGGTGAAGTCCATGATGCTCTGGACGCTGCCCGAGCCGGTGCCGAGGACCAGGCCGACCTGCTCGGGCCGGGCGGTCAGTTCGTCGCCGCAGGAGGCGAGGAGCCGGCCGACCGCGGTGACGGCGATCGCGGTGACCCGGTCCATGGTGCGGGTGCCCTTCTTGCCCACGTACTCCCGGGCGGTGAAGTCGGGCACCAGGCCGCACCGGTCGAAGGGGCCGGGCCAGGCCTCGCGGTCGAGCGCGGTGACGGCGCCGCGCCCGGCGCCGATGCCCTCGCTGAAGGGCGTGCTGCCCACGCCGTATCCGGAGACCACCGACCAGGCGGAGAGGACCAGTTCGGACATCACGCCGCCTCCCGGTACCGGCCCAGGATGAGCACGGCGTTGTTGCCCGCGAAGGCGAGCGCGTTGTTCTGGACCACGTTCAGTTCGGTGGGCCGTGCCTCGTTGGGCACGCAGTCCAGGCCGCACTCCGGGTCGGTCTCGCGGTGGTTGATCGTGGGCGGGATGAAGCCCTCGGTCAGGGAGAGCGCGCAGGCCGCCGAGGCGAGCGCGCTGGCGGCGCCCATGGAGTGGCCGATCATGGACTTGATGGAGATGGTGGGCGGCGGCGCGTCGAAGACCTGGCGGATCGCGCCGGCCTCGGTGACGTCGTTGGCCCGGGTGCCGGTGCCGTGCGCGGAGATGAAGTCGATGTCCTCGGGCTTCACCCCGGCGTTGCGGTGGGCGACCTCCATGCACCGGGCGAGGCTGTCCTGGTCGGGCGCGACGGGGTGGTGGGCGTCGCAGTTGAGGCCGTAGCCGAGGACCTCGGCGTAGATGCGGGCGCCGCGGGCGCGGGCGGACTCCAGGCTCTCCATGAGGAGGATGCCGGCGCCCTCCCCGGTCAGGATGCCCTTGCGGTCCTTGTCGAAGGGCTGGCAGACCTCGGGGGCGATCGTGCCGAGCCGGTAGAACCCGGTGAAGGTCTTGCGGCACACGGCGTCCGCGCCGCCGCACAGCGCGACGTCGACGTCGCCCTCGCGGATGGCGTCGTAGCCGCTGCCGATGGCGTAGTTGCCGGCCGCGCAGGCGGTCGGGATGGTCAGGGCCTCGACGTCGGTCAGGCCCAGCTCGCGCACGATGCCGCTGGAGAGCCGGCCGGCCTGCGCGCGGCGCGCGACGACGGCCGGCAGGTTCTCCGGTCCGTCCGCCAGCTGGACGCCGACGAGGGTGTCCAGGTCGCGGGACTCGGCGTCGGTGGTGCCGACAGAGACCAGGGCCGGACGCCGCCTGAGCTCCGCCAGGTCCATGCCCGCGTCCTCGACCGCCATCTTGGCCGCGGCGACCGAGAACTGGGAGGCCCGGCCGAGTTCGGCGGGGTCGACCCGGTGGATCCAGTCCGCCGGGTCGAAGTCGGTCACCTCGCATCCGTTGGCGTGCGCGAAACCCGTTGTGTCGAAGGCCGTGATCGGCTTGACCCCGCTGCGTCCGGACCGCAGTCCGTCCAGGAAGGCCGTGACGCCGAGCCCGATGCTGGTGACCGCACCGAGCCCGGTGATCACCACGCGACGCGGCCCGTGGTCGCTGTCGTACACCCTGTGCTCCAGTCGTCCGGGGCCGATACCTACTGGGACGCCTTGGCCGTCATGGCTTCGCCGACGACCGTGGCCACGCCGTCCAGGTTGACCATCCGGGCCAGTTCGGCCTGGTCGATGTCGATCCCGAAGGCGCGCTCCAGCTGGGAGAGGATCTCGATGGCACCCATCGAGTCGGCCTCGTGGTCCTCCTTGAAACGACTGGTGTCGGTCATCTCATCCGGGTCGATCTCCAGGATGTCGCAGATGATTCCCTTGATCGTGGCGCGGCTGTCCGCGTCCACCTGGTTCGCTGTAGTCATGCGGCGATGCTGGCGAAGGGCCCTGACAGCGAGCTGACAGCTCCTCAGCCCGAGGGGGTGGTGAGCGGCAGGAAGTCGGCCAACTCGGGGAATTTCGCCGGGTGTTCCACGATCCAGGGCCAGTAGCCCGGTATGGTGCGGGCGTATCCGCAGTAGTATCGCCGGACCGTCTCCACCAGCCGTCGCAGGGTCTCCTTGGCGACCGAGCCCCGGCGCCAGACCAGCATCAGCTCGATGTCCCGGGTCTCGTGGACCGGCACCAGGCGCACGTCGCCGGTGGCGCCGGTGGGCGGGGTGAGCGCGGCCGCGTCGGTGTCCCTGACCCAGTTCATCGCCTCGTGGTGGCCGTCGACGTGGTGCGAGCCGCTGACGTCGGCCTGGCCGAGCCGGGCGAGCAGGTCCCTCTCCACGTCGTGGAACCAGTGGTCCCGTGAGTAGTGGACCCAGTTGAGCCCGGCGAGGTGGGAGCCGTCGACGCAGGGGAGGTCGGCCAGCGGGTGCCCGCGCGAGACGGCGAGCCAGATCGGCTCGCGGAAGATGACGGTGGAGTCGAGGTCGGGATGGTGGACGAGGCCCGGGGCGGCCCTGGCGGGGCTCGGGACCATGGCGACGGTGAGGCCGCCGCCGTGCACCGCGTCGACGGCGGCGGCCGGCGCGAGCGTCTCGGTCTCCACGTCGAGGGCGGGCATCGAGGCCTGGATCGCCCCGAGCAGGGTCGGCGGGGTCCATTCGGTGTTACCGAAGCGCAGGGTCCGCGCGACGCTCGCGGCCGCCTCGCTCGTCACCTCGTCGGCCTGCTGGACGAGGCGGGCCAGCAGCGGGATGAGCCGGTTGCCCAGGGAGGTCGGCACGATGCCCGACCGCGACCTGACGAAGAGGTCGCCGCCCAGCATCTTCTCGATCCTGCGTAACTGCGCCGTGAGACTGGGCTGTGGAAGGTTCAACCAGCCCGCCGCCTTGGAGATACTGCCAACCTCGGCAATGATCCACACAATCCGGGCATGCCTCAGTTCCAGATCCATATCCCTTGCAATCTTGTGATTCGTCGACGTGAGTCGATGGCGACAATGACCGCAGGCTCGCAGGCGATTGTGGCCGGAGTGAGGACACCGCCAGAATTCCCGGCATCCCGGACATGGGGCGGGCGGGGAATCATGCCCTCGCCGAGACGCTGCCCCCTTCCGCGCAACGTCCCGCGACAGCCCCTCGTCTTCGCCGGGCGGCGAAATGTCCGCACTCGACCCGGACCAGGCCGACCTTCACAAGTGGTCGGCGACGGAACGCCGACCCACATCCCCCGTCATTACGCATGAAACTACGCCTCCGCTTCTATTCCCCGCTCCAGCGGCGTCACGGGGATATCGAACCACAGTCGAGAACCGGAAATGTGGAGTTATGAAATCCGGTTCTAGGTTCAGGTGGCACGTTCCTCAAGATTGCACGAGATTCAATTCCCGCGCACGAGGGGCGGCAAGCATGAAGCGGAGGGACGCATACCGCTTGTCCTATTTCCATCGCCTTGACCAATGGGCCTGATACACCAATATCCCCGGCATGATCAGGCCATTTACTTCGCACCGGGTCGCGATGTTCACGATCATGAACATTCGGTGATGGCCGAAGATGATCGACCGAGGTCGTGCGAGCGCCCCGCCCGGCGGCTCGGAGGCCGTCGGACGGGGCGGTCGGGAGGTTCCGGAAGCGTCGCCCGCGGGTTCCGCGAGGCAATTTCCGGACTTTTATGTTCCGTTTGACCCGGAGGACCTCAGGGGGGCCACCGCCTCCTCCCCCAGCCGCGCCCGCAGCCCCGGATCCGTCACGCCGAGGCCTTCCCTCGGCGCCAGACAGAGCACCCCCACTTTGCCCACGTGCCGATTCCGCTGGATCGCGTACGCCGCCTCGCCGACGCCCCGCAGCGGATAGACCTCGGAGAGCATCGGCGCGATCCGACCGCGCTGGATGAGACGGTTCATCTGCCACTGCTCGTAGAGATTCGCGCCATGGCTTCCGATGACTTTCTTCAGCCGCATCCACAGATAGCGATTGTCGAATGTGTGCTGATATCCCGTGCTCGATCCACAGGTGACGATCGTGCCGCCGCGCCGGGCCACGAAAACAGAGACACCGAACGTCTCGCGCCCCACGTGTTCGAAGACGATATTCGGGTCCTCGCCTATTTCCTGCCGGATGATCTGCCCCAGCCGCTTTCCGGCCTTCAGGGTGACCTCGGGATCGGCCGACATCTCCCCGATCTCGCGCCGGTCGATCACCGCCTCGCAGCCGAGGCGCCGGGCCAGGGCGGCCTTCTCGTCCGAACCGACGACGCCGACGGGGATGCCGCCGCCGTTCTTCACGAGCTGCACCGCGTAGCCGCCGAGACCGCCGGCCGCGCCCCAGATCAGGACGACGTCGCCCTGGCGCATATTGGCCCCGCGCTCGCTGATCAGCATCCGGTAGGCCGTCCCCGCGCACAGCGGGTTGGAGGCGGCCTCCTCCCAGGTCAGATGGGGTGCCTTGGGGAGGATCTGGCTGGCCCGCGCGACGGCGTAGTGGGCGAGCCCGCCGAAGTTCGTCTCGAAGCCCCAGGCCCGCTGTTCCGCGCCCAGCATGCCGTCGTCGTGGGTCACCGGGTCCTGGTCGTCCACGTGCGCGGTCGCCACGACCACGTGGTCGCCGACCCGGACGTTGCGCACCCCCGTGCCCACGCGCACGACGACTCCGGCGGCGTCCGAGCCGATCACGTGGAACGGCTGGTCGTGCCGCGCCGCCCAGCCGCCCTGTTTCCCGTAATGCCGCAGGAAGGTGAAGCTGGGAATCGGCTCGAATTTCGCCGACCAAATGGTGTTGTAGTTCAGGGCCGCGGCCATGACGGCGACGAGGACCTCGTCGGGCGCGAGTTCCGGCATGGGCACCGGGCCGACGTGAAGGGTATCCCTGACGTCCCGTTCGGCGGTGCCGGAGACGGCGTCGACGTCCTCGACCCGCAGATGTGCCGCCACGTACTCCTCGGGGACCGCGAGACGCGCGAGCACATCGGGCGCCGCGCCGTCCACCACGGCCTGGGAGAGCTCACTCATGAAGGGCCTTTCCTTTTCCGCCGGGCGAGGTCATTTCGTGAGCCGGACCGGGAGCGTCAGGAGGGTCCGGGCGATCATGCTCTGCTGCCAGCGCAGCTGGCGGACGTCCACCGCGAGGGCGAGGTCGGAGTAGCGGGCCAGCAGCGCGGCGATCGCGATCCGGGCCTCGGTGCGCGCCAGCGCGGCGCCGGGGCAGCGGTGGATGCCGTACCCGAAGGCCAGATGGCGGTTCTCGGGGCGGTGCGGGTCCAGCACGTGGGGGCGGTCGAAGTGCCGCGCGTCGCGGTTGACCGCCGCGGCGGCCACGAGGACGACCTCGCCGGCGCCGATGGTGTGCCCGTCCAGCTCGACCGGCTCCGTGGTGAAGCGGGGCGAGGCGAGGTTGCCCGCGCTCTCGTACCGCAGCGTCTCCTCCAGGAAGGCGGGGATCAGCGCGGGGTCGCGGCGCAGCTCGTCCTGGAGGGCGGGCTGGGCCGTCATCATCAGCACGGCGTTGCCGATGAGTCCGGCGACCGTGCCCACGCTGCCGAGGAGGATGGCGTTGACCATGGAGACGAGCTCGGCCCGGTCGAGCCGTTCGCCGTCGCCCGCCGGGCTCATCAGCTCCGAGATCAGGTCCTCGGCGGCCCGCTCCTCGCGCTCGTCGAAGAGGCGGTACACGTACGCCTCGAAGTCGGCGGCGGCGGCGTACTTCACGTCCGTGTCCGCGGTGGAGACCTGCGTGGCGAGCCAGCCCTGGAACCGGGTGCGGTCGGCGGCGTCGATGCCGATGATCTCGCAGATGCCCGAGCCCGACACCGGATACGCGTACGTGGTCAGGAGGTCGACCTCGTCCTCGGCGGCCATGGCGTCGAGCGCGGTCTCGGCGATCTCCTGGATGCGCGGGGTGAAGTCCCGTACCACCGCACTGGACAGGGCCTTCATGGCGACCTTCCGCAGCCGGGTGTGGTGCGGCGGATCGCGGTAGAGCATGTGGTCGTTCACGGGCGGGTCGAGCCGCAGGACGGTGCGGGCGTTGGCCTGCGCGACCTCGCCCGCCGGACCGTAGAGCTCCTTGCTGATGGTGGGGTCGGCGAACACCTGCTTGGCGAGGTCGTATCCGGTGACCACCCAGGCGCGCATGCCGCTCGGGAACTCCACGTGGTGGACGTGGCCGTGCGCGGTGAGCTCCCGGTAGACCGCGTGCGGGTCCTGGAAGAAGTCCTCGGACAGCCGATGGACGGATTCGACGGACATCTGGGCCTCCTGAGCCACGAGTTGCTTTCTCGCGTCGATACGGACGGGCGGGCGGACGGCTGGGGTGGGACCAGGGGGAGACGGAGTGGGACGACGGAACGCACGGGACCCTCGGCTACGCGTCCCGGCGGGCCCCGCGGCGGAAGGCGAGCGTCCCCAGGAGCGTCAGCGCGGCCATGGCGGCGGCGGCCGCGAACGCGGCGGTCACGCCCTGGACGAGCTGCCGGCGCGCGGGGCCCGCCGCGCCGTCGGAGGCCGCGCCGAACACCGTGGTCAGGACGGACAGGCCGAGCGCGGTGCCGGTCTGCTGGATCGTCTGGAGCGTGCCGCCGGCCGCCCCGGCGACGCCCGGCGGCGCGGTGGACATGACGAGCACGCTCAGCGGCATCAGGGCGAGGCCGGTGCCGCACCCCATCAGCACCGCCGCGAGGAACACGAGGGGGAAGTAGCCGCTGTCGGCGGTGAGCCGGGTCAGCGTGAGGAGCGCGGCGACCAGGCACAGCGACCCGGTGGCGGTGACCGGCTTGGGCCCGAAGCGCCGCAGCAGCCGCGGCACCCACTGGATCAGCGCGAACATCAGGACGGCGGCGGGCAGGAACGCGACCCCCGTCGCCAGCGGCCCCGCGCCGAAGACGTCCTGCATGTACAGGGAGAGGAAGAAGAGCATGGGGATGCTCGCCATGTAGCCGACGAACACGTTGCCGTAGGCGGCCGCGCGGTCGCGGTCGGCGAACAGCCCGAGCGGCAGCAGCGGTTGGGGCGCCCTGCGCTCGATGACGACCAGCGCCCCGACGAGCACCGCCCCGGCCAGGAGCGAGAGGCGCGTCACCGGGGCGTCCCAGCCGTCCGAGACCGCGCCGTGGAAGCCGTACACCAGGGCGGCGACCCCGGCGGTCGCGGTCAGCGCGCCCGGCAGGTCGAGCCGGGCGGGGTGGCGCGGCACGGCGGGCAGCCACCGCGCGGCCAGGGCGAGGGCGAGCGTGCCCACCGGGACGTTGATGAACAGCACGGCCCGCCAGCCGAACCACTGGGTGAGCACGCCGCCCACGATCAGCCCGATGGCGAAGCCCGCGCCCGCCATGCCCGAGTAGAGCGCGAGCGCCCGCACCCGCGCCTTCGGCTCGGTGAAGACGGCGGTCAGCAGCGCGAGGGCGGTGGGCCCCGCGAGCGCGGCGCCGGCGCCCTGGAGGGCGCGTGCGGCGAGCAGCCAGCCCGCCGAGGGGGCGAGCCCGCCGGCCAGCGAGGCCGCGGTGAACAGCGCGAGCCCCGCCATGAACACCCGGCGCCTGCCCAGGAGATCGCCCGCCCGGCCGCCGAGCAGGAGCAGTCCGCCGAAGACGAGGGTGTAGGCGTTGCCGACCCAGGGCAGTGCGGTGGCGCTGAAGTGCAGGTCGGCGCGGATGCGGGAGAGCGCCACGTTCATCACGGTGCCGTCGAGGACGATCATCAGCTGGCAGGCGAGCAGGACGGTCAGGACGACGCCGGCGCGCACTCGGGGTGTGCCCCCGGCGACCGGCGCGGCCGGTGCGTCCCGGGGCGATGCGGCCTCCTTCATCAGCCCACCGAGATACGGAGGATCTTCCTCCGTGCGTCGACGGGGTAGGCCGCCCTGGCGTGCACGACCCGGCGGTTGTCCATGATCAGCACCTGTCCGACACGCCAGGTGTGGGCGTACATGACCTCGGGCAGGCGCAGTAGCCGGTCCAGTTCGGCGAAGAGCGCGAGGCTCTCCTCCTGGGTGCGGCCGCGGACGGCCGCGCCGAAGTTGCGGGTCGGGTCGTGCGGGTGGTCGAGGCCGACCCACAGGGTGTCCTCGCCCGTCACCGGGTCCACCTGCACCGGCGCCACGACGGGGTTGCCGCCGGGGCGCTCCGCGTAGAAGCCGGAGACCCTGGACCAGTACTCGACCTCCAGGGTGCGCAGCCGTGCGACGAGGTCGTCGGGGGCCGCCGCGAAGAACGCCCGGCTGCTCGCGACGAGCGTCTCGCCGCCCTCGTACGGCGCTTCGAGGCACTCCAGGCCCACGTAGTCCACCGCCTCGGCGTTCAGGTGCCCGTCGACGTGCATCGGGATGGCGCCGGTGCGGAACTGGGAGTTGTCGGTGCCCGGCCGCTGCTCCTGGATCAGCCGGGTGCCGAAGCCGTACGACACCTGCGCGCCGAGCGGCGCCATGAGGTCCGCGAGCGGCACGGGCTCCGTGCCGTCCGGCTCCCCCGTGCCCCCGGGCTCCGTGCCGTCCGGCTCCAGGACGACGAAGCCGTACCGCTCCAGCTTCTCCCGGTACGGCGCGGACGGCCGGCGCGCGCACCGCGCGTCGGCGGCCATGTGCCGCATGTCCGTGGTGGTGTCCATGGTGTCCGGTGTCTCCCTTCAGCGGACGGGGTCGGTGGACGGGGCGGGTTCGGTGAACCGGGTGGCCTCGGGGCGCAGGAACTCGCGGGCGTACCCCGCCGCCGCCGGACCGAACTGGAGCGCCATGTGCGCGCCCGCCGTGTGCAGGTCGCGCCAGAGCCGCTGGAGGTCACCGCCCGTGCTGTGCCCGCCGGAGCCGGACGCCCGCATCAGCCGGTCCGCTGCGCCCACCAGCAGACCGGCGGCGAAGGCGCAGTCCCGCTGGTTGCGCGCCACGTCCGCGCGGCCGACCTGCGGGGCCGCGTCGATCAGACGCGCGACGCGGTCCAGGACGAGTTCGGCGGCGTCGATCTCGCCGGAGCTGCGCGCGAAGACGTCGGCGTAGTGCGCGACCAGCGGGTCGTACGCGGCCTCGCGCGCCTGGAGCTTCGCCCCGATCAGCCCCGTCCAGCGGTGCAGCAGTCCCCGGGCCGCGCCGAGCATCGGCAGGCAGAAGACGAAGGTGTTGACCGCGAGGAGCGGCACCGGGCGGCCGTCCGGTCCGGGCGGCGGATCGTCGATCTCCGCGAGGCGGGCGTACGGGAACGACAGCGGCGCCTCGACGAATACCTCCTCGACGACCGCGGTGTGGCTGCCGGTGGCCCGCATCCCCAGGTCGTCCCAGGTCCGCTCGACCCGCACGGCGGAGCGCGGCACCACGAACACGCGCGGTCCCGGCTCCGGGCCCTCCGTCACCTCGGCGGCGAGCAGGAACCACGCGGCGTGCTCGGCCGCCGTCACCGACGGCCAGGAGCCCGAGAGCGTCCAGCCGCCGTCGGTCCCGACGGCCCGGCCCCGGGGCGCCACACCGCCCGCGACGAGGGTGTCGGGGCCGTCGGCCCACAGCCTCTTGCGCCCCTCCGGCGGCAGGAAGCCCGCCGTACGGGCCATCAGCGCGGCCAGCACCGCGCACCAGGCGGTCGCCGGGCACGCGGCGCCGATGACGGCGGCGGCCCGCTTCAGCTGCGCGAAGGTACGGCCGGGGGCGCCGAACGGCGGCGGCACGAAGTGGCCCGCGAAACCCGCGGCGGTCACCGCGTCGACCACCTCGGGGTGCGGGGTGTGCGCCGCCTCGGCCCGCCCGGCGTGCGCGCCGGCGAGCGCGGCGACGCGGGCCGCGTGCTCCTCCGGCGAGGAGACGGGCGGGGCCGGGGCCGGGGGTGCGTCCGGGGTCGGGGGTGCGTCCGGGGTCGGGGGTGCGTCCGGGGTCGGGTTCATGGGGGTCATCCCTCCGTGTTCCGCGCGTCGCGCGCCGCCTCGGCGACGATCACTTCGGTGAGCCGGGCGACCGTGACGGGACCGGCGAACACGGCGGCGCCGTCGAACTCGACGTCGTACCGCTCCTCCAGGCCGGACAGCAGCCGCACCAGGTCCACGGAGTTGACCCCGGCGCCGATCAGGTCCGTGCCGTACTCGTCCGGGCCGATCCCGTATCCGTGCCGGGCCAGTTCGCCCGCGATCGCCTCGGCCACCGTCGCTTCGTTCACGTCCATCCGCTCCCGATCTCGTCGCGTACGCGCCGTGTGTTCGCCGTCGTGAGTACGTCGAAGTGCCCGCCGGTCAGCGCGACGGCGCGCGCCGTCGGCGACCACCGCCGCCAGGCGCCCGGGTCCGGTTCGGCCGGCCGTGTCCCGGCGCGGAGTTCGACGAGGGGCACCGTGACGGGGCCCGGCCGCCAGTCGCGCAGCAGCCGCGTGTTCTGCCGGTAGACCGCGAACCGGTCGCGCAGGACCGGGTCCTCGTGCACGTCCGCCGCCGCGACGGCCACGCCGCCCGCCTCCCGGATGTCGCCGACGAACCCTTCGAGCAGGTCCGCATCCGTGCCGTCGCGGTGGCGGGCGGCGGCCGACACCGGGGTGTCGAGCACGACGACGCGGGCGACCGGGTACGCCGCCGCCCGCGCCGCCTCCACGGCGAGCGCGCCGCCGAACGACCAGCCCGCGAAGAGCCGGGGCACGTCCGTGCCCGCGACCTCCGGCGGCAGGCTCCGCAGACAGGCGGCCGCGACGTCGGCGAGGTCCGGCTCCCCTTCCTGGGCGGGCTCGAAGGGCAGGTCGAGGCCGAGCACGTGCACGTCGAGGTCGCCCGGCAGGCTCCGGATCAGCTCGGCGTAGCACGCGACGCCGCCGCCGACCGGCGGGAAGAGGACCACCCGGCCGCGCGGGTCCGCCACCGAGCGCGGGGCGAAGCTCCACACGGCGGCGGCCGCCGTGTCGCGCGCGGCCCCGCAGAGCGCCGCGAGCCCGGTCGCCGTGGGGTCCGCGAGGAACCGTCCGAACGGGATCTCGTAGCCGTACCGGCCGCGCAGCGCCGACAGCAGCCGGATCGCCTCGACGGAGCTGCCGCCGGACGCGAAGAACCCCTCGTTCCCCGCGGGCCGCCCGAGGACCTCGGCCCAGCAGGACGCGACCTCCTGGAGGTGCACTCCGGTATGGCGGGCGTCCTCGGGCGGCCGGGGCGCGCTCCGCACCGGCACGGCCGCGAGGCGGCGGTGGTCGACCTTGCCGTTGGCGGTCAGCGGGATCTCGTCCAGGGCGACGAGCGCGAACGGCACCATGTACGACGGCAGTTCGCCCCGCAGCACGGCGAGGGACCGCTCCGGCCAGTCGGCCGGCGGGTCCGGGGCGAGCGTCACGTGGGCGACGATGCCGCCGCCGTGCGCGGTGACGGACGCGGCGCTGGAGCGCACGTGGTCCAGGGCGTTCAGACGCGCCTCGATCTCGCCGAGCTCGACCCGGTGGCCGTTGACCTTCACCTGGCTGTCGGCGCGGCCGAGGAACTCCACGACGCCGTCCGGGCCGCGCCGCCCGCGGTCGCCGGTGCGGTAGACCCAGCCGTACTCGGCGTACGCGGCGAACGCCTCGGCGGTGCGCTCCGGGTCGTTCAGATAGCCGTCGGCCACACCGGCTCCGGCGATGTGGATCTCGCCGATGTGCCAGTCCGGGCAGATGTGCCCCTGGGCGTCGAGGACCAGGATGTCCTGGCCCGGCAGGGGCGTTCCGTACGGGATGGAGCGGCCCGCGGCGTCGGCCGGGGTGACGCGGTGGTGGATGGACCAGATGGAGCCCTCGGTCGCGCCCCCGAGGCCGATGACGTCCGCGCCCGCGGAGAGTTCGCGCAGCGCCCCGGGCAGGTCCAGGGGGATCCAGTCACCGCTGAGCAGGTAGGCGCGGACCGACGGCAGGGCGCCGCCCTCCTCCCGCAGCAGGGAGGCGAGCGGCGGCGTCGAGTTCCAGACCGTCACCGCGTGGTCCTTGACGGCCCGCGCCCAGGCGGCCGGCGTCCGCGCGGTGTCCTCGGAGAGCAGGACCACCGCCGCGCCCGCGAGCAGCGGGCCGAAGAGGTCGTACACCGCGAGGTCGAAGCCGATCGACGACACCGACAGGACGGCGTCGGCCGGTCCGAGGCCGATCAGGCCGTTCAGCGCGTCCAGGGTGTTCAGGACGGCGCCGTGGCGGATGACCACGCCCTTGGGCTCGCCGGTCGAGCCCGAGGTGAAGATGACGTAGGCGACGTCGGGCGCGCTCCGGTCCGGCAGGGGGTGCCGCCGCCCGGTCTCCCGCGTGGGGCGCGCCGGGACGGGACACACGCCCCGCCCGCGCCAGGCCTCGGCGTCGCGCTCGTCGGGACCGGTCACCGCGTACCGTACGTCGGCCTGGCGGGTGATCCGGTCCAGGCGCCCCGGGGGCAGCCCGTGGTCGAGCGGGACGAAGACGCAGCCGGCGAGCAACGCGCCGAGGACGGCGACCACTTGACCGCCGCCGCGCGGCACGTGGACCGCCACGTGGTCGCCGGGCGCCGCCCCGGCGGCCACCAGGCGCGCCGCGAGCGCGGTGGCGGCTTCGGCGAGGTCGGCGTAGGTGAGGTCGCCGGTGGCGTCCCGGACCGCCGTGGCGTCGGGGCGGCGTCCGGCGGTCCGCAGGAACCGCCCGTGCAGCGTCTCGGTGCCGCGCGCCAGGGGCGGCATCGTGGTGCGTACGGGGAGCAGGGGCTCGCGCGTGCCGTCCCAGCCCGACTCCCCCGCCGCGAGGCCCGCGACGGCGCGGGCGTAGTCGTCGATGAACGCGTCCACGAACCCGTCGTCGAACGCGTCGGCCCGCCAGTCGAAGCCCAGCCGGACGCTCCCGTCCGCGTCGACGCCGACCTGGTGGTCCAGCAGCACCTGGGGGACGCGCAGTTGGACGCTGTCCCAGACGCGGCGCAGGCCCGCCCCCGCCTCGCGCCCGCTGTCGAGCTCGACGGAGGTGAAGGCGAAGGGGTGCCGCAGTCCGCGCCGGTCGGCGGCCGGGTCGGCGAGGCGTGCGATGTCGGGGCCGCTGAGCGAGGGGTGCAGCGCGTGCGCCAGGAAGCGGCCCTGCACCTCGCGCGCGAGGTCGGCGAAGGCGCGTCCGGCGCGCTCCGGTACCGCCAGCGGCACGGTCGTGCCGAAGTTGCCGAGCGCGGATCCGGCGCCGACGTGCCGCCGTTGCGAGTGGACGACGGTGACCGTGTGCGCCCGGTCGCCCCCGGCCGCGCCGAGGAGCGCCCCGTACACGCCGAGGAAGACCATCGGGAGCGTGAGGCCGCGGTCGCGCGCCCGCTCGGCGAGCGCCGTCGCCGCGGTCGCGTCGACGCGCAGCATCCGGTGGCACACGGCACGGCCCGCCTGCCGCCAGCCGGGCCGCAGCGGCACCTCGGCGGCCTCCGGGAGGCTCGTCGCCACGTCCCGCCAGTACCGCTCGTCCCGTGCCCGCCGCCGGTCCCCCGTGGGGGGCGCGGCCGGGGGCGGCGCGGCGGGCAGGAGGGCCGTGGCGTCGGGGTCGACCAGCGCGGCGAGGAAGTCGGCGAGCGAGGCGGCGTCCATCAGCCACAGCGCGTAGACGAGATGGAGCCTCGCCCGCCGGGGCGTGCGCACGACGGTGAGCCGCAGCTGCGGCCAGCCGCCGAGGTCGAGGGTGTCGGAGCGGAAGGCGTCCCGCACCTCGGCGTCGACGGCGTCGAAGGTCTCCTCCGTCGCCTCCCGGTGGACGAGGGGCACGGTCGCGTCGTCCGCGACCGGGGCGGGCACCAGGTCGTCGCCGACCCGCAGGCGCAGGACGGCGTGCGCGCGCACGAGTCGGTCAAGACGGCCCCGGAGGCCGGGCACCCGGGCGACGTCCACGTCGCAGGCGAGGTAGTAGCGGGCGGGTCCGCGCAGGTCGAGGCCGTCCTGGTCGCCGACGAGGTAGGCGCGCTGGATCGGCCCGAAGGGGTACGGGGGCGGTGTCCCGTCGCGCTCGCGCAGCGCGGCGACCTCAGCCACGGGTCGCCTCCCGCCCCGCGCGGACCGTCCGCAGGAGCGCGCGGTGCACGCGGTCGATCTCGTCGGTGCGGGCGATCCCCTTCCGGTAGTAGTACGCCATGACCAACTCGGCTCCGGACATCTGGAGTTCGCCCTGCAACTGGTAGGGCAGGGCCCGGCCAAGGGCGCGCGGGCGCCACGACCCGAGGTCGCGGGCGCGCAGGCCGCGCGGCAGGGGGCGCTGGTTGAACAGGACGGTGGACAGCGGGAAGCAGTCGCCGCCGCCGAGGCCCAGGTCGTCGACGCGCTGGTCGAACTCCCAGTCGCCGTGCGCCGTGCCGTCGGTCAACTGCCCGGCGAGTGCGGTGATGTTGTGGCTCAGGGACGGGTCCCCGGGGCCGCGGACGGTCAGTGTGCTGGTGAACATCCCGACCGTCCCGGCACCGGTCTCCCCCCGGTCCTGGCTCACCACGATCACCGGCAGCCGGTCGAGGCCGAAGGTCTCGGCGACCGCACGCTCGAAGGCGGCCAGGACGACGGTGAACGCGGAGACGCCCAGGTCCCGCGCGAGGCGATGCACCTCGCGCGTGCCCAGCGCCCCCAGCGGCAGGGACAGCAACTCCCCTTGGGGGCCGCCGTGTTCGGCGTACTCGGGAAGACGCGTCTGGGTGGCCCCGGCCAGCAGCGCGCGCCAGTAGGCGGCCGACGCGTTCGGCTCGTCCGAGCGCTCCGTGGCGAGGCAGTAGTCGCGGTAACTGTTCTGCGGCGCCCCGGCGTCGAGGCCGCGCCCGGTCAGCAGGGCGGTGAGTTCCCCGGTCAGGGTGTCCATGCTCAGCCCGTCCACGAACAGGTGGTGCACGACGAGGACGACCGAGGCGCCGTCGCTCCCCCGCACCAGCAGGGCCCGCAGGGGCGGCGGCTTGGCCGGGTCGATCAGGCGCGAGACCAGCGCGGCGCGCGCCCGCTGCACGCGGTCGCGGTGCTCCGCCGAGTCCACCGCGAGTCCGGTGTCCACGGCCTCGACCGGGCAGGCGAGCCCGGCCGCCGCCGTGAAGGTCTGGTGGCGCCCGTCGGGGGCGAGGGCGAGGCCGAGCGCGTCGTGCCGCGCCAGCAGGGTGCCGAGCGCCGCCTCGACGTCCGCCGCCTCGGTGCGCCGGGGCAGGGTGATCTCCCGGGAGAGGTTGCACCAGTTCCCGTTCCCCTGGGGCATGCAGATCCGGAGGTAGCCGACCTGGCGCGTGGAGAGCGGATAGCGGTCGCGGGGCGCGGCGGCGGGTGCGGCGACGGCCGGGGCGGCGGTGTCCGGGGCGGCCGGGGCGTGCCTCCTCCGGTCGATCTCGCGGGCCAGCGACGGCACGTCGCCCAGGCCGAAGCACTCGTGGACGGTCAGCCGGATCCCGTACGTCCGCCGGATCCGCGCGACGGCGGCGACCAGGTCGAGCGAGGAGACGCCCGCTTCGGTGAGGACGTCCTCGTCGGCGCGGGCGCCCAGGGCGGCGCGCAGCGTCCGCTCGATCCCGGCGGGCCCGGTGCCGGGGGCCTGGTCGTCGGGCGTGACGTCCGCCGGACCGTCGCCGGAACAGTCGCCGAGGGACGCGAGCAGGGCGCGCCGGTCCGCCTTGCCGCTGCGCAGCGTCGGCAGGTCCGGCCGGACGTGCAGCGCGAACCTCGGCAGCCCCAGGCTCCGTCCGGCGCCGTGGACCGCGTCGCGCAGTGCCGCGCCGGCCGTGTGCGCCGCATCCGCCGCCTCCGCCGCGATGAACACCTGTGGCCCGTCGCGCTCCACGACGACGCACTGCCGTACGCCGTCCAGCGCCTCGACGGCGTCGATGAACCCGTGGAAGGAGACGCGCCGGCCGCCGACCTTGATGTCGTGGTCACGGCGCCCGATGACCACCAAGTCGCCGTCGGAGCCCAGGAATCCGAGGTCGCCCGTGGGCAGCGGCGCGGGGAACGGGTCGGTGCGGTGCACGCCGTCGCCACCGTCGCCGGAGGGCGCGCGCAGCAGCCCCAGGGCCGGTGCGTCGACGGTGAGGACCACCTCGCCGGTGCCGTCCGCGTCGGGCTCCGCCAGGGTCACCGAGACGCCGGGGCGCGGCCCGCCGACCGGTGTCGACCGGGCCCCGTCGTGGGTGAGGCGCTGGACGTCGCGCCGGTACAGCTGGGCGAGCGTGGCCTCCGTCTGGCCGTACAGGTTGACGATCTCCGCGTGCGGCGCGAGGGCGGACCACCGCTCGACGACCCGCCGGCCGAGCACCTCACCGGCGAAGAAGAGCAGCCGGAGATCCGGCAACCCGGCTTCTGCCAGGGCCGGTTCACCGGCCAGGAGCAGCGCCGTCGACGGCACGAGGAAGGCCACCGTCGGCCGCCCCTCGACCAGATGACCGGCGAGGGCGGACAGGTCGAGCTGGGCGTCGACCGGCGGCAGCGCCAGCGTGCCGCCGACGCCGAGCACCCCGAGCAGCTCCCGCAGCGACGGGTCGAAGTTGACCCGGGTGACGGCGGCGCACCGGTCGGCGGGGCCGAGCGCGAACTCGTCGCGGAACCAGCCGAGGAACCCCGCCAGGCCGCGGCGGCTCCCGACGACGGCCTTCGGTTCGCCCGTCGAGCCGGAGGTGGGGATCACATAGCCCGCGTCGGGATCGCCGAACACCACTGATCCGTCAGGCACTTGGGGGTACGACTCGACGACCACGGCGCCCGTGGCCGCGTCGAGGAGCACCTCGGCCGGACCGGTGCCGCTCCCCCGGTACTGGCCGACCGGAGTGACATCGCTGCTGATCACCACGGCCGGGCGGGTGCGCCGGGCGAGCCACGCGTACTGCTCGGGGGTCAGCCCCGCGTCGACCGGCACCGGCACCGCCCCGGCCCGCCACGCGGCGAGCAGCCCGACCACGTACGCGGGCGTCAGCGGGCCCATGACCAGCACACAGGCGCGGGCGGCGCCGAGCGGGGCCAGGCGCCGGGCCAGGTCGGCGACGGCGGCGTCGAGCCGGGCGTACGTCAGGTGGTGGCCGTCCCAGGCGACGGCGGGGGCGTCGGCGGCGCGGGCGGCGGTGATGAAGGGATCGTCGGTGAAGGCGCTGGTGGCGGTCATGCCGTCCGTACTCCCGTGTCCTGGACGATCCTTCGGACGGCCTCGTAGTCGGTCTTGCCGACGGGCGTGCGGGGCAGCGCGGCGGCGAAGGCGTACCGCTGCGGGAGCTGGTGGGGGAGCATCCGCGCGCCCAGCTGCCGGCGGACCGTGCGCGGATCGCGCCCGGCGTCGCCGACGATCAGCGCGGCGATCTGCTCGCCGCCCGCGCCGTCGGGCACCCCCACGACCGCGCAGTCCTCGACGCCGTCGCACGCGCGCAGCGCCGACTCGACCTCGATCGGCGCGACCTTGTTTCCGGTGACGTTGATGAACGTGGACTTGCGGCCCCTGATGTACCAGCCGTCGGGCCGCTGGACGACGAGGTCGTGCGTGCGCAGCCAGCCGTCCACGAACATCGCGGCCTCCGCGGCCGGGTCGCGGTAGTAGCCGCGCGCGAGGGCGGGCCCGCGCACGAGCAGCTCGCACAGCCGCTCCGGCCCCTGCCCCGCGCCGTCCGCGCCCTCGGGTTCGACCGGCTCGAACCGCCAGTCGACGCCCGAGATCGGCAGCCCGATCGTGCCGGGGCCGGTGTTCCTCGCGTCGTACGTGATGATGCCGATCTCGCCGAGCCCGTACCCCTGCCGCAGCGGGAGGCCGAACCGCTCGCCGAACCGTGCCTGCGTCTCGGCGGCGATGGGCGCGCTGCCGGTGAGGGCGAGCCGCAGCGAGCCGAGTGCCGAGGCGTCCACGCCGTCCGCCGCCACGAGCATCTGGTACATCACCGGCAGCCCGCTGACGACGGTCACCGCGTGCCGCCGGACGGTCCGGGCGAGGCCCCGCGCGGTGAGCTGCCCGCCGCGCGTGAACACCGCCTTCGCGCCGCTGAGCAGCGTGGGCAGCGCCAGGACGTCGATGCCGTGCCCGTGCCACAGCGGCAGGGCGCACAACACGACGTCGTCCGGGCCCAGTTCGCCCTCCAGCGACCAGGACCGCACGCGCTCCATGACCGCCGCCTGGCTCATGACGATGCCCTTGGGCTCGCCGGTCGAGCCGGAGGTGCAGTGCACGACGAAGTCGGTGGGCCGGTACGCGTGGGGCCTGCGGGGGCCGTCACCGGCGACCGGCTCGACCACGACCGCGCCACCGCCGTCGGCCCCGTCCCGCACCAGCGCGTCCAGGTCGAACTTGGCCGCCAGGCGGGCCAGTTCGACCGGGTCCGCCCTGCTGTCGAGCAGCACGGCGACGCAGCGGATCCTGGCGGCGGCGAAGTAGGCGGCGACGAAGGCGAGCGGGTCGTCGACGGCCAGGCCGACGACGGGCCGGGGCCCGGGGCGGGCGCCGAGCAGGTCGGCGGTGGCGTCCGTCAGCTCCAGGAGGCGGCGGTACGAGGTCACGGTGCCGTCGTGGCCGACGACGGCCGGCGCGTCGGGGCGGGCCCCGGCGACGGCGCGCAGCGCCGCGTACACCGGACCGGCGCTCCCCTCGGCCCCCGTGGTGCGTAAGGCCGCGGTCATGACGCGGCGGTCGCGGCGCCGAGCACCTTGTCGAAGTGCCCGTGCATCGCCTTGGCGCCGAAGGTCGCGCGGTGCACCGCCTTGGAGTCCTCGCGGCTGCTCTCCAGGGCCGCCCGCATGGGGTTCGTCAGGACGCGCTTGGTCGCCGAGAAGGCGACCTTCGGATAGCGGCCCATGCGCCGCGCCCGCTGCATCGCCCGGTCGAGCAGGAACTCGGGCTCACAGGTCTCGTCGACCAGGCGCAGCGCCAGCGCGCTCTCGGCCGCGATCGGACGGCAGGACATGACGGTGTGGCGGGCCAGGTCGTACCCGACGGACGTGGTGAGGATCGTGGCGGCCATGGAGGCCCCGATGCCGTGCTCCAGCTCCGGCATGACGAGGTCGGCACGGGTCGACATGATCTTCCAGTCGAACATCATGGCCAGCTGGAAGCCCAGGCCGATGGCGTGCCGGTCGATGGCCGCGACCGTGGGCTTGCCCGTGTCGAGGACCGACAGATAGAGGTCGGTGCACCAGTCGATGGTGTCGTTGACGGCCTCGTCGGTCGCGAGCCGCCGGGCCTCGTTGAAGTTGCCGCCCGCGCTGAAGCAGCGGTCCTCGCCGCCGCTCACCACGACGGCGTCGACACGGTCGTCGCGGCCGGCCTCACGGACGGTCTCGATGAAGAGCTCCGCCATCACCTTGCCGAACGGATTGGTCGGCTTCTCGTGTGCCAGCGTCAGGACTCTGGTGCGGTCGACATCGACGACGTCGATCAGTGCCATGGCTCGGCTCCCCTTCTCTCACCGGGTCTCGCGGGTGTAGGCGGACATCGCGGCCTCCAGGCACTTGTCCGGGTCGATCTGTTCGTGCGGCGACGCGGCCAGGGCCGCCGCCAGCTCCAGACCCACGTGGCCGTAGAACCGCTCCGCGTCGAGGGCGGCCACGCCGAAGCGGCGCGCGAGGGCACCGTCCAGGTGGCGGTCGACGCCGCTGCCGTGGTGCAGGGCCTGCTTGGGGCGCCAGGCGATGGCGTCGGGCAGGATCCGGGTGGCCGCGAGCCGCATGTGGCCCTTCTCGCGGTCGCCGTGGCGCATGAGCGCGGGCAGGGTGTCGAGGGCGGCCTGGATGACGGGAGCGTTCCAGTACATGTGGCGCAGGACGTAGCCGTGCGCGGCGGCCGAGAGGCCGGACAACTCCCCCGCCAGGGCGGCGCTTTCGAGGCAGTCGGCGACCGCCCGCGGCAGATCGGGCACCGGTCCGGCGTCCACGCGCAGGCCGGAGTTGATGAAGTCGGCGCCGACGCCGGTGAGCACCGTGCCGACCGGCAGCCGCCCGCCCTGGTAGACCGCGACGAGGTTGACGCCCCCGGCGACGGCCTCCCGGCCCGGCGCGCCCAGCATGCGGACGGTCTCCGGGATCGCCCGGAAGATGTCGTCCTCGGAGAGCGCGAGGTGCTGGACCGGCATGCCCAGGTGGGCGCCGAGTTCGTCGGCGGTGTCGTACTCGTCGCCCCACGGCGTGCCGAGGGTGGCCAGGTGGTCGAGGATCCCCGCCTCCTTGGCCAGCGCGGCGACGAGCCCGGAGTCCACGCCGCCGGAGACCACGGCGGTGACGGGGCCCGGCTCCCCGGCGGTGACGATCTCCTCGCACAGGACCTCGATCTGCCGGTCGCCGGCCTCCATCGCGGTCTCGCCGACGATGGGCGCGGCGTGCCAGCGCGCGGTCACGCGCTCGGTGGTCTCCACGGTGCCGCCGGCCGGGGCGCGGGTGAGCGTGAGGGTCCGGCCGCCGCCGACCTTGCGTATCCGGTCGCGCACGGCGCGCAGTTCGGCGTGGCCGGTGCCGGCGCGGGTGTCGGTGGCGATCCGCGCGGTAAGACCGGCGAGGTCGGTGCCGATGAGGGCGCGGCCCGTGCCCGGGTCGGCCCAGAGGTACAGGAGCGTCGGGTTCTGCCGGCTGGTGCGCACGACGACGTGCTCGGGGGTCCACTCGACCGTGGTGCAGCTGTCGGCGCCGCCGGAGGGCAGCGGCCAGCCGCGGCCGAGCTCCTCGACGACCAGCCGCCCGCTCTCGCGGGGTTCCGCGGCGCCGAGCCGTGTCTCCAGGCGGCCGTGCCGGTCGCGTACGTCGAGCAGGAGCGAAGGGAAACTGTCCATGGCGTCCCCAGTTCTCACGAGACCGACAGGCGGACCATCTTGCGGGGCTGGCCGGGGAACGCGGCGCGGCCGTGGACGAGCCTGCGGTTGTCCAGCACCATCACCTCGCCGACCCGCCAGGTGTGGGCGTACAGGACGCTCGGCAGGTGCAGCGCGTCGCTGATGCGGCGCATCAGGTCGGCGCTCTCCCGCTCCGTGCGCCCGACCACCAGCGCGTCGTGGGTGCGCTGCGGGTCGTCGGGGTCGGTGAGGCCGACGACGATCCTCCTGCGGCCGGTCTCCGGGTCGGTCTGCACGGGGGCCACCCGGGGGTGGTCGCCCTCGGCGCGTTCCTTGTAGTACCCGGAGATCCGGTTGCGGTACTCGATGACGATGCCGTCCATGGCCTCGACCAGGTCCTCGGGCGCGTGCGCGAAGAACGAGTCGGCCCCGGCCACCAGCGTCTCGCCGCCGCCGTCGGGGGCGGTCACGCACTGCATGCCGATGTACTTGACGGGCGGCCCTTCGTTGAACGCCGCGTCGACGTGCAGCGGCATGCCGCGCGTCGTGAACTGCACGTTGTCGGAGTCCTCGTGGGGTTCGAGGGTCAGCTTGGTGCCGAAGTGGTACTCGACCGGCCTGCCCAGGCCCGCCATCAGCTCGTCGAGGGTCCGGCCGTCCATGACGTCCGGACCGAGGACGACGAAGCCGCAGTCGTCGAGCCTGTCGAGGAACTCCCGGTGATCCTTGGAGACGCACACCGCGCGACGCGCGATGTCCGTCATGTGATGCGAGCTGATGGTCCTCACCCCTCCATGAACCCAATCGGTCATCTCGGCGTCATGCGGTCATACCGGTGATGCTGGCGCACCCCGCTGACACCGAACTGACACACGCCGTTCAGGAGTTGTGGGGCGGTCCGGGAGCCGTCGGGCGGAGGGACGGCGGGCGGTCAGTCCCCGGCCCGGCCCGCCATGCGCACCGGGTCGCCGAAGAGGGCGACCATCTCGCGCTCGCCCTCGTAGGGGTCGCGGCCGTGCGCCATCCGCAGGTTGTCGACCATCAGCAGGTCGCCGTCCTGCCAGGGTTCGGTCAGACCGGCCATGCCGTAGACCTTGTTGATGGTGTCGACGACGTCGGTGGGGATGCTCTCCCCGCCGCCGTACATCGTCCGGAAGGGCAGCCCCTCGACGCCGTACAGCTCCTCCAGGTGCTCCCGGATGACCGGGTCGAGGGACGACTCGTGCAGGAACGCCGCCTGGTTGAACCAGACGCGCCGGCCGGTCGCGGGGTGGCGCAGCACCGCGGCACGGCGCTGGCGGGTGCGCAGGCCGCCGTCCTCGGTCCAGGTGCGGTCCACGGCGTTGCGGGCGCAGTACCGGTCGACCTGGTCCTTGTCGTCGGTGCCGAAGGCCTCCGCCCAGGTGAAGCCGAACTCCAGGTAGTTGCGGGCCAGTTCCCAGCCGTCGCGCTCGAAGCGTTCGACCAGCGCGTCCGGCAGGAGCTCCAGGACGCGCTCCCCGTCGGCGACGGCGGCGGCCGCGCCGCCGGCCGGCGCGCGCAGGCACCCGAACAGGGCGACCGACGGCACGACGGCGGCGTAGCTCAGCTCGTGGTGCATGCAGAGCTGGTCCTCGGCGGGCCAGTCCGACGCGGAGTAGACGCCGTCGGCGTGGGCGACGCGGCTGGTGAAGGCCTCGCGCTCGGCCGTGACGCGCACGCCGAGTACCCGCGCGGCGGCGGCGAGGTCGGCGGGCGCGGCCAGGCCGAGGCCCCGCACCAGGACGGCGCCGTGCCCGGCGGTCACGGACCGGATCGCCTCGGCCGGCAGGTCCGCGACCGGCACGGTCCCGGGCTCGGCCCGCCGCAGCACCGGTATGCGGTCCTGCGCGAGCGTGAGGTGCCAGCCGTCCGGGAGGGCCGCGCCGGCCCCCGGCTCGTCGAGGGTGGTCATTGCGCTGCCTCCAGTTGGGGGTTTCAGGCCGCTTGCCGCGACTTGAGGTCGAGCAGGTCCGCTGCCGCGCCGAGGAGCGGGGCCTTCGCCAGCTCCTGCGCGGTCACCGCGTTGTCCAGGGCGATCACCACGCGCAGCAGGGCGATGGAGCTGCCGCCCGCGTCGTAGAAGTGCGTGGTGCGGCCGATGGACTCGACGGGCACCTTGAGCGCCTTGGCCCACAGCGCGGCGAGCCGGTGCTCGGTGGGCGTGAGCGGGGTGCCGGACACCGCGGCGGGCGCCGCGTCGGGGGTCTGGGGGGCGGCGGTCTCCGCCTGCCGGGCGAGCAGTTTGCGGTCGATCTTGCCGTTCGCCGTGAGCGGCAGCGCGTCGAAGCGGTGGAAGCGGCCCGGCAGCATGTACGCGGGCAGGGCGCGGGACAGTTCCGCGCGCAGCTCCTCGTCGGGGATCGGCGCGGCCGACGCGTAGCAGCCCTCCAGGCGGCGTACGCCGTCCGCGCCGACGACCACGACGGCCGCGTCACGGACGCCCTCGACCCGCGCCAGCTGGTTCTCGACCTCGCCGATCTCGATCCGGAAGCCTCGGATCTTGACCTGGGCGTCGCGGCGGCCGAGGAACTCCAGGCGGCCGTCGGGCAGCCAGCGCCCGAAGTCGCCCGAGCGGTAGAGGCGTCCGCCGGGGAGGGCCGGGTCGGGCAGGTAGGCGGCCCGGGTGCGCTCCTCGTCGTTGATGTAGCCCCGGCCGACGCAGACCCCGGAGAAGACCAGTTCGCCGGGCGCGCCCAGGGGCACCGGCCGCAGCAGCTCGTCGACCACGGCCACCCGTACGTTGCGCACCGGGCGGCCGAGCGGCACCGAGGCGCCCTCGGGGGCGCGCCGCAGCACCTCGTGGTTGGTGTCGTCGGAGGTCTCGGTCAGGCCGTAGGCGTTGACGAGCTCGATGTCGGGCAGGGCGGCGAACCACCGCTCGGTGAGTTCCTTCTTGAGGGCCTCGCCGGTCACCGAGACACAGCGCAGCCGGGGCAGCGGGCGCGGGTGGCGGCCCAGGTGTTCGAGGACGACCTCCAGGTAGGAGGGGACGAGTTGGGCCACCTCCACCTCGCTCTCGGCGATCAGGTCGACGAAGCGGGCGACGTCCAGGACGTCGCGCTGGGCGACGACGAGGGTGCGCCCGCCCGTGACGAGGGCGGCGACCAGCTGCCACAGGGAGATGTCGAAGCACTGCGGCGCGGTCTGGGCGACCACCGTGCCGTCCGTGACGCCGAGGTCCTCGATCTTGGCGAGGAGGTGGTTGACGAAGCCCGCGTGCTCGCACATCGCGCCCTTGGGCTGCCCGGTCGAGCCGGAGGTGAAGTAGATGTAGGCGAGCTGGTCCGCGGCGACGGGCAGTGCGGGGTTCTCGTCGTGGTCCGCGGACGCGTCGCCGGTGGGTGCGGCGCCGAGCTCGGCGACGTCGTCCACGCGGACCTCGCCGAGGTGGGCGAGCGCCGCGTCGAGGCCCGCGCTCGCCCCGCGCCGGGTGAGCACCTGGCGGCAGTCGGCGCGGGTGAGCATGGCGGTGATCCGGTCGGCGGGGAACTGCGGCTCGACGGGGAGGTAGACGCCGCCGGCCTTGAACACCGCGAGCACGGCGGTCAGCCACTCCAGGTCGCGTTCGGTGACGACCGCGACGACGTCCTCGTCGCGCAGGCCGCGCCGGCGCAGGGCGTGGGCGACGCGGTTGGCGCGGCGGTTCAGCTCCCCGTACGTCAGGGACCGGTCCTCGAAGACGGCGGCGACCTCGTCGGGGCGCTTGCGCGCCTGCTCCTCGAAGAGTTCGTGGAAGCGCCGGTCGGGCAGCTCGCGCCGGGGGCCCGCGAGGCCCTCCCGCTGGTACGCGGCCTCGGTCGCTGAGACGGGGTTCCACTGGTCCTGCGCCGACTCCGGGCGGGCGCCGAGCTCGTCGAGGGCGGCGAGGAGATAGCCGCCGACGCGGGCCGCGGCGTCGGCGTCGAAGGCCTGGACGCGGTAGGCGAGGGCGAGTTCGAGCCGGTCGCCGCGGTGCACCAGGCCCGCAGCGAGGACGGTGGCGGGGGCGAGGTCGGCGGCCTCCGGCACGCGCCCGGCCACCACGACGGTGTCGAACAGCGGCTCGGTGCGCCCGAGTTCGGCGCGCAGCCGGTCCAGGGGCGCGTCCCGGTGGCGCTCGGTGGCGGCCTGCGCGGCGGCGGCCGCGCCGAGCAGGTCCCGCCAGGTGCCCTCGTCGATGTGCACGGGGCAGGGCAGCGGTGCGGCGTCGGCCCCGGGGGCGGTGGCGGCCTCGGGGGCGGCGGGCGGCAGATAGCCGGTGACGACGGCCGTCTCGCCGGTGACGGCGGCGAGCACCCGGGAGCAGGCGGCGAGCAGCAGCGTCTCCAGGCCGACCCCGGCCCGCCCGGCGAGGTCGAGGAGCCCGGCGGAGCGGCCCGCGGGCAGCATGGTCCGGCGCTCCGCGATCCGGTCGAGCGGCGGCGCCTCGGCGCACCACCGCGGTACGGGCGTGTGGCGGGCGCCGTTCAGGACGCCCCGCCAGTACGCCGGGGCCTCCTCCTCCAAGGCCGGCCGCTCCGTCCGCTCTCCGGATCCGCTCTGCCTAGCCGTCACGAGCTGTGCCCTCCCTGATGGATATCCGGCCGGGCCGGACGTGAATGGAAATCCGGCGGCGCCGGACGTGAGCCGAAGAAATGGACCCGGCGGCCTCGCCCGGGCACCGCGGAAATCCTGCGGGGCGGCGAGACGGCGGGAAAAAGAACGCCTGGTGTATTGCGAAGAAACAGGACGCGCCGGGAAGCCTCGGGCGCGTGGGGAAACCGTGGGCGCGCCGGAAAACCCTGGGCGCCTCAGGAAACCCCGGGCACGTCAGGAAGCCTGGCTCGAATACGCCTGGCTCGAATAGAACGGGGTGCGGCGCGGCCGGCCGAACACCACGTCCTGCTTCAGGATCGCCTGGTAGGTGAGGTGCAGCGCGGGGCCGGGCTCCAGGGCCAGGTCGCTGGCGAGCCGCTTGCGGGCGCCGTGGAACACCTCCAGGGCCTCGGCCTGCCGGCCGTCGCGGTAGAGCGCGAGCATGAGCAGTTCGCTCAGCCGCTCGCGCTCGGAGTGCTCGGTGGCGAGCTGGCGCAGTTCGGCCATCGAGACCCGCTCCACGTCGACGGCGAGCTTGGCCGCGGTGAGGTCCTCGAACGCGGTGATCCGGCGTTCTTCCAGGTGAACGGCGTGGATCCGGCACCGCGAGCCCTCGCGGGCGTCCAGCAGCGCGGGTCCCTGCCACAGTGCGAGCGCCTGCTCCAGGCGCTCGATGGCCTGGGCGGGGTTGCGCTGGACCAGGTCGCCGCCGGCCTCGGCGAGGGCGAGGAAGCGGTGCGCGTCCACCGTCTCGCGCGGCACGTCCAGGAGGTAGCCGTTGCTGCCGGTGCGGACGATCTCGTCGCCCTTGAGCCCGGTCACGGACTGGAGCAGCCTGCGCAGCCGGCTGACGATGGCCTGCAGGGCGTTGCGGGAATTGGTCATCACCTGGTCCGCCCACAGCTCGTCGACGAGCTGGTCGAACGGGACCGGAGCCTGGGGTGACATGGCGAGAAGCGTGAGTACGGCGCTCGCCCGCTTCGAGGCCACGGCGGACCGACGGTCTCCGTCGGACAGAGAGAGCGCGCCCAGAACCTTTATTTCCACAGCGATTAACCCCCGTTATCGGCAGCTGGCGAACCCAATGCTGACCGGATTTATGCGGTCGGGGAAATATCACTTGGCCGGGTGCCGCGCACTCCGGTGGTATGGCTCGCCGGACAGGGGTTTTGGCCTGCGACAACCCGAACGCCGAACCGGCGGGGGATCCGGTCCGGCGCTCGGGACAGGACGCCGAACCAGCGGGGGATCCGGTCCGGCGTCCGTTCTGGGGCCCGTCGTTACTGGTGCAGGTGCACCGGCGGGACGGGGGCCGGCGCGGGTGCGGCCGGGGCGGGTGCGGCGTTCTCCTGGGCCCGCCGCATCCGGCGCGAGGGCCACCAACTGGCGTTGCCCAGCAGGATCATGGCCGACGGAAGGATCATGGTCCGGATGATGAAGGCGTCAAGGAGGACGGCCACCGCGAGGCTGAAACCGATCTGCTTCATCTCGGCCAGGTGCAGGAACATGAAGCTCGCGAAGACCGTCACCATCACGACCGCCGCGCTGGTGACCACCTTGGCGGACTTGCTGATCCCGTCGATCACCGCCTGCCGCGTCGGCACGCCGCTCATCGCGGCCTCCTTGATCCGGCTGACGACGAAGACCTGGTAGTCCATCGACAGGCCGAAGAGGATCACGAAGAGGAAGAGCGGGACGCGGGAGCCGATGCCGTTGGTGGCGCTCTCCTCGAAGCCGAACAGGGTCGACCCGAGGCCCCACTGGAAGAAGACGACCACCAGACCGAACGAGGCGGCGACGGACAGCAGGTTGAGCAGCACACCGAGCAGGGAGATGGTCACGGAGCGGAAGACGAGGACCATCATGATGAAGGTCAGCAGCAGCAGGAAGCCGATGACCACGGGCAGCTTGTCGTTCTGGTGGGCGAGGTAGTCGACGTCCTGGGCGACGGGGCCGCTGACGCCGTACTCCAGGCCCTGCACCTTGCCGAGCGTGGCCGGGATCATGTCGTCCCGCAGGTGCTCCAGCGACTCCTGGGCCTCCGAGGAGTTCAGCTTGTGGGGCACCGACAGCGTCATCATGCCGATGGTGCCGTCCCGCGTGGTCTCCAGCTTGGGCTGCTTCTTGGAGAACAGGCCGTCGTCCTTGGCGCGTTCGGCCAGGGCGTCCAGCGCCGTACGCATCTCCTGCTTGTTCCCGGCGTCGCCGCGCACGGCGACCCAGTGCTCGGCCAGCAGGTCGGGGAAGGCCGCGTTGAGCCGGTCGTAGGCCTGCATCTCCGGGATCGAGCGGGAGTGGGTGGCCGTGCTCAGGACGCGCAGTTCCATGCCGAGCACGGGGGCCGCGAGGCCGAGCATCAGGAGCACCGACACCACGAGGGTGCCCACGGGGTGGTTCTTGGCGGGCTTGAGGAGCGCGGTCCACAGCCGGCCGGTCTCCTCCGTCTTGCGCCGCTTGACCCGCTTGCCGCGCTCGGCGGCGCGGGCGGCCCTGCGGTCGGAGCGCTTGCCGATCTTCACGAGCAGGGCGGGCAGCACGGTGATCGAGCTGAGCACCGCGACGGCGACGACCACGATCGTGCCGATGGCGAGCGAGGAGAAGATGACGTCGGCGGCGAGGAAGAGGGTGGCGGTGGAGAGGATCACCGCGAGGCCGGAGACCACGATCGCGCGGCCCGAGGTCGCGGCGGCGATGCCCACGAGGGCCTCGGGGGTGAGGCGTCCGCCCGCTCGGGCGCGTTCCTCGCGCTCGCGCTTGAGATAGAAGAGCGTGTAGTCGACGCCGACCGCCATGCCGATCAGCAGGATGACGTTGTTGCCGACGCCCGCGTCGGGGATCAGGTGCGAGATCAGCTGGGACAGGCCGATGGAGGCGCCGATCGAGGAGACCGCGAGGAGCAGCGGTACGCCGACCATGACCACGGAGCCGAACACGAGGGCCAGGGTGATCAGGGTGATCGGGAAGGTGATGGTCTCGGTGGTCGCGAGGTCCTCGCTGCGCTGGTCGTCCAGGCCCACCTCGACGGAGGCGTCACCGGTCTCCTCGACCCGCAGGTCGGGGTTCTTCTTCTGGACCTCGGCGGTCGTCTCCAGCAGCGGGTCGATGTGCTTCTGGGCCTCCAGGCGGGGGCCCTTCAGGGTCACCTCGACCATCAGCATGCGGCCGTTCTCCGAGCGCACCGGTTCGGCGACGTGGAGGACCGGGTCCAGCTTCTTCATCCGGTCGACGACGTCCTGCGCGGCACCCTTGGCCTCGGCGCCCAGCGGGGCGTCGGACCGGTTGGTGATCATGATGCGCTCGGCCGACTTGTGCTGGAGGTCCCCGTCGGTGGCGATGGACTCGGCGCGGCCGGCCTCGCCGACCCAGTAGTCCTTGTCGCCGGCGTTGTTCGTGCCGACCAGGCCCCCGAGGGCGAGACACAGAGCGACGAAGACGAACCATCCGACGATGGCCCGCCCTGGGTGCAGCGCACTCCAGCTCGCCACCTTCACGGTAAGTGGCTGTTTCTTCACTGAACCCAGCTCCTTAGAGGTAGTCACTCCTACCCAACGGGTGTAAGTGAAAAATTACATGTGCAGCGATGGACCGTCAACCCGGATCCGGGCCCGCCGCCGCGCCGGCCCCTGCCCCGAGGACGGCGCAACCCCCGTCACCTGCGGGGCAGTTGACGGGGGCCGCGGAGAATCCGTGCGCGCCGGTGACCCGGGAGCGGGGCGTCGGGGCGCCCGGACCGCACTCAGTGCGCCCAGACCGCACCGGCGTCCAGCGCCTGGGCGCCGTAGATGTCGCTCACCCAGTTGCTCTGGTACAGGGAGTCCAGATAGCGCTCCCCGAGGTCCGGGGAGATCGCCACCGCCGTGCCGGCCCCCTCGCTCCGGTGTTCGGCCAGCCAGCCGAGGGCGCCCGAGATGACCGTCCCGGTGGACCCGCCGAACAGGAAGCCGCCCGCGGCCAGCCGATGGGCGACGCGGATCGTGTCCGTCTCGGGCACGTGCACCACGTCGTCCACGAACGACACGTCGAGCAGCGGCGGCCGCACCCCCGACCCCAGGCCCGGGATCATCCGCGGCGAGGGTGGCCCGCCGAAGGTGACGGAGCCGACGGAGTCGACCGCGACCACGGTGACCGGACGGCCCGAGTCCTTGAAGTACCGGGCGCAGCCCATCAGCGTCCCCGTGGTGCCCGCGCCGACGAACAGCACGTCCAGGTCCGGGAAGCGCTCGGCGATGGCCGGGGCCGTGGTGCGGTAGTGCGCCTGCCAGTTGCACGGGTTGGCGTACTGGTTGAGCCACACGTGCCGGTCGTCGGAGGCGACCAGCTTGCGCACGTGTTCGAGCCGCGCGCCGAGGAAGCCGGTCTCGGGGTGGGGCTCGGTGATGGTGTGCACCTGGGCACCCATCGCCTCCATCAGCCGCCGGGTGTTGAGGTTGCAGCGGGTGTCCGTGACGCACAGGAACGGGTAGCCCCGGCTCGCCGCGATCATGCTCAGGGCGACCCCGAGGTTGCCCGACGAGGACTCGACGATGACCGAGTCCCGGGTGAGCCGGCCCGTGCGCTCGGCGTCGGCGACCATCTCCGACGCCGCCTTCAGCTTGATCGATCCGGCGAAGTTGAAGCCTTCGCACTTGAGATGGAGCGGAGCGTCCAGGACGGACCGCAGGTCCACATAGAGATCTTCCACGTGGAAGTCCTCCGGTACGGAGATCACCGGCACTTGGGCCTCCTCGCCTCAGGAACGGCTGCTGGTCGCGCCTGCGCGCCCATACCTGTCCACCTCGTGGAAGAAGCCCTCGATCACATGGGCCTCGCCGCTCGCGAGCACCTCGTCGTAGACGGACTTGCCGACCGCGAGGTCCAGGACGCCGAGCCCGAACGGCGAGAACACCACCGGACGGTCCGCCGGCAGCGTCACCTTCCCGGCCATCACCTCGTGCAGCGTGCCGTCGATGAACTCCCGCCCACCGGTGAGCTTCTCGGTGAGGTGCGGCGAGGTGTCGGCCTTCAGGCAGTGCTCGATGTCGTCGAGCACGTTCGCCGAGGCCAGCAGGACCTCGGGCGCGAGGTCACGCAGCGAGACGTTCAGGACCAGCGGGTCGTGCGCGAACCAGGCGGGCTCGTGCACGTGCGGGGCCGCCGCGACGGTGGCGAAGACCACCAGGTCCGAGGAGCGGATCAGCTCCTCGGCGCTGTCGTGGACGGTGATCCGCCCGCTCTCCCCCGCGTCCTCCAGGTAGGTGCGGAAGTCGCCCGCGTACGCGGCGGACAGGTCGTGCACGCCCACCTCGTCGAAGGACCAGCCGGACCCGGCGAGATAGGTGTGGATGTGGCGGGCGATCAGGCCCGTGCCGATGAAGCCGACCCGCTTCGGCCGGTCGACGCCCCGGGCCCGGGAGAGCCGGTCGGCGGCCAGCGCCGCGGAGGCCGCGGTGCGGGCGGCGCTGATGATCGAACTCTCCAGGCACGCGATCGGATATCCGGTCTCGTGGTCGTTGAGCACCAGCACCGCGGAGGCCCGGGGAATTCCCGCGGCCACGTTCTCCGGGAAACTGGAGATCCACTTCAGCCCGTCGACCCGCGTTTCTCCGCCGAGCGAGGCGGGCAGCGCGATGATACGCGCGGAAGGCCGGTCCTGGAAACGCAGGAAATACGAGGGCGGATTGACCGAGTCGCCCTCGCCGTGCACCCGATAGGCCGCCTCCACCAGGTCAATGGTGTGCTGCTCGCGGCCGGTCAGAATGCTGTGCACCTGCGAGCCAGGGATCACGGCAAACGGCGGAACAAGTTTTTCCGTTGGCATCCATAACTCCATTGCAGTGGGAGGGCGGAGCGATTCCCACCCAGTAATCCCGATTTCATGCTCCCCGATGCCACTGACAGCATGCTGACGCCCCATCAAGCCCGTTCCGACCTGCGATATTCGGCCATCACCAAATGATCTGGGCGGCGAATTGACCCGCGCCTAGGCTCACTTCTCGGTGGCGCCACCGTGGCAGGTTCACTCCACGGTCCGGGAGCCACTGTTTCCGGAACTCGTGGAGCTACCGAACAGGAGTCACCAGTGCTGAACAGAGTTGTGATCGTGGGTGGCGGAACCGCCGGTTGGATGACGGCCTCGTATCTCAAGGCCGCGTTCGGGGAGCGAATAGACGTCACTCTCGTGGAGTCCGGCCACGTCGGCGCGGTCGGCGTCGGCGAGGCCACCTTCAGCGACATCCGCCACTTCTTCGAGTTCCTGGGACTCAAGGAAAAGGACTGGATGCCGGCCTGCAACGCGACGTACAAGCTCGCCGTCCGGTTCGAGAACTGGCGCGAGAAGGACCACTACTTCTACCACCCCTTCGAGCAGATGCGGTCGGTCAACGGCTTCCCGCTGACCGACTGGTGGCTGAAGCAGGGCCCGACCGACCGGTTCGACAAGGACTGCTTCGTGATGTCCTCGGTCATCGACGCCGGGCGCAGCCCGCGCATGCTGGACGGCACGCTCATCGACCAGCCCTTCGACGAGGGCGCGGACGAGATGCAGGGCCTGACGATGTCCGAGCACCAGGGCAAGACGCAGTTCCCCTACGCGTACCACTTCGAGGCCGCGCTGCTCGCCAAGTACCTGACGAAGTACTCGACGGACCGCGGCGTCAAGCACGTCGTCGACGACGTCCAGCAGGTCAACCTCGACGAGCGCGGCTGGATCAGCGGTGTCACCACCGCCGAGCACGGCGACCTCACCGGCGACCTGTACATCGACTGCACCGGCTTCCGCAGCCTGCTCCTGAACAAGGCGCTCGAGGAGCCGTTCATCTCGTACGCGGACACGCTGCCCAACGACAGCGCGGTCGCCCTCCAGGTCCCGATGGACATGGAGAAGCGCGGCATCCGTCCGTGCACCACCGCCACGGCCCAGGACGCCGGGTGGATCTGGACGATCCCGCTGATGGGCCGCGTCGGCACCGGCTACGTCTACGCGAAGGACTACACGACCCCCGAGGAGGCCGAGCGGACCCTGCGCGAGTTCGTCGGTCCCGCGGCCGCGGACGTCTCCGCCAACCACATCAAGATGCGGATCGGCCGCAGCGAGAACTCCTGGGTGAAGAACTGCGTGGCCATCGGCCTCTCCAGCGGGTTCGTGGAGCCTCTGGAGTCCACCGGCATCTTCTTCATCCACCACGCCATCGAGCAGCTCGCCAAGAACTTCCCCGGCGAGGACTGGAACCCCACGCACCAGAAGCTCTACAACAAGGCCATCGCCCATGTGATGGACGGCGTGCGGGAGTTCCTTGTCCTGCACTACGTGGCGGCGAAGCGGGCGGACAACCAGTACTGGCGCGACACGAAGACCCGCGCGATCCCCGACGCGCTCGCCGAGCGCATCGAGAGCTGGAAGACCCAGCTGCCCGACTCCGAGTCGGTCTTCCCGTACTACCACGGCCTGCCGCCCTACTCGTACATGTGCATCCTCCTCGGCATGGGCGGCATCGACCTCCAGGCGTCCAAGGCGCTCTCGCTGTGCGACCCGACCGCCGCCGAGCGGGAGTTCACCGCGATCCGTGAGAAGACCCAGCGGCTGACCGAGGTGCTGCCGCCCGCCTACCAGTACTTCTCCCAACACCACTGACAGGGCGGCGGTTCGAGACATGGACACGCTGGATGAGCACGTTCTGGACCTCGGGCTCCTCGCCCACTCCGCCGCGGCGCTCGGCGTCATCCTGGCGCTCGCCCTGGCGGGCCGGGCGCTCGCGCGGGCGCTGCGGCAGCCCGAGGTCATCGGAGAGATCGTGTTCGGGCTGCTCTCCGGCCCGGTGGTGATCGCCCTGCTCGGGCGGGACACGTTCGAGACGGTCCTGCCGGACTCCGTGTTCGACCTGATCAAGCTCGTCTCCCAGGCCGGCCTCGTGCTGTTCCTGGTCGGCCTCGCCCACAAGCTGGGCACCGACCACGGCAGGCCGCCGCGGCGCGGCATGGCCTGGGTGGCGGCGGGCTCCCTCGTGCCGCCGCTGCTGACCGGTCTGCTCCTGGCCGGTCTGGTGCTCCTCACCGACGACGAGGCGGCGCGCGGCGGCGCCCCGCTGCCCGCCTTCGTCCTGATGGTCGCGGTGTCGATGTCCATCACGGCCGTCCCCGTGATGGCCCGCATCCTGGCGGACCGGGGCATGTCCCGGTCGGCGGCGGGCCGGATGGCGCTGGGCTCGGCGATCTTCATCGACGCCGTGGGCTGGCTGCTGCTGACCCTCGCCATCAGCCTCGGCGAGGGCAGCCTCGCGGACTCCCTGCACTCCGTGCGGGCGCTCGCGTTCGGCGCGGTGTGCGCGCTGGCCGTCCGGTACGGGCTGCGCACCCGCGCGGCCAAGGACGCCTGCCGGCGGATGCCGCGCACCGCCGCGGTGCTCCTCGGCGCGACGGCCCTGGCGGTCGCGCTGACGGTGGAACACCTCGGCATGACCGCGATCCTCGGGGCGGCCCTGGTGGGCCTCGCGATCCCGCAGGACGAGGACGCGCCCTGGGAGCGGGCGGTGGCCACCGTCACCCGGGCGGGCGCCGCCCTGGCCCCCGCGTTCTTCGTGGTCACCGGCGTCACCGTGCTCACGGGCTCGTTCGCCGACACCTCCTGGGTGCTGATCGTCTCGGCCGTCGTCCTCGGCTGTCTGGGCAAGGGGCTCGGCGGCTATCTGGGAGCCCGGCGCGGCGGCCAGTCGCGGGAGACGGCGCGCACGATCGCCGTCCTCATGAACACCCGGGGACTGACCGAACTCATCGTGCTCCAGGCCGGGTTCAGCTCCGGCATCCTCACCGGGCCCATGGTCCTCGCGCTGATCGTGATGGCGCTGACCACCACGGCCATGACCGGTCCGCTCCTGACGCTCCTCGACCGCGGGGCGGCCCGCCACGCGTCCGGGGCGCTCGCCCCAGCGACAGAAAGCAGTGTCCGATGACCGATGGCACCGTCAACCTCGACATCGCGGGCGAGGCCGACAAGGCGACGCCCGACGGCTTCCGCGCGATGATGAGCGGCTTCCCGACCGGCGTCGGCGTGGTCACCTCCACCGGTCACGACGGGGCGCCGCGCGGCATGACCTGCTCCTCGGTGTGCAGCGTCTCGCTCGACCCGCCGACGCTCCTGGTCTGCCTGCGCGACGGCAGCCCCACCCTGGAGGCGATCATGGAGCGGGGCACCTTCGCGGTGAACCTGCTGCACGAGGGCGCCCGGGAGACGGCCGAGCTCTTCGCCTCCGGCAACCCCGAGCGGTTCCGCATGGTGCCGTGGGAGCAGGAGGCGGACGCGGGCGGCCCGCACCTGGCCCGTGACGCGCACACCGTCGCCGACTGCGACGTGGTCATGACCCACCGGACCGGCGACCACGTCACCGTCTTCGGCGAGGCCCGGCTGCTCACGCGCCGGCACGAACTCCCGCCGCTCCTCTACGGGTTGCGGCAGTTCCGCGCCTGGTCCGGGGCCTGATCCACCGCACCGCACCGCGGCCCTCCCGCACCCCTCACCTCCTCCCGAAGCACAGCGCCATCAGGTCCGTCCCCGTCCGCGGGGCCGGACCTTCGCGCGTTGGCGCGGGCACCCTCGCGGACGCCCTCGGCCGGGGGCACCAGAAGGCCGGAACTTACCTTTGACGGCACGCACCGTCATGTGTCAGTCTCGACTTACACGCTTCGGAGTAAGCGAGTTCGGGAGTACGGGAGGGGACGGCGATGACGAGCGAGGACCTGCTGGCCGTACTCGCCGCCATGGGCCATCGGCAGCGGCTGCGCGCCGTCGCCGAACTCGCCGACGGGCGGCTGCACATGGGCGAACTGGCCCGCCGTCTGGGCATGTCCCGGCCGCTGCTCCACCTGCACCTCAACCGCCTGGAGAAGGCCGGCCTCGTCGCCTGCCACCTGGAGCGCTCCCGCGAGGGCAAGGCGCTCCGGTACGTCGAACTGGCGCCGTTCGCCCTGAACCTGACCGTCGACACGGTCCTCGGGGCCCTCGCACAGGACACGGAAGGGCACGTCAACATGAAGGGGACCGCCACATGACCGGCGCCGTCATCACCATCGCCGTCATCCTGCTCGTGGTCGGCGGCATCACCGGCAGCGTGGTCGCGTACTTCCGGCTGCAGCGCCACCGCGCCGACGCCGTCGCCATGGCCGGCTACCGCAGGCTGGCCGAGGAGGCGGCCGACGCACAGCGGGCCCTGCAGGGGCAGTTGAGCGCGCTCGACGAGCGGGTGAAGGCCGTCGAGGGCCTGCTGCGGAGCGTCGGATGATCGCGCTGCGGCCCGCCGGGCGGCTGGCGGTGCGCCGCGGTCCGCTGGGCGCGCTGCTCTCGGCCGCGCCCTGGCGCGCGAGCGGCTATCTGGCCTCCTACCTCCTGGCGGGACCCGCGCTGTTCGCGGTCGCGGCCACCGCCGTCGTGCTGGGCATCGTGTTCATGCAGTTCACCGTCTCGGTGGCGCTGACCGTCGGCTCGGCCTGGGTGGTGCGCTGCTGCGCCCAGGTGGAGCGGGGCCGCGCCGTCCTGGTCGACGCGCCGATCCCGTACGCGTACCCGGAACCCGCGCGGCCGGGCCTCGCCGAGCAGCTCAGGGCGCGCTGCGGCGACCCGGTGTTCTTCCGCGACTGCGTCTGCCTGATCGTCTTCTTCCCCTTCCTCCTGCTCCTCGACCTGCTCGCGCTCCTCGCCTGGCTGGTGCCGCTCGCCGGGGTGTCCCTGCCCCTGTGGTTCTGGTCCCTCGACTCCCTCCAGGCGGACGGCACCCGGCTGCACGGCGTGTGGCTCGGCGGCCCCGACGACGGCGACCCGGGGCTGCGGATCGACACCTGGCCGGCCGCCCTGGCCGTCGCGGCGCTCTGCCTGGGCCTCGCGGTTTACGCCGCCCGGCTCGTCGTCGCCGCCGCCCGGCTGCACCTGACCGTCGCCCACACCCTGCTCCGCCCGGCCCCCGACCCCCTGGCGCGGGCCAAGCGCATCCTCACCGAGCCCGGCCCTCTGGCGCTCGCGCTCGCCTCGACCGGCCCTCGGACCGGACCGACCACCAGCGAAGGACACAGCACATGATGGGGACACCGAGTCCGCAGGCACGGGACGTGGTCCAGCTCGACTCCGTACGCAAGGTCTACGGCAGGTCCAAGAACCAGGTGGCGGCCCTCGACGGCGTGACGATCAGCCTGCCGCGGGGCACCTTCACCGCGGTCATGGGTCCCTCGGGATCCGGCAAGTCCACCTTCCTGCACTGCGCGGCCGGCCTCGACCGGCCCACCTCGGGCAAGGTGCTGCTCGACGGCGTGGACCTCTCGCCGCTCAAGGAGCGCGAGCTGACCAAGCTGCGCCGCGAGCGCATCGGCTTCATCTTCCAGGCGTTCAACCTGCTCCCCGCGCTGAGCGTGGTGGACAACGTCGCGATGCCGCTCCGGCTCGCCGGCCGCAGGCCCAAGAAGGGCGCGATCGACCAGGTCCTGGAGCGCGTCGGCCTGGCCGAGCGCCGCAACAACCGGCCCGGCGAGCTCTCCGGCGGCCAGCAGCAGCGCGTCGCCATCGCCCGCGCGCTGATCACCCGGCCCGCGGTGATCTTCGGCGACGAGCCGACCGGCGCCCTCGACACGTACGCCGCCCGCGAGGTCCTCACGCTGCTGCGCGAGGCCGTCCGGGAGGCGGGGCAGACCATGGTGATGGTCACCCACGACCCGGTCGCCGCCTCGCACGCCGACCGCGTCCTGTTCCTCGCCGACGGGCAGTTCGTCAGCCACCTGGACCGGCCCACCGCCGACCAGGTCGCCGAGCGCATGACCCACCTGGGCGCCTGGGGCCAGGAGTCGGCCGCGGTGCGCGCCGGACACGGGGTGCCCCGGTGATCGGCGTCGCGCTCCGCACCCTGCGGTTCCACAAGGGCGGCTTCGTCGCCTCGTTCATCGCGCTGTTCTTCGGCGCCACGATCGTGATCGGCTGCGGCGGCCTCTTCGAGACCGGGCTGCGCAGCGCCGCTCCCCCGCAGCGCCTGGGCGCCGCGCCGATCGTGGTCACCGGCGACCAGAGCCACCCCGGCACCCACGGCGAGTACGTCTTCTCCGAACGCCTGCGGCTGGACGCCGCGCTCCTCGACAAGGTCGCCGCGGTGCCCGGCGTCGCCCGCGCCGTACCGGACGTGTCCTTCGGCGCCACGCTGGTGCGCGACGGCGGCAAGGGCGCGGCAGCCGAGGTCACCGGCCACGGCTGGTCCTCCGCGCGCCTGGCCCCCTACCGGCTCACCGAGGGCGCCGCGCCCACCCGGTCCGGCCAGGTCGTCCTGGGCGCCCGGCTCGCCGAGCGGGCCGGGCTGCGCCCCGGCGACCGGGCCGAGTTCCTGGTGAACGGCGACGCGAAGCGGTTCACCGTCTCCGGCCTCGCGAGCGGCTCCGGCGCCGTGGCCGCCGACGCCGACGAGAACGCCGTCTTCCTCTCCGACCGGACGGCCGAGGAGATCGGCGGCCGTCCCGGCACGCTCGACAACATCGGCGTCCTCACCGAGGCGGGCGCCGACCGCGGCGACGTCGTGGGGGCCCTCAAGGAGGCGGTGGACGGCGCGCCCGCCACCGTGCTGACCGGCGACAAGCGCGGCTGGGCGGAGAACCCGAGGATCATCACCGACGGCACCAAACTGGTCACCCTGGCCTCGGTGTTCGGCGGTCTGTCCGCGATGGTCACCGTCTTCGTGGTGTCCAGCACCATGGGCCTGTCCATCCAGCAGCGGCAGCGCGAGATGGCCCTCCTGCGGGCGATCGGCACCACGCCGGGCCAGCTGCGCCGCCTCATCCTCGGCGAGACGCTCGTCGTCGCCCTCGTGGCCACCGCGCTCGCCTGCTACCCCGGTCCGCACGTCGGGCGGTGGCTGCTCACCGCCTTCGCCGAGGGCGACGTGGTGCCCGACACCCTCGCGTATCGCGCGGGCTGGATCCCGATGGTGACCGGCGTGGGCGCCGCCCTGCTCACCGCGCTGGGCGCGGCCTTCATCTCGGCCCGCGGCGCGGCGCGCACCCGGCCCACCGAGGCGCTCGCCGAGGCCTCCCTCCAACGCAAGTGGTTCAGCGTCCCGCGGCTGGTCTTCGCGCTGCTCTTCCTCGGCGGCGGCGCCGCCCTCGCGCTGGTCACCGCGAGCCTGGACGGCCCCATGGCGGGCAGCACCGCCACCCCGGCGGCGATGCTGTGGACGGTCGGCTTCGGGCTGCTCGGACCGGGACTCGCCAAGCTGATCACGGCCGTGCTGCACTGGCCGCTGCGCGCCCTGACCGGTTTCTCCGGCCGCCTCGCCACGCTCAACGCGAAGGCGCGCAGCAGCCGGATGGCCTCGGCGGTGATGCCCGTCATGCTCGCCACCGGTCTGGCCATCGCGCTGATCTATCTGCAGACCACCCAGTCCAGCGGCTCCCAGGAGGCGTTCGACGAGAACATGCGGGCCGACGTGGCGGTCACCTCCGTATCCGGCGGTCTGCCGCTGTCCATGGTCGACACCATCAGGAAGCAGCCCGGCGTGTCCGCCGCCTCCGCGCAGGTCGCCACCCTCGGCTACCTGGAGCCGAAGACGCCGCCCACGCAGTCCGAGATCGACGAGGGCGACTTCGAGCCCACCGAGATGCCGCTGCAGGGCGTCACCGCCGAGGGCGTCAAGGGCACCACCGCCTTCCGCGCCGAGAGCGGCAGCCTGGACGACCTGCGGGGCGACACCGTCGCGCTGCCCTCGTCGGAGACCGACGGGCACGAGATCGGCGACAAGGTCCCGATGCGGCTCGGCGACGGCACGGAGGTCCGCCTCGAACTGGTCGCCACCGTCGGCGCGCGCCGCGGCTACGAGACCGCGCTGGTGCCCGCCTCGCTCCTCGTCCCGCACACCGACTCCGGCCTGGTCCCGCAGATCACGGTGACCGCGGCGCCCGGCACCGACCAGGCCCGGCTGACGAAGACCCTGTCGGCGCTGGCCGACGAGCAGCCCGGTCTGACCGTGCTGCCGCGGACCACGGTCAGCGCGGTCCACGCGGACGAGGACGACACCCAGGCCTGGATGGCGTACATGGTGCTGGGCGTGGTCATCGCGTACTCGACGATCGCCCTGGTCAACACGCAGGTCCTCGCGACCACCGAGCGGCGCCGCGAGTTCATGCTCCAGCGGCTCGTGGGGGCCACCCGGCGGCAGGTGCTGCGGATGATGACCGTGGAGGCGCTCCTGGTCTCCGTGGCCGGCATCCTCCTCGGCCTGCTGGTCGCGGTCCTGACGCTGGTGCCGCTGAGCCTGAGCGTGCTGGGCGAGCCGATGCCGCAGGGCCCGCCGTGGATCTTCGCGACGGTGGTGGGCGCGGCGTTCGCGCTGACCCTGTTCACCACGCTCGTGTCGGCGGCCGCGGTGCTGCGCCACCGGCCGGGCGCCGCGGTGGGCATCCGCGAGTGAGCACCGACGACGCGTCCCCCGGCCGTGGTGCCCGTGGCCGGGGGACGCGTCGTACGGAGAGGCGAAGAGGTACCGAGAGCCATGGAGAGCCGCGCGGCTCCCTCAGGAGGCGTGCAGGACGACCTGCCGGGGGATGCGGGCGGTCGGCACCGCGCCGGCGCGGGCCATGCGGTCCGGTCCCGGCTGCGCGGGCAGTCCGTCGAGCCCCGGCTGTGCGGGCAGTCCGTCGAGGAGGGCGACGCCCAGCGGACTGACCGAGTGCAGCACGGTGTTGCGGATCCGCCGGGTGGTGATCAGACCGGTCTCGCGGAGCACCTTCGTGTGCTGGCTCGCGCTGGCCGCCGAGATGCCGAGCCGCTCGGCGAGCTCGCTGGTCGTGCAGGTGGCCCGCAGCACCCGCAGCGCGGCGGCCCGGGTCTGGCCGACCAGCGCGCCGAGCGACTGGGCGGTGTCCTCGGGCGTGTCCCACAGGCCCGCCGCCCGCTGGGCGTCCGGCGGCGCAGCGAAGGCGAGGACCAGTTCGCCGCTGTCGCTCTGCACCCCGATGACCTGCGCGGGGCGGTGGTTGAGGAACACCGAGGGGACGAGCACCAGGCCGCGGCCGTCGAGGTGGATGTCCCCGTCGGGGCCGCCGGGGATCTCCAGGACCTGCGGGCGCCAGGTGGTCCGGGGGTGCAGGGTGGCGAGCAGGACCTCCACGCCGCCGCCCATCACCACCCGGCCGCGCGCCTCGCACTCGGCCTGCAGATACGCCACCATGCGCGCCCAGTACGGGGAGATGCCCTCGCGCCAGACCTCCGAGAGGCCCGCCGCCTCCTGGTGGGCGGCGAGCTGCGGCACCAGCGACACCGGGTGGGCGCCGCCGCCTCCCTCGCCGCCGCCGCGCTCGATCAGCCGCAGCAGCGCCTCGGGGTCACCGGCCGCGCCGGCGCTCCCCGACCGTCCCTGCGGGCGGGCGGACAGCCGCTTGGCGACCTGGCGGTACCACCGGACGTAGGGCGGCCCCACGCACCGCCCGAGCAGGCCGTACGCGAAGGCCGTCTCGACGAGCGGCCCCGCGTCCGTACGCAGCCGGGTCCTGGCGATGTCGTCGGCGGTGAAATGGATTCTCTGCATGGGTGACTGCCCCCCGTTGGTCAGCTTTTCCGCAGGTGTCGAGAGTGTCCGGGACGGCCGGAGCAGCCCTGTCCCGCCCCCGTGGACGGGGGCGGGAGATTTCCTGGGGCCGCGTCAGCGGGCGCGGTGCCCGGACGGCGAGGCGCTCAGGCCGACTGGCCGGTGAGCGTCACGAAGACGTCGTCCAGCGTCGGCCTGCGCAGCGCGAAGTCGACGACGTCGACGCCGTCCTGGCGCAGGGCCGAGGCGGCGTTGGCGATGCCCGTCATGCCGTCGCCGAGCGCGATGGAGACCAGGCGCCGGTCCTGGTCGGCGGTCGGCTCGTCCGCCGAGATGCGGCGCAGCGCGGTGACGGCGGCACGCACGTCGTCGGGGCGGGCCACCACGATCTCCAGGCGCTCGTCGCCGACCTTCCGCTTGAGCTCGTCCGGGGTGCCCTCGGCGATGACCCGGCCCCGGTCGACGACGGCGATCCGGTCGGCGAGGGCATCGGCCTCGTCCAGGTACTGCGTGGTCAGCAGGACGGTCACGCCGTCGGTGACCAGTTCGCGTACCGCGTCCCACAGCGCCATCCGGCTCACCGGGTCCAGTCCGGTGGTGGGTTCGTCGAGGAAGAGCACCGACGGCGTGGTGACCAGGCAGACGGCCAGGTCGAGGCGGCGCCGCATGCCGCCCGAGTAGGTGTGCGCGGGCCGGTCCGCCGCGTGGGACAGGTCGAACCGGTCCAGGAGCTCGCCCGCGCGCCGCCGTGCCGCGCGCCGGCCCAGGTGCAGCAGCCGGCCGATGAGCACGAGGTTCTCGCGGCCCGTCAGGAGCTCGTCCACCGCCGCGTACTGACCGGCGAGGCCGATCCGCCGGCGCACCTCGTGCGGACTGCGCGCCACGTCGAAGCCGGCCACCTCGGCACGCCCGCCGTCCGGCTCCACCAGGGTGGCCAGCGTGCGCACGGTGGTCGTCTTGCCCGCGCCGTTGGGGCCGAGCAGTCCGAACACCGTGCCGCCGGGCACCTCGAGGTCGACTCCGCTCAGCGCCTCGTGCTCCTTGTAGCGCTTGCGCAGGCCCTCCGCCTGAATCGCCATGCTCACTGTTGTTCCTCCGGCATCCTGGCGAACCGACGGTGACTCAAGAAGCCTGCGCCGAAGCGGCCTCGCGCAGGCTGCGCGGACGCATGTCGGTCCAGTGCTCCTCGACGTAGCTCAGCGCGGCGTCGCGGGGCCCCTCCTCCAGGGCCACCCGCCAGCCCTCCGGGCGCTGGGCGAACGCGGGCCAGAGCGAGTGCTGGCCCTCGTCGTTCACCAGCACCAGGAAGGTTCCGTCCGGATCGTCAAAGGGATTCGACACGTCGCGCACTCCGTATCCGAGTCGTATGGGGTTCGGGCCCCTGGCCCGAACCCCATGCTCTCGGCCACCGCTGACACGGCGCTGACTGCCGCGGCGGGGCTGCGCGCGGCCCGCGCGGGGCCGCCCCGCGGCGGGTCAGTCGACGCTGCGCAGCAGGCTCTCCACGGACTTCACGCGGTCGTGCAGCTCTGCCAACTGCCCTTGCAGGGCGACCTGGTTCGCGACCGCCTCCTCGGCGAGCCTGCGGTATTCGGCCATGGCGACGGCGTCCGCGCGGTGGCGCTGGAGTCTGAAGTACGCGGCCACACTCGCCGTGATGCCGCCGACGACGATCAGAACGATGGCGATGGCGATGACAGCGCCGGTCATGTGCGCTTCCCCTTCGGGTTCATTGGGTTACTGCGGACCCGCCGCGTCGGCGGCCGCGTCCGTGGCCCCGTCCGCGGCGTCGCCCTCGTGCGCGGCGATGTCCTCGTGCGCGGCGGCCAGGACCGTGTCCACGTTCAGGCGCAGGTCGAACGGCGCCAGTTCGAAGTACTTCAGCGCCTTGCCGTCGTCGGAGAGCTCCAGGTGACCGACGACGAGGCCGGCCTTCTCCAGGCGCTCCAGGTGCATGTAGAGCAGCGGCCGGGACATCTTCAGCCGGCGGGCCATTTCGCTGACGTACATCCGGCCCTCGGCGAGCTCGGTGATGACCCGCAGGCGCTGGGCGTGTCCCACGGCCGCCAGGAAGGCCAGAAGCTCCTCGCTGGTCATGGCTCACCTCGGGCGTCCTGGGGGTACCTGTCAGCTGAAGCTTTCTCGTGCAATATACGCTTGTCAAGCCGCTGGGGCCAAGCATCCGCCCGGGGTGCGGAAAACCGCACCCCCGGTCGACGGCAACCCCCATACCGCAGCTGACCTGCGTTTTCTAGCGTTGCTCGCATGGACCTCACGACTCTCGCCCTCCCCCAGGAACCCGCGGGCGGCATCGCGGGCTGGGCCGCCGACCTGGTGGACACGCTCGGCGGCCCCGGCGCGGGGCTCGCCATCGCGCTGGAGAACCTCTTCCCGCCGCTGCCCAGTGAGGTGATCCTGCCGCTCACCGGCTTCGCGGCCGGGCAGGGCGTGATCAGCCTGGCCTCCGCGCTGTTCTGGACGACGCTCGGCTCGGTGGTCGGCGCGGCGGCCCTCTACTGGATCGGCGTGCTGTTCGGGCGCGAGCGCATGCACGCCCTCTGGGCGAAGCTGCCGCTGGTCAAGGCGTCCGACCTGGAGCGCACCGAGGCGTGGTTCGCCAAGCACGGCACCAAGGCCGTCTTCCTTGGCCGGATGGTGCCGATCTTCCGCAGCCTGATCTCCGTGCCGGCCGGCGTGGAACGCATGCGGCTGCCGGTCTTCCTCGCCCTGACCTCGCTGGGCAGCCTGATCTGGAACTCGGTCCTGGTCCTCGCCGGGTACTGGCTGGGCGACCAGTGGGACGCCGTCGAGACGTACGTGGGCCTGCTCTCCAAGGTCGTCCTCGTCACCGTCCTCGCGGCCGCCGTCGTCTGGGCGGTGGTCCGCGTGCGCTCGCGCAACCGGCCCCGCGCCGGTGCCGGGGCCGGGCCCCGTCACCGGCGCGTCGACTAGGGGTCGACTAGTGTCGGACGACGTGAAGGAGCCCGTGGCCGCCCCGTTCGTACTGAGGGTCGCCGGTGTGCTCATCGGCTGCCTCACCGCCCTGCTCGGGCTCGTCTACTTCGTCGTCGCCGGCGCGGCCCTCGGCGCCTTCCTGCTCTGGCCGCGCACCCGCGCCCGCGCCCACGCGCTGCTCGCCTCGGGCGCGCGGAAGGTCACCGTCCTTGAGCGGTGGCGCCGGTCGGTCTTCTTCCACGACACGTTCCCCGACCACCGCGCCTCCGACCAGCAGATCCTGCGCTACCTCGCCGCCCGTACGTACTCCGGACTGCTGTGCGCCGTCGTCGTCGCCCTCGTCGACTTCGGTGCCGTCCTCGCCGGGATCTTCGCCGTCTCGCTGATCGACACGTCCATGACCTGGGTGGACGTCCTCAGCCAGGTCGTCCTCGGCGGCACCCTGCTCTTCCTCGCCGTGCAGGGCCTGCGCGCGCTGACCGACCAGGACGCCCGCCTGGCCCGCGAGTGCTTCGGCCCCTCCGAGCGCGAGCTGCTCCAGCGCCGCATCGACGAACTGGCCACCAGCCGCGCCGCGGTGGTCCGGGCGGTCGACGTGGAGCGGCGCCGCGTCGAGCGCGATCTGCACGACGGCGTCCAGCAGCGGCTCGTCGCGCTCGCCATGCTGCTCGGCAGGGCCCGCCGCGGCCGCACCCCCGAGCGCGCGGACGCCCTGCTCGAACAGGCCCACAAGGAGGCCCAGGAGGTCCTCACCGAGCTGCGCGAGGTGGCCTGGCGGGTCTACCCCACCGCGCTCGACAGCCTCGGGCTGCGCGAGGCGCTCGGCGGGGTGTCGGAGCGGTGCGCGCTGCCGGTGCGCATGGAGTACGACGTACCGGAACCACTGCCCCCCACCGTCGAGACGGCCGCCTACTTCGTCGTCTCGGAGGCCGTCACCAACGCCGCCAAGCACTCCGCCGCCGAGGAGGTCTTCGTGCGCGTGGCGCGGCGGGGCGCGACGCTGACCGTCCTCGTCCGCGACAGCGGCACCGGGGGCGCCGACCCGGCGGGCAGCGGGCTCACCGGCCTGGGCAGCCGGGTCGCCGCGCTCGACGGCACCCTGCACGTCGACAGCCCCCTCGGGGGACCCACCACCATCACCGCGGAGCTGCCGTGCGCGTAATCCTGGCCGAGGACTCGACCCTGCTGCGGGAGGGCCTGGTCCGGCTGCTCGCCGAGGAGGGCCACGAGGTCCTCGCCGCCGTGGGCGACGCGGACGCGCTGCTCGCCGAGGTCGAGGCGCACACGCCGGACGTCGTCGTCACCGACATCCGGATGCCGCCCGACCACACCGACGAAGGGCTGCGCGCCGCGGTGCGGATCCGCGAGACGCGCCCCGGCATCGGGGTCGTCGTCCTCTCCCAGTACGTGGAGCGCAACTACGCGGCGCAGCTGCTCACGTCGAGCGCCGAACGCGTCGGCTACCTCCTCAAGGACCGGGTCGCCCAGGTCGAGGAGTTCCTCGACGCGCTGGAGCGGGTGCACGCCGGGGGCGCCGCCATCGACCCCGAAGTCGTACGGCAGTTGCTGATCCGCACCACGCACGTCGACCCGCTGACCCGGCTCACGCCCCGCGAGCGCACGGTGCTCGAAGCGCTCGCCGAGGGGCACACCAACGCCGCCATCGGGCAGAAGCTGCACATCTCGCTGAGCGCGGTCGAGAAGAACCTCAACGCGATCTTCGACAAACTGGGTCTGTCCCGGACCACGGGCTACAGCCGCCGGGTCCTCGCGGTGCTGCGGTACCTGGAGTCGTGAGGCGCGCGCCCGCGCGCCGCCCCGCCACGGCCGATCGCTACGACAGGACGACCCCGTCCATGACCAGCGCCGCCGCGAGCCCCGCGGCCAGCAGCCAGGTGCCGAGCCTGGTACGGCCGCGGCGGCTCAGCTCGATCACCACGCCGCACAGGATCAGCAGCAGGCCGTAGACCCCGACGACCAGGACGGAGGACCGGCTCGCCAGGCGCAGCGCGAGCACCACCGCCGCCACGGCCATCAGCAGCGAGGCCGCGGCGATGCGGGCGCGCCGGGCGCGGGCGGCGGGGGTGGGTCCCTGGTCCGGGGCGGTGTCCGGGTCCGGGACGGTGTCCGGGTCCAGGCCCTGCCCCTGGCCTCGGTCCGTCTCCGTGTCCCGGTCCTCGTCCTGGAGTTCCGCCGTGGCCTTGGGCTGGTCTGACGTGCTCATGAACGTGGATCGTAATCGCTCGTACGGCCCCGGGCCGTCCTCTCGGCCACTCCCCACGGATCCCTCACGCGGATCCTTGGTGCGGTTCCTTCGCATGGATCCCCCACGCCCGCAAAGTGGATCCCTCACGCCCGCAGATACGTCAGCACCGCGAGCACCCTGCGGTGCGTCCCGTCCGCCGGAGGCAGGTCCAGTTTCCCGAGGATGTTGCCGATGTGCTTGCCCACCGCCGCCTCGGAAACGACGAGTTCGGATGCGATCGCCGCGTTCGACTTCCCCTCCGCGACGAGCGCCAGCACCTCGCGCTCGCGCGGCGTCAGCTGCTCCAGCGGATCGCGGCGGCGGCGCAGCAACTGCCGTACGACCTCCGGGTCGACGACCGTCCCGCCCTCCGCGACCCGGGTGAGCCCCTCGACGAACTGCTCGACCTGGCCCACCCGGTCCTTGAGCAGATAGCCGACGCCGGTGCCGTCACCGCTGTCCAACAGCTCGGCGGCGTAGGACCGTTGGACGTACTGACTGAGCACGAGCACCGGCAGCTTCGGGCGCCGTGCGCGGAGCGCGACCGCCGCCTTCAGCCCCTCGTCCTGGAAGCCGGGCGGCATCCGCACGTCGGTCACCACGATGTCCGGCTCGTACGCCGACACCGCGTCCCGCAGCGCGTCCGCGTCGCCCACCGCGGCGACGGTCTCGTGCCCGAAGCGGGTGAGCAGGCCGACGAGCCCTTCCCGCAACAGCACGCTGTCCTCGGCGAGGACGACTCTCAGGCTTCGGCTGCGCACGGGATCTCCACGGACAGGACGGTCGGGCCGCCGGGCGGGCTGGTGACCGTCAGTGTGCCATCGAGCACGGCGAGCCGGTCCGCGAGGCCGGTCAGGCCCGTGCCCCGCTCCGGCTCGGCGCCGCCGCGGCCGTCGTCGCGGACCTCGACGCGGAGCACTCCGCCGGTGTGGGCGGCGGTGACGCGGGCGCGGGTGGCCCCGCTGTGCCGGTCGACGTTCGCGAGGGCCTCGCGGACCGCGAAGTACCCCGCCGACTCGACGGCTTCGGGCAGCCGGGGCAGCGCGAGGCCCGCCGCCTCCACGGGGACGGCGGAGCGGTCCGCCGCGTCCTCGATGGCGGTGGCCAGGCCGTGGTCGGTGAGGACCTGCGGATGGATGCCGCGGATCAGCTCGCGCAGCTCGGCCAGGACGCGGCCCGCCTCGTCGTGGGCGTTCGCGAGGCTCGCCGCGAGCGGGCTGTCCGGGGGTACGTCGAGGCGGGCGAGGCCGAGGCTCATGGTGAGGGCGACGAGCCGCTGCTGCGCCCCGTCGTGCAAGTCCCTCTCGATCCTGCGGCGTTCGGCCTCGAAGGCGTCGACAAGGCGGGCCCGCGACCTTGTCACCTCGGCGAGGCTGGCGGCCAGTTCGGACTCGCGGGGCGCGAGCAGGAGGCGGGCCAGGGCGGCGCGGGCTGCGGCGTAGGCGCCGAGGGGGTAGGCGAGGGCGAGGAGCAGGACGAGGCCGGCCAGCGCGGTGCCGCAGGCCGCCGGGTAGCTCTCGACGAGCCACAGCTTGGCGGGGCGGATGCCGTGTCCTTCGGCGAGGGCGAGGTGGGCGGGGGCGACGAGGAGGAGGGCGGGGAGCACGACGGCGCAGGCCAGGACGAGGAGGTCCAGGGGCCACAGCACGAAGGCGAGGAGGGCGGCGTGGGCGAGCTCGCGCCAGGTCGCCTGCTCCTTGATCCGCAGCCGGAGCCAGGCGGGGGCGCCGGGGGTGGCGGGGGTGCGGTGGGGGGTGGGGGCCGGGGCGGGGTCGACGAGGCGGAGGCGGCGGCGTTCGAGGGCGGCTACGGGGAGGCCGGAGAGGGCGAGGGCGGCGAGGAGGGGGAGGCCGAGGAGGACGGGGGTGAGGACGACGCCGAGCGTCAGCAGGACGAGGCCGCCCAGCAGCACGACGCTCCCCACGACCGCGCCACTCCCCAGATACCCCGCACTAACCCAGGGCCCCACCCCCCACACGAACCCCCACCGCCACAGCCCATCCCACACACGTCCCCGACCACCCATGGGGCTCACAGTATGCGGGCGTCTGGCGGGGGCGCCTTGGGCGGTGCGCCTTTGTCCGTCTGTGGGGCGGGGCCGCGGGGGTATGTGCGTACTCGCCATCCCTGCGCCCCGCCCCAAGTCCAAAGGCGCTATTGCTGGCTCGGTGCTCCGTTCGCACATACCCCCACGTCCCCTCGGGAGCGCGTGCGGGCGCGGCCCGGTGGGGGCGGGCCGGTGGCCGTCCCCGCTGTGGGCAGGCGTTCCGCAGGGCGGAACGGGTGGGCACAGCCCCCGGTGCCGGGCAGCGACAAGTGTGGCTCCAGCCCCGGCGCAGCCGGTCCCGCAGGGCGGTGCGGGGTAAACGGGTGGGTGGGTGGGGAAGACCCGGCGCGGAGCGCCGGGAA